>DATAXP010000070.1:0-125393 GCA_036272935.1 Pirellulales bacterium | reverse complement strand
CTGAAGGAGCCAGAGACGCGGTCGCTGTCGGTCGATGGACCGGCAGCGAGCCAGGTTCCAGCATTGTCCTCCCGGAAAAAATGCCCGGGACGGACCCCGATCAACGACACAACGACCGTTTTGCAGCGTCCTGCTAGAACGGCTTTCAGGCGCCGCCGGTGCGCGTGGCGTCGACAAGCATTGTGAGCAACGATTGCGCGTCGTCGGGCGTATACAGCCACGGATCGCACGTCAGTCCCAGGTGGACGCGTCCCGCGTAGCGCGTTAGCCCGACCGAGAGCCGCGTGCCGCGGCGGACCGGCGGCGCGAAGAAGAAATGCTCGATCCGCAGGCCGCCCCCCTCGACGCGCCCCTGCTCATCGCGCGGCAGGTAGCGCATCAGCCGTCGCGTCGGATCGCCCATGTACGACAAGACCGCGGTGGCTGCGCAGCCGCCGAATCGCAGCGCGGCCGGCAGTGCACCGGGCACGGCCAGCAAAGAGCCGATGTCCTGCAAGAAGCCGGCTCCATGGCGCTCGCGCTGGACAGCCTGCAGCTCGGCACGCAACGAGGCAAGCAATGTTGCTTCGTCTTTTAGTTCAGCGAGCCGGCGCGTGACGAACGCGAAGCCGCTCGCATTAGCTGCCGGCATCGCTTCGTCGCCGCGCCGCCGCAGATCGGTGGGGACAAGCACGCGTAAGGGTTGCTGCCGCCGCGCGGCGTGCTGCCGATTCCAGTCGCGCAACACGAGGAACAACCGTGCCAGTGCCAGATCGTTGAGCCGCGCCTCGCTACCGCGCGCCAGCTCACCGGCGTCGAAGACGTGCTTGAACATCACAAGCGGATTGATGCGCCGTTGGCCGTTGGCAGGGCGTTGCTCGGTTGCCTGCAGTGGCACCGGCCGTTGGCGCAGAAAACTGCTCACGTCGCGCAGACGCTGCCGCAGCGTGCGCGGCCGATCGTCGGCAATGACCGGAGGCTCGAACGTGCCGCGCTCCAGCAACCGGTCGTGGCGGGTCGCACGGTAGGGAGGAGGCTGGAACTGCGCGTCGCCCGCGGCGACATAGCCGGCCATCACGTCGTCGAGAAACGCCGCCATGCCGTAGCCATCGGTGCAGGCGTGGTGAAAATGGACGATCATCCGCGCGCCGTCGGCGCGCTGGCGGACATAAAGCCGCAGACCGATCTCCCGCCGCAAGTCGATGCGTCCGCCGTCGACCGACTCGATCGGAACAGTGTCGCGCTGCCAGTCGAGCAGCGGCTGAACGTTGGGCTCGTGTTTCCATTGCCATCGACCGCTGACGCGCTCGACACGCGCTTGCAGCAGCACGTTTCGCCCAAGCGCCCCGGCGACGGCCGTCTCGAGCCGTGCCCGGTCGAACGATCCGTGCAGATCGAGTTCGACCAGCGGCATCATTGGGTAGTCGGCCGAGTCGTCGGCGAGGATGTAGCGCTCGAAGACCGTCAACGGCAACGCTGGCGGCTGAGCGGCGAGAGGTACCGGCTCGGAGATTTGCATCGACACTGCCATACGTATCCAGCATATCTCACGGACGACCGGCGACCGCGGCGAATTTCAGGCCGGGCGCAGGGTTTTCAGCCGGCTGCGCCGGCACACATGGTTTCGTACAACCGCTCGAACTTCTGCACGTAGGCGGCGGTCGAGAATCGTTCCGCAGCGCGGCGGGCACCGGCCTCGCCCATCTGGCGGCGCAATGTGGAATCCGCCCCCAAGCGACCGATCGAGTCGGCCAGCGCCGGAGCATCGCCCGGCGGGAACAGCATGCCGGTCTCTTCAGGGACGACAATCTCGGTCAATCCACCATGTGCCGCGGCAATCACCGGCTTGTGCGCCGCCATCGCCTCGAGCGCGACCATGCCGAACGGTTCCGGTTCGGTCGAAGGCACCACGGCAATGTCGCAGGCGTCCCAGGCGACCCAAGGATTGTCGGCGAACGGCTCGACGTGGAACCGCGCCTTAGCCGGCGAGTTCGCTAACCGCTCGAACAGGTCGGTGCGGAAATGATCCTGCCCCTCTGGCGTGCTTCCCACGCACAGAAAGAACAGCTCGTCGCGGCCCGCAGCCACCAGCCGCTCGGCCGCGTCGACCAGTAGTTGATGCCCCTTCCAGCGGTTGATCCGGCCCAGCAGCAGCACCAGCACGTCGCCATCGCTCAGCCCCAGGCGCCGTCGCAGCGCTGCTGAGGCTTCAGGGTCGGCCGGCACCGTGCGATCGAGCCCGTTGTGGACCACCCTGCACCGCTCGGCCAACTTCGGCTGCGCTTCGAGCAGCAGATCGCGGGCAGCGGCCGAATTGCACGGCACCGCATCGCCAAAGGCGCGTAGCAGCAGCGGAAAGCCGACGCGCGCCGCCCGAGGATGGACAATCATCTCGTGGACATGCCAAACGTGCGGCACGCGGCGACGACGGGCATACAGCGCCCCTGAGAGCACGGCCAGCGTGTTGGAATGGACCACGTCAACCGGCACGTCGGCGAACTCGCGACTGAAGCCACGCAGCGAGCGCGGAACGTCGGCCATCAACTGCGCCAGGCCGCGCACGCTGATCGTGGCGCGCATCACACGCGCCAGCGGCACCAGCCTGGTCTCGACCCCTTGCTGCCGCAAGTGATCGACCAGCGGGCCGTCGTTCGGCACGGCCACAATCGCGCGAAAGCGCTGGCGATCGAGCCCAGCAGCCAGCGTCGCGAGCACCTTGTCCGAACCGTAAAGCTCGGCGCCGTGGTGCACGAACAGCACGGTCTTCATGCCGGCTCCGTTTGTCGCGACTTGAGCACCTTCGCCGGCACGCCGCCGATCACTGAGTAGGGCGGAATCTCGCCGCGCACCACCGCTCCGGCGGCGACCACACAACCACGGCCGACGTGCGCCCCGTCGAGAAACACGACGTTCGCTCCCACCCAGCAATCGTCTTCGACAACGATCCCCTGCCGTGTAACTCCCTGCGAACAGATCGGCACGTCGGTGCGATCGAACACGTGGTTCTCGGAATGGAAACTGACGCGTTGCCCCATGATCACGTTCTCGCCGATGCGCACGCCGCCGGCCGCGCCGATGAACGAGAAGGCACCGATGCCCGACTTGCGGCCGATCCAGCAGCCGCGCCCCAGGTTCGTGATCACGCCGGTAGCTTCGATGATCGTGTACGGGCCAATCGACACGCCTTGGTCGATGTGTACCCCTTCGACACTCAGGCCATCGATCGTGACGTACTTACCGATCGTGACGCCGCCGCCGAGATAAATGCACTGCCGGTTGCGCAGCTCGACGCCGGCGCCGACGAACACCAGCCGGCGGATATCGGTCGACCAGACGATCCCGCGCAACAGACAGCGCGACAGCCCAGCGATGCGCCGCACCGCGATGCCCGCCAGCGTACGCAGCGACAGCCGCGGATCGAGCAGGTAATCGGGGCCGCGGAACTTGCGCGCAGCGACTTCGATCATGGCCCGCGCGGTCATGTAGCGCTTTCGACGACCGTGTTAGCCGGAGGATGGGCGAAGGTTTGGCGGAGCTGCGACCACGTCGGCGGGAAGTACAACTGCGTCCAGATGCCCAAGTTCCACCGCACCCAGGCGAGCATGGCGATCTTTTGCGCTGCCATGGTGAAGCTCATCACGCACGCTACCGCGATCGTCCCGTGCGGCACGGCCACCACGGTGCCGATGAGCAACAGCACCACGCTGACCACGTTGATCGCCATCGATGCCTTGGCGTGGCCGGTCATCATCAGCGTGATGCCCGCGGAACCGCCGGCGGTGAATACCAGGTAGCCGCAACTGAGGATCATCAAGATCGGCGCCGCGTCGCGATAGTACGGACCGTAGACGGTGCCGAGCATTGGCCCGGCGGCGAAGATCATCGCCAGCAAAGCCAACGATGCCGGCACGCCGGCCAGCGTGGCGGTACCACGCAGCAATTGCTCGAGTGGTCGCATGCGCCGATGCGCGTGCAGCTCGGCAACCATCGGCGGAATCACCGCATTGACCACCACCAGCGCCGTTCCGACCAATCCGACCAACCGGGCCGCCGCTCCGTATAACGCCACGCGCGATTCGTCGGCCGCGTAATACCAGCCGACCACCCACAGGTCGATTTGCATCGTGGCCAGCATGATGACACTCGACACCATCAACGGCAGCGATTCTCGCAGCAGTTCGGTGCTCGAAGCAGCGCAAGCGGGTTCGTCGGCGGCTGCTGCGGTCAATCGGCGCAGCCGTCGCACCAGGCACATCGCACCGATGGCGAAGCTGGCTCCCCAGCCGATGGCCGCCATGCTCAGCACTTCTTGCAGCGACGGATGAGGATTCACCAGCAGTGAAACCATCAGGATCGCCGCGAACAGTGCGTTCGATGCCAGCCCGCCGAACGCGACGGCTAGCCGGATATCGTGGAACGCGCGGAACGCGTCGGCCAGCACCAGCCCCATCGCCTGTAGCACGATCCACAGCCCGATGATGCCGGCAACGTGATGGTGCCGGAAATCGCCGCACAGTTCCAACGGCAGCGTCGACACGCCGAGGCAAAACAGCGCGCCGGCCACCGAGCCTCCCGCGGCTGCCAGCCACAACGAGGTGCGGATCACGGCCGCCGCTGCTGCCGGTCGATTGCTCCCCAGGTGTACCGCGGCATGACGCACGACCGACAGATTCAGCCCCGCCGCTCCGGCATGCGCGAACAGCAGCGACATGCCCGCCGCCAGCAGGTACAAGCCGAACTCCGCCGGCTCCGACGAGAACAACCGCGAAAGTGCCGGCAATGTCAGCGCATTGACCGCGATCGACGCGGCCCGCCCCGCCAGCGCCCACGCGCCTCCATTTAACAATCGATTATGCAACGGATCCTCCATACGCAACGCAATTCGGTCAACGCCTATCCACGATCAAGCAATGCCCGCTGCGCAGCCGGCAAGCCGACCGCGCGCGGCATTAACAGGGTGGTCAATCCCGACACAGGGAACATCAGGAATAGCGGTGTGTTTAAAATCGGCTCCGACACGGCGCACAGCATGACCATGCCCAGCCAATACAGTGGCCATTCGGGCAACAGTTGCTGCCGGTAGAAGCAAACGACGAACAGCACCGCGCCGAACAGCCCTAATCCGCAAGTCAGATAAACCAGCGAGCTGGTGAAACCCTTGAACTTTTCAACCTCTTCGGGCTTCAACGGGCCTCCTTGGCTTTGCAGGTACGACATCGCGCTGAGGTCGTGCATGCGCTCGCGGCTCAGGCCAATGCCCGCCCACGGGTATTCGCGGAATAGCTCCATTCCGACGCGGAAATCGGTTTCGCGCGCCTGGGCCGAGCGGCTGCCGCTGCCGTGGACTTTCTCGGTCCAATTGATCATCGCGGCAACGACCAGCACGGCCGCCAGCGCGATGGTCAACGGGGCAAAGGCAGGGCGGCGACGCACCACGCCAATCAGCCACGGTCCGGCTACATACAGCAGCACCACGTAGCCGGCCGTTGATACCGTCAGCAGCACGGCAGCGATCGCTCCCCAGGCCATCCAACGGCTCGGCCGGCAGTATAGCGCCACGAACAGCAGTGCGTTCATATAAATTTGCTGAATGCCGGGCTCCCAAAACAATCCCTGCGATCGATACACGTTGTGCAGAAACGGCACCTCCGCCTCGGCAAAGCGTGGATAGAAAAATAGGTTCGCAAACGTCAGTGCTTCGTAATCGCCTTTGGCATAGGTACCGATACGATCGGAAAACGGAAATTGCAGCAAAAAGCCCGCGAACGACCAGACCATGAAGAACACCAAGGCATCGCGGAAGTCGGTGGCAACATCGTCGGCGCTGTGCATGTAATGCAGCACGATCGCCAACGCAATGACGGCGTAGCCCAAGTACAGCACGTACAGTTTCGGATTCTGCGTGCGATCAGACAGGACGAAGTGCGCAAACAACAGCCCGGCAATCGCCGCCGAGTATAGCAGCAGCGCGGTCGTCGGAAGCGTTCCGCGCAGGAAGAACCGCAGTACCACCAGCGCACCCAGTGCTGTGGTGAGGTAGTAGAACTCGATGATCGGAACGCCGCCGCTATGGAAAACAGCCAGGGCGAGGATCACCACGTTCAGCCAGCGAAACGGAACGGCGGACGACTCGGAATTCATGCAGCGCGGTCTCCCAAAAGGTCAAGCAGCCAACGGTCCAGGCGTTGCCGGTGGACGTCGGCGGGTGCGTGCGAAGCGACAACAAAATCGGTATCGAGCGCCGGGGCATCGCGGTCGACTACGTCGACGACCTCCGGCGAATAGAACGGCTCCATCCGCACATGCTCGTTGGTGGTGATCAGCTTGCGGCCAGCGCCGAGCACTTCCATCGTGCGCATCGTCAGCCCGGTTTGCTCGGGCTTGTTGACGTCGATCACGGCGCGCGATCTGCCGATAATCTCCAGCAGCCGCGAGCGCGGCATCGGCCGCAGGCTGAGGTGCGGCACACGGCGCGGGATGGTGCGCTGAATCCAGGCCTGTTTCGTATAGCTGGTCCAGGTGAGATAGAAGAACAGAAAGGTCGACAACCCCGCGGCGGCAGCCTGCTCGGCCAGGTCCAACGCGATCCGCGTGCGGTCGCTGTGCAGCGTGCCGACGAATGTCAGGTCCCAGCGCGGCTCGTCACCGCCATCGCGCAGTCGGTCGAGATCGCGGCAGAAGAACAGCGGCAGATAATCGAGGCCGTACTGCTCGCAATCGGCGCGATCGAACGACGCCACGCGGTCGAACACGTCGATCACGGGCCGAAAATCGTGGATGCGCACCGGGTCCCATTGGTACATCACCATCCGCGCCTGCGGCTGCGCGGCACGCAGCCACTCGAGCCACGCACGGTTCAAAAACTCGCCGCGCACGACGAGGATGAAATCGTACTCGACCTGCGCCGCCTGGCGAGCCACTGTGCGGCGAAAGAAATCCTTATATGCGCTCAGCCCGCGGGAACCCAGCCGACGGGCGATCGCGTAGGCGGTGTTCTCGAGGTTCTCGGTAAAGCAGTCGACCTGGGCACCGTGCAGGCCCAGTTCATCGCGCAGCAGCCGATGGTAGTCGAACGTCTGCGGACAGACGAGCAGCACGCGGCGGCCGGCCAGCATCGACGGCGCAATCTCGCTGCACTCGAGCGAACTCATTTGTACAACCCCTTGGCCGCCATCTCGTGCAGCGAACGATCGGACTGGTCCGCCGGCACGCTTTGCCCCTCGACCCACGCGACGAACTGCGCGATGCCGCTCCGGAAGTCATACCGAGGCCGGAAGCCAAGCTTTGCCGTGATCTTCGTCAGGTCGGCGTAGTTGTGCCGAATGTCTCCCAGTCGATACTTGCCATTGACGAACAGGGCCGACTGCCGGCCGTAAGCATCGCGCAGCGCCTCGGCCACCGTGACAACGCTCGTCGGCTGCCCGGTGCCGACGCCGAACACCTCGTGATCGGCGGCAGGATTCTCAAGTGCAAGCACCGTGGCATCGACCACGTCGTCGATGAACACGAAGTCGCGGCTTTCGGAACCGTCCTCGAAAATCTGAATGTCGTTCCCGTTGAGGATGCGCGTCGAAAAGATCGACAAGATGCCGGTGTAGGGGTTCGACAGCGATTGCCCGGGGCCGTAGACGTTCTGATACCGCAATGCTGTAACCGGGAACCCCGCGGCTCGGCCGGTCGCCATCACCAACTGCTCTTGCGACAGCTTCGTGATGCCATAGACACTCGAGGGGTGCAGCTTCGCCGACTCGTCGGTCGCGATGCACTCGACGTTCGTGCCACAGTGCGGGCATTTCACCTCGAAATCGCCGGCGACGAGGCGCTCGTCGCTACGGCTCCCGGGATAAACCGTCCCATGCTGGGGGCAGTGGTAGCTCCCTTCGCCGTACACCGCACGCGACGAAGCCACCACCAGCTTGCGGACCTTGGTCTTGGCGGCCGAGAGGACATCGAGCAGCACGCTGGTGCCGCGCACGTTCACGTCGACATAGCGCTCGATTTCGTACATCGATTGTCCGGTGCCGGTTTCGGCAGCCAAATGCACCACCGCATCCTGGCCGGCGACCGCTTCTTCGATGGCCGCACGATCGCGCACGTCGCCGCGGATGATCCGAGCCAGATCGCGGATCGTGCCGAGCGTTGGCGACTGGCCGTCGCGGCCATGAATCTGCGGCGACAGGTTGTCGAGCACCGTCACGGCGACGCCGCGATCGACGAGCGCGCACGTGAGATGCGAGCCGATGAACCCGGCCCCACCGGTGATTAAGACACGTTGAATATCACGCTGCCCACTCATGATTGTTGCTCCAAGGCCGGGACCGTAGCGGCGGCGGGCAACAACTCGGCGACGGCTGCCGCGGAGGCCGGTGCAGTAGCCCTTGTCGGGCGCGACTTCAGCCGCAGGCACGGCCGTTCGACGAGGTACCAGCTTAGCGCCGCCATGCCGCACGTCGGCACGAGCGCCGCCAGGAACAGCGTCGTCGGCTGCCACGGTCCGGCGTACATCACCAGCAATTGCTGGATGGGAAATGCATACAGATAGACGCCGTACGAGAAGTCGCCGCGGCTGGCGAAGTTCTGACAACCGATGCGCTCGTTGAACGCAAACCAGAAAATCATCAGCGACAGCGCCACCGGGGCGACGAACAACAGGCCGTGCGGCACCAGCGCGGCCACCAGGAATGCCGACAGCGCCGCCAGCGCAACCCACGCCCCGCGCGGCAACCGGTCCTGGTAGAGGTAGCAAACCACGCCGGCGAAATAGAACACCATGCAACGCAACAGCGTATGCACGTTGCCGAAGCGTTCGCCCGCCTCGGCCATCCCACCCGCGGCCGGCGGATCGATGAACACGAGCACCGCCTGGCAGGCCAGCAACGCGGCCAGCACGCCGACCATCCATCGCCGCCGGCTCAACAAGCCCAGCAGTGCCAGAATCGGCGTGAGCACGTAGCAAGCGAACTCGAAACGAATGCTCCACAGCGACCCGTTTAAGGCATACGGATACGGGTTGTCGGGGAACACGGTCCGTTCGACGTGGCCGAGAAGTTGCGTCGTTTTCCACGCTACCCGTCCCAGGTTGGCTGGCGCCACAATCCGCACCAACTCGGCGCCGGCAATTGGCGCCACAACCAGCAGGCACAGGGCGACCGTAACGATGTAACCGGGATAGATGCGCAGCGCCCGCTTGCGGAAGAAATCGACTACGCCGCGGCCGCGCACCCAACTATGGGTGATGAGGAAGCCGCTGATGATGAAGAACGAATCGACCGCCAAGGCGCCGATCGACATCTGCGCACCGGAGTACCAGTGCAGCGGCTCGAAAGCCTGCTCTTCGCCGCGCGTGAGCGGGAACGAATGGCTGTAGATCACCGCGGTCGCCAAGGCGAAGCGTAGCACGTCGAAGTTATTGCCGCGGTGATTCATTGGTTCGCCGTCGCTCACGCCCAGCACGACAGATCGAGGTTGAACTTCTCAGCGAGCCGGGCGTTCCACGGGGCAAAATGTTCGTCGAGCCGGCGCAGCTCGGCGACATCCTCGTCGCCGCGCGTCGTGCCATTGGCCTGCTTGCCCGAGGAGACGTTCACCATCCGGTACAGCTTCTTGGCCAGCGTGAGTTGCGGCAGTCCCGGGACCGCCGCGACCAGGCGATGCCGCAGCCGGTGCAGACGCTGATTGCGGACCACGAAGCTCTCGTTGAGCACCGGGAATTCGTAGGTGTCGTAAAACGTCGGATCGAGATCGAGAAACTGGCAAACGCCACGGGTGAAGCCGCGCGCGTCGGCCCGCATCTGCTCGAACAGGCCGATGTAGATTCGCTCGGGCTCGAACCATGCGGCCCAGGCCTCGAGCCAGCGGAAGTACTCGCTCTGCACCAAGGCGTCGCGGAGGATGATGTCGCGGTAAATCCGGTGCTGTGGGTTGGCGATGTCGGCCAGGAATTGCCGGAAAGTCGTCCCCTGATCGACCGACGAAACATTGTGCATCGCAAAGCGATACAGCGAATAAATTCGCTCCGAAGGCTTGCGGAGCAGGAAGATCAACCGGGGGCGGGAAGGTAGCTTGGGCAGCTCGGCCAATGCCGATTGCTGGTACAGGTAGTCGGGCGTCGCTTCGAGGACCACGCGACACCCGCCGGCCGGACAGTGGGCGAAGAACGTCTCGTACCCCGGCAGGCCGAGGTCGGCTTCGCGCGGTCTGGGCAGCGGATAGCCGTCGTCCATGAAGAATCGCACCTCTTTAACGTGCGAGGCGCAAACGTCAGGGTGCGCGCCGAGCCAGTGGAACAGCGAGGTGCTGCCGCACTTCGAGGAGCCGGCGATGATCGCGCTAGGGAGCATGCTTCTACTGAAGAGAGGCGCCGACGCACTAGGTTCGAGGGTCGAATCTGCGGCAGCGCGATGCGAGGCAAGCAGCGAGTCCGACGTCCGTGCCCTTGGTTGAGCACGTCATGCCACCGCATCCTTACAATGGCAAAGCACACGATCCGTCTATGTTAGGCAGCGGGGCCAACTATTTCAACGCATCACAAAGAGACGAACTGCGCTTTCACCGAAATGACTACGGTAATGGTCCGTTGTGAATGCGGAACGATTCGATAAGTCCTACGAAGGCTGGCACTTGCTTGAGCGGCGCCACAGGGCTGCCTGCGTCGTACCCAATCTGCATCGACTCCATAGGATCGCTAAGAATGTAATTACCCAACCGACCGACGCTCGTTTCTTGTCCGTTGAACAGCACGCGCATGCGATGATCGTCGGTCATCGACGCGGTGAGCGTCAGCCACTTGTTGGTGACAATCAACGGAATGTACAGCGACGAGCGATGCCCCTGGCCGACGACGGTCCAGATGGGACGGCCTTTGTCCAGGTACAAGCAGTAGCCGTTGCTGGCGCCGCCGCGTGCGAACACCACACCATCGGGCTTCTCGGCCTTGAACGTCACTTCGACAGTCCAACCCATCACGGCTGGCGCGAGCGTTTTTGAGTTCGGCACTTCGATGTAGCCATCGCTGGCAAAGTTGCGCGCCGCATGACCTGGGCGACCAGGGCCGGTGTGCGCCGGTCCGACATTCTTTCCGTTGTTATTGCTGCCCGATCGATCAATCGGTTCCGGCGACTGATCGAAATTGTATTCGAGCACCCACTTGTCCAATCCCGGCGGGGGTAGGTCGTTCTTGGGATCGTCGGCATACGAGGGAACCTGGAAGCCGATGGCTTTCGCCTGCGTGAAGTATTCGAGCTCCAGCTTCTTGCGCAGCTCGGCCGAGCCGGGATCGTCGACAAGGTTGTGTACTTCGTACGGATCGGCCTCGAGATCGAAGACTTCGGTCCATTCGGGCTGCGCGGGATAACGGATCAGTTTGGCCTTGGTAGTGCGCACGGCGGTGACCATCGGGATGTCGAACGTTGCCTCGTAGTAGTAGGCATAGAAGAACGATTCTCGCCAGTTCTCGGCGTTGCCTTCGAGCAGCGGCCGCCAACTGCGCCCTTGCATCGAGGGCGGGATCGGCACGCCGGCGTAGTCGAGGATCGTTGGGGCCACGTCGATGTTCAGCGCCATGCCATCGATGGTCTTGCCGCCTCCGGCAATGCGCGGATAGCGGACGAGCATCGGAATCCGCAGGCTTTCGTCGTACGCCGAGCGCTTGTCGACCAAGTTGTGCTCGCCCAGGTAGAAGCCGTTGTCGGCGCAATAGAAGATCATCGTATCGTCGGCTAGTCGCAGGTCGTCGAGCGTGGTGAGCAATCGCCCGACGGCCTGATCCAGGTCGGTGAGCGTGCGGAAGTAATCCAGATCGACCGGCACCTTCGGCGGCAGGTCGGTGGTCGGCCTGAAATACTCGTCGCGGGCATAGATGGCCTGCACGCCGAGATTCGGTACCGACCGCGCTCGCTCGCCGCGATACAGGTTCGAATCCTTCTCGCGCGGCTGAAACGGCTCGTGCGAGGTTTTGAAGCCGACCATCAACAGGAACGGCTGATCGGCGTTCTGGCGAATGAAATCGGTGGCGTAGCCGATTGAAACGTCGTCGACCCAGCCGGTGGTCTTGGTCGGTTGGCCATTCATTTGGAAGGGGCAGTTAAAGTAGATGCCTTGGCCAACGTAGCTGGCCGAGTAATCGAACCCCGGCCGTGGACCGGTCTGTTCGCCCATGTGCCACTTGCCAACGAAGCCTGTGGTGTACCCAGCCTGGCGCAGCAGCGTCGCGCAGGTGACGTTGTTGGCTGGAAAGTCGGTGTGATTGTTCACCACACCGTTGCGGTAGCCATAGCAACCGGTCAGAATGCTCGCCCGGCTTGGCGAGCATAACGAGTTGACGCAAAACATGTTGCGAAAGCGGAAGCCTTCGCCGGCCAGACGGTCGAGATTCGGCGTCGCGACGAACGGAAAACGAGCATTAACGCCTTGTTCGCGCTGCACCACGCCGAAAGCGTCCCAGCGCTGATCGTCGGCGATCATCACAATGAAATTCGGCCGGCGGGGCGCGCCATCGGCGCGACACACCAGCGCCAAAACCGCGATTCCTGCCAGCGTGGCGCAACGACGACACATACACATTTCCTTCTACCAGGAGCAGCGAGCGATATTGCACATGATCCACCGTGAAGCTGCGGCATTCAAGCGCGGCGCGCTGCGCAGGGCATCGTTGCGCGCCAGACAGGGGTGGACAATCGATCCTAACGGCAAATTAGGAATCGCACGCGATCGTTGTCTCAGCGCGATGGGGCAAATGGCTGCTTGACAGGCGAGAAACGTATGACCATAACCGATTAACCCGCGGATTTCTGGGAAAGTCTGCCCGTCTTGACGACTTTGCCGGCACGCCAATCCGCGGCAAGAGCGTGCTTCCGTCGCGGTCGTCAATTGTTGCCGTTCACTCGCTGCAGAGAATCTCTATGGCTTCCGAGCTGAAAACGTCGCCGGGTTCGAATCCGTCTCCTACCTTCACGATGCCCGGGGTGCATGCGATCGACTTGCCAGGCATGTTGCGTCGCCGTTGGCACCTGCTGGGCATTGGGGCGGGCGTCGGCATCGCCCTATCGCTCGTCTACTACATGTGCGCCGAATTGAAGTATGAATCGACGGCGCAGGTGCTGGTGATGAAAAAGGACGCCAAATTGCCAACCAAGGGGGTCGAAGGAAACGACGAAACCGATACCCGTGTGTCGGAAGACCTGCTGGCCACGCACATGCAGATCATCGGCAGCCAGGAAGTGATCAAGCGCGCCTTGGCCGACCACGGCTTGGACGAGCTGGATTCGATCCTCGAAAAGCTCGACGACGATGAAACGCCGGCCGATTACGTGATCGACAACCTGGTGGTGACCCGCGGCGGCAGCGGCCAGGCCAAAACCGCGCACGTGCTGAACCTGGCGTTCCGGCACACCTCGGACGAGGAGTGCAAGCTCATCGTCGACGCGATTGTCGACAGCTACCGCAAATTCTTGGGCAACACCTTTGAAAACGTCAGCGCCAAGGCCGTCGAGCTGATCGCCGAAGCCAAGGACGAAGTAGGCCGCGATCTGGAGCACGTGGAAGAAGAGTATCAGAAATTCCGCGAGGACGCCCCGCTGCTGTGGCGTGGGGACGAAAGCTCCAACGTCCACGCGGCGAACTTCGAGCAACTGGAGACCACTCTCGCCGATTTGAAGACCGAGTACGCGGAGGCCGAGTCGCGGCTGGACGTGGTGAAGTTCGGGCTGGAAGAGCTGAAGCGAACCGGCGCTCCCGAGATGCAGCAGTTGGCGCTGCTGGATGAGAAGCACATCACCCGGCTGGAACTGCTGGTGAACGTCGACCGTGGAGCTGCCGACACCGAGGAGTTCCAGGCGCTGCAGCCGGCGCGGTTGGAAGGAGCCAGGGCAGAATTCGATGCGCTGCTGACGCTGTTGCTGAAGGAAAAGACCTTGCTCATGGACCTGGGCGACCAGCATCCTTCGGTGGTCGAGACCCGCGACCACATCAAGATGGCCCGCGAATTCCTGCAAAAGAAAGAAGACCTCGTCGGCCTCGACGACAAGATCAAGCTCACGCCCACGACGGTGGTCGACGCTTACCTGGCGCTTTTGAATTTCGACCTGCTGGCCATCAAGAAGCGGCAGCAGCAGATCGAGAAGCTGGCCCAGGAGGAGCGCGAAGAAGCTAAGCAAATGGTCAAGCACGAACTGGGGGCCGAGCGGCTCCGCAAGGAAGTCGAACGCAAGCAAGATCTGTTCGACGCGGTGCTCGACCGGCTGCGTGAGATCAACCTGGTGAAGGAATACGGCGGCTTCATCACCGAACCGATCGAACAAGCCCGCCTCGGCGAGAAGGTTTGGCCAAAGGGTTCGTGGTGCTTGTTAATCGGCATGATGTTGGGCCTGGTGGCCGGTGCCGGCACCGCCACGGCGCTCGAGCTGATCGACAACTCGTTCCGCAATCCCAGCGAAGTTCGCGACGCCTTGGGCCTGCCGGTGCTCACGCACATCCCGCAGCTCGGCAACCTCGAGGCTCAGCAAGCGGCCGCCGCGACCGGCGCGCCGACGTTCGACCCGGCCCTGGTGGTTTATCGCCAGCCGCGATCGCGGCAAGCTGAGGCGTTCCGTGCCCTGCGCACCACGCTGTTCTTCAGCAGTCCCGATTCGACGCGGCAGGTGCTTGCCTGCACCAGCGCCAACCCCGGCGACGGCAAGACGACCATGGCCACCAGCCTGGCGATCAGCATTGCCCAGTCGGGCCGCAAGGTGCTGATCATGGACTGCGACTTGCGGCGCCCGCGCGTCCATCGCATTTTCAACGTCGACCCAGCCGTCGGCGTATCGAACGTCCTCAGCGGCGAACACGAGGCGCTCGAAGCGATCCAGCCGACCGAGGTGAATAACCTCTCGGTGATGCCGTGCGGGCCGATCGTGGAGAACCCGTCGGAATTGCTTACCGCGACCGTATTCAAGCAATTGCTCGACCACCTGCGCGATCACTTCGATTACGTGGTGATCGACACCCCGCCGGTGTTGGCCGTGGCCGATCCGTGCATCGTGGCCCAGTTGGCCGACAGCGTGATCCTCACGGTGCGCACCAGTCAGGACAGCCGGGCCCAGACGATCGAGGCCAAGGACCTGCTGGCTCGGGTCGATGCCCGGATCATCGGCGTTGTGGTCAACATCGCCAACGAGCAACGCAAGAGCTTCGGCTACGGATACAACCTCAAGTACGGCTACGGCGGGTACACCTACGGCGACGGCTACACCAACGAGCGCTCGAAGGCGTACTACGAGCACGAGGTCGATCCGAAGGTCGATGGCGCCGGAGCGTCTGAACAGAAGCCGAACGATCCGAAGCCGTCCGTCCAGGCGTGATGCCTGCACGGCGGCCGACGTTCCACCGCCGCGCTTTTTTGCCGGCTACGGCCTACAGGCTACAGCAACGGTACCTCATCCAAGCCGGGGCCTGTAGCCCGTAGCCTGCTACCGCGGCGTCGTGCCTGGGTACACGCCGGTCGTCAGGATCGTGAAGTTGAAGTTCATGATGTTCAACGCCAGGTTGCCGGCGTACTCGGCCGGAGTGTGGTGCAGCAGCACCAAGTCGCCCGGCTGAATGACGATGCGTTCGCGAGGATTGCGGACGGCCTCGCACAGGTTGACGCGAATGCGGATCATCTCGCCGCTGGGTAGCGTGCGGACGATAATCACGCGTGTCGGCGGCACGATGTTACCGGGGCTGGCCCCCTTGAAGTTGTTGGAAATGGCCGGGATGCCACCCGCGGGGCCTCCGGTCGAACCGTTGGCTAGCGCCAGCGCGCCAAGCACATCGAGGTCGTAATCGCGCGGCAGCGGAATTTGGCCGCCCATCAGCAGGCCGCCGGTGTAAAAGAACTCGTCGAGCCGCGTTTCGACGTACACGATGTCGCCGTTTTGCAGGACGATATCGTCTTCGGAGAACGGCAGCGGCTGGCCCGGCTCGACACGCAGCGGAATGCGGATGATCGAGCGGTTGAGCTTCACCGATTCGAACACTTCGTGGGGAGCAGTGCCGGCCTGCACCTGGCCGACCGGGGCGACGAACTCGGAATCGCTGACTTCGCGAGTGCGCAGAATCCACACGTCGGTGCGGGCGTCGACGCCCGGCAAGCCGCCGGTGGCGATCAGCGCGTGCAGCACGTCGTTCTCGTAGGCGATCAGGTCGATGACGTCGGCCGAGCCGCGCCGTGCGAAGACCGCTTCTTCCTTATGGATGAATTGGTTGGCACCGGCCGTCGTGTCGTCGCGCATGATCATCACGCGGTGAATGCGCGGCTTCATCAGCGTGACCATGATGCGTTCGCGGCCGGTCTTGAGAATCTTGGCGTCGGTGTACGTTTTGCGAATCTGGTCGGAGAGTTCCTCGAGGTTCAGTCCTTCCACCTGCACGTCGCCGACCAGCGGCAGCACCATTTCGCCGTGCTCTTGGACGACGAACGGCAGGCCGACCGCCGGTGCATACACCAGGCCAGTCGACGGGAAGTGCTCGCGCACCATCTGCAAGTTCGGCGGGAAGGTGACCGGCGGCTCCTCGCGGTTCATCGGGAGCAGGTCTTGGATGTAGACGCCAATCGTGTCGCCCGGCCCGACGAGGTAGCTTTTGGGCGGATGCTGGCGCAGCAGCGTGAAATCGATCGGCGCCAGCGACGAGCGCGACGGCCCGCGCAAGCTGCACGGCAAGCGATTGGCCGGTATGGCGTCGCAGCCGGAATGGAACAGTTTGCAGCCGACCAACGCGGGCATCGCCGCTAGGACGGCAATCCACCAGGCCCTGATTCCAATCGCTCGAAGCGAAGCTTGCATGGGGAACCTCTTGTTCCAACGGCCGCGCCGTAGGGGCCCGGCCGACACTCCGTTGTTTGTTGCGGCAATGCCGTCGCGATTGCCGCGGGTCGCTATCTCAAAATTCCTTGATTCGATCCACGGCGCAGCGGGTTCACCGGTCCGAACGTCTCGCGCTTGGCGACACGCTCGACCGACTGGTCGCCTGAGTTTGTCGAGTCAGTCGTCGATCCATCGTTTGCGGCCGAAGACTCCGCTTGGGTTGCCGCCAATCGGGGCGCCCCATCGGCAAGCAGCCGCATCGTCGCCGCCGGCTGGGCTGCCTTGTCGGTGACTGCTGTCGTCGTGTTCCGCGACGTCGCCTCGGCCAAAGCCTGGGCGGTCGCTGCCTTCACCGGGTCGGTCTTGGCCGCGTCTACGTTGTTGGCCGTCGCTGCGATTGCTCCCACGGCTTGCTGTTTCGCGGCGACCGCTTCAGTCGGCCGGTCGGCAGATTTCGGCTTCGGGACATTGGTCGTGGCGATCGCGCGCCTTGGCGGGTTGGCATCGTCCGCTTCAGCGGGCAGTGGCGGACCCGACCACAGCGACGTGTTCGAGAGCGCCTGTTGCGACCACATCGGGTCGGCTGGCACCGACTCGCCAGCCGGCGCGGGGGCGATGTTGATCCCGCCACCCATTGGCAACCTTGCGGAGCGGGGCATCAGTGTGTCGACGCCGCCGATGGCCACCGTGCCGTGGGCGTACGTGGGTACCTCGTGCCAGTTGTTCGTGCCGTCGCGTTCGGAAGCCAACGAGCCATCCTCGAAACCGCGATACCATGCTTCGATCGCCCGTTGCCCCTCGAGACTCTGGTACTTCGATCGCCAGTAGCGCTCCGGCGGGATCGCCGGCGGGCAGCCAGGGCCACCCATCGCCACGCTGAAGTAGCCCTTCTTCCAGCCGGTCGCATAGTCGGCTGAGTGCCTGCCATTAAATTTTTTGCTTTGCGTTTGCCAGGCCATGAAAGCGCGGCAATAGTTGCTGCAGGAATACTGCATGTCCTGCACCGCGGCACAGCCGGTGCACGCCAACATGAGCGTCGCACTAAGCACGATCCGTCGCATGCGGGCTACATCCTTGTTGACGAACGTTTCGCGTTGACATTCGGCAGGGCCTCGTGCCCATGCTCCACGCAACGCTGCCGCGACGAACCACCGTGGTCGGCGCTTGACAGCGATATCGTCACTGCCATCGCGCCAGGACGAGATTCGAGCGCTTGTAGCGCACCACCCGTCGAACCGTTAAGGCTCGACCCCCGCGCAAGCCGGAACCGATGCCCGGCCGCCGCGTCACCGCCGAACTACGCGGCATAACTGCTGCATTTTCTCATCGCAGCGTCGCCTCTCCGAAATGGCGGCGACGATTCTTGTCGCTGCTAGCACGTGCGCGGCTGGTCATTCGACTCGTGCTCAGCCGTGGGTTCCTTGTCGCCGACCTTGCCGACCACCGTGCAGGCGACTATAAACCGCCTCCCCCGGTTCATTGCCGGCCCTATCTCCTTGGGAACTTTAGGCATGAGCACGACGCTGTTGCCCGAGATGCGAGTGGACCGGCGGCAATCGCCTTGGACGTCGACAGAAGCCGCGACGCGACCACAGCCGGCCCCCGTGCCAAGCGATCGACTGTACTACGTCAAGGTGCTGGCGATGACGCTGGTGATCGTCGGCTGCCGAGGCTGGATTGCCGATCGGTACACGATCAACGTGCCGCGAACCGACTCGTGGGAAGAGCCCGAGCTGTTCTTTGTCCCCTGGGCCGAGGGGCGGATGCGCTGGGGCGACTTCATCAGTCCGCACAACGAACATCGCATCCTTTGGGGCCGATTGACGAACGTCGGCCTGGTCGCGATTACCGGGCAGTGGGATTCGCGCGTGCAGGTGTTCTTCAACCTGGCGCAAGTCACGACCACAGCCGTCGTGCTGATGCTCGTCCTTCCCGGCATGCTTGGCCGGCAGCGGCAAAATGCCATCGTGCTCGCCGTCGGTCTGTTCTTCGCGATTCCGTGGTGCTGGGAGAATTCGATCTGGGGCATTCAAGGACCGATGTATCAACTCGGGCTGTTCTTCGTCGTCGCCAATTGGGGACTGCTGACTCGTCGTAATTTTTCGCCAGGCTGGTGGACGGGGGCCGCCTGCGCGTTTGTCGATATCTTCACCTTCGGATCAGGCTTTGTCGTCGGGCCGGCCATTGCGGCCGTCAAGGCATGGGATCTGTGCGTTGATCGAAGACATTGGTGGCAGCATCTGCCGTCGGCCGCGATCGGCGCAGCCGTGGCGGTCATCGGCTACGCGCTGACCCACGCCGCCGGCCATCCGGAGTTCCACGCCGGCCGGCTGATGGACTACGTCGCCGCCGCGGGACGGACCATGTCGTGGCCGTGCTTCAAGCATCCGTCGCTGGCGATCGTGCTGTACCTGCCGACCGTGCTGTTGTGCATCGCGCTTGTTCGCCGGCGCAAGGCACTCTCGTCTGCCGAGGCGTTCGCCGCGGCGTTCGTTGCCTGGACTACCTTGCAAGGCCTGGGACTGGCCTACGCGCGCGGGACAATGGTCTTCCTCTCGAACCGCTATGTGGACATTTTCATATACGGTCCCTTGGCGAACGTGGTGGCACTCATGGTGCTGGCCGACACGCTCCGCGAGCGCTCAGAAGGACTGCCGCGATGGTTCCGAGCGCTGGTCGTCGCTTGGGGGCTGGCCTTCTGCGGCGGGCTCGTGCATTTTGGCAAGAGCCTGCCCGACGAAATGAACGCGTTCGACGTGTGGGAATCCCGGCGGCTCGACGCCTCGCAGCGCCTCGTCGCCGATGAATCGGCGCATTTCCTGCACGACGATCACGTCGCACATTTGAACCCGACGTGGTTGGAAGGGATGATGCGGCATCCGGTGGTGATGCCGCTGCTGCCTGCCGAATTGCAATGTCCACCGGCGCTCGTCGATTGCGAACACCTCGACACGCCATTCGTTACCGACGGCGTTCCCGAGCGGGTCGGCGACTACCTGGGCCAAACTGCCGTCGGCACCTACGGCGGCGAAGGCAAGCAAGCGGGCACGCCCACCGGAACCTTCCGCAGCCAGATTATCGAGCCGCGATTCACCTACCTCGTGCTTCCATACAGCGGATCTCCAAATGCCCCGGGTATGTCGCTGAAGATGGTCGTCGAGGCAACGCAGGAAACGATCCCCATCAAGATCAAGAGCAACGCCGAGGACGGCTGGAAAGTAATCACCCTGCGCGCTCCAAGCGGGCCGTTCCGCATCGTTGCCGAGGATCTAAGCGCTGAGCATTGGTTTGCGCTGGCCGCGCCGCGGCAACAATCGTGGCTGTCGCGGATGTGCGAATCGCTGTTCGATTGGTCGCGAGGCATGGTGTTCGCCGGGATCGGCATCCTGCTGCTCGTCAGCGGTGCCGCGAGCCGGGTTGTCGACCAAATCGTCGGCGCCGTGCGGCCCAAGCCGGCGCTGGTACCGGCCTAGAACCGGTTTCGAGACTCGCGTCGCGCCAGTTAACCCAAGACCACCGGAGCGAAACAGCCCGAAACATCCGGCCTCGCGGTTGTACGCGCCAAGTTCGGGCCGGATAATCGTAGGCATTGCCATGCCCGTCACGTAAACCGCATCGGTTTGCTCGCCGCTCGGCGGGAAAGTCTAAGGAGAACCCGTGATGAAGCTGACAGCGGTTTTTCAGCAAGTGCCCGAGGGTTACATCGCGTTCGTTGAGGAATTTCCAGGAGCAAATACCCAGGGCGACACCCTCGAAGAAGCACGCGAAAATCTGCGCGAGGCGGTGGCGCTCGTGCTAGAGGCCAACCGTGAGCTGGCGGAAAAGTCACTGATCGGACAAACCGTTACTCGGGAGCCGTTCGAGTTGGACGCGGCATGAAACGCGTTGACCTAATTCGCCACCTCGAAGCCAACGGTTGCTTCCTCTTGCACGACCGCGGCAAACATAGCGTATTTGTGAACCCGGCGAATAATCAAACGTCGGCTGCTCCGCGGCATCGAGAGATCAACGATTTCTTGTCGCGGAAGATCTGCCGCGATCTCGGCATTCCGGAACACTAAACGGGCTTTTCGCTTTCCGAGACCGCACGGGCTAAGATTGCGGCGTCGGCGGAATAAGAAATGCACATCCTGGCATTACATTCGTCAAACTAATCGGCGGTGCATTCCGCCCGCATGCCAACGATGGAGGTTCAACATGTGTAAGACTTTCGGTCGATCGGTCCTTGCTGCCCTGCTGCTTGTCGCGCTGCCCATAGCAAGCATTCTTGCGGCAGATCAAACCAATCCGGCAGCAAAGCAACCAACTGCTCAGGCCAACACAGGCACGTCGGCGCAAGCCGCGCAGCAAGACTCGTGGCGGTTTCGGCATCACCAGAACCGTTGGTGGTACTACCAGCCCAACGGGCAGTGGGTCTATTGGAACGGCTCACAGTGGATGAGCCCGGCAATGACTCGCGCTCCAAACAACGGATACCGGCGGTTTTCGTACGATCCGGACAACCAGAACGACGTGAACATGACACCGGGGTACGGGCGCGCCCCCATGACGGGATCGGCGTACAACAGCCGCTACAGTCTGCCCATTACGCCTTTCAAGAAGGCCGACTCGAAGGCGCTCAACCGTAACGACTACTAACGTTGTCAGCCGCCTGCGGGCCGCATCGAACGACGTTAGGAAAAAAGGAGCTTGCGAGTCCGCTCGCAAGCTCTTTTCGTTTGTATGATGGTGCAGGCGCGGTGCAGCGTGCCTGCCGCGCGGCACCAAAGTTCTGCTTGGGGTCGGCTCACGATGCGTTGGCAAGGTGGTCGCGAAAGCGACAACGTCGAAGACGAACGTGGCTCGTTTGGCGGCGGCACGCTGATCCTGGGCGGCGGCGGCACGCTGCTGCTCCTGCTGGTCGCCTGGCTGTTCGGTGCCGATCCGTTGGCGCTGCTGCAAGACGTCCAGCAGGCTGCCCCGCCTACGGGCCCTCAGCAGCCGGTCGATTTTTCGCCCGAGGAGCAAGAGCTTAAGAAGTTCGTCTCGGTGGTGTTGGCCGAGACCGAGGACGTGTGGACCGGGCTGTTCCAGAAGCAGGGCCTCCAGTACCGCAAGCCGCACCTGGTGCTGTTTCGCGACCGGATTAATTCAGCGTGCGGGCTGTCGAGTGCCGCCGTCGGCCCGTTCTACTGCCCCGAAGACGAGCGCGTGTATCTCGATCTCAGCTTCTTCCGTGAGTTGCACGACCGTTTTCAAGCCCAAGGCGAGTTCGCCCAGGCTTACGTGATCGCCCACGAAGTCGGCCATCACGTCCAGAAGCTACTCGGCATCACCGAACAAGTCGAAGAGCGGCGGCAAAGGGCCGATCGCCGCGAGGCGAACCATCTTTCGGTGTGCCTGGAACTACAGGCCGATTTCTTCGCCGGAGTCTGGGCCAAGCACGCCGACGAGCTACGGCACATTCTGGAGCCGGGCGATATTGAGTCGGCGCTGACCTGTGCTGCCGCCATCGGCGACGACCGTCTGCAAAAGCAAGCACAAGGATATGTCGTTCCCGATTCGTTCACTCATGGCACCAGCGCCCAGCGCGCCCGCTGGTTCCGCCGCGGCTACACCACCGGCGACATGCGTGCCGGCGACACGTTCAACGCCGAAGAACTGTAACCGGAGGGATTCACCACAGAGGCACAGAGGCACGAAGAAAAATACGGAGTTGCGGTTCGACGCCGACCGTACGTCAGTCTTCCTAGAGAATTGCTGCTCCGTGCGTCTTCGGTGTCTCTGTGCCTTTGTGGTTCATCCTATCTGCAGCCGCCTCACGGCACCCAGTAGTCGAATACCACGACCTTCTCGCGGCGTGGGGCGACGACTTTTACGTACTCGTCGTGCGCCGGATGCTTGAGGTAGGCGTCGCGGGCTGCCTCGTCACGGAACGTGACCAGGAACAGGTGCGTGAAGCCGTCGGACTTACCTTCCTGGCTGACGTTCGTGCCGGCCTCGAAGGCGACGATGCCAGGAATCTTCTTCGGCAGTGCCGAGAACGCTTCGACCACTTCCTGCACCTGCGCGGGAGTGACTTCGTCGCGGAACTTGTACACCACGGCATGACGCAGCACACGCGATTTTCCTTCGCTTTGAACCTCTACATTTCCGCCGTCGGGCACCACGGCCATCGCGATCTCCACTCCAACTCGGTTCCGGAGAACGACCATCACGCCAAACAGAACTGCCAACGCGGCCGCTATGATCACGAACCGTCGCATATCGTTCCCCTTCAAGCGTCTCGGTTGTTGCGGCAGCGTCTCCCCGCCGCGCATAATCGACGATTGTAACTCCCGCCGTGATCGTTTCCTCCCCCCTTCCCGTCGCCCTCCTGCAACGAAGGTTTCGTTCCATGCACGCTGCCTCCCGACGATTGTTTCTTGGCGCCGTTCTACTGGCCGCATTGTTCGCCCCAGCCGACACAAGAGCGGCCGATTCGGCGCCCCCGCAGGGGCTGCGCATCTTTAGCTGCGGTCATAGCTTTCACATGTTTGTCTATCCGATGCTTGAAGAGCTGGCCCGCAATGCCGGCATCCAGGGACACGCGAACGTCGGGAAGTCGTCGATCGGCGGGTCGCGCGTCATCCAGCACTGGAACGTGCCGGACGCCAAGAACGAGGCCCGACGGCTACTGAAGGAAGGCAAGATCGACGTGCTGACGCTGTCGCCGATTTGGCTGCCCGACGAAGGCATTCAGAACTTTGTACACCTTGGCCTCGAGCACAATCCGAACCTGCGCATCACGGTGCAGGAATACTGGCTGCCGAACGACGAGTACCATCCGGTGTATCCACTGGAGACGAAGAAGGGCTGCGACCACAACGCCACATCGCTCGAAGCCTTGCGGAAGGCCCAGGCCGAGTACGATCGCGATCTCAGCGCTGTGATCGAAAGCCTCAATCGCGAAGCGGGCAAGCAGGCGGTGCTGCTCGTGCCGGTCGGCCAGGCGGCGATCGCGCTGCGCGAACGAATCGTCGCCGGCACCGCGCCGGGGCTGAAACAACAGTCCGACCTGTTTCGCGATTCGTGGGGGCACGCTCAGCCGCCGCTACAAGCCCTCTCGGCGTACTGCCACTTCGCCGTAATCTATCGCCGCAATCCCACCGGCCTGCCGGTGCTCACCGCGCTCGAGAAACTCGATGGGATCAGCGACGACGACAAGGCGAAGCTGAACAAGTTACTGCAAGAGCTCGCATGGTCGGCCGTGACCGCGCATCCGCTGAGCGGTGTTGCTGCGGCGAAGCCATGAATTAGCGGCGGTCGCCTAGCCATTGCAGCTTTTGGTTTGCTTCGGCTATGGCGTCGAGCTGCCAGGCACGCGCGTTGTCGGCCCTGATGTTGAAATCTTCCTGTTGCGCGAGATCGAAAACCCAGAGTACCGCCAGCGGTACTTCGTGCTCGACGATGCCGTCGAGTAGTCGATGGAATTTTGGCGCTTCTTCAGGCGTGGCGCCTGTGGCGCCGAACTCGCCGACGAACAGCGGCTTCTTTAAGCGGCGCGAAACCTGCATCGCAGTCGCCAGCCGTTGATCGTCATCTTCGTAGGCGTGGACACTGATGCCGCAGATCGGGTCGGGATTCGTGTCGCATGCCAATCCTGCTTGATGAGTGCGTTCCGAGACGATTTCGCGATAATCTGCCTCGGCATGATGTGCGTACTGTTCGCGAGATGGGTTGGTCGTCTCTTCAGAACGGGGAGTTGCTCGCCATTGCTGCCGGCCCTTTCGACGTTTTCGTCGCCACCGATCAGCGGTTGCCTTACCAGCGGTCGCTATCAAAGTTCGCGATTGCCGTCGTCACGTTAATCGCGCGTCGAAATAAGCTCGAGTTTCTAGCACCACTCGGCCCGGAATTGCTTCGCGCGCTGGCCGGGCTCAAGCCAGGAGAAGCAACGAGGATCGGCGATCCGGAAGCCACAAAGTCGTGACGACGCGATGAGCGCACGGCTGGTTGAATCTTCACGGTCGTTAAATCCGGCAAATCCCGACGAACGGATTCGATAGCTGGTCCCCGAAATTTTCTTGACCCTACTTCCCAGCGCCAATTAGACTTAAAGTCTCTTCGAGCCGCACCAGCGAGCAGACAGCATCGTGAGCCGCCCTAGCATTGTTGCCGTTGTCGTGTTTGCGTTTGCGGCGTGTGCCGCGCCGAGCATTGGATTCGGCCAGGCGGTCGCCTCGCGCGAGGCGGCGCGCTTGCCTGCGCGTCCCGCGGAGCCGGCGCAGCCACGCAAGCTTGCACCCGGGGTCGAGCAGACCATTCCGGTCGACAATCGCCCCACCGACGTGATCAGCCGGCACGATCTCGTTGAAATCCTCGCCGAGAGCCCCAGCTTTGGCGTCGCGCCGAACACGTCGAGTGCGTCGCCGGCCAAGGGGGTGCGCTTCGTGCAGGATGTGCGCGGCTTGAACTTTAGCTTCAAGCCGCTGCGGATGATCCAGGTCGATGTGCCGACGCCCTCCGGGCGCATGCAGCGGAAGCTGGTGTGGTACATGGTGTTTCACGTGACCAATCCCAGCAGCGACAAGCCGTTTAAGTTCGCGCCGCAGTTTTGGCTCGACGACCTGGACAAGCACGTCACCTATTCCGAGAAGTTGATTCCGGTGGCCATTCCTCTCATCCGGCGGCGCGAGGATCCGCACCGCACACTGCTGAACACCGTGGAGATTTCCGGCGAGATTGGTCCCGGCCAGGATGTGTGGGGCGTCGTCACCTGGGACGACCTCGATCCGACGATGAAGCACTTCTCGATGTTTGTGCAGGGTTTAAGCAACGCCTACAAGTGGCAAGACCCGGAAGGGGCATATAAGCAGGGCGACGCCCCGGGGACCGGGCGAAAAATCCTCGAAAAGACGCTGCAACTGAACTTCTGGCGTCCCGCCGATCCGTTCTACGAGCACGAGAGCGAGATTCGCTACGGCATCCCAGGGGACGTTGACTACCGCTGGGTTTACCGGTAGAAATTCAGGTTCGCCGCCAGGGGCATGCGGGTCGTCGTGGCGTCCACTCGCTTGCGGTTTAGCTCTCGTAGGATTTGATGATATGGCACACAAAAAGGGACAAGGTTCCAGCCGTAACGGCCGCGATTCCAACGGTCAGCGTCGAGGCGTGAAGCGCTTCGCCGGCGAGGCCGTCTATGCCGGCAACATTCTGGTGCGCCAGGTGGGCACGGTGTTCCACGCTGGTCGCAACGTGGGGCAAGGCAAGGACTACACGCTGTTCGCCATGACCGACGGCGTGGTGAACTTCGATCGTGGTGGCCGCCGCGTGAACGTGGTCGCGGCCACATAACGGGCCGATCCAAGGCTTTTTTGAAATCGACCAAACTCAAGCCCACGGGTCGTCACCCGTGGGCTTTTTCATTGATCCACGAAGCGCCCACCCATGTTCGTCGATCGCGTTGCATTGCAGGTCCAGGCAGGCAAGGGAGGCGACGGAGCCGTCAGCTTTCGGCGCGAAAAATTCATCCCGCGCGGCGGTCCTGATGGCGGCGACGGTGGCGACGGCGGCAGCGTGGTGATCGTCGCCCAGGCCGGCGTCGACAGTCTCGCGTCACTGTCGCAGCGACGGCAATGGCGGGCCGAATCGGGTGGGCGCGGCATGCCGGCCAACTGCCACGGCTCGAGCGCCGAGGACCTCGTGATTGCCGTCCCGCCGGGAACGCTCGTCGCCGACGCTCGCGGCGGCTTTGTGCTCAAGGATTTGTCGCGGGCCGGTGAGAGCGTCGTAGTCGCCCGGGGCGGCCGGGGCGGCAAGGGGAACACGCGCTTCAAGTCGTCGACGAACCGCGCCCCGCGGCAATTCACGCCGGGCGAAGAGGGCGAAACGCGCGACGTGGTGCTCGAGCTGAAAGTGATTGCCGACGTCGGCTTGATCGGCAAACCGAACGCCGGCAAGAGCACACTGCTCAGCCGGCTGTCGCGAGCTCGCCCAGAGATCGCCGATTATCCGTTCACGACGAAGTACCCGAACCTCGGCATGGTGCAAATCGACGCCGAGCGCTCGTTCGTGCTGGCCGACATTCCAGGGCTGATCGAAGGAGCGCACGCCGGCGTCGGACTGGGGCACGAGTTTCTGCGACACGTCGAGCGCGCGGGCATTCTCGTGCACTTGGTCGAGCCGATGCCGGCCGACGGCAGCGATCCGGTGCAAAATTATCGCACCATCCGCGACGAGCTCGTCCGCTACGATCCACGCCTTGGCCAACGGCCGGAAGTATTGTGTGTTTCCAAGGCCGAGCTACCCGACGCCCAGCCGGTGCTCGGCAGGCTCGAGGCGGAAACCGGCCACGCGGTGTTGGCCATCTCGGCGGTGACCGGCGCGGGGCTCAACATGCTGCTCTCGACCATCTCCCGGGCGCTCGATGCCGGCCGCCAACCGACGGAGACGAGCACGTGAGCGAACCGCGCAACGCGCCGATCGTGGCCGTCGACATTGGCAACAGCCGCATCAAGCTCGCATGGTTCGAGACCGTGACCGCGCAGGCCGGCCAGCTTCCGAGCCCTTCGCGACTACTCGATCTGGTGCCGACGCTCGATGCCGGTGAGCGCGCGGCACTGCGCACCTGGTTGGAAAACGATCGGCATGGCGAGGTGCCGTGGTTCATCGGCAGCGTGCAGCGCGATACCACGTCGCGGCTGGTCGAGTTGCTGCGCGACGAAGGGGCAACCCGCATCACGCTGCTCGCCTCGAGCGATCTGGATTTGAAGGTATCATTGCCGCGGCCCGACATGGTCGGCATCGACCGATTGCTCGGCGCGGTGGCGGCAAATCGACTGCGGAACGCCGCTCGGCCAGCGATCGTCGTCGATCTGGGAACGGCGATCACGGTCGATCTGGTTTCGCCGCAGGGCGCCTTCATGGGGGGAGCGATCCTGCCGGGCATTTTCATGTCGGCCCGAGCCATGCACGAGTTCACCGACCTGCTGCCGTTCATCGATATGCACGCCTTGGCCGAGCCGCCGCCGGCGCTGGGGACCGGGACGGTCGAGGCCATGACCTCGGGCCTGTTTTGGGGAGCGGTCGGCGGTGTGCGAACGCTCATCGAGCTGTTCTCGCCGCCGTCAAGCCGCCCTGAAGTGTTTCTCACCGGCGGAGCGGCGCCGTCGGTCGCTCCGCTGCTGGCTGCCGATGCGCGCCACGAGCCGAACCTGGTGCTGTCGGGAATCGCGCTGGCAGCGGCGAAGTTGGCCGACCGATGAACGCCGCTCGCTGCCGCGTCACGGTTCTCACGCCAGCCGGTCGCGGCGCGGTGGCCAGCATCGCCGTCGAAGGCGACGACGCCGATCATCTCGTCGGCCAGTTCTTCGCTCCGGCCAATGCGCGTCGTTGGGTCGAAGGCGACGTGTCGTCGCTTCGCTTCGGTCGTTGGGCGGGGCCGCAGGGAGAAGAAGTTATTGTTTGCCGGCGAGAGCCGAGCAGCTACGAAATCCATTCTCACGGCGGCCACGCGGCCGTCGCCGCAATCGTCCGCAATCTGCTCGACGCAGGCGCCGAACAAGGCACCTGGCAAGATTGGCTCGCCGGCGCACGGAGCGGGACGACCGAACGCGAAGCATTGGCGCTCTTGCCGCATGCGCCGACGCGGCGCACCGCGGCGATTCTTTGGGACCAGTCGTCGGGTGCCTTACGGGAGGCAATCGAGCAGACGATCGACGAGATCTCCACTGGCGACGCTGTCACCGCGGCCGTGCAATTGAGCACGCTCACCGATCGCTCCGCCGCAGGCCGCCACCTGGTCGAGCCGTTCCGCGTGGTACTCGCTGGCGAGCCTAACGTCGGCAAGAGCACTTTGATCAACGCCCTACTCGGCTACTCCCGAGCCCTGGTTGCCGACGAGCCGGGGACGACGCGCGACGTCGTTTCGGCCATGACCGCCATCGACGGCTGGCCCGTCGAGCTGGCCGATACCGCCGGGCTGCGCGACACGGCAAACCCCATCGAGCGCGAAGGGGTCGCGCGGACCCGGCAGGCCATGCTCGAGGCCGACGTGCTGCTGCTGGTGTTCGATGCCTCGCAAGCATGGACCGATGCCTGCGCGCCGCTCGTCGCACAATGGCCGACGGCGCTGGTGGTTCAGACCAAGTGCGATCTGCCACTCGCGTCGAGCCAGCAACGCCCGGGCATTCGCACCAGTGCCATCACGCGCGCGGGCCTCGACGAGCTGCTCGACGTGCTAGCATCGCGACTGGTCGGCGACCCGCCCGCGCCCGGTGCAGCGGTTCCATTTCTCGATCTCCATGTTGAGCGCTTTGAGGCGGCGCGAACCGCTCTTGATGCTCGACAAATCGCCACTGCAATCGCCATCTTGCGCGATCTTCTCTAGGAGCCATTTCGAGCGGCCGATATACTCACCGGCCCTCGGTGGGGAACCGTTTCCCCGCTTCGTTTTACGTCCCGGCTTGTCGAAGGAAGCACACGATGCCCGCTCGTGCCCGACGACGCGTGGCTGTCAGCCTTGCCTGGTGCTTAGCGGCCAGCGCTGGCACGTTGCTCGCCGCTGAGCCATCGGCGTCGACTGTTCCCACTTCGACCAGCGGCGCGCCGATCGCCGGTGCGCCGGCCGTCAGCGCGCCGGCCGTCCGCATCGAGCCCGCGACCTTCAACGGTATGCGGCCGGGAGCGGCGAAGCTTCCCGATGTCAACGAGCTGTGGGGTCGGCCGATCCGCACTTCGCGCGAAGGACCGACAATCCACAACGTGTACGACGTGCCGCCGTTCGAACGCGTCGAAGCCACGTTTCAGCGCCAGGAGCTGACGTCGCTGGTGATTCATCTTCGCCAGGCATTCGATCCCGCGGTGTTGGCTGAGCAACTGGAGCTGCGTGCGATCGAGCCGGCCTCCGTGCTCGATGAGACCGGTGCGGCGATCGGCATCGCCTATCCCGAGCGCGGCGTCGGCTTCGCCTTCGTCACAGGCAATCAGCAACAAGTCGCGCGGATCATCATCGAAAAGATCACAGCCGAGCCTTTCCTGCTGCGTGCCGAGGCGCGGCGGCAGGTCGATGCCTCAGGTTGCCTCGACGATCTGGCCCGCGCCCTGCAATTTGCCCCCAGTCTCTCGGGAGCGCTGATGATGCGTGCCGAAGTGCTCTTGGAGCTTGGCGACGCCCGGGCAGCACAAATCTCGTGCAACTCGGCGCTGCAGCAGGCACCGCGTGATGCTGGTTGCCGAGTGGTGTTGGCCAGGGCACTGGTCGCGCTTGGTCAATATGAAGAGGCAGTGCCGGTGCTCAACGAAGCGCTCGCGCTCGCTTCGCGTGACGCCGAGACGAAGGCCCGCGCCGTTTGTGAGCGTGGCAATCTGAGCGCCGCGCGGCCTCATGCCGATTTCAAGCGCGCGCTCGACGATCACCTGGAGGCGATTCGCCTGGCGGAGCCGTTGGCGGCCGCAGCCAGCAGTGTGGCACGGCGGCGAGCAGCGGACCTACTGCTCGATGCGTATCTCGCCGCGGCGATCGACGTGGCATCGGGCGACTGGGACGGGAAGTCCGAGGCAGTGCCCAAATGGCTCGAGCGGGCGGCCGAGGTCGTCGGACGATCATCGCCGGCCCATCGACCGGCCCATGAACTTCGTTTCTGCTGCGGCGCCGTACACGCCTGCGCCTGTGCCGGTGGCAAGGTCGACCCCAAAAGCTGGTCCGACGAATTGCAGCGCGTGGGGCGTGAGCGCCTGGCGGCTGCCCGCGAGTCGCGCTCGATCGCCGCATTGGAGCGCCGCCTGGGACTCGCCATGCTCGATGCTATGGAGGCTTTCGAGGCGCGCCACGAACTTGTGGCTGCCAGCGATTGCGGTCGATCGGCTGTCGCACATTTCGAACGGATGATCGTGCTGCGGTCGCGACGGCATGACGATGCACTGCTCTTGGGAATCGCGTATTATCGACTGGGGACGATGGCTGCCGTCGCAGCCAACGACGCCCCGCTGGCCGTGACGTGGTTCGATCGAGCGGTGCCGCTCCTCGAAGAAGCGATGTCGGATGCGTCGATTGTCGAGCGCGGCCGGCAGGCCGACAAACTGGCCAGCATGGCTGTCTCGTATTGGGCGGTGGGCGGCAGCCAACGAGCGCACGCGCTGACGCGGACGTCGATCACGTGGCTCGAGCAGGCCGTCTCCACTGGCGCGGCCGACAAGCAGGCATTGGCGGTGGTAGCCAGTAACCTTGCCATCATCGAGAAGCACCTGCACGAAAACGGGTCGTCGACAGGCGTCGACGTTGCCGAGCGCGTCGACACGACGACACGGCGCTAACGCCCGCTTCGGTGGTGGTCGCAGCGGTGCCGACAAGATATGTTGGCACGATGTCGCAAGGCTCGCCAGAAAGTGAAGCGTGGTTCCGCGAGCCTTGGCCGCCGCTGACCGCGTCGTATCCCGGCGAGTCGAGCGAGTACGATCTGCTCGTCATCGGCGAGCCGACACCGGCGATCGCTGCCGCCATCGAGTCGGCGACGGAAACACAGCGCGTGGCGATGGTGATTCCCGGTGCAGCGGAGCCCGGTCCGCCGTCGTTGTTCGATGCGACATGGCAGGCGCTTCAGCAATCGGCCCGCCTGGCGAACTCGGTGCGCACTGCTGAGTGGCTGCAGCAATCACCAACGAAGTCGGCGATCGTCGACTTTGGCGCGGTCGTCGAGCGGCTGCGCCACGTTCAGCTCGCCGGAGCACGGCGCGCTTCGACCTGGCGGCTGCTGGGACATGGTGTCGATGTCTATCGCGGCGCGGTGCGGTTCATCGCCTCACATGGGATTGAGCTGGGCGAGCCGGACGACGCCGTGCCGCACGGCATCTCGGGTGACAACGTACTGCGGATCGGTTGTCGCCGGTGCGTGCTCGTGGTCGGCAGACAACCAAATGCCGCCGCGATCGATGGCCTGACCGAAGTCGGTTATCGCCTGCCGGCGTCGATTCTCGAACGGCACGATTTACCTCGCCGTGCCGCCGTGCTTGGGGCCGGTTCGCAGGCCTGCATGTTGGCGCAAGCGTTGCGGCGCTTCGGCAGCGACGTGCACCTCATCGCTTCGCAGGATGCTTTGCTCAGTGGTGAAGCGCCGGAAGTGTCGCAAGTGATCCGTCGGCAATTCGAACGCGAGTCGATCCATCTGCGCCTTGGTTGCGAGGTGACACGGGTCGAGCGTACGGGCGACGCCAAAGGAATCATCCTGGCCTGCGGAGATCAGCGGACCAAAGTCTTCGTCGACGATATTTTCCTTACCGCGTCGACCACGACGCGGCACGATCGACTTGACCTCGACGCTGCACTTGTTCGGACCGCTGGCGAGCAAATCGCCGTCGACGATCATTTTCGGACATCGAATCCGGCGATCTTTGCAATTCCCGACAGCGTCGCCACGATCGCGATCGCTAATCTGACGACTCCGCGATTCGACAGTGGGTGCGAAAAAGTGCTGCGCACCATTTATACCGACCCTGAAGTAGCGCAGCTTGGTCTGACGCCAGCCGAGGCCGATCGACGCGGCATTGCGATCGACATCCATTACCCCGAATGTGCCCTGCCCGACGACGCGATGCTCGAAAACGGTGCGGAGCGCTTCGCGATGGCCTACACGCGCAAGGACGATGGGCGCCTGAGCGGGGCGACCGTCGTAGGAGCAAATGCCGCGGCGTACATGCCGCAACTGCAGCAGGTTCTTGCAAGTCGGCCGCGACGCACCGGAATCGCTGGCGTCCGACGTGTTATGATGAGAGTACTCCGCGGGCGTTTGCACGCGTGAGAAATCGCTGGGAGCATCCTTTGAAGCGTGCCAGTTGGTGGTTGGCGCTGATCGTTTGCAATGCGATGGCGACGGTTGCCATTGCCGCGCCGCCGCGCGCCCTTACGCATTACCAAGGGCGCGAAATTGCGCCGACGATGACCTACCACGGCGCCGATTGGCTCGTGCGCGACAGCCGCCAGGAGGAAGAAAACTGCGCGGCCATGCTCGCCGCCTTGCACATCGAGCCCGGTCAGACGGTGTGCGACATGGGATGCGGCAACGGGTTTTACACCGTTCCGCTGGCGCGGTTGGTGGGACCGGAAGGACGCGTGCTGGCCGTCGACGTGCAGCCCGAAATGCTGACATTGCTGCGAGCGGAACTGCGCAAACAGAATATCCGCAACGTCCGTCCACTGCTCGGCCAGCTAGGGGACCCGCGACTACCAGCAGGCGAGGTCGACTTGATTCTACTCGTCGACGTGTATCACGAGTTCTCTCATCCGGATGCGATGCTCCGCGCGATGCGCAAAAGCCTGAAACCGAAAGGTCGCCTGGCGCTGGTTGAGTTTCGCATGGAAGATCCGAGCGTGCCGATCAAGCTGCTGCACAAAATGAGCAAGGAGCAGATTCTCAAGGAGGTCCCGCCCAGTGGCTACCGGCTTGTCGAGCAGTACGACAAGCTTCCTTGGCAGCATTTGATGTTCTTCGAGCGCGACGAATCGGCCGACGAGTTGGAAGAGCCGAAGAGCGATTCCGGTTCGACGGCGCGCTAACTTAACAGCCCTGGCACGACGGTTCCTTCGCTCAGCTTCACCGGCCGACCGAGCGGTGCGATCACCTGTCGCTTGGGATCGATGCCCAGAGCCGTGAGCAAGGTGGCGTGGATGTCGGCCACGGCGATGGCTTGCTCGGCCTTCACGCGGCCACCTTCGGGGTCGGTTTCGCCGATCACTGCGCCACGCGGCAACCGGCCGCCGGCCAAGAGCATGCTGAAGCCGTGCGGCCAATGGTCGCGGCCACCGGCACCATTGACTTCGGGCGAACGGCCAAATTCGCCGGTGCAGAGGACCAGCGTGTTGTCGAGCAGCCCTTGCAGATGCAGGTCGCCGATCAAGGCGGCCAATGCCGGGTCGAGCACCTCGGCGCGCCGGGCATGGATTTCGTGATTGTTTACGTGGCTGTCCCAGCCGTCGAGCGTCACTTCGACACATCGCACGCCGACGCCGATTAGTCGCCGCGCCGCCAGGCATCCACGGCCAAACGGCGTTTCGCCGTACGCGGCGCGCACCTCGGCCGGCTCGAGGCTCACGTCGAACGCCTTAAGCTGTTCGGACGACATCATGCGGCTGGCTTGCGCAACCATCTCGTTGTGCAGCGTGGCATCGACTTGCCGCGCTCGGCCGCGCGCGAATGCCTGTTCGACGATTAGACGGTCTTCGAGGCGTTGACGTTGCCGGTCGGCGGAAACGCGCGCCACCGTGTCGGCAACCTTGCTGGCCGGATCGCCGGTCTTAAACGCATCGTATTGGCTGCCCAGGATGCCGCCGCGCGACGGAAACCGTCCCGGCAGAATCGAGATGTGCCGCGGAATGTCGATCCGACGATCGCTCAACTGATGGCAACAGATCGCGCCGATCGATGGATGCACGAACGTCGGATCAGGCCGGTAGCCGGTTTTGACGGCGGACGTGCCGCGCTCGTGGTCTCCTTCTTTGCTGACGACGTTGCGCACGAGCGCCATGTGTTGCATCTGCTCGGCCAAGCGATCGTACCCGGCGGCAAATTGCACTCCCGGACGTGACGTGTCGATTGCCGTCGTGCCCGCGGCAATCTTCGTCCCGGAATGTGGATCGAACGTCTCCAATTGGCTCGGCCCGCCGGCAAGCCAGATCATGATCAGCGATTGGGCCGGCCGACCTTGCGGCGGCTGTCTGTCGTCACGCGCCAGCAGATTCGCGGCCGTCGTCAGCCACGACACGCCGCCGAATGTCACCGCGCGCAGCAACATTCGGCGATCCAATGTATGTTGCGGCAAAGTGGACGGTGCCTGAAAGTCAGGTCTGCTGATCAATGGTTCCATGAGAACTCCGTCGAGTTCATGAGTGTCCAGCACAAGTCGTCGAGCCGGCGCGCCCGCTCTCTGCCGCGCGTGTCGGCAAGCCGGGCGCTAAAGTGATCCTGCTCGTCAGGCGATGGATGACGCGAGAGCACTGCGAGATAGGCGACGTCGACCGCTTGCCTGTCGCTGGAAGCCAGCAGGGCGATCTGCGTCGTTGCCAACAGCAAGGCGCTGAGGGGATTGGAGCGCGTTTTGTTGCGCACCAGGTTTCCGTTCATCATCAATAGCCGCTGCGGGACGGTTCCTCCCTGGTCGTCCATTTCGTTCTCGCCCAGATCGCCATAGCGCTTCAGGAAGTCGCCGGTTTCGATGGTTTTGGCGGCTCGCAGCAGCAAGCTGCGACGGTCGTCGTAGGTGGCTAGAGAACTCGATTGTTCCAGGCAGCCGGCAATCTGTTCGGGGCGCAGCCGCGTGAGCGGAAACACGGCCCAGGCCAGTTCGTGCTCCGCCGGGCTGATCGTTTCTCCCACGGGTCGATCGAGCCGGCTATCGAGCCCGAACGCGCGCGAGCCGGCAATCACGCGAATCAACCGCCGCAGGTCGTAACCGTGCGCTGAAAAATCGTCGGCCAACAGCGTCAGCGGTTCAGGCAACGAAGCGTCGTCGTGAATGTCGTCGATCGGCTCGACCAATCCTCGGCCGAACATCAACGCCCAGATTCGATTGACGGTTGCTCGGGAGAAACGACGATTCTGCGCATCGGTTACCCAGCGCGCCAAGCGGACGCGCGCGGGCCCTTCCGCCGAAAGCCCATCAGCGCCGAACGGCACACGCGGCGAGATCGTCTCCTCGCGCCCGGTGCTGTGATCCTCGTACTGGTAGGCTCCGTCAACGTCGTGGATCCCTGAGAACGAATATTTTGCACCGCCGAAGAAGGCGGCCAGTCCGTGAAAGTCTTTCTGCTTCCAGGAGTCGAACGGATGATCGTGGCATTCGGCGCAGTCGATCCGCACGCCCAGCATCACGCGCGAGACACGCGAGGCTAGTTCCTTGGGTTGCGGCGTCAGTTTTCCTTCGCCTGGCCGCATCGTTGCCAGGAGAAAGTTCACCGCCGGCCGATCGGTCCCTTGCCCTTCGGCGGCCAGCATTTCACGCACGACCGCATCGTACGGGCGATTGTCGCGCAATTGCTCGCTGAGCCAACCGACGAAGCGGCCACGCCGGTACACGATCACCGCCCCATCGCCGACTCCGACGTACGCGCGCGCCAGTCGCTCGGCCAGGTAATCATGACAACGACGATCGTCGAGGATCGCTGCCAGGTAGCGATCGATGCGCTCGTCGGACGAGATCGCTTCGAGCTGACGGATTTCTTCGATCGACGGGGCCGTTCCCATCAGCCCGAGGGCCAAGCGACGTGCCACGATCAGATCTTCGGCCGGGGCGGCTGGCTCGACCTGGTGTCGCCGCCATTGCTCCGCGAGCGAGGCATTTAGTCGCTCGATGGCCTGGTGAACGTCGGTGCGATTGGCCAGGTGGCCCGGACGAAGTTTCGAGCCGCCCAGCGAGAGCGACTTCGCCAAGGCGACGATCGCCACGCCGCACAGCGCCAAAAAGCACAGGTTTCGCAGCACGGTCGAAACTCCTCACGGCAGTGTCGGCGTCGAGCCTATTATAGCCGAATCATCGAAGCGATTGGCCATGGGCGGGCGACGTTTAAGAATTCGCGTTACAATGATCGGCAACGTTCTTCGCAGGTCGGCTCCGCCGATGCATACCGAAACCATCGAACCGCCGCTCGGGCATGCGACGATCATCGAGGCGGCGCTAGTGGCCGATTCTCCATCGGCCGAGTCGCCGATCGGTCCGGTTCGGCGCGGTTGGCGACTCAGTTGCTCGGCCATTGAGTGGCTGTTTGGCGCCGCGGCGCTGGTGATTGGGCTGGCGGTGTTGGCCTCGATTCCGATCGTGCAATTCGTCAGCCTCGGTTATCTGTTGGAGTGCAGCGGGCGAATTGTTCGCACGGGCCGCCTGCGCGCCGGCCTGATCGGGATGCGAAAGGCAGCCCGTGCTGGTGGGATCGCTTTGGGGACGGCATTGGTGTTGGCGCCGGTCGCGGCGATCGCACAACTCGCAAGAAGCGCTCGGCTCATTGATCCTGGCGGACGCAACGATGCGGGGCTGTCGGCTTTGCTCATCGCTGCGCTGGCGATCGCGGTGGTGCAGATCGCCAGTGCCTGCTGGCGGGGTGGAAGAATCCGAAACTTCCTTTGGCCGGCGCCGATCGCTACGGCGCGCTTCCTGGCGGGGCTGGTCACGTCCAACGGCACGTGCAGCCGGGCCAGCGATGCGAGCTGGCGATATATCAAGAGCTTGCAGTTGCCTTACTACTTTTCGCTCGGGTTGCGCGGGGCGATCGGCGGACTGGCGTGGCTGTTCATTCCCGTCACGTTGTTGATCGCGGGAATGCGCGGACCGACGCCGCCGCTGGGGATTGCGGGGGCGGCGATGTTCGCGATCGTGCTGCTGTACCTACCCTTCGTGCAGACGCGGTTCGCCGCGGAGAACCGGCTGCGCGCGATGTTCCAAATCGGTCCGGTACGCCAGGTGTTCCGCCGCGCACCGCTGGCGTTCTTGATTTCGCTTGTCGTGACACTTGGCCTGGCGGTGCCGTTGTTCCTATTGAAGGTGCAACTCATTCCGCGCGACGCGGTTTGGCTGGCGTGCTTGTTCTTCGTTGTGTTCACCTGGCCGGCAAAACTGCTGCTCGGTTGGTCGTACGCTTACGGCCAGCGACGGCCTCGTCCGAGAAACTTTGTGCTGCGCTGGCTAATGCGCTTGGCGATGGTACCGATCGCCGCCGCGTATGTTGGGCTGATGTACCTGACGATGTACACGTCGTGGTACGGCATGGTGAGTATCTACGCGCAGCACCCGTTCCTGGTGCCGGTGCCATTCTTGACAGTCGAGTGATGGCGTGGCTTGATCAGACGCGCACCGCCACGAGGCGCAGGCGGCGGTAATCGACCGTCCAACGCGTGCCATCCCAGAGCGATGAGCGCAGGCGCGACAGAGCGGCGGCAATGACGGTATCTCGTCGGTCGGCGTCGACGCGGTCGAGCACTTGGGCGGCAAACATCAGCAGCCAATTGCGCATCCCCTCGCCGCCGTCTTCCAGGGGCTGTGGTCGATCGAACAACGCGGCCTGGCGAACCTCGAATCCGTGTTGTTCAACGAGCGCCGTGTACTCGCCCAAATGCGGAAAATACCACAGCCACGTGTCGGCCGGCGGCAAGCTGGTGACTTCGGCAAGTGCCGCGACGACCCGGGCCACGTTGCCGTGGCCGCCGAATTCCGCCACCAGCCGGCCGCCAGGTTGTAGCGCCGCCGCCATGTGCTCCGCAGCATCGCCCGGCGGGCGCACCCAGTGCAATGCCGCGTTGGAAAACAGGGCGTCGACGGGGCGCGGGACGGTGAAGCTCGTCGCGTCGGCCAGTTGGAAGTCGATGGCAGGATGGTTTTGCCGCGCCTGGGCGATCATCTCCGACGATTGATCGATGCCGATAACATTTGCGCCCAACTCGGCGATTCGCGCCGTCAGGTGACCTGTGCCGCAGCCGAGGTCGACAATCGATTCACCGGGCCGAGGCGCCAACAGCTCGACCAGATCCTGTCCGTGACCGAAGACAAACGAGTGCTTCGCGTCGTAGAGGGTCGCGTCCCACATGGCGCGGTCTCTCAATCCTGCTTAGGCGCTTCGGTCGTCCGTCATGGAGTGCCGAAAGGATTCGCAGGCGGGTTGGCTGGCTGCTCTGGAGCGCCGAACGGATTGGCAGGGTTTGCGGCCTCGGGAGCTGCGCCTTCGATCGGGGCGCCGACTGCGCCGCCGCCTGGCGCGGCGGGATTGGCTGCTGCCGGAGCAGGTTGGGCCTGTCGAACATGCTCGTACCGCTGCTGGCGGCGCTGCTCGCGAACGCGCGCGGCGGCAATTCTTGCTCCGGTGCGGTAGCGTTCGAGCAGTAGGCGATGCGATCCCTGGACGCGCTCCAGGCTTTTGCCGACATCGTAGAAGCGATCGACTTCGTTGGCTTCGAGGTTCGCCCCCTTGGTGAAATCGGCACGAGCGTCGGGCTCGCGCCCCAGGTTCAGGCAGGTGAGACCGCGAAAATAATAAATCCTCGCATCGCGAGTGCCCGACTGAATGGCGGCGGTCAGATCGTTGAATGCGCGGAAGTAGTCGCCGGTGAAGTAGGCATGTGCTCCGCGGCCGAATGCATCTTCCACCGCTGGATCATCGCCACGAACGCTCGGCGTCGCCGAAAGGCACAGGATCGCCACGGCCAAGGTACTGGCCCATCGCAGGGACTTGCCGATGATCATCGTTGCTGCTCCACGTTAAGAATGGACCGAAGCACCACGGACGCCGGGCACTTGCCCCTGCCATCCATCGTGGCCTCGGAAATCGCGTGCATGTGCGGTGCCGGTCGTCGGGGGCTATTGTAGATTTCAGCACGGCGCGCTTCAACGAACGGCAGGCTAAGATTCCGTGGGAATCGAACCTGCCGATTGGAGCGGCACTGGCGGCCGACTCCAGCATCCACGCATGAACAACGAGTACCAACGCTGGCGCACGAGCCTCGAACGGCTCGACCGTGCCCTTACCGCCTTGATGGGCGAGGCCGAGCCGTTGGATGTGGCGAGAGCTGCCGGCCGAGGCTGGTACGATTTGCTGCGAAACAAGCTTATCCCCCAGGCCGCGGCAAGGCCGATGCTCGTCGTAGCGATTGTTGGGGGGACGAACATCGGCAAGAGCGTCGTGTTCAACCAGTTGGCCGGCGAAATGGCCAGCGGCGTGAGCCCTTTGGCCGCCGGGACGCGGCACCCAGTTTGCATGGTGCCTGCCAGCTTTTACGATCCACCGACGCTGCAAACGATCTTCCCCGGCTTCGCGCTTCGCGCCTGGCAATCGTCCGACGATCCGTTGAACACCAGCGAGGAACCGCTGCTGTTTTGGCGCGAGGGTACAAATGTTCCCGAACGGCTGCTGCTGCTCGACACGCCCGACATCGATTCCGACGCACGCGTGAACTGGCAAAAGGCTGAAACGATCCGCGAGTCGGCCGACGTGCTGATCGCCGTGCTCACACAGCAGAAGTACAACGACGCCGCGGTGAAGCAGTTCTTTCGCAAGGCTGCCGAGGCCGACAAGGCGGTGATCGTGCTGTTCAATCAATGCGACCTGGTGGAAGATCGATCGTACTGGCCACAATGGTTGGCGACTTTTGCGCACGAAACCGGCATACGACCCGAGCTCGTGTACGCGGTTCCCTACGACCGCGCGGCGGCGAAAGATCTGCGCTTGCCGTTCTATGACATTGGCATTGACGGTCGATCGTCCCCCGGCGAGCCCGCCGACCTGCGGGCTGAGTTGGCGTCGCTGCACTTCGACGAGATCAAGATTCGCACCTTCCGTGGGGCGCTGGCCGAAGTGCTCGACGAGCAAACCGGAGCCGCCTCTTGGCTGGCCGAAGTGCGCTCGGCAAGCCGGCGATTCGAGTCGGCTGGCGAGGCACTCTCGGCTGCGAGCATTGCGCGAGTTCGCTGGCCGGCCGTCCCGGCGCCGATTCTTGTCGACGAAATTGGCCGTTGGTGGAACGAGCATCGACCGACATGGTCGCGCACCATTCACGGGTTCTATCGTGCCGTGGGGACCGGGGTCACCTGGCCGGTGCGCGCTGCGTGGCGGCGCATGCATGGTCCACAAGTCGACGCGATCGACGCCTTTCGTGCCGCAGAGCGCGCCACCGTGATCCAGACGATTGAAAGCATGCTCGACGAGTTGGAGCGGCTTTCGCAGATTGGCAACGAGATTCTTCGGCCACGATTGCAGGCCATTCTGGGCGGGGCAGCACGCTCGCGGCTGCTGAGCAGCGCAGAAGCGGCGCATCGCGAGCTGCCGGCACTAGACGACAACTACCGTGCTTTCCTCAATAGCGAGCTGGATGCGTGGAAGGTCGACAATCCGCGTGCGGTTTGGTGGCTGCAATCGCTCGACCACGTGGCCGCGATCGCGCGTCCGGCCGTGACGGTAACTCTGGCAGTAAGCGGAGGCATTTTCGCGGGGGACGTTGTTCATCAAGCAGCGATGCAGGCCGCGGGGCACACAGCCGCCCAGGTGGCGGCCGAGGCGGCGATCACCAGCAGCGTCACCGCCAGTGGCGAAGCCGCGCTCGCCGCCACCAGCGACAAGATCAAGCAGGCCGCGGCTCGGCTGTTCCATCGGCTGCAAGATCGCTACGCCGATCAACGAGCGGCGTGGCTGGCGTCGTGGATCGAGCACGAGCTATTAGACGATCTGCTGACCGAGTTGCGGCGCGGTGCCGGAGTTGCTCATGGGCAGGCATTCCGCGAAGCAACCGAGGCGTTGGAAGCGCTCGCGGCCAACCGTCATTGAGTGCCGTCAACCTTCGGCGCCGGCTCGATGGCGCAATCAACCCAATAGCAGGGATGGTCGGAGGCGCCGATGTCGGTCGCGCCGCGATCGAAGCACCGCAGGCCGCGCGTGAGAATCCAATCGATGCGCCCGCAGGAATGTTCGGCTGGAAGTGGCTTCAAAGGATCGTTCACACCAGATGTCTGTAGCAGCGGGGCGATCGCCGGATCGTCGGCTGTGGTGTTCAAATCGCCCATCAACACAGCGGGCGTGGCGAGAGCGAGGAACATTCCAGTGACCGCTCGCAATTGATCCGTGCGCTCACGGTCGTTGCTGCGATCGAGGTGCGTCACCAGAAGGTTGAGCGGTCGACCGTCGACGTCGGCGGTGAGCCGCACGACGTTGCGAAAGCTTTTCCCATGATGGCGGGCCAGTGGAATCCGCTGCCACGAGCGGATCGGCAACGCGCTCAACGCCGCGTTGCCGAACTCGTAATGCCACCATCGTTGTTCGGTCGGCGCAAACAGGCAATCGCGCTGTACCTGCCGAGCGATCAGCTCAACCTGGTTGGCCGATTCCCATAGCCAGGTTCCGTGTACCTCGTTGAGCGCGGCAAATTGCGCGCGCTCAAGGCAGCGAGCGGTGCGCGCGAGATCGATATGTCGGTCTCCCCCTTTGCCGCCATGGATGTTGAACGTCGCCAGGCGAAATCGCCGGCCCGGCGCGCTAGGCGCATCGACGGGGATGGCATGGATGCTCGGCATCGCCGTGCCTTCGGCCGGTCCGGCGGGTTGCCGCCACGACGCGCACCAAACGACCATCGCCACGATGGACAGACCGGTCGCGGCATTCCAACGTCCTAGCACACGCCGCCGAGCCGCCGGAGATGTTTCGACGATGCTCATCACTCGTTATGACCACGGGCCGCGCTTGATCACATGAGTTCGAGAAGGATCAATGTGGTGCGGCATCATACCGCGAGCCGGCGAATCGGCCCAAGGCACGTTTCCCGCAACCACAACAAAATATCGCCGCGGCTCGGCGAACCAAGCCGCGGCGATCGGAGGGAGAGATCGAATTGCCAGCGGCGTGGTCCCGCCGGATGCTGCCTGATTACGGCGTGTTGGGCTGGTAGCCCAGCAGCGCTTCTTCCTCTTCCTGGATGATGATGCGAGGAGTGACCATCATCATCAGGCTTTGGGTGTAGCGGCCGGTGCTGACGTTGTCGAACAAACGGTTCAGGTACGGGATCTTGTTCAAGATCGGGACGCCGTTCTCCCTGCGTTCTTCGTACAAGCGCTTGATGCCGCCCAGCAGTACCGTGCCGCCGTCGGGAACGCTGACCGTGGTAGTGACCGTTTGGAAGGAGAACTGCGGCAATTGTACCGTGGTGCCTTCGCTGGTGGCCGTGGCCGAATTGCTGCTGCCAACCGAGGCTCCTTCTGGACCTGCCGAAGTGCTTTGACGCGTGGCGTTCGATGCACCGGTAAACGTGAACGTGTTCACGTCGCCGATCTGGCTGAAGAACGGCACGATGGTCAAACGCACGAATCTGCGGTCGCTCGATACGACCGCTTGCACGGTGAGGAACGTGCCTTCGGAAAGCACGACGATCACGGGCTGCTGAGCGGCGGCGAAGTCGCCGACGACCGGAATCACGCTGATGACGAACGGGCTTTGCGTGGTATCCGAGACGAACGCCTGCTGCCCGTTGAACAGCGTCACCTTGGGAGCTTGCAGAATGTTGGTGCGGTCGTCGTTCTGAACCGCGGTGATGAAAAAGTAGGCCTCGAGATCACTCAGGATGGCGAAGCCGAGCGAGCCGCCGCCGAGCGTCGAGAGGTTCGACGCGCCAAACATAGCCGCCTGGCTGAGGTTCTGCACGCTCGCCACGCTGAAGCCCGATTGCGAGAACGGCACGCTGAGGTCGGTGGTGAACGTGGGCGAGAAGTTCGCTGCCGTCGCCGACGGGCTGCCGGTGTTCGGACCTTGCAAACCCGCGGTAATGCTGTTGCCCGAGCTAAACGACGCCGTGGGACTGAGCACCGGGCCACTCGTGCCGGCCGCAAACGAAGTCTGTGCCTGCTGGCCGGACACGTGCGTCGGCATGGCCAAGTTGAAGTCGACGCCCATCTGCTCGTAGAACTGATCTCGGAGCGTGATGAAGCGGACTTCGATCGTGACCTGCAAGTCTTGCAGGCGGCGCAACTGTTCGAGCAGCTCGGCGATCTGCTCGTGAACTTCCTGAGTTTGGCTGATGACGAGGCTGAGGTTGCCGGCAAATTCCTTGACGGCTCCCGCACCGCCGACGTCCGACCACGTTTGCGGCGCAATGGTGCCGGTGATCAGCTCGATGAGGCTGTTGAAATCGGGCTGCACACCGCCGCCCATCCCGCCGGGGCCGCCGAAGCCGATATTTTGCGGAATGCCGGTCGCTCCGCCGCCACGTCCGCCCATGCCGAAGCCGGTGAGCGGAATGCCGCCGCCCACTTGGGCAAGAATTTTGGGATCGACGATGGCGTTGGTCAAGGCGCCGTCGGGGTTGGCCACCGAGGCCAACGGAATCCCGCCCGAGGCCAACGGCCCGCCCGGATTCAACGCGGCCTGGGCATCGGCCAACGCACCGCCAAGGCCCAAACGGCCGTTCGGTACGAAATTCGGAATCGGGATCACGAGGTCGGCCACGTTGTAAGTGACCGTGTACACTTCGCCGTCGCGGAGCTGCTCGCTGGTGATCTTCAGCACTTCGTCCTTGATGACGTAGCTGAGGTGCAGCGGTTCGAGGATCAGGCTCAAGGCGCTCTTGAGCGAAATTTCCTGGGTCACGTCGATCGTGATCGGCGTGCTGGTATCGACAGCCTCCTCGGCCAGGCCACGCGGATCGAGATAAATGCTCACGTTGGCCAGCTTGGCCAGGTGCTTCATCACCTCTTCCAGCGGCGCATCCTTGAATTGCAGCGACACCGGAGTCCGCAGACGCTGTTCGATTTCAATCTCGCGCTCCGAGCGGCGGCTCCCTCTTTCGCGCTCGACAAACTTCCGGCGACGGTCCTTGAGCGCCTCCCATTCCCTCAAATCCTTGTTGAACAGGTAAGGGCTGCCGTTGTCGTCGTGCGGAATCGACGCGCGCTCGATGGATTCTTCCATGCGCACGAATCCATCGCGCTTCAGTTCCTGAATCTCGGCGTTGTTCTGGGTGGCGCGCACGAAGGCGGCCTGCCGGCGAATCTGCATCACTACCGGCTCTTTCGGAGCAACCTCGAACGCGCGCTTGGCGAGCAATTCGGCCTCGGCGTAGCGGCGCTGGTCCATCAGGTCGTTGAACTCGTCGACCATCTTGGCAATCTTGTCCTGCACCTCGACCTTCACCTGCTCATCGCGCTCGACCTCGTCTTTCACCGCGCGATTGTGAGCGTCGAGCTCGAGCCGAGCCCGATTCGACTCCACGTACTTCTGCACCTCATCGACGTTGCGATCGATCCGCCGCATGAGGATGTCGCGAGTGTTGGCGTCCAACGAAGCTTTGTCGAGCGCGACGCGTGCCTGCTCGAGGATTGCCGCGGCCTGCTTCGGATCGCTTTCGAGCATTTTCTTGGCCAAGGCGGTTTGACGATTCACCTCGTCGCTTGCCTGACGCACCTTGAGTTGCTGCTGCTGGGCGGCCTCGTTCATCAAGTTCGACTCGGGAGGCGGCAGCGGCAGCGGGGCATTCTGCGAAACCAGTTGCAAGTGATCCTGCAAACGCTGCTGCATTTGCGAATCGAGGTCCTGGCGGTGGGCCGCGGCCTCGCGGAACAAAGCGGCGGCTGTTTTCGCGTCGTGCCGGCGCAGGGCTTCCTCGCCCTGGGTGAACAACGCCACGCCGATCGGTTGCGCCGTCGTGGGAAGTTGGCCGGTCACGACAGATTCTTGAGCAGGCGGCGCCGACTGCTGCGAACTGGCCGGGACGTTGCGGGTCCGGTCATTCTGCGGCTCGTAGAGTGCGTGAATGGGCGCACCGCTCGTGGCGGCATCCTCGATCGGCGTCAGTGCGGTGGCGGGTTGGACGACGTTCGTGGGCGGTGGCGTCGGTAAGCCAGCAGGCGCCCGGCGATGTTTCTGCACTTGCAGCAGCACCAGCCAGGCCCGGTCGTCTTTGGGACCGAATGCCGAATCGGGGACGCCGAGTGCTTCCGCTTCACGTGCTAGCCGCTCAGCAGCGTCGGCATCGCCGGCGTTGATGGCTGCACGGGCCTTGGCAACCATCTCGAGCGCGCGCAGCTTGCGCTGTGCCAAATCGTTGGCGACCGCGGCTGGATGCGCCGCGTCGACGACGGCGCGCTGCGGCAATGGCTCGACCGGCGGCGTCGCTCTCTTGTGGCGTGTCTCACCGATCCGTTTCAGCAGGTTGTCGGGGTTCGCGTCGAACGGGCCGAACGCCACGCCATGCCGCTTGGCTTCATTGGCTAGCCGCTCGGCTTCGTCGAAATCGCGCCAGCGCAGCAGCTCCTCGGCCTGTTGCATTTGCAGTTCGGCATAGCGGCGGCGGTATGACTCGCTGTTCTTGTCGGCGGCGGGACGTTGCGACAGGTCGGCGTACTTGGCGATCGCCCCTTCGACCTTCGCCGGCGAATCTTCGTGGAACTCGTATTTGACGTCGAGCGCCTTGGCCTTGGCGAGCGCTTCCGTGGCACGTCGCACGTCACCGACCGCCAGGGCGCGACGAGCATCGATCAGCAAACGATCGCATGCCGCGCGCGGCGCCGCGGCAGCCGCATCGGCTTTTAATCCATCGATCTCCTTACGCGGAGATGCCGTCGCCGGTGGGCTTAGCGTAGTGGGTGTATTCGAGGGCCACGCATCGCGGTTGAGCATTGCCGCGGGAGTCGGGGCGGCAGCGGCTGGCGGCGCGTTCGGCAACGGGCGCGAGAAGGGGGGCTTCGACGGGAACGACGACTTGGCCGTTGCGGCAGCAGATTCCGGCGCGCCTGCTGGGGCGTCGGTCGACAGCTTTCCGCCGGCACGGCGGATGTCGGCAGCGAGCTTTTCGGGCGCGTCCTCGTTCTCGGCAAACGGCACGCCCAACTGCATGGCCTTCTCACACCAGTGCGCGGCACCGGTCAAATTGTGTTGGGCCAGTTCGGCGCGTCCCTTGATGAGGAACTGGCGGGCCGAGGAGCCTCGAGCATCGGTAATCCGCTGCTCGGTGGCGGTGGTGACTTCCGCGGGAGGCGTGTTGGGCATCGCGGCGCGACGCGCCTTGGCGGATTTGTCTTCATCTTCCGGGGCGGCCGGCTGGAACTGCTGGCTGGGAAGCTTTGCCAGGCTGGCCGACTTCGCACCTGTCGGCTTGACGCGATCTAAATCGCGACGCGCCTTCTTCGGCGTGTCGCCGAAATACGTCAACGGAAACCGGACCTGGAATGCTTCGGCGCGGGCCACGAGCGACTCGGCCTCGTCCCATTTTCCTTCCTCCATCGCCTTTCGTGCGCGCTTGACCAGGTCGAGCACCTTCAGCCGCTGCATCTCGGGGCTGTCGTCGCCGACCGGAACCCGTTGCGCGGCGGCCGACGTCAACGTCGGCGCGACCGCGACGAGGTGCATCGCGGCATAGGCCGGCGCTCCCCAGACGACCGCCGTGGCGGCAAGGCAACCGATGAGGCATTGAGAAATCGTATTCAACGCGATCTCCTTTTCGAGATCGGCGGAACGCACGCCAACGGAGCGCGGCAAGTTCCTCGATCTTCGACCGACGTGGGCGACGACTTGTGTTGTGGTAGCGCGAGATAGCCTGTGCAGACGGGGTGACTACACGTAAGCCCTTCGCAGCGGCCTGAACCTCGTGCTGGTGCGCGAAGAACGGGCGGCGTTGGGCGGTGGCAACTCGGTTGGATAAGGTGTGGGGAAAATCCGGCTGGCAGACAAGAGGCGGTTAAATAACCGCTACGAAATGTGCCGTCAAGGCCACTTGGTCAGAAAACACGTGCCGCGCGTCGATTGGCGCGCCGAATACGCGTGCTGGCTGGCCGAAGGCAGACAGCAATCGCGCAGCGATTGCGCAAACGGCCAAAGACGAGGCGGCTGCAAACAGCAACGAGCCTAGCTGCCGGCACCGCGCAGGAAATCTTCGAATGAGTTTGGAGTTCCCGGCGTGGTGCCGGCCGGCGGAGCGTTTTCGTCGGCCGAGGCGGCACCTACCTTGCCTGTGGTGTGGCGATTGGCATCGTACTGCACGCCGTCGCCGATGCTGGTATGCAGCGACAGCGAGCCATCTTGGTTCATCACCAACGTATCGCTCGGCGCTCGGTAGGGTCGCCCCTTCGCGTCGGTCACGATGTCGCCCCCCAGCACGTCAACCAGCAACGAGTTGGTGACAAAGTCGACGGAACCGGTTTTGGTTTGATCGGCCTTGCCTGCGATCGGAATCGCGGCGGAGGTGCCGCGGAAATCGAGCATGCTGCCACGGTCGCGCAAATACTCGTGCGCTACTTCCACTCCCTCTTCGGGTACCCAGCGCACGACCATCACGCGCGCTTGCGGCTCGATTGACGCGCTGCGCGAAATCTTGGCGTCGGAAGCCAGCACTCGGAAATCGAGCGGCACCGACACCACTGGGCTCGGCTCGCTCCAACGCGTTTCGCGCGTGTCGCCTTCCGCCAGCTTGGGGCTTTTCAAATACCGCACGAAGACACCGCGATTCGGATTGTCGAGCGTCAGCTTGACGCGATAGCGATAGCTCTTGCCGTATTCAACCGTGTAATCGAAGAACCGAAACAGCCGGTAGGGGACGACCTCGGCTTGGACCGGAGAGGCATTGCCGGGTTGAGGCTGCGGATTCGCCTCGGCACCGCGGCGCTTCCAGCGATCGGCGGCCGCTCGCTCAGCGCCCGGCGCGCTCACAGTGGGCTTCTCGGCGGCAATGTCGGCCGCGCTCAGCAACGGAATCTCCGGCGGATGCGCGACTTCGGGGCCCAAGGTCTTGCCAATCACGGGGGGGCAAAAGTCGGTGACCAGCGGATCGATGAACTTCTTGTTTATCAGCTGCGGATGCTCGGCAGCGAACTGCGCCTCAGCCGCTGCAAAGATCGCGCCCGCGTCGAGAGGCTTCCACTCTGGCGGGGCATCGGGCTTGGTGGACGAGATTTCGGCGCGCTCGACGGCGTACATGGCGTAGCTTGGCTTGTCGAGCGTCGGATCGGTAAACAGCGCGTCATCGAACAGTCGGCGGTACTCCGTCAACTGGGCGCCATAGGGAACAAGCGCAGTCACGACAATCCATTGTTTGCCGATATAGCGCTCCTTATGTGCCTTCGACGAGACGGCACCTTTGTCGTAGGCCGCCAGCAAGTTTTCCGCGGGTAGATAGGTCGGCTCGTCGCGGCGTACGCGGGTATCGCGCAGTGGAGCATTCCACGGGATTGCCATCGCGAATTTCGTCGGGTCGATCGCTTGCATCGCCCCTTCGACCTGCACAGCGTATTCAGGATCGGGAATGATGATGCCGTTGGCGCGGGCGTCGAGTTTATTGTTTTCGTCGGTGATCGCGCGAAGCTTGTTGGTCGCGTCGCTTGCCAGGTTCTCGGGCTTCTTGTCGTACCGGGGGGTGCGAATTGCTGAGTAGCACAGATAGATCAAGGCGATCGTTGTCATGCCGACGGCGAGCTTTTCGCCGTGCCTGCTGAAAAAGGCCTTGATGGCGGTCGAGTCGAATTTCAGCTTCAGCTTCATGGTCGTCCTCCCAGCACTGGCAAAAACTTGGCGGTTCGAGCGGCCTCAGAACTGTTGCATCGGCGGCATGGCGGGCATTGCCGGCGGTCCGGGCCCGGTGTCCGGCACCGGGACGCCGAACGACCGTTGGGCGGGGCGCGGCGCCGAGCCCGTGCCCAGCTTCTTCTCATCCGGTTCGGTGTAAATATACACAATTCCCCGTACCTCGATCTCGGCATCGAACGGTCCGCGCTCGCCGTGGTCGGCGTTCTGTTGCACGTCGCGGCTATCGGTATCGATCAACCTCATCAGCACCTGGCGCACCTCGATCGGCAGGTGTGAGTTAGCACATGCCGAGAGCAACTCGGGAACCTTGCGCTGATCCATCAAAAACTTCATCACGACCGCCATCTGCTTGAATTCGGCAAACGGCGGATTGCCAACCGGCGGGCTACCGGGGGGCGACGGACCTCCAACCCGACGGAAATAGCCGTACGCCGCGTCGGCCGGCACCGGATGGTTCTCGGCGTCGAGATAGCGGCCGTCGAGCAGCGCGGAGTCGGGGTCGCGCTGCCCTTCGGTCGGGCTCGATTGGTCGGGCAGCCGCACCAGCGTCGATTCGCTGCCGGGCATGCCCATCACTGCCGGCTCGGCGTCTTTGTTCTCGATGCCGGCCAACTCGGCACCAGGATTCTGCTGGTCGTGCAACGTCGCCCACTGGGCCACGTCCATCATGTTGATGCGCTTGATCACTGCGTTCAACGGATCGGTCGCGTCCTGGTTGAGCTTCAGCACGATGTCGACCAGCGCCTCGTACGCCCAAAAATCCTCCTGAGTCGTACGCATGCGTATCGTCGAGGGGCGTGAAATCATCTGATACCGATCGCTGAGCCGCTGACGATCAGCCGCCTGCCAATCGACGATGCCTTCGTACTCGACCTTCGCGCCGCCGCCCATCGGATTACCGCCCATCGGGTTCGCTCCGCCCTTTTTCTCCTTGCGCAACCGCACCTTCTCGAAGATGCGCAGCAACTCAGGGCGCACGACCAGGTTCTGATAGTTGTCGCGCAGCGCTTGCGGAATTTCGTCGGTTCCCTTGAGCTTGGCGACATCCGCGACATCCTTCGGCCAGCGCAACTGCTTTTGTTGCGAGTCAAACGCGACAACCGTCGCCTTGACGACCTGTTGGCGAATCTTGTTTTCCTCGCCGGCCACCGCCTTGATGTAGCTGGCATTAGGCGACTGATCGCTTAGCCCCTGGAGCTGCGTATAAACGCTCTTGATGGTGCGCTGATTGTCTTCGTACTTGGCTCGCAATTCGCGCGTCGACAGTTCCCACACCGTGAGCGAAATGATCACGATCAACCCGCAGAGCAGCCAAAAATGATGCTTCTTCAGTTGCGACCAGTAAAGCTTCAGTCGGTCCATACGCGCTCCGGTAAACGCGGCTCGCAAGCGAGCCGGCTAAACGTGTCGATCAATTACTGTGCGGCCATCTCGTCCATCATCGGGTTCGGTGCCGGTGGCGCCGGCGGGAACGGTTGCCAGCAAAACTGCAGCTTGAAGTCGTACCGCGGCAGCGTTTCCAGCTTCACCGCGTTTGCCGCGCCCGGCGCGCTGGGGTCGACATCTTCATCGGGCACCGCCACCTTGTTTTCCCATTCGATGTTCGGCGAGCCGACGAACACCGGGTTTCCGATTCCCAGCTTCTTCACCGGAAAGATTGCCGACTCCCCCTCCTTTCGCAGCGACGGCGGCACACCGATCTCGTCCTGCTCCAGATTGGCCAGCAGTGTTCGCCGCAGCCATTGAACCCCTTGGTTCTGCGGATCGGTGCGGATGTTGTGGTAGTGGTGGGCATCGACCTGGAATACCCAGCCTGGACCGGTCGGCCCCGCCGCTCCGGGAGCAACCGGTGGGGGAATCGGCAAGCCGGTGTTGGGATCGATCTGCGGATTCTGCATGGCGTTGGGATCGACCGGTGCCGCGTTCGACGCGGCCAACTCCGCTTGGTCCGCCTCACGGAAGGTCTTGGTCGTCGCGTACCAATCTTCCAGCTTCGGCTCCCAGCGGCAAAGGAAGCCATCGATCTTGATCTCGTCGCGTTTCACCACGTCCTTGGGGCGTTCACCTTCATTACGCGGCAGACACAGGTTCACCGCCCTGAGAAACTTCAGCCACATGTCGCGATGCTGGAAGTTCTGCAAGATGCTTTGGCCGACCTCATCGGCCTTGGCGAAACGGGCTTTTGCTTCGTCGAACTCGCTCTGCCATTGCGACGCCTGGCTGATCACGCCGCGAGCCTGGGCCAGCGGCGGCTTGAACGATTGATTTCCATCGTCGAGCCAAACCGATTTCACGGCGCCGTACCAGCTCGCATAGCTCACGCCCAACCCCAGCAGCAGCGAAGCCGCCGCGAGCACCGCCCACGGCTTCTTGGCGCGAACCTGGCGGAACCGAATGATCTCGGGGGGCAACAGGTTGGTGCGGACCTTCGAGACGCCGAGCCCTTGAAGCGCCAGGCCGTAGCAGACGCCGAACGCCGGCAAATTCTCCTTGAACGCCGGCTGATCGATCACGCCGCTCCCCGAAAGGCCTCGCAACGTGTCGACCTTCGTCACGTCGAGGCTCAGGTTCTGCGCCAGATACTTTTGCAATCCTGGCAACTTCATGGCGTTGCCTAGCGCCACGACGCGCGCAACCTTCGCCTTGCGGTCCATGTTCTTGAAGTAACCCAGCGATCGCTGCACCTCAGTGAGCAGCTCACTGAACACGGGACGCATCGCCTGAAATAGCGCCTTGGGGTCCTCGGCCTGGGCCGCGTTGCGCTTCAAGTGCTCGGCGGTGCCGAAATTCATCTTCAATTCCTTCACCATTGCCTTGGTGAAGTGGTTGCCGCCGACCGGAATGCTGCGTTGCCAAACCTTGAAGCCGTTGGTTACCACCAGATCGGTCGTGTCGGTCCCCAGCGACAGGACCACCACCGACTCGGGCGGATTGTCGGGATCGTATTCATCGGGGGGCGGCAGCTTGGTCAGTTGGTCGAAAACGACGTAGTTGTAGAGCGCCAACGGCGTGAGTTGGATGGTGTCGACTTCGACGTCCACGTCGTCGAACGGCTTCAGGTACTTAAACACCTGATCACGCTTCATCGCGAACAGGCCGACTTCCGAATCGAGCGCGAACCCTTCTTCGGTGCTCCCGCCGCTCATCTGCTGGTAGTCCCAAACGACGTCTTCCAGCGGAAACGGAATCTGTTGCTTTGCCTCGTACTTCACGATGTCGGGAATCTTGCTCGCCTCGACTGGCGGCAACTTGATGAAGCGTGCCAGCCCGCTCTGCCCGCTCACCGAGATCACAAGCTTGTCGAACCGCACCGCGTTGCGCGACAGGAACTGCTTGAGCGCCTCGCGCACCAGGTCGTTGCGGTCGGCATCGGGCTGGCTGAGAATCTTGGGATATTCGATGTAATCGAACGCGGTGGCAGTGATGCGGCCGGCTTCTTCATTCGGCACGCAGCGCAATGCCTTCAGTGCCGACTCGCCAATATCGATGCCCCACACGGCGGGAATCTGCGCCATGAGCTTTGTCGTCCCTCAAAATCAAGCCCGAAAAACACCGTGGCGGCCCGCGGAAAAGAGCGGCCAACGGGCCGAAAGCCGCACGTTTCAATCTAGTGACGCTGACCGACGACTGTCAACGAAATTGGCGGTCAGCCCGATTGTTGGAATTGTAGCGCCTGGGCCACGATGTCCAGCCCGGCATCAATATTCCACGCCTCAAGCAGCCGCCGGAACACTGGTCCCGGCCGGCCGTCGCCGACCGGCTGGCCATCGACGCTCGTCACCGCAAGGACGCAATACGGCGTGCTCGTCAGCATCAGCTCTTCAGCGCTGCCGAGATCCACGAGCGATAGGTCGCATTCGCGAAACGGCACCCCTAGCCGGTGGGCCAACGTTTCGATCTTCGCCAGGCTGATTCCGGGTAGCACCATTTCGCGCCGCGGAGTGAGCAGGCCGTCGCCGCTGCGGTACACGACGATGTTTGCCGCGGCCGTTTCCGCGATGTTGCCGTGGCGGTCGAGCAGCAAGGCCCGCGACCCGGGCGACTGTTTGTCGGCCAGCCGATCGGCCAAATAGTAGTGCATCCGACTGCGGCACTTCAGCTCGGCGGGCCAGCAGCGTTCGGACACCTGTTCGATGTCGCTGACCACCAGCCGTTCGCCGTCGGTGTACTTCCGGGCCCACCGCTCGAACGGCAGTGGGTAGGTGTGCAGGCCAACCGACGGTCGGTCGATCGCGGCCGCCGGAGCCGTGGCACCGTACGACCCCGGAGTGACGAAGATTGCCAGCCCCAAATCGCTGCCAGGCGGCAACAGTGAATAATTCGCCGCGACCAGCTTCTCCGCGGTCTCGGCAAGCTGCGCCGAGGTCAGGCCGGGATCGACGCCCACGATCTGCAACGATCGCCGCAACCGTTCGAGATGCGCATCGAGCGCGAACAACTTGCCGCCGAACGTGCGTAGCTGCTCGGCGACGGTCGCGCCCAGCACAAAGCCGGTGTCCCAAACCGGGACGACGGCTTGCGAGGCCGGCACGAAGGAGCCGTTCAGATATGCCAGCGGCTCGCTCATGCCCGGAAGTTCGCCCCGTCGAGGCCGTGATTCTTCATCAAGCGATACAATGTGCCGCGCGGCAATCGCGATTCCTCGGCCGCGCCCTTCACGTCGCCGCGATGCCGTGCCAACAGGTCGGTCAGGTACTGCCGCTCAAAATGTGCCATGTACTGATCGCGATATTCAAAGTACCCCTTCGCACCGTTTGCCGCTCGCTCGCCAGCCTGCACTACCAGCGAATCGGGCAAATCGTCGAGGCCGATCATCGTGTCGGTCGTCAGGGCCAACGCCCGGCGAATGATGTTTTGCAGCTCGCGGACGTTCCCCGGCCAGTGATATTGGCTGAGCACCTGGTAGGCTTCTGGGGTGATGCCTACTAGTTCACGGTTCATCTCGCGGCTGTAGCGCGTGGCGAAGTACTCGGCCAGCAGCCCCAGGTCGTCGCCGCGCTCGCGCAGCGGCGGCAGATCGATGCGCACCACGTTGATCCGGTAATAAAGGTCCTGCCGAAAGTGACCCGCGGTGATCATCGCTTCGAGGTTGCGCCCCGTGGCGGCCACGACGCGCAGGTCGACGTCGATCTCGCTACGTCCGCCGACGCGGCGAATCTTGCGCTCTTGCAGCGTGCGCAGCAGTTTCGCCTGCAAGAGCATCGGCAGCTCGCCCAGCTCGTCGAGGAAAAACGTGCCGCCGTCGGCGAACTCCAGCAGGCCGATGCTTCGCGAATCGGCGCCGGTGAACGCGCCGCGCTCGTGCCCGAAGAATTCCGATTCGAGCAAATTCTCAGGGATCGCCCCGCAATCGACCGGCACGAACGGCTTGTCGGCCCTCTGGCTGCGGCGATGGATCGACCGTGCCACCAATTCCTTGCCAGTGCCGGTCTCTCCCACGACAAGCACGTCGACGTTCGAGTCGGCCACGCGTTCGATCGTCTCGTACACCCGCTTCATCGCCGGGCACGTGCCGATGATGTCGTCGAAGCTGTAGGGGCGCTCGATCTGCCGACGCAGCAACTCGCGCTCAGCGACGATTCGCCGCTGCGCCAACACACGTTCGACGCTCGCCGCCAGCACGTCGGGATCGAACGGCTTGGCAAGATAGTCAGCCGCGCCGAGCCGCAGGCCCGCCGTGGCGGTTTCGACGGTTGGATTCGCGGTCACCAGGATCACCGGCATCGAGCTTTTTGCCTCGCGCAGCTTTTCCAGCAGCGACATGCCATCGAGCCCGGGTGGATGCAAAGCGGCGATCGCCGCGTCGAAATCGTCGCCGCCCAGCCGCTCGAGCGCGCCGGCGGCATTCGGCTCGAAGACCAGCTCGTGGGCGCCGCCGGCGACGAGGGCATCGCGATAAAAGCCCTTGAGCGCGGCGTCATCGTCGACAATCAACAGCCGCGCAGGTTGCATGACGAAAAGGAATGGCCAACGAACGCAAATTGGTGGAATCGGCCTGCGACACAGAATTCTACCATCGCCGCTGTCGCTCTGCGCGGTGCACCAGTCCATCGACAAGCCGAAAACGGTCGATTACGGTCGTAACGGTTGCACGCTCTCGAAATGCCTGGACTCATCGCATGGCGAAGCAAAAAACTCTTCTCGCGCTCGGCGCCCATTACGACGACTGTGTCTTTGGCGTGCCAGGCATCATGCTCAAGGCGATCCGCAAGAATTGGCGAGTCGTGATCGTCTCGCTGATCGGCGATTACACCGACTGGCCGCCGATCGGCAACCGCCAGCGCGAACTGCTCGAAGGGACGGTGCATATCTCGGGCGAGTACGGTGCCGAGATGCGCTTCTTGGGGCTCAAGTCGTACTCGTTCGATGTCACGAACGAAACGAAGCGAGCCGTGGCCGAGGCGGTTGCCGATGTGCAGCCTGACCTGGCCCTGATGCTGTGGAAGGAAGATCACCACGAGGACCATGTGGTCGCGTCGCACTTGAGCCGGATCGGGCTGCGCTATCCGTTGCCGCTCGACGGTGGCCGGACGGCCAAGGCAGTGCGCGACGTGTATGCCTACGACAATGGGCCGAGGCACACGATTGGCTTTCAGCCAACCGACTTCGTCGACATTACCGACGAATGGCCGCAGGCGATCGCCTGGCTGGGCCGCTTCATGGCACTGGTAAGAAACGAGCCTTACGATGCCTCGAAGCTCGACGCGGCACAAAAGACGAAGGAAGCGCTGGCCCGCTACCGCGGCATCAGTTGCGGCGTGCAGTACGCCGAGGCGGTGTACGCCATGAACGCGCGGCCGCGCGAGATCGTTTTTTAACGAGCTGCGTATCGATTTGGCTGTGCCCACCATCCACGCTTGCCGGATAGAACCGCAGAGGTCGCAGAGCTACGCGGAGGAACCGCAGAGGAGCGAAGATCGTGATCGGCGGCGGGACGGCAGAGACCACGGATGGCACTGATCGTCCCGCATGACATCGTGGAATCCGTGTCATCCGTGGTTGCCGGCCTTCTCTGCGTCCTCTGCGCACTCCGCGGTTCAATGCGTCATGGCCCCGATTAGGTATGACGCCACATGATGCGGCAAACCGCTCACCTGCCGATGCAATACAAGTGTGCCCGGGCGCGCAGGTAGATGCGGCCGTCGGCGATCGCTGGCGAGGCGGTCGTCTCGTCGTCGATCTGGTTCTCCGCCAACTTGTCGAAGCGATCGCTGGCAGAGATGACCGTCGCGAGCCCCTTCTGGTCGAGAAAATAGATGCGGCCATCGGCGGCCAGCGGCGAGGCTTTGAAGTTGCCGCCGAGGCGTTGCTTCCAATGCAGCTTGCCGTTTCGCGTGTCGAAGCACTGCGCGATCCCGTTGTCGCTGACCGTGAACAGCAGATCGCCCCAGATCACCGGGCAGCAACTGTCGGGCGTGTTGTCGGGGTATTGCCAGGCAATCGCCGCCACGCCGACCTTGCCGTGATTGCCGAGCTTGATGCCGGTGAGTTCCTTCCGCATGCCGGGCGTGACGAACACCATGTCGTGCGCGACCGTCGGTCCGGTGATCGTGCGGCCGCCGACGAGCCCCGGCAGGTACCAAAGCTGCTTGCCGGTCGCTGGATCGTAAGCATCGACCTGGTTGCCCCCCATGACGATCATCTCCGTCTTGCCCTCGGCACGGTAGAAGATCGGCGTCGTGTAGGCGTCGCACTGCTCGGCGTCGGCCTCGGTCATGCGCGGCGTCTTCCATACTTCTTGTCCGGTGCGCTTGTCGTGCGCCACCAGGTAGCTGGGGGCGAGATTTTCCGACGCTCCCGCCAGCGAATCCTGCATGCACACGCTGATCACCAGGTTCTCGTACAACACCGGACTATTGGCGTGCCCCCACCAGATCGTATACGTGCCGTATTCCTTTTGCAGATTGTGCTTCCAAAGCTCGTGTCCTTCAAAATCGAACGCCGCCAGATCGCCGTTGCCGAAGTGCGCGATCACCACCTCGCCGTCGGTCGTGGGGCTGGGGCTGGCATTATTGTGCAGGCGATGGAACTTCTGCACCGTGCGCTTCTCGGCGTCACGCGGCGTCTCGGCCGTGCCCACCTGGCGCGACCAGACCGTGTGGCCGTCGGCCTTCGCCAATCGCATCAGCAGCAGCGCGCCTTCTTCGGTCTGCGTGGTGACGAAGATGGCGTCGTTCCAGATGGCCGGCGTGCTGGTGCCCCATTCGGGAATCGGCACCTTCCACACCACGCCGCTGGTGTCGCTCCAATTCAGCGGCAGATCATGCTCGCTGCTGGTGCTGTCGACGCGTGGCCCGCGCCACTGCGGCCAGTTCTCGCCGCGGGCTGAATCGCCGACGACGACAATCAGCAAAGTGGTCGCTAGTAATGCTCGCATCGTGAAGTCCCGTAAGAAACTGCTTGGGCGCGAGCATAACATCCGCGACAGGGCGTCGAAAGCCGCCCGCCAAAGCAAAGTCCGCCTAATCCGCAAGATCGGAACACCGACGGCCGATGAAACTAAAGTGGAGGCGACGACCCACTCTGGCACCGGCGGTGACATATGCCACGAATAAGCGCACTACGGCAACTGCTGATGACGGCTGCCATCGCCGCCTGCTCGGCAACAGTGCAAGCGGGTAACTACGACTACCCGGTGCAGCATCCGGAATATAAGCCCGGCGGCTGTTGGCACTACGGCTGGCACTACAATCCATGCGCCGATTACGGCCCCTACTGGACCGGCCGTCCGCGACCTGTGTTGCGCGCCATCGTGCGCACCTTCAGCGGCGTCCCGTACCCCGGCTACTACTACGGCCCCATGCCCTGGGGTCCGTTCAAGGACTGAGCGTCGTAGGAGTCCATGTTCTTCCAGTCATCTCCATGACCTTTGCCATGGTCGGATACATGGAACGCCGGCTCCAATCGTCAACGAGATGCTTTAGCTTCTCGAACATCTCTGCCGAGACGACGACGTAAACCTGTTGGCTCTGAGGGTCGATCACTTCGACCGGCAGGCCTTGGGCCGCCTCGATCGCACGCCTGATTTCAGGACTAATGATTGTCATCGTCGCCGTACCTCCAACAAAATCACGGCATCGCCCGTGCCCCTGGGCAAGTCAATTTACAGCGACGACTTGAACATCGCCCCTTCCACCTCGCGCACATAGCGCGGCACGGCGTAGCCGGGCAGGCGGTGGCGGAGTTCGTTGATGATGGCCAGGCCGGTTGATTGAAGCACCTCGAAGTGGGCTGCACCGGCGACGCGGTCGAGTTGGTGCAGGTAGTACGGCATCACGCGCAGGTCAACCAATCGCTCGCACAGCTCGGCCAGCACGTCGGTCGAGTCGTTGACGCCGCGCAGCAGCACCGCCTGGTTCAGCACCGGAATGCCGGCATCGACCATCCGGCCGAGCGCCGCGGCGACCGAGCCATCGATCTCCGCCGGGTGGTTGGCGTGCACGACCATGACCGGCGTGAGCCGAGTGCCGCGCAGCCAGTCGAGCAGTGCCGGCGTAACGCGCTCGGGAATCATGATTGGCAATCGGGTATGAACGCGAAGGCGGCGCAGGTGCGGGATCTCGGCCAACCGCGCGACCAGTTCCGCCAGCAACTCATCGACCAGCGTCAACGGGTCGCCGCCGCTAAGGATCACTTCGTGGATCGAATCATCCTCGCGGATCAGCCGCAGGGCCGGCTCCCAGGCTTCCACGGAGCGCGGCACCAGAGCATAAGGAAAATGCCGGCGGAAGCAGTAGCGGCAATGGACCGCGCAGGCCGGCGTCGTCACCAGCAGCACGCGGCCTGCATATTTTTGCAACAGGCCTGGGGTGCGTGTCGCTGCGGCATCGCCGACCGGATCGGTGCTGAAACCCGGCGAAGGCTGCAATTCGGCGTCCAGCGGCAGCACCTGGCGCAGCAGCGGGTCGTGTGGGTCACCCCGGCGCATGCGATCGATAAACCCGCGCGGAGCGAACACCGGAAAGTCCGCCGCGGCAAGTACCGCAACGGCCTCGACTTCAGGCCCCAGGCCCAGCAGGCGGCAGAGTTCGCGGGGCTCGCGCACCGCCCGTTTCATGGCATCGCGCCATCCGCCGTTTGGCCTAGTCGATAATCTTGCCGCCGATAGAATTGTCGGTTTCCTGTTCGTTTAGCCGGCTCGCTTACGAGCCGTGTTTTCTAAAGCACATCGCCCCGGGCAAGTATAGGAACGAACCAAGTGGCCAGCTACAACACCAGCGAGTTCAAGAAGGGAATCAAGGTGCAGATCGACGGCGATCCGTACCAGATGATCGAGTGCAACTTCGTGAAGCCGGGCAAGGGAAACGCCCTCTACAAGTGCAAGCTCAAGAACCTGATCCGGAACACCACGCTGGAACGCACCTATAAAGGAGGCGACTCGCTTGAAGCGGCCGACGTCACCGAGATCGACGCCCAGTACTTGTACCGCCAAGGCGACAACTTCGTCTTCATGGACAACGCCAGCTTCGAGCAGTACGAGCTGACGACCGACCAGGTCGACGACGCCTGGAAGTATCTGAAGGAAGGGATGGTGTGCAGCATGGTGCTGTTCAACAACAGCCCGATCAGCGTCACGCCGCCGAAGCAGGTCGTCTTGAAGATCGAGTATTGCGAACCGGCGGTGCGCGGCAACACGGCCACCAACCTCACCAAGCCGTGCAAGCTCGAAACCGGCGGCGAGATCATCTGCCCGGCGTTCGTCAACATCGGCGACATGGTCAAGGTCGACACGCGCACCGGCGAGTATCTCGGCCGCGAGAAGGAAGACTGACCCGATAGCGCGGAATGACACCGGACTTCGCTGCCACTGCTTCGTGGTCGATGCTGCGACGCCGTGCCGCGCTGCTGAAGCGCATCCGCGAGTTCTTCGACGCCCGCGGGTTCATCGAGGTCGAAACGCCGCTTCTCTCAGCCGACGTGGTGGTCGACCGGCATCTCGACCCGCTGGAAACGACGGTGTTCGGCCGGCGGATATTTCTGCAAACGTCCCCCGAGTTCGGCATGAAGCGACTGCTGGCGACAGCCGATCCCGATGCGCCGCGCGGCATCTATCAGATCACGCGAGCATTCCGCGCCGACGAGCACGGCAGGCTGCACAATCCCGAATTCACGATAATCGAGTGGTATCGCTGCGGCGATCGCATGGCCGAAGGTATGCAGTTGCTCTCGGAACTTGCACAGGCGGCACTCGAGCGCGGCCCGGCCGAGCGGCTGAGCTATGCCGAGGCATTCCAGCGGCACGCGGGGCTCAATCCGCACCGCGCTGATGTTGCGGCTCTAGCGGCGGTCGGACGAAACGCGGGGCTCACCGCGCCGGCAAGCCTTGGCGACGATCGCGATGCCTGGCTCGATTGGTTGCTGGTCGAACGGATCGAGCCACATTTAGGCCGCGGCGCACCGACGATCGTGTGCGACTATCCAGCCAGCCAGGCAGCGCTGGCCCAGGTGCGCGACGGCGATCCGCCGCTGGCCGAGCGCTTCGAGCTGTATGTCGACGGCATCGAATTGGCCAACGGTTACCACGAGCTGCTCGATCCCGCGGTGCTGCGCGAGCGGAACAGGACGAACAATGCTCTTCGCCGTGCGGATGGCAAGTCGGAACTCCCCGAACATAGCCGGCTCATCGCGGCGATGGAGACGGGTCTGCCGGAGTGTACGGGCGTCGCGCTGGGCTTCGATCGGTTGGTGATGGTCGCCACCGGGGCCGCAAGCCTTGCCGAGGTGATGGCCTTTCCGATCGACCGGGCCTGAGCCGCCGGGCCGCTCGTCACCGTTTGATCGATACCGTGATAATGCGGAATTGCTGCCGCGACGGTTCGAGATCTTTACACTCCGTGCCGTCGATCTCGTGGCCGCCGTCGTCGAGCACCAGCTCAATTTCTTCCGGATCGGTCCCCACGATCACCGATTCGGGCTGCATTCCCGAAAGATCAAGGCCTTTGACCGGCACTGGTGCTTCGCTGGCGTGGCCCGACCAAAGGCTGAGCTGGAAGTCGCGCTTCTCATCGTTTGCCGGGCCAGCGACCAGCAGATGTGTTTCGCGTGCCGGCCAGTACTCGATAGCACGGATGCCCCGCCCGCCGAGGTCGAGCTCGATCGGCTCGGAAAAGATCGCCCGCATGCCGGCGACCACCTGTGCCGGGTTCACTAGCGACACGAGGAGCGTCTTGCCAGCGATCACGGGGCTGCGGAAACCAAGGAGCAATGTCCCCTCGGGCGTGGCCGACATCCCTTCGATGTTCAGCGATCCCGGTTCCTCGGGCGACATCGTCGCCGCGGTGGCCAGGTTGTATTTCTTCAGCCGCGCGTCGGCCAACAGATCGTTCAGGAGCCGGGCATACGGTCGGCCGATCGGCACAAGCCTCGGGCCGCTCGAGGGCGTGGACGACTCGGTGGCCCAGAACCGATATCGGCTCTGCCGCTCGCTTCCCTTCCGGTTGCGGCCGTGCGAGGTGATCCAATAGATACGGCTGCCGACGGTGGCTGCCGCCTCAATGTCGGCTTCGCGGTCCTTGGGATCGGGCCGCAGGAAGGTATCGAGGTCGAGCGTTGCATGCGGGCGTGTGACTCCCTGCCGCTCGTAAATCCGCAGCATGTTGTCTTCGTCGTTGCCGATGACCAGGAATTTCGATCCTAGAGCCGCCGCCGCTGAGGCGTCGCAAGGCCCGGCGTAAGTCAACACGCGGACGAGCTTCGCTTCCTGCGCCAGGGCGGGACCAAGCGCGGCCAAACCCGCGACGATCACCGTCACCCACTGCCAGGTCCTTGGCCGCATTCCCATCTCCAGACTGTGCGACGCCGCACGGTTCAGTTCGTTCCACGTTCAATGTATCGCGCTACGTCGTGCCGGCTATGCCTCCGTCGGTCGGAAATAAAGAACTAGCACGGCGAACGGCGGCCGACGCTAGCCGCCCGGAACCGAACGTGATATAGAAGCGGCACCATGCGCTCGGCCGGTCCCCGCATCACGACGCACCTATGCATCGCAATCACGCACTTCTCGAACTGGTCCGCTCCAGAGCGCTGAAATTCGGCGATTTCACGCTCGCCTCGGGCAAGAAGGCCGAGTACTACCTCGACGGCAAGCAGGTGACGCTCGATGCCGCCGGAGCGCGACTCGTGGGCGAAGGAATGCTCGATCTACTCGGTCCCAAGTTGCCCGACGCGGTCGGCGGCATGTCGATCGGCGCCGACCCGATCACCGCGGCCGTCATTACGATCGCCGGCATTCGTGGACTGCCCTTGGCCGGTTTCATGGTGCGCAAAGAAGCGAAAGGGCATGGCACCGCGCGGTTCATTGAAGGCCCAGTGGTCGCCGGTCAGCGCGTGGTGATTGTCGAGGACGTGGTGACCACCGGAGGTTCGTCGCTGCTGGCCATCGAACGGGCCGAGGAATTTGGCCTGAAAGTCGAAGGGGTGCTGGCGATCGTCGATCGCATGGAAGGAGGCGCCGAGGCATTTCGCAGCCGCGGGTACCGCTTCGAAAGCTTGCTGGCGATCACCGATTTCGGCATCGAGCCGCCGGTGCCGAGTTCGTAACGCGCTCGCAAGCCCCCGGCCGGCAGGATATGCTTGTGAAATATCGGCAGCTCCTGCGGATGCTTCATGATGATGGATGGCGACACGATCGCACCACCGGCAGTCATATGATGTATGCGCATCCGAGCAAACCCGGGCCAATCGTCGTGCCGGCTGGCGGAAAGGAAGGGCAAGACGTTCCGCGCGGTACGCTGCATAGCATTTTGAAGCGAGCTGGATTGGAGTGAGACGCGCGATGGATCAAGCCAAGTCATACGCCTATGTCATCGAACGCGCCGACGATGGTTCGTATTGGGCTTACCTGCCCGATCTGCCTGGCTGCGTGACAACCGCCGATTCAACAGAGCAGGTTGAACAACAACTCCGGGAAGCGGTCGATCTATACCTGATCTACTTCACTGAGCGAGGCCTTCCACCGCCTCCGCCGCAGGCACGCGTTGGCACACTTACCGCAGCTTAGTCAAGCCGGGCCTGTGCCGGGATCATAACTTCCTACTGAGGGTCAGTTACTTAACTGTGGGAGGCGATTCCCATCGCCGAATAGTGCGTGGATGCGAGTCGGCGAAAGGATTCGCCTCCCACATTTTCGTCAGACACTTGGTGGTCACGGTGACGCGCCGCGTCGTGCAGTCATGGATCAACGCAGCCGACCACTTGTCGTTGGCGCCGGGCCCGTTGGCCTGGCCGTGGCACTGTTCGTCGCTCGCCACAGTGCCGCACCGCGTGTGATCGAATTGCGGCATGACCCCTCGGTGCAATCGAAAGCGCTCGCGGTGAATCCGCGGACGCTCGAAATCCTGGAGCCGACCGGCGTCACCGGGCGAATGCTCGAACGCGGGTTGAAGATTCATGCGGCCAGTCTGCACGGCGCGGGCAAGACGATCGCGAACATCTCGCTGACGGGCATCCACGCCCGGTATCCGTTCATGCTCGCTCTTTCGCAGGCCACGACCGAACGATTGTTGGAAGAGGCGCTCCTCGCAGCGGGTGGGGCGGTCGAGCGCGGAAAGAAGCTCGTCGAGTGCCGGAACTCGGCCGACGGGGTCGAAGCGGTGATCGAGCCGACTGCCGGCGGCCAGCGCGAGCAGGTCGATTGCCCCTGGCTGTTGGCGGCCGACGGGGCGCACAGCGCGGTTCGCGAGCAGTTGGAAATCGACTTTCCAGGGGCAGCATTCGAGCGGCCGTGGCACTTGGCCGACGTGCCGTTGCGAACCGGTCTGCCGGAAGATCATGCGCATATCTTCCTGCTCGACGACGGCGCGTTCCTGTTTCTGATTCGCGTCGTCGACGATTGGCGGCAGGAGCAAGGCCAAACGCCATTGTGGCGGATCATCGCCAATCGCTCCGAGCCGTTGTCGCTGCTCGCCGATGCCGAGCAGGCCGGGCCGGTGGTTTGGGCTTCGGACTTCCGCATCGCGCATCGGATCGCATCGACGCTCGCCGCTGGGAAGGTCTACTTTGCTGGCGACGCCGCCCACATCCACTCGCCGATGGGCGCGCGCGGCATGAACCTGGGGATCGAGGATGCCTGCGTGTTCGCGGCACTGGAAAGGGTCGGTCGGCTCGCCGAGTACAATGCATTGCGCCGCCCCGTAGACGAGCGCGTGGTGCGCCAGGTGGAACGCTTGTCGCGCATCGTGGCGGGCGAGTCGGCGATCGCCCGGCTGCTGCGTCGATTCGCGTTTCCGCTCGCGGTGCGGATTCCGCCGGTCCGTGCTCGGATGGTCCCAACGCTCACCGGCCTGGATCACGACCTACCCAACGTCGTTGGCAATCCGCCTTAGCCACCGAGGTCATTTCCGGCTATGCCGGATAATTCGCCGCCGACCTGGCACGAGTTCGCCTGGAAGCTAGCTTGCGGGTTCTGCTACACTTTCCCGGCGCGCATGCCGGCGTAAGGTTGAAGGAGTCGGCCGAAACCGCGAGTTGTATCGCGAGACCAAGGATCAGGTGACACGCTTATGTGCGGAATTGTCGGATACGTCGGCTTCCGGTCTTGCCAGGATATGCTCGTGCAAGGGCTGCGTCGGCTCGAATATCGCGGCTACGACAGCTCGGGCATCGCCACCATCCGTGCCGACGGTCAGTTTGCCATCGTCAAGGCTGCCGGCCGCATCGATCGGCTGGTCGCCAAGCTGGTGGCGTCGCCGGCCCCAGGCACCATCGGCCTGGCCCACACCCGCTGGGCGACCCACGGCGCCGCGACCGACGAGAACGCCCACCCGCACGTCGGCGGCAACGACGTCGTTGCGATCGTGCACAACGGCGTGATCGAGAACTATCGGCCGCTCAAGGAATGGCTCGAAGCGCAGGGCTATCGCTTCCGCTCGGCGACCGACACCGAGGTGATTGCCCATCTGATCGCCCATTGTTTGGAGAAAGAGCTGTCGACCGCCGCGCGCGATGACGACGCTTATGCGCCAATGCTCCGCGCGGTGCAAGCCGCGCTGGCCCGCCTGCACGGCACCTACGGTCTGGCAGTGTTGTTTCGCGAGCAGCCCGATCTGATGATTGCTGCGCGCTTGGGAAGCCCGTTGGTTGTCGGAGTCGGCGAGCACGAACATTTCGTGGCCAGCGATCCCGCGGCACTCGTGGGGCTGGCTGACCGGATCGTGTATCTGGCCGATCACGAAATCGCCGTGCTCACTTCCGATACGCTGCGCTTGAGCCACCGCGATACCGGCCCGATCGCCCCCAGCGTTCAGGTGCTCGACCTGCAAGCGGCCGACGTCAGCCGCGAAGGCTACGACCACTTTATGCTCAAGGAGATTTTTGAGCAGCCGGAGTCGCTGCGCAACGCGATGCGCGGCCGTTTGAATCTCGACGACGCCACGTCCCATTTCGGCGGCTTGAACCTGTCGCCACAGCAGTTGCGAAGTGTCAATCGCATCCTGCTTACGGCGTGCGGCACGAGTTGGCATGCGGCGCTCGTCGGCGAGTATCTGATCGAAGAGTTCGCGCGCATTCCGGTCGAGGTCGAGTACGCCAGCGAGCTACGCTACCGCAATCCCCCGGTCGATAACAGCACGCTGGTGTTTGCGATCACGCAAAGCGGCGAGACGGCCGACACGCTGGCCGCGCTGCGCGAGATGAAGCGGCAGGGGCATCCGACGCTGGCCATCTCGAACGTCGTCGGCAGCACGATTGCCAAGGAGGCCGACGGCGGCATTTACCTGTACGCTGGCCCCGAGATCGGCGTCGCCAGCACCAAGGCGTTCACATCGCAATGTATCGTGCTGACGATGCTGGCCCTGTACTTTGGCCGCCTGCGGCACCTCAGCCACGCCGCCGGTGTGCGGATCATCGAAGAGCTGAAAACGCTGCCCGATGTTGTTGCCGACACGCTCGGCTGCAACGACCAGGTGCGACGCATTGCCGAAAAGTATCACGCCTGCGCGAACTTTTTGTACCTCGGCCGGCAATACAACTTCCCCACGGCGCTGGAAGGGGCGTTGAAGCTGAAGGAGATCAGCTACGTTCATGCCGAGGGTTATCCGGCCGCCGAGATGAAGCACGGCCCGATCGCCTTGGTCGACGAGCACACCCCCAGCGTGTTCCTCATCCCGCACTCCAGCGTGTACGACAAGGTGATGTCGAACATGGAGGAGATCAAGGCTCGCGGCGGACCGGTGATCGCCATCACCTGCGAAGGGGGCTCGCGCGCTGCCGAGTTGGCCGACGACGTGATCCTGATCCCCAGCGTCCCCGATTATTTGCAGCCGATCGTCACCAGCATTCCGCTGCAATTGCTGGCCTACCACATCGCCGTGCTGCGCGGTTGCGATGTCGACAAACCGCGCAACCTCGCCAAGAGTGTTACGGTAGAATAGCCGGGCGGGGCGGGCACAAATCGTGGCGAGCGGGGCCAGTCATGGCCCCGGTTAGGTCTTTACACGCTATGCCCAAGCGGGCCACCAAGAAACGCAAGCGCGCCGCGGCAGTGCCATCGGCTGCGTCGCCATCACCGACGGTGCCAGCGCGCCGGCCGACCTTCTGGCCGCTGGCGATCGTCGCGCTGTTGGCCGTCTGCGCCTACGCCTATCGGCAAAGTTTCGTCGCGCCGATGCTCTTCGACGATGACTACACCGTGCGGCTCAACCCTTACGTGCGTACGGTGGGCGGGTTCTGGGCCGCGGCGTTCGACCAGCCACATTCCACGCTTAGCAGCCGGCCGCTACCGGCGCTCACGATCGCGCTCAATTTCTATTTCAGTCATCTCAACGTCTTTGGCTATCACCTGGTGAACCTGGCGATTCACCTTGCCTCGGGAGCGGTACTCTGGGGACTGGTGACCCGCACCTGCCAGGCGCCGCGGGTGCCGCAGCGGCTTCATCCCTCGGCACCGTGGTTGGCGACGGTCGTCACTCTGTTGTGGCTCGTGCATCCGCTGCAAACCGAGGCGGTCGTCTACATCACCCAGCGCACGACGCTGCTGATGGGGTTGTTCCTGCTCGCCACGCTTTACTGCACCGCGCGATCGTGGACCAGCGCGCGCAGTGCGAACCTCTGGCAGTCGGCCGCCGTGATCTGTTGTGCCGCAGGAATGATGAGCAAGGAAGACATGGTCGCGGTCCCGATCCTTGTGGTGCTTTACGATGCGACCTTTTTCGCTCCAACGTGGCGCGCGGCCATGCGCCGCCACCGCAACCTGTACCTGTGCCTGCTCGGCACCTGGCCGCTCTTGGCCGCCTTGGTGTACTACGCGCCGCGGAATGAAACCGTAGGCATTAGCGACAAAATCAACTGCACTCCATGGGAGTATCTGCTTACGCAGGCCCGGGCGATCGGTCGCTACGTGCGGCTCAGCTTCTGGCCCGATCCGCTAATTCTCGCCTACGACTGGGATCAGACCGAGCAAGTGACCGAGGTCTGGCGGCAAGGCGTGCTGATCTTGTTCGCCTTGGTGGTAACGAGCGTCGGCATCATCCTGCGGCGCTGGTGGGGATGGCTGGGGGCGTGTTTCTTTCTGATCCTCGCGCCCACGTCGAGCATCCTGCCGATCGCCACGGAGTTCATTGCCGAGCGCCGCATGTACCTTCCATTGCTGGCGATCATCGTGCCGATCGTCGTCGCTGGCGAGCTGCTTCGACAGCGGATCGTCCGTCATGTGCCTGACATGCGCCTCGCAGCCGACGGGATAACGGCGCTGGTCGTGCTCGCCGTGAGCCTCGCGATGGTGCGCGGCACCGTGGCGCGCGTGGCCGATTATCGCAGCGAAGTGTCGATCTGGTCCGACACCGTTGCCAAGGCTCCCAATCGCGCCGTGTCGCAGAACAACCTGGGCCGAGCCTATAGCGAGATCGGCGACATCGCCAACGCGCTAGCTCACTACCACAAGTCGGTCGAGCTTAGCCCAGGCAGCAGCGAAGGGCACACGAACCTGGCGCTGATGTATCAGCGGCTGGGAAAGATCGATCTGGCCGTCGAGCATGGCCGGCTCGCGGTGCAGGCGGCCCCCGACAAGCCGCTGCTGCACGTGAACCTGGCAATGGTGCTGATGGACGCCAACAAACCCGCCGGGGCGGCGGCCGAGGTCGAAGCGGCCCTGCGATTGGCGCCCAACCTGTGCGAGACGAACAACGTGAAAGGCATTCTCCTGGCGCGGCAGCGGCGATATGCCGACGCCGAACCGTGCTTCCGTCGTGCGATCGAGCTTGATCCGTCCGATCCGCGGCCACACTACAACCTGGGGCAGATGTTGATCGACGAGCATTCGGGAGCGGACGGTTCGATCGATGCCGCGGCGCTCGCCAAAGCCATCGAACAGTTCCGCGCCGGCCTGGCCGTGCGCCCGAGCGATCCCGACGGCCACAGTCGGCTGGCTGGAGCCTACATCCGGCAAGGAAATCTATCGGCGGCGCTGGCCGAATTCGAAATCGTCGCAAGGTTGCTGCCAGGCGACGCTAACGTGCGCCAACAGATCGCCCAGCTCCGCGCGGCGATGCAGAAACAGTAACCAGCCTGTTTCACGCTCCCGGGCGCGGATTCAGGCCTTTCGCATCCGGCACGTGATGCGTGTCGGCCAGCGCGATGATGGTCGCCGCCAGCGATTTGCCGATCCCCGGCACGTTCAGCGTCGTGCCGCGGCGGTCGCGCACGATCAGCTCTTCCAGCGGCCGGTGCAGGTCGCGCAGCTTCTGCGCCGCACGGCGGTACGCGCCGATGCGGTAGCGGTTGCTGTGCTGCACCTCGAGCGTGCGCGCGATTTCTTCCAATGTCCGAGCGACGAACTCGGTTTGAAAGTCGAGAGGCTTATTCTGGCTGGCGCTAACCATTTTTGCGCTCCCATTTGTACGTCTGTACATTATACGCTCGGCGATCACCTCAGGCCATTCGTCTGGCGGCGTGGCCGGCGGAAGGCTGTTATAGTGGCGGCCATGACACGCATTTCACGACGGGAATCGTTGGGCTTGCTAGCAGCCTCGGCAGGCTCGTTGGTTTGGCGAGATCGTTCGCTTGCCACGGAAGCATCGCCGTGGCCGATCACACTTGGCTTCAGCCTGTACGGCATGCCCGGTATGCCGGTCGACGAAGCGGCGAAGCTGTGCGCGGCCATCGGTTACGACGATATCGAGTTGAGCCTGCTGCCGGGCTCGCCGACCGAGCCGGCGAACTTTTCCACCAGCCAGCGCCGCGAGCTGCGCGCTTTGCTTGGCTCGCTGGGGCTGGGCCTGCCGGCGGTGATGGTGAACCTGCCGATCGCGGTCGACGACGCAAAGCACCGTGCGAATCTCGATCAGTTGAAGGCCGCCGCGCAGCTTGGCCACGAGGTATCGCCCGCTGGCTCGCCGGTCGTCGAGACGGTGCTGGGCGGTAAGCCCAGCGATTGGCTGGGGGTGCGCGAAATGTTCGTGGCCCGGCTTCGCGATTGGGCCGAGGTCGGTAAATCGAACGAAACGGTGATCGCCGTCAAAGCGCATGTCAACAATGCCCTGCACACGCCGGAGGACGCACACTGGCTAATCGCGCAAATCGGCAGCCCTTGGTTGAAGCTGGCGTACGATTTCAGCCATTTCACCGCGCTGCCGATCGGACTGGAGGCATCGCTGCGGTTGCTGCTGCCCGACACGGTGTTCATCCACGTCAAGGACCGTGCCGCGGGCGAGAAGTTGCAGTTCCTGTTGCCGGGCGAAGGGGCGACCGATTACGTCGAGTATTTTCGCTTGCTCAAGAAGCTGGATTACCACGGATCGGTAACCGTCGAAGCCAGCGCGCAGGTTCACAAGCAAAAAGGGTATGACGCCGAGAAGGCGGCCCGGCAATGTTACGACCGGCTCAGCGCCGCGATGCTCGAGGCCGGCATCCAGCGGGGCAAAGGTTGAGTCGGCAGGCTATGGACCCGCTGCGATGGATCGACGACGAGCTCGCCTCGCTCGATGCGCGTGATTTGCGCCGCCGGCTGCGTGTTCGCTGCGGCAGCCAGGGACCACGAATCACGCTCGACGGTTGCGAGCTCGTGAACTTCGGCTCGAACGATTACCTTGGCCTGGCCGGTGATCCGCGGCTGGCCCAAGCGGCTGCCGAGGCAATCTTGACCGACGGCTGGGGTGCCGGCGCGAGTCCACTGATCGTCGGCCGCAGCGCTTGGCACGATCGACTCGAGCGCCTGATCGCCGAGTTCAAAGGGGCCGAGGCGGCGCTGGTGTTCCCCTCCGGCTTCGCGGCGAATCAAGGAACGATTCCCGCGCTGGCCGACCGCGGCGACGCGATCTTCAGTGACGCGCTGAACCACGCGAGCATTGTCGATGGCTGCCGATTGTCGCGCGCCGAGTTGCACGTCTACCGCCACGGCGATGTCGAGCATCTGCGCGATCTGCTTACGACCACCGGGCCATATCGCCGCCGGCTGATCGTCACCGACAGCCTGTTCAGCATGGACGGCGACGTTGCACCGCTCGTGGAGCTGGTCGAGCTAGCCGAGCGGCACGCCGCGATGCTGATGGTCGACGAAGCGCACGCCACGGGCGTGTTTGGTCCGCGTGGTCGCGGCCTGGCCGAGCATTTGGGAATTGAAGAGCGCGTTGCCGTGCGAATGGGGACGCTTAGCAAGGCACTGGGCTGTGCAGGGGGATTCGTGTGCGGCCCGAAATCGCTGATCGATTGGCTGGCGAACCGAGCGCGGTCGTACGTCTTTTCGACCGCTCAGCCGGCGGCCTGGTGCGCCGCCGCCGTGCGAGCGATTGACTTGGTGCGCGACGAGCCGCAGCGGCGTGAACGATTGTTGATGATTGCCGAGCGCGTGCGGAGCGTGCTCCGCGAGCAGGGTTGGGACACCGGCAACTCGACGAGCCAGATCATTCCAGTGATCGTCGGCGAGCCGGTGCGAGCCCTTGCGATGTCGGAGCAACTGGCCGCGCGAGGGCTGTTCGTCCCTGCGATCCGGCCCCCTTCGGTTCCGGCAGGCAAATCGCTGCTGCGAATCAGCCTGAGCGCGGCACACGACGACGCGATGATCGACGCGCTCTTGGCCGCGTGCTATTGCCAGCGGCAGGTCGGTAGACCGTGAATGACGGGGCGGCGGGGTCAGAGACCCGCGCCGAGCGCGGGGCCCCGCGGCAAGGCCCCGGGCTAATGGCCTACTTTTGCCCTCCACGTCTGGTGCCGAAGTCGCTTTAATGCCGACCAGTCGATGGCGGCCGGGAGCGGTTGAAGGACGGCCATGAAAAGTTCGTCGAGGCGAGAAGCGCGGCGTCGGTGGCCTGGTTCTTGGCCGCTAGGGCGTCGTGATGAATTCGGCATGGGGCCGTGAGCTTCGACAACCGCTCCGTCGGCCAGTTGCGGAGGAGACAAGGGGCTGGAGGCTAGAGGCTCGGGCCCAGCCGCCAATCTCCAGTCTCCCGCCTCCTCCGCAGTGGCCGAACAGCATTTCGCCCTCTGGCAGGGGCGTGCCGCCAAGATCGAGCGTTCCGGAGGACCGTGCGTGATCAATCGGCGATCGGCGGATGACGAAACGGTTGAAGCGGACCTCCTTCGACGAGGATTTCATCCCAGGACCAGGGCGGTTTGCCCCAATGGGAAATCAACGGCCGTGGTTGTAGCCGGTCTCCCGACCGTGCTACATCCGGGTGGAATGGTCAGGAGACCATTCCACAACGGGTCGAACCAAGGCCGTCCGCGACGTGGCCGAGGCATTTTCTAAACCCCACAAGAACGCTTCGGCCACACAAGCGGGCCCGGAGTCCAAACGGTTGTTCGCAAGTGAGCGAGCCGCAGCGCGGTGCAATGCCGCGCTGCGCGCTCGTTTTTGTGAATCACTCCCTTCGTGTCCTTCGTGCCTTTGTGTTTCAAAAAAACCACCAAGACACAAAGGACACGAAGATACGGACAAGGCTGCGTTCAAGGATGCGCGGCGATCTCCGGCTGCGGGCCGGGAGGCGGATCGTTGACCTCGACGTGCCGCACATCGGATTGCACCAGGCCATCGCGCAGGCGAACGATGCGCTTGGCGCGCTGGGCCACTTCCTCTTCGTGCGTGACGATGATGATCGTCTTGCCGGCCTTGTTCAGTTCGTCGAACAGGGCGAGGATTTCGGCCGTCGTGGCGGTGTCGAGGTTTCCGGTCGGCTCGTCGGCAAGGACGAAATACGGATCGTTGATCAGGCTGCGGGCGATTCCCGCGCGCTGCTGTTGACCACCGGAAAGCTGCGTCGGCCGGTGGCCAAGCCGCTTCCCCAGGCCGACCATCTCGGCCAACTGCCGGCAGCGCTCGCGGTCTTCGGGGCTAATGCGGCCACGGTAGTACAACGGCACTTCGATGTTCTCGAGCACCGTGAGCTGCGCGATCAGGTTGTACGACTGAAACACGAAGCCGATCCGCGACGCGCGGATATCGGAGAGTTGATCGTCGTCGAGCTGCGCGACGTTGTCGTCGCCGAGGAAGAACGTGCCCGCGGTGGGACGATCGAGGCAGCCGAGCATGTTCAAGAGCGTGCTCTTGCCCGAGCCCGACGGGCCCATAATCGCTACGTAATCGCCTTGCGGCACCTCAAGCGACACGCCGGCCAAGGCGCGCACCGTCTCGCCGCCGAGATGGTACTCCTTGGTCAATCCTTCGATCCGGACGGCGTACATGCGGAGGGGCTGGGGGGGCAGGGAGCAGGGAGGAAGGCAGACGCAAACCGGTTACTCGCGCACTTGCTGGAAGTAGTAAACCCCTTTTTTGTTCGAGGTGACGACGTCCAACAGGCCATCCTTGTTCACGTCGGCCACTTCGAACTGGGTGCCGACGCCGCTGTCGTTGTCGAACTGGTGCGGCGTCCACACCGGCTTGCCGTCTTTGCGCGCCAGCTCGAACCAGTACATCACGGCCGGGTCGCCGGGGTTCACGTCTCCCTTGGGGCCGTGGGCCCAGTAGCGTTTGCCGGTGACGAAATCCGGCAGGCCGTCGCCGTTGATATCGGCCAGCCACAGGGCGTGCGTCTGTGAAAAGCTGCTATCGATCTCGTGGGTCTTCCAGCCGTCGGCAGTCTGCTCATGCCACCAAATGCCGATCTTGTGCGCGGAGCTCGACAGGACATCGGCATCGCCGTCGCCGTCGAAATCGTACACCCACATGTCGGCGCACGGTTCGCCGAGATTCGCGGCATGGAACGGCCAGGGGCCGGGGGCGGCGCTGGCCGGCGACTCCCACCAACCGGTCGGCACGACGACATCCGTGCGGCCGTCGCCATTGATGTCGCCAGAGCCCAAGCCGTGGAAGAACTTGATTCCCTCTTCGACTCCCTTTTCGGAAATCGGCTGCACGTCCCACAGGCCGAACACGTCGGCCGGGCGGCGGACGATCACCACTTGCTTGTCGGGGCCGTTGGCGGTCTTCGTGGTCGGGGCGGTCCCCATGATCCATTCGCGGCGGCCGTCGCCATCGAGATCACGATACTGCGGGCTCTCGTTGTTCGTGACGCCGATGATCTCGTGGCGGCGCCAGGGGCCGCTGCTGCCGCGGGGATTCTCGCGCCACACGGTCGCTTCGCCGGGATACTCGACGATCAAAATGTCGGTCCAGCCGTCGGAGTTCACGTCATCGGCGAACATGTTGAAGCAACGGCTGTACTTGAGGGGATCGTACGCGTGCTCTTCTTCGGTGAACACGGTGGGCCGCCAGTCGGGCGCGGCGTAGTACAGGTCGCCGGCGGCGATGTCGAGTTGGCCGTCGTGGTTGAAGTCGCCGACCGCGACCCCTTCGCTGCGAAACTTCGGATCGAGCGTGGTCTTGCGGAACTTGATCTCGGCGGCGGGCAGGTGAGTCGCGGCGAATGTGGCGGCGATCAGGCAGGCAGCAATCAGGCAGGCAAGGGCGCGGATCATAGTAGGCTTTCGAGCAGCAGGCGGAGCTTACGCATTTCGACCGCGTGATCGATGTCGGGCGATTTATCGTCGATGATGTTCACGCACAGGGCGCGGTTGTACTTGAACCGCGCCAACTGCGTGATCAGCCGTCCGTATTCGATTTCGCCCTGACCGACGCGCACTTGCAGCTTCGTCTTGCTGGTATCGCGAAGCTGCATATGGCAAACGTATCGGAACAGGTGGTCGTAGTCGGCTCCGGCAAAGGGTCCGAAGGTGTAATGGCTGGGATCGAGTGTGATGCCCAGCCCCTTGACATTATCGCACAAGACGGCCGCCGTGGCAGGGTCTTGCGTCATGTGGCCGACTTCGGTCTTCAGCCCCACCACCACGCTGTCCAACGAGGCGATTCTGACCAGCTCGCGGAGCCGTTCGACCTCGGCATTGAACGGCGTGCCCAGCTCGCCGCTGCGGACGGTGAGCGCGACGACCTTCGTGGCCTTGGCCAACTTGCAGCAACTGGCGAACTGCTCGTAATAGGCCGGGCCCTCGGCCTGGATGTCGATGTAATAGGCCACCGGCGTCAGCCGGTGCGTATCGCGGCAGAGGCGGACGGCGTGATCGAGATTCGCGTGCACCTGCGATGGTTGCAGATGGCCGCCGTTCTCGAACAGGTCGATCTCGACGTGCGAGTACTCGAGGTCGACCAGGCGCTCGAGCGCAGCTGCCAACTCCAGATCGGGAAAGCACTCGGTACTGGCGGCGACAAACACGCTGGCAACTCCTTTATGCGGCAGACAGCGCTATTCATCGCCGCGCGGAAAATGAGCTATCCATGGGAACGTCGACTCGACGAATCCGGCCTCCCGATGGTCGGTCTTGGTTCATTTGTGGCACAGAGACGAGTAGCTTACTGCCAGCACGCAGGCCGTGGCAAGCCGAATGAACCGGCACAAGCTGCGCGGCATTGCCGAGCCACGAGCAACATCGCACAATGGCTGCTTCGATTACGGACCGCTACGCCCGAGAGTCCTGAATATGACGCAAGAACACCCTTCCGCAGCGCCGCAGGTGGTGAGTGCTGTGCCCGTGGTCGAAGTGCCGCGCCGCCGCAATGGTCTGCGCCTGGTGGTGATGCTGCTGGCGGTGCTCTTCTTTGGCGTGGCCGCGCTGGTGGTGATTGCCGGGGTCACTGCGGTCGTGACGCTCGCCGAGACTGGCGACTCGCACGTCGAGGAAAAGTACCACTCGCTGGCCAAGGACGGCACCGACAAGATTGCGATCATCTCGGTCGAGGGGACGATCATCGACGGCGAGAACGTGAAGAAGCAGATCGACCATGCCCGCGACGACAAGCACGTGAAGGCGGTGGTGCTGCGTGTCGACTCGCCCGGCGGCAGCGTGACCGGCAGCGACTTCATTTATCACCATCTCAGCCGGCTGCGCAAGGACCGCGGGATACCGATCGTGGTGAGTATGGGCGGGCTGGCCGCCAGCGGCGGATACTACGTGTCGATGGCCGTCGGCGACGAGAAGAACGTGATCTTCGCCGAGCCTACGACCTGGACCGGCAGCGTCGGCGTGGTGATTCCGCACTTCGACTTCTCGGGTCTCGCGGCCGAGTACCACGTCAGCGAAGATTCGATCAAAAGCCATCGGCTCAAGCAGATGGGGAGCATGTTCAAGCCGATGACCGAAGAGGAACGGAAAATCTTTCAGGAACTTGTGAACGAGGCGTTCGAGCGGTTCAAGGGGATCGTGATGTCGGGACGCCCGAAGTTCCGCGACAATCCTAAGCTGCTCGACGAGGTGGCGACCGGCCAGGTGTTCACCACGCGGCAGGCATTGGAATCGGGCCTGGTCGACAAGGAAGGCTTTATTGAGGACGCCCTCGAACGCGCCTTGGAATTGGCGAAGCTTGACCCCACGAAGACCAAGGCGGTGAAGTACAAGCTGCCGTTCAATTTGTTCGAGGGGTTGTTGGCCACGTCGCAGGTTCACTCGGCGCAGCCCGAGCTGCAACGGTTGCTCGATGCTTCAACGCCGCGGGCCTGGTATGTCTTCGCGTGGCCGATGGCCACAACCGCGCCCGGTGGTGGGAACTAAACGCGATGGCGGACGACCACTTGTCGTTGGCTGGGCGCGTTGCCGTGGTCACGGGCGGCGCTTCGGGCATCGGGCGCGCAACGGCAATTCTACTTGCCCGTCACGGTGCGCGCGTGTTCGTTGGCGACCGCGTGCCGCGCGACGAGAACGAGGCGATCTTCGCCGAGTTGGGCATCGTGCAGCTCGCGTGCGATGTGTGCCGCGAGGCCGATGTGCGACGGCTGATCGAGGCGGCGGCCGAGACTGCGGGTGGCCGGCTACACATCCTCGTGAACAACGCTGGCATCGGGCTGACGCGCCAGATTCCCGACGTCACCGAGGCCGAATGGGACGCGGTGCTAGCGGTGAACTTGAAAGGGGCGTTCCTGGCCTCGAAACACGCTATTCCAAGGATGGTCGCCGCCGACGGCGGGTCGATTGTCAATGTCTCGAGCAACGCCGGCCTGCTGCCGCGAGCGCACGATCCGGTCTACTCGATCAGTAAAGGGGCGATGATCGCACTGACGAAGAGCCTGGCGTTATGCCACGCCGGCGACCGGATTCGCGTGAATGCCGTCTGCCCCGGGCCAGTGTGCGACACGCGAATGATGAACAACGACCTCGACCGCGCAGCCGATCGCGAGGCACTGGCCCAGCAGTTCATCGACGCAAGTCCGCTGGCACAAGCGAACCGCCGGATGATCACCCCCGAGGAAGTAGCCGCGGCAGTCGTGTACCTGGCCACCGACGCGGCCGCGATGGTTACTGGGACTGCCGTGGCGATCGACGGCGGCAAAAGCCTGGGAGTGCCGCCGCGCAGTTAGGCCTGAGGGCCGCGTGGACGCGGCGGCTAAGCAGGCCTAGACGATCACGCTGATGATCGCCTGGAACTCGGGATCGCTGCGGATGGGATCGAAATCGGCCTCGTCGGAAACCATCTCGCGGAAGTCGGGCTTCATGGCGATAGCACGCGACAGGTTGGCGATCGCGTCGTCCTTGCGCCCTGCCAGGCTGTAATAGCAAGCCAGATTGTAGTAAATCGTCGCTTCCGACGGCTCTCCTTCCCGAGCGTGCTCCAAGGCTTCGATCGCCTTATCGAGCTGGCCGGACCGCTTCTGGCACCACGCCAACGCCAGCCAGACGTCGGGTTCGCTGGGGCGAAGATCCGCTGCTTGCTGCAATGCGTCGCTGGCCTCGTCGTAGCGGTGGAGGCTGCGAAGCGCTTCGCCCCTCAAATACATCAACTTGCCACGGAACGTTCCCGGCTCGGTGAGCCGATCGAGCGCGTCGAGCGCTGCCTGCGCCAGGCCGAGCTCGAGATAGCCTTCGGCCTCGCGAAGAATGCGTTGGGAACGTACGCGGTGGGTGGTCGACACGTCGTCTACCTGTCAGCGATTACAGCCATGGAGCTCGGCTTACGGCCATTGTTATTCTACCCTCGAAAGCCGCCAAGCCCAAATGCGGCCACACACGGTGGCAATTACATTTTCGTCGCGCCGAGCGTGACACTTTGACTCGGCGCGAAACTATGGCGATTGTGGTGACGACAGCATCGCGATTTGGCCGCGGGCAGCGGTGTGTGCCGAGCGGCAGTTGAAGTTTCCGCGTTGCAGAATCGCTGCATCGCCGCGAACGGCGTTGCCATTGCGCAACATGGCGACCTGTTGTCTTGTGTCGCCTTTGGAGCAACCAACTCGTTATCGGTAGGGGACTTCGGCGTGGCGACGCTTGGGCGGCGGGAGGCAAGGCGCGACGGTTGCAACCGCTGCGGTGCAGAAACGACCGGGACCGGATGGGGTTCCCGGGCATCTTCGGAGTTTCTGCGCCGTGCGGTCGAGCCGAAATCGAAAGTTCTTCGCTGCCTTCGCCCTTGCCTGGGGATTCGGCGCTGGCGCGTCATTGTTGAGTTGGGACGAGCGGCCGCAGGTCGGCCAGTCTTCGATTCTGGCCGAAACCGTGACCGCGTCGGGCCTGCATCCGGCGGTCGTGGCGATCGAACAGGTGCTGGGCAGCGTCCTGGCGTTTTTGCTGTTCGAGAGCACCACAACTCGCCGCGACTGATGGCGTTGCCGTAATTCTCTGTACGGAATCCGGCACGGCGTGCCACTATTACTCGTAGAACGCAGTCCCCTGGCCTGTTGCGGAGCTAATGCCGATGCGGCTGACCCTGCGAACGATGCTGGCGTATATCGACAACATCCTCGAACCATCCGATGCGCAGTTGATCGGCAAGCGGATCGAGGAGAGCGAATTCGCCACCAACCTGATGCACCGTACTCGCGAGGTTGCCCGCCGGCTGCGGCTGGGGGCACCGAAACTCGATGGCCGCGGGCTGGCACTCGATCCCAACACCGTGGCCGAGTATCTCGACAACGAATTGCCGTCGGAACGGGTGCCGGACTTCGAGAAGGTGTGCCTCGAATCGGATATGCACCTGGCCGAGGTCGCATCGGCCCACCAAATTCTAGCGCTGGTGCTTGGCGAGCCGGCAGAGATCGATGCGGCGATGCGCGAACGGATGTACAAGCTCGCGTCGCAGCCGGCGGCTACCGTTGCCGAACCGAAGAAACCCGCTGTTTCCGATACCGAGGCGGTCATTCCATCGCGGACGCCGGCCCCAGAGGCGGCAGAAACCATGGCTCGGCCAGCCGCTGAGCCTCCCAAATCGGCGCGGCAAAAGCCGCAGGTGCCCGATTACTTGCGAGAACCGCCGAAGCCGAAGGGGTCGCCGGGAAAAGTCATCGCGGCAGTGTTTGCGGCAGTGCTGTTATGCGCGATCGGCGCGATCGCGATGAACTACGAGCAGTTCTTGGCACGCATCGGCTTGCAGCCGATCAAGGTCGCGGATCAGCCCAACTCCGGCACGGCCCCGACGACGGCAACACCATCGCCGGACAACACCCAGGCGCCGGTCGAACCGGTCGCGCCTCAGGTAGCAGCTCAGCAACCGCCGTCGGGCGCGGTCCCGCCTGCTACCGGGCCTGCGGCCCCTGGCGCTACGACCGGAGGCGGGGCGCCGCTTGTCGCGCCGGGGCCAGCACCTGCGCAGCCCGGAGCGGCTCAAAACGTCGCCGTGCCACCAGCAACCGCCCCGCTTCCGCCGGCAGCGGCTGGTGTTTCGCCGCAAGGCGCGCCGGCAGGTGGATTGGCGATGCCCGGCGCCGTCCAGCCCGGCACTGCTGCTACGATGCCGGCCGCGCCGTCGTCGATGGCGCCGCTTCCCGGTCCTGTCGGCCCGGTAGCCCCCGCGGCCCCGGGCGGGGCGCCGCCGCTAGGGATGCCGGGACCTGGAGCAGGCGTGGCGGCAGGAACATCGCCCGCTCCGCTGCCACCGGGTGTGGCGCAGCCGGGCAACGTGCCGCCAGGTGTCGGACAACCCGGACCGGCCGGCCCGGCAACGACCGGAGTGCCAGGGCCCGCGATGGCTGGCGCCATCGCAGGAACCAACGCTCCTCCTGCGCCGGCGGGCATCGTGCCGAATGGACCTGCTCCCGCCGCTGCCAACCCGGACGGCATCGGCCGCTTCATGGATGGCGAGCTGTTGGTGCGCTTTAATCCGGCCGACGGATTGTGGCATCGCGTGCCGAATCGGACGACCGTCTTCGCCGGCGATCGGGTGATGTCGCTGCCGACCTTCCGCTGCGCGATGACGCTTTCGACTGGCGTGAATGTCGATTTGTTGGGAGGAACCGAGGTGGTGCTGCTCGGTCCCAACGCCCAGGGAGTTCCGGGAATCGAGATTCTCGAGGGGCGCGTGGTGCTGATCAGCGCCGGCACGCCTGGCGCGGCGCTGCGTGTTCGGGCCGCTGGGCGCGAGGGAGTAATCGCGCTGGGCAACGCAAGCTCGACGGCTGCCTTCGAGGTCGCGCACCGACGGGCGGAAGGGACCGACCCGATCAAGATTCCGGCATCGATCACGGTGGAAATGTTCGTCGCCACCGGAGACGTGCAATGGACCGAAAGCTCGGGGACGCCGCCGGAGACGCTGACGGCCCCTGCTCGGCGGCTGCTCGTTGGCGCCGACGCAGTTGCCGCGCTCAACGAGGTGCCAAGCCTGCCGGCGTGGGTGACTACTACGGACGATCGCACGCCGATGCAGAAACGCGCTGGGGCTGACCTGCCGCGCGCCTTGCCGGGCGATCGGCCGCTGACGCTGGGACTGAAAGAGCTGGCCGCCGATCGCAAGATCGAAACCAGTCTGCTAGCGATTCAATGCCTTGCCGCCGTCGGTGATTTCGACACCCTGGTCACGGCACTGCGTGATCCGAATCAGAAAGCCGTCTGGAACGACGAGGTGGAGTCGCTGCGGACGGCGATTGCACGCAATCCTGAAACCGCGCAGCTCGTCGATCAAGCGTTCCAGCGGCATTACGGAACTCGTGGCAGCGAGCTGTTCCGCATGTTATGGGGCTACACGTCCGACGACGTGCGGCCCGGCTCGCCGGTGGGTTCCCAGCTTGTCAAGTGGCTCGACAGCGAAGATTTGGAGTATCGCGTGTTGGCATTCGCCGCTTTGACGCGCATGAGCGGCGGGCAGACACATTTCTATCGTCCTGAATACACCGCCGCCCGTCGACAGCAATATATCGTCAAATGGAAGCAACGCCTGGATTCGGGACAACTTATCCCAAAGGCGGCGGGAGCGCCTTGAGCCAACTCCGAAGCGATTTGTCGCTCTTGGGTCGCTAGTTGCAGAAGGTGCGCGTGTGCCGCACAGGATTATTGCCTGTTCGGCCAACCACTGGCAGGCTTGTGCATCGAGCTAGAATTGTTAAGGAGGCAGACAAGCGTTTGCGTTTGTTCAGATTCCTCCGGCACACTACAATGACGACGAATTCAGTTGGCCGGATGCGGCTACTGGGCAAAGCGTCGAGTGGATGTGCTTCCACAATAGGCCGGGCGGAAAAAGGAGCACCTCAAGCGTGGTCATCAAGATTTCGGCTCGGCATGGTCATCTGAGCGAAGCGACTCAGGCGAAACTCACGGCAAAGCTGGAAAAAATGTCGCGGCTGTTCGAGCGGCTGACGGCAATTGAGATGACGGTCGACCTGGAGGATCGCGAGAATCCTGTGGTCGACCTGCAAGTGTCGGCCGAGCACAAACACGATTTCGTCGCCAAGGAACAAGCCAGCGACCTGATGGCCTCGGCCGACGGGGCCATCCACAAGATCGAACAACAGATCCGGAAATACAAAGATAAAGTCCAAGAGCATCGGACGCCGGGCCTCCGACAGCAAAGCGCTGCGGCCAAGCCGGAGAGCTGAGCTAGAGTGCGAACCGTTGGCAGCACCGCTTGGATTCAAGTGAACCCGGGCGTCACGCTTCGGCCGCTGCCAGCATCGTGGGAGGCGCAGGTGATTCGAGGATTAGAAAGGAGTGGGTGCATGAAGTTTGCGGACTTCGTGACCCGTGAAGCGGTCAAGGCAAACCTGTCTGCAAGCAGCAAAGAGGGGGTCATTCGCGAATTGGTCCAAACCCTGCTCGACGCCGGACGGGTGAATGCCGAGCAATCCGAGAGCATCGTCAAGGCCATTCTCAAGCGCGAGGACCTGGGCAGCACCGGTATCGGCCGCGGTGTCGCGGTGCCGCACACGAAGCATCCCAGCGTCAACCGGCTGGTCGGCGCCGTGGGCGTCAGCCCCGAGGGGGTCGACTTCAACAGCCTGGATGGCGAGAAGGTCAACCTGCTGTTCCTGCTCATCTCGCCACCGGACCGACCGGGCGACCACTTGCGGGCTTTGGAGAACGTATCGCGGCAGTTGCGCAACGACGCGTTTTGCAAGTTCCTCAAGCAGGCCCGCACGTCGGAAGATGTGCTGCAACTGCTCGACGAGGCCGACAACAACCACTTCAGCTCGTGAAGCTGCAAAGGCGTGTCTCGTCGCATTGAGCCGGCCGGTCATGAAGCCGTCGGGTGCCAGCCACTGCGGGCCAATCGAAGGAAAATCCGATGCCGCGACGGAGCGCTTTCTGGTATCTTGTCACGCAGGTAATCGATGCCGACCATGGGCGACACAAAAGCAAGCCGCAACGTTGTGCTCGCCAATCCGCAAGGGTTGCACGCACGGCCGGCGGACATGGTCGTGAAGCTTGCCAACAAGTTTAAGTCGGAGGTCTGGGTCGTGAAGGGCCCCGAACGCGTCGACGCCAAGAGCATCTTGGGAATTCTGACGCTCGCGGCCACGCAAGGAACCGAGCTCTCGATCGAAGCCAGCGGCGAAGACGCCGGCCAGGCGGTCGAAGCGTTGACCAATTTGCTCGCACATCCGTTTAAGGAAGACGAGTTGTAACCGATGCCGGCCGACGTTGTGCGTCTGCGATCGTGCGATGCACCGCTTCGGCAACGGCCGAAACTGTTCGAAGCGTACAAGTCAGTCGTATAAGAGAGGGCCGGCCCGATGTGCCTCGATCACGGCACCCGCGGGCCAGCGCGGTAACGGCGGAACGGCACTCCTGGCCCGAGCGCGCCCTGGGGCGCGAACATTGCCAGGCTTGCCGACGCCCGTGAGCGGCGCGTCGCCGACGGTGGATCGCCGCGGAGCATGGCTGGGTCGTGCTTCTGCGAAGCTCCCGTCTGGTGCTGGGCGCGCGGAACTCACTACAGCGCGCGCCCCGCAAAAGGACGTCGATGCAAAAACTGCAGGGGATTGCCGTTTCGCCGGGCGTCGCCATTGGCGAAGCCCTGGTGATGGACAACGAGGGATTCCGCATCCCTCGACGCTTCCTGACCCGCGACGCCGTCGATTCCGAGCTCGAGCGTCTCAAAGGCGCTTTCGAAGCCGCCAGCCAGCAGATCGAACGCAATCGCGATGCGGTCTCCAACGAGCTGGGCAAGAACTACGGCGCCATCTTCGACGCCCACTTGCAGATGCTACACGACGCCCGGCTGCATTCCGAGGTCGAGCAGCTCATCCGCGAGCGACACTACACGCCCGAGTACGCCGTGAGCCGTGCGCTGCGGCGCTACGGCAAGTTCTTCCAGTCGCTGGAGAACACGCATCTGGCCGAACGCGCCAACGACATTTTCGACATCGAAAAGCGGCTGCTGAAAAACCTGCTCGGCCGCCGTCGTGAGGAGCTATCGCAGATCACCTCGCCGGTGCTCGTTCTGGCGCACAACCTCACGCCCAGCGAGACCGCCAACCTCGATCGTCGCTTCGTCCGCGGCTTTGTGACCGAGATCGGCGGCCCCGGCAGCCACACGGCCATCGTGGCCGAAGGCATGGGCATTCCAGCGGTCGTCGGCACCGGGTCGTTTCTGACCGAAGTCTCCGGCGGCGAAGTGGTCATCATCGATGGCGAACTTGGCTTGGTGATCCTCCAGCCCGACGAAGAAACGCTGGCCCGCTATCGCCAGGAGGCCGAGGAGCACCAATCGCGCGTGGTGCACCTGAAGACGCTGCGCGAGCTGCCAGCCGTCACCACCGACGGCGTGAACATCTCGTTGTACGGCAACATCGAGTTCCCGCACGAGGTCGTGCCATGCCTCGAAAACGGCGGCGACGGTATCGGCTTGTACCGCACCGAGTTCCTGTACCTCGGGGCCGACACGGTGCCCGACGAGGAAGCGCACTTCCAGGCCTACGCACAGGTGGCGCAGAAGATGGTTGGCCGACCGGTGACGATCCGCACGCTCGACCTGGGGGCCGACAAGGTGGCCAGCGTCGCGGTGGTCGACGACGATCGCAATCCTTTCCTTGGCCTGCGCAGCATCCGGCTCTCGTTGCGCAACCTGCCGCTGTTTCGCACACAGCTACGCGCCATCCTGCGCGCCAGCGCCCTGGGCGATGTGCGCGTGATGTTCCCGCTGATTTCGACCGTGCTCGAATTTCGCCAAGCCAAGATGGTCCTGTCCGACGTCATGGAGGACCTTGAAGAGCACGGCGTGCCGTTTAACCGCGACCTGCCGGTGGGGATGATGGTCGAGGTTCCGGCGGCCGTGATGATGATCGACCATTTCGTCGAAGAAGTCGATTTTCTCAGCATCGGCACCAACGATCTGATCCAGTACACCTTGGCCGTCGACCGCAGCAACAAGGACGTGGCGAGCCTGTACACGGCCAGTGATCCCGCGGTGCTGAAACTGATCGACATCGCGGTGCGGGCCGCCAATCGCGCGCAGGTTCCCGTAGGACTCTGCGGGCAGATGAGCGCCAGCACCATCTACACCATGCTGCTGCTGGGCATGGGGCTGCGGCAGATGAGCGTCCCGCCCAACGCCATCCCTGAGTTGAAGCGCCTCGTGCGCAGTCTGTCGCTGCCGCAGTGCGAAGCGGTGGCGGCCAAGGCGCTCACGCTCGAGAACGCCCGCGACATTAAGAGTTATCTGAAAGAGGAATTGAAAAAGGTGCAGCCCAACAACGGGGCCATTTAGCGATTGACAGGTTAGCCGCGTCGCTTGCGCTCTCGTGTCACAAGCGACGCGCCGAACTCATAAAACACTTGTACGGAAACCGAAAGCAAGACCATGAAACAGGAGATGCTGATCAACGTTTCGCAGCCCGAGGAATGCCGCATCGCCATTGTCGAAGACGGCGTGCTCGAAGAGCTGTACGTTGAACGCACCAGCCAGGACAATTACGTCGGAAACATTTACAAGGGGCGCGTTGTCAACATCGAGCCTAGCATCCAGGCCGCCTTCGTTGATTTCGGCGTTGGCCGCAATGGCTTCCTGCACATCAGCGATGTCGAGCCGCAGTATTTTCGCCAGGGAGGCTTCGATCCATCGCGCCCCATCGAACCAGGCGGCGGAGCCGCTCGTGGCAACGGCGATGGCAACGATGACGATGACGCCGAGCCCGAGGAGCCGTCGGGTGGCAGGCCGCGCACCCGGCGACGCACGATTCGCCCTGGGGCCCGGCCGCGTGTGAAGCCGCCGATCCAGGACATCCTGCGCCGCGGCGACGAAGTGCTGGTGCAAGTCATCAAGGAAGGGATCGGCACCAAGGGGCCGACGCTATCGACATACATCAGCATTCCAGGGCGATACCTGGTATTGATGCCGGCCCTGGGACGCGTCGGCGTGAGCCGCAAGATTGAAGACGACGAAGCTCGCCGCAAGCTGCGTGACATCATGCTCGAGCTCGCGCCGCCGAAAGGTGTCGGCTTCATTGTGCGCACCGCCGGTGTCGACCGCACCAAGAAAGAGCTATCGCGCGATCTGGCGTACTTGCTGCGCCTGTGGAAGGTGATCGTCCGTCGGATCAAGAAGTATCCCGCTCCGATCGGCATCTACGAAGAAAGCGACATGATCATTCGCACGATCCGCGACATCTTCACCTCGGAAGTCGATGCGATCTACATCGACGAGCCCGACGCCCACGAGCGTGCCCGTGAGTTCTTGCAGATCGTAATGCCGCGCTATGTGCATCGTTTACAGCTTTACGAAGGCAAGGAACCGCTATTCCACAAGTACCATCTCGACCAGGAAATCAGTCGCATCCACCAACGCTCAGTGCCGCTACGGCTGGGTGGCAGCATCGTGATTGATCAAACCGAAGCCTTGGTGGCGATCGACGTGAACAGCGGCAACTTTCGCGCCCAGGACTCGGCCGAGGAAACCGCCTATCAGATGAATCTGCAAGCTGCCCGCGAGATCGCTCGGCAACTGCGACTGCGCGACTTAGGAGGCGTGATCGTTAACGACTTCATCGACATGCGCAAAGAGCGCCATCGCCGCGGTGTTGAACGCGCGCTGCGCGAGGCGATGCGCCGCGACCGTGCTCGCACCAAGATTCTGCGTACCAGTCCTTTCGGCCTCATCGAAATGACACGCCAGCGCATCCGTCCCAGCCTGAAGCGCAGCGTGTACCGCGATTGCGTTTGCTGCTTGGGGACCGGCGTGGTGAAGACTGCCGAAAGCATGGCGATCGAAGTGGTGCGGCTGCTGATTCTCGCCGGCCATCAGCCGGATCTGGCACGTGTGACGGTCACCGTCAACGAAGATGTCGCCACGTACCTGAACAACCGCAAACGACGTGAGCTAACGCGCCTGGAAGACGACAACAAGATCACCGTGCACGTCGTCGGCCGGGAAGGCGCATCCCCCGAGCATCTGTTGATCGAATGCCAGGATGCTAGCGGCAGGGAACTGAAGTTCTCACAGATATAGAATTGCTCTGGCGACAGTCGCAGTGACCTTCTACCATGCTTCGCCCGATTGCCTCGGGGGCATGGTGGAGGTTCGTATGCGCGCGCTAGCGTCGATGGTGATTGTTGTAACGGTACTTGGATGCGCCGCCGTCTGCCGCGGACAGACGATTCCCGGTGCGTTGCCTGCCGCGGCAGCCAACGCCAAAGCCATCACCGGTTCGGGAGTGTTCGTTGGGCCGAGCGGTGTGCCAGCGATGCCCAACCCGTCGGCCCCGATGTTCACCGTCGGCGGGCCGGTAACGCCGGTGCAGTTCATGCAGCCGATCTCGCCGCCCCCTTCGGCCGCCGCGGTCGGGCCTCGCCTGGCAAGCGCGACACCAAATCCAGCACCGAACGCCCCGGGCAACGCCTCCCCCCCAACCCTGCCGACCATCGCACTGCCTAACTCGTCGACGGCGTCATCCAACGTCGCTGCCGCAGCGACGCCAAATGCCTACGTTTTGCAACCGTTGACCGTTGCCCCGCCGCAGCCGCCGGTCGAGGCGGCGCTGCTGAACAACAGCGCCCCTGTGTTCGTGACGGTGGCGCCCCCCTCGCAGCCCAGCGGATGGATCGGCGGAGCGGGCGTCTACGTGCTCAAGCCGCACTGGACCGCCGGCAACGATAGCGCGTTCATCACCCGCACAGCGAATACAACCGGTGTCTACGACCGCACGACCACTGATTTCAATTACTCGTACCAGGCATCGCCGGCGGTGTGGTTCGGCCACGTTAACGAGATGGGCAACGGCGTGCGGGCAAGCTTCTTTCAGTACTACCAGTTTGCGTCGGCTAGCGCCACTGTGACCCCGGGGACAGCACTGATCGATCCCTTTGCCGTCGGGACTGCGGGTACGGGAATCTTTACATCGGCGGCCGGCGGGCAGTTCACGGCCAATAGCAACCTGCAAATCCTGAGTTGGGACCTTGAGGGACTCAAACGCTGGACAACCGGCGGCTGGACATGGCTCGGCTCGGCCGGCCTGCGCTACTTGTACTTAAACCAAGCGTACGGTGCCGACATCCAGCCCTACACCGACGCTGGCGCCTTCTCGCACATGGAGGCGAGGCACTTTTTCAACGGCTGTGGGCCGACTGTCGCCATGCAAGGCCGCCGTGCGCTCGACGGCACCGGCTTCGGCCTGTTCGGCGGCGGGCGGGCCGCGCTCTTGTTCGGCAAGGCGTACCAGTCGTACGTGGCTACGATTCCCGATACAACCGCCAGCCAAGAGAATTCCGCCAGCGGCTGGGGCGTGCTACCGTTCGCTGAAGTCGAGGTAGGGGCCGACTATCGCCGCAGCTATGGAAACGGCATGATTATTTTCGAGAATTCCATGGTCGGCCAGGCTTATTTCGGCGCCGGATCGCTCAGCAATGCGAGTCCACTGGACGGCTCGCAGTCCTACGCGACGCTCGGCATGTTCGGGCTGCGCTCGAGCATTTCGTTCATTTACTGAGCCGGCAATCCACGGCACATTCGCGTGCCGTCACGAGCCAGGGGCTCGACGGTTCGATCCATGCCCGCTATATTGTGGGACTTTCTCGAACCAAACAGGACCCCAAACAACGGGCACTGCCATGTATGCGATTATTCTCGACGGACGCCGCCAATTGAAGGTTGAGCCGGGCCAGGAACTCGTCATCGATTGCCGCGAGAAGCTGAACGTAGGCGATTCGCTGACTTTCGATCGCGTGCTGGCAGTTTCTGGCGACGACGGCATGAAACTCGGCGATCCAGGGCTATCCGGTGCCAGTGTCACGGCCGAAGTGCTTGGCCTGGTTCAAGGCCCGAAGATGCATGTACAGCATTTCCGCCGTCGCAAGAATTCCCGCCGGAAAACGGGGCATCGGCAAGTGTCGACACGTGTGCGGATCGGGACAATCAGCCTCTAAAAGTTTTTTCCGAAAATTCTCGGCGGCGACAATCGGCATCGACAGTTCCGTATTTTTTCGGAAAGCATTTCGGCGTCAAATCTTAGGAATCTAATAGATTTCAAGATGTCGCTTGGCCGACTTGCACGCCTGCGTTGCAAAGGCCTTTCTTGTCAACGCGTTGCAGCCCGTGGGCGCTAAATCGTTGACTCGTTCTTGAAACGCGATAGACTGTCCCCACGCCTGTATGTTGTAGCTAGCTTGTCGATTGCTACAATATATGGTGATCTCCGATAGCACTGACCACACCTCCTCGTGGTCAGGGCTCGGTTCATAGGGGCCTGGGATCAATTGTTCGACCGGTGTTGCAGTCGCCCGACATACTCAGGCGATACTGTACATTAGTTCTCTATTTCGCTAAGCTGTCGTTGCCGTCACCGTTTCGCCCGGAAAGGATTCCTTCATGTCGCAGTCCAGTTCCGATTCGCGAGGTTCCGCCGCCGTGGTCGAACGCACCAAGAAGAAGCCCGCTCGCCGGTTCAGCAAGGGGCTAATGATCGATTCAGTCTTTTGCCCGGCTGAGCCCCGCGACCTTTTCGAAACGGTTCAGTGGGAGGTTCGCACGGCGGCAATCAAGGGCGAGAACGGCGAGATGCTCTTCGAGCAGACCAACTGCGAGGTCCCCAGTTCCTGGAGCCAACTGGCGACTAACGTCGTTTGCAGCAAGTATTACTACGGCGAGATCAACACGCCCGAGCGTGAATTCAGCGTTCGGCAACTCATTCATCGCGTGAGCCGTACCATCGCCGATTGGGGCATCGAGGACGGTTACTTCGCCAGCACCGCCGACGGTGAGAGCTTTTATCGGGAGCTCTCCTGGCTGTGCCTGCACCAGCACGGGGCGTTTAACTCGCCCGTGTGGTTCAACGTCGGCCTCTACCACCAGTACGGCGTGAAGGGTGCCCAGTGCAACTGGCACTGGAACGCCGAAGCCGCGCGGGTCGAGCAGCCCGAGAACCCATACGAGTACCCGCAAGGTTCGGCCTGCTTTATTCAAAGCGTCGACGACAACATGGAAGACATCATGGAGCTTGCCCGCAGCGAGGCCATGCTGTTCAAGTTCGGCTCGGGGACCGGCACCGACCTGAGCACGCTGCGTTCGCACCGTGAGAAGCTCTCCGGCGGCGGCAAGCCCTCGGGGCCGCTGTCGTTCATGCGCGTGTACGACCAGATTGCCGCGGTCGTCAAAAGCGGCGGCAAGACCCGTCGCGCCGCCAAGATGCAGTCGATCAAGGACTGGCACCCCGACGTAATGGAGTTCATCGACTGCAAGCAGAAGGAAGAGAAAAAGGCCCGCGTGCTCATCGCCAACGGCTACGAGTCGAACTTCAACGGCGAGGCGTACAGCAGCATCCTCTTCCAGAACGCGAACCTCTCGGTCCGCCTCAGCGACGAGTTCATGCAGGCGGTCGTCGAAGACAAGCCGTGGATCACCCACTGGGTCACGGATGCTGCGCATGCCGGCCCCTCGTGGCCCGCACGCGAGGTGATGGCCAAGATGGCCGAAGGGGCCTGGTACTGCGGCGATCCCGGCGTGCAGTACGACACGACGATCAACCGTTGGCACACCTGCCCCAACTCGGGGCGGATCAACGCCAGCAACCCGTGCAGCGAGTACATGTTCCTCGACGACACGGCGTGCAACCTGGCGAGCGTGAACCTGATGAAGTTCCGCCGCGACGACGGCGTGTTCGACGTCGAGCGGTTCCAGCACGCTTGCCGCATCTTCTTCATCGCTCAGGAAATCCTGGTCGATCACGCGAGTTATCCCACGAAGCTGATCGCCGAGAACAGCCACAAGTTCCGTCCGCTAGGCCTGGGTTATTCGAATCTCGGCAGCCTGATCATGTCGGCCGGTCTGCCGTACGATTCCGAGGCCGCCTACGGCCTCTGCGGCGCAATGACCGCCCTGCTGCACGGCGCCGCGAATCTGACGAGCGCCGAGCTGGCCGCGGCGGTCGGGCCGTTCGACGGCTTCGACGTCAACCGCGACCCGATGCTTGGCGTGATGCAGATGCACCGCGACGCCGTCGAGCAAATCAACGACGCCTGCCCGGCGTATCTCAAGGATGCCGCCCGGACGGTGTGGGACGAAGTGCTGGCCAGCGGCAACCGCTATGGTTTCCGGAATGCCCAGGCCACGGTGCTTGCCCCGACCGGCACGATCAGCTTCCTGATGGATTGCGACACGACCGGCATCGAGCCCGATATCGCCCTGGTCAAGTACAAGCAACTCGCCGGCGGCGGCATGCTCAAGATCGTCAATAACACCGTGCCGCTGGGGCTGAAGACCCTGGGCTACGATCAGCCGCAGATCGAGTCGATCACGGCCTACATCGACAAGCAGGACACGATTGAGGGCTCGCCCGATCTGCGCGACGAGCATCTCGCCGTGTTCGACTGTGCCTTCCAGCCGCGCAATGGCAAGCGGAGCATCGCCTGGCGAGCCCATGTACGAATGATGGCCGCCGCGCAGCCGTTCCTCTCCGGTGCCATCAGCAAGACCGTGAACATGCCGCGCGACACCACGCCGGCCGACATCGCCGATGCGTACCTCGAGGGCTGGCGGCTGGGGCTGAAGGCGTTGGCGGTCTATCGCGATGGCTCGAAGGAAAGCCAACCGCTGTCGACGAGCACCGAAGGAGACAAGGCGGCCGACAAGCAGAAGGCCGCTCCGCGACGCGAGCGCCTGCCCGATACGCGTAACAGCAAGACGCACAAGTTCAACATCGCCGGCCACGAGGGCTACCTGACCGTCGGTCTGTACGAGGATGGCCGCCCCGGCGAGCTGTTCATCACCATGGCCAAGGAAGGGAGCACCATCGGCGGACTGATGGACTGCTTCGGCACGGCGGTTTCCATGAGCTTGCAATACGGCGTGCCGCTTGAGGTGTACGTGAGCAAGTTCTCGCACACCCGCTTCGAGCCGATGGGGCACACGAAGAACCCCGACATTCGTATCGCCAAGAGCATCGTCGATTACATCTTCCGCTGGATGGGGATCGAGTTCCTGCCCGGCTACAAGGAGGCCAACGCCAGCGCTCCACCGGAACCATCGCCAACCAAGGCCGCCGCGGGCGAGGAGCCGACCGAGACAGAGCGATTGCCCGTCGCCAAGAAGGCCGGCGGGCTGAACGGTTCGCACGGAAGCACCAACGGCTCGTCGAACGGTCACCGCAAGAATGGTGCAGGAACCGAGGCGGTGGTGAAAGGCCGATCTCTGCTTGAGCGAGCCGGCGTCGCGCCGAAGTTCGAGTTCAAGCCCGGACAAGCCAATCGCGGCGAGCAGTTCGCCAGCTTTCAGGTCGACGCCCCGGTGTGCGACAACTGCGGCTCGATCACCGTGCGGGCCGGCAACTGTTACCTCTGCCACAATTGTGGCAACAGCATGGGGTGTTCGTGATAAGGCAGAAGTAAGAAGTCAGAACGCAGAAGTTCCGCACTTCTGACTTCTACATTCTGACTTTTGCATTTAGTTTCCGGCTGCTCGAAACGGATTGTTCGGGAATTGAGGCCCGCGAGCAGCCTGTTTGTTTACTTCGATTCGAGGCGCGTGCCGCGGCGGTGGCCGGCGCGGCACGCGCCGCCTTGTCGATCGTCGGCCGGCCAGCGATCATCGACCATGTGACCACCATTGTGCTGCCGGTCGATCCGCAATTGCCCGATCCCACGGCGATTGCGCGCGCTGCTGCCGTGCTGCGCGCCGGCGGGCTCGTCGTCTTTCCGACCGAGACGGTCTATGGCCTTGGGGCCAACGCGCTCGATGTCGAGGCGGTGGCGGGCATCTATCGGGCCAAGGGACGCCCGGCAACGAACCCGTTGATCGTCCACGTCGGCACCATTGCTGATGCGCAGCGACTAGCGACCACCTGGCCCGCGGCGGCAGAGAAGCTCGCCGAGCGCTTCTGGCCTGGTCCGCTGACGATCGTCCTTCCGAAGACGTCGCTGGTTCCCGAGACCACCACCGCTGGCGGCGCGACGGTGGCCTTGCGCATGCCGAGTCATCCGGTGGCCCGGGCACTTTTGGCCGCCTCGGGAGTCCCCTTGGCCGCACCGAGTGCGAACACGTCGACGGGCATCTCCTCCACGACTGCTCAGCATGTGCTGAAGACGCTAAACGATCGTGTCGACATGGTGCTCGACGGCGGCGCGTGTCCTGGCGGGCTGGAATCGACCGTGCTCGATTTGAGCGGCGAACACCCGCGGTTGCTGCGGCCGGGATTGATTGGCGTCGCCGAATTGGAAGCAGTGCTCGGCACGCCGATCCGCGTGGCCGCCGAGATAAACGAGCGGCAGCCCGCTCCGTCACCGGGCATGATGCCGCGGCACTACGCTCCGACCGTGCCGCTGGAATGCGTCGAAGGGGACGCGACAGCGCGCGTGGCTGAGCACGTCGCCAAGGGACTCCGCGTGGGTTGGATCGTCCGGCAATCGCGAAAGTCACCCCAGGCCGCGGTCGTGGTCGCGCTTCGCAACGACGTCGCGGGCTACAGTGCCGCCCTGTACAGCGCGCTGCACGAGCTGGAATCGGCGGCGATCGACCGCATCGTGGTTGAAATGCCCCCGGACGAGTCCCAATGGCTGGCGGTCCGCGATCGATTGCGGCGGGCAAGCTGTCCGCCGTAATGCGAGTTACTTATCCGCGGCGGCGCAGTGGTGCTGCTCGGCGGCCGCCAGCACCAACTCGGTGAACCAACAGTTTTTTAGCTCGCGGACCACGGCGACAAACTTATCGACGTTCACCGGCTTGAGCATGTAATGCTCGACCTGCAACGTGGCGCTGCGGTTCCGATCGACTTCGTCGGCGCTGGCCGTGAGCACCACGACGGGAATATCGCGCAGGCGAAAGTCGCTGCGCATCTCGGCGAGCAATTCCAGTCCGTCTTTCTTGGGCAGGTGCAAGTCGAGCAGGATCAGATCAGGTTGCGGTGCACTGGCGAATTTACCCTGGCGGTGCAGGAACTCGTTGGCTTCGTCGCCGTCGCGCACCAGCGTGAGCCGATGCTTGACATGAGCGTGCCTCAAGGCGCCCATCGTGGCACTGGCGTCGACCAAGCTGTCTTCGACGAGCAGGATTTCCATCATGCGTCCGACGGTTTCGCGTGTCATGGCACGTTGATCCATGGGGTTTGCCGCACAACGCAAAACTGCCCCCAGCGATTCACTTACGATTCTGATCGCACACCATTGGATTGTATAGTGCGGGACAAGCTCAATCGGGGACAAATGCATTAGATGTACCCCTCGGAGGTGCTGGCAGGCGTGCTCCGTGTACGGCGCAAACGCGCGACGTGATACGTCTTACGGGCGCTCGCCGGCTGCCAAACGCTGCTCGATTGCATCGAGCACTGGCAGCAGGTCAGCGACACTACCGATCACAAAATGTGCGCCTGCCTCCGCGAGTCGGGCAGTGGCGCGCTCGAGCCGTTGTTCGCGCTCGACCGGTGACAGCCGTTCGATGGCAGCAGGGGTCAACCCCATCTCGTTGCCGCTCAGCGCCACGCCAACGGTCCACATGCCCGCACTCACGCCCGCCTCGATTCCCACGGGCGTATCGTCGACTGCGACGATCGCCGCCATCGGGGATACATCGAGCCGGCGCGCATTTTCGAGGCACATCCACGGCGCCGGACGCCCCTGGCTTACGTCGCTGGCGCAAACCATCGCATCGACTTCGAGCCGCTGCCGCCGCGCCTCGCGCAGCACCACGTCCATCAATTCGCGCACGTAGCCGGTGCTGCTACCGATCTTCATGCCGCGCCGCCGGCAGGCATCAATCACAGGCAACACGCCCGGGATCAACACGGAGTGCTCGGCGAGACATGCGAGCTGCCGTGGCAGAAACTCGGCGTACAGCGCGTCGATATCGCCATCGCGGGTCGCTCGGTCATGACGTTCTTGCCAGGCCCGTGCGATGCGCGGCATGGCGAGCAGTGATTCGATGTGGTCGCGCTTCGCCTTGCCCATCGGCTCACGCGCCTCGGCGATCGTGATTTCGACGCCGCGATCGCGAAACACCTCGATGAACACCGCGGCCGGCGCGCAACTGCCGTAATCCACGATCGTGCCCGCCCAGTCAAACAGCACTGCCTTGAGCTTGCCATCGTAGCGGTGGCGATGATCGAAGGTTCGCATCGTGGTGGTTCCCGCCCGGATTCCCAACGTCGCTCTAGGATAACGACTCGCCTGGATCGTATCCTATGCAAATGGCGCAAACATCGCTTGCCGCCGTCTTCCACGGCCCCGACCAACGCTTCGAGCTGCGGCGGCTACCGTTGCCCGAGCTGGCCGCCGGAGAGCTGCTGGTGCGCATTGGCCTGTGTACGCTCTGCGGTAGCGACCTGCACACGTGGCAGGGAAAGCGATCGGCCCTGGTGCCTACGATCCTCGGGCACGAGATCATGGGGGAGATTGCGGCCATCGGTCCCGGCCCGACGATACACGACCGCCGCGGCCAAGTGCTCGAAGTCGGCCAGCGAATCACCTGGTCGATTGCCGCCAGTTGTGGCGAGTGCTTCTTTTGCACGCGCGATCTGCCGCAGAAGTGCGAGCGGCTGTTCAAATACGGACACGAAGAACTGACGGCGGAAGGTGGCTTGAGTGGCGGGCTGGCCGAGCACTGTCACCTGCGATCCGGCACGACCGTGCTGGTTCTCCCCGCGACACTGCCCGACGAAGTGGCCTGCCTGGCGAACTGTGCCGCGGCAACTGTTGCCGGTGGTTTCCGCCTTGCTGGCCAAACGAGCGGCCAGCGCGTATTAATCTTCGGCGCCGGAATGCTGGGCCTGATTGCCGCGGCGACGGCGGCATCGCGCGGTGCAACCGAGATCTATATCACCGACGTGAATGCCGATCGCCTTGCCACGGCGATGCGATTTGGGGCGACGGCGGCAATCACGTTCGTCGAACCTCAGCAGATGGTTGGCGAGATCATGCAGCGAACCGAGGGTCGCGGCGTCGACGTGGCGCTCGAGCTTGCCGGATCGGCCGAGGCAATGGAGGCCGCTGTGCAGTCGCTGCGCATCGGCGGGCGGGCGGTCTTGATCGGCGCCGTGCGTCCGTCGCGGCCGTTGGCGATCGACGGCGAGCAGATCGTGCGGCGGATGCTCTCGATCTGCGGGCTCCACAATTACGGGCCCGACGATCTAGTAGCAGCGATCGATTTTCTTGAGCGGGCGTCGCAGTCATATCCTATTGCCGGGTTGGTGGAACGCCGCTTCTCACTGGCCGACGTCGATGAGGCGTTCCGGTATGCCACTACCAACGGCGCCTTGCGCGTCGCGGTTCAGCCATGAGCGAATGTGGACCGTCGCCGGTCGAAGTGTTTCACGCCTGCGACGCCATGGCGACGCGGTTCGAGATTTGCCTGGTCGGCGATGAGCGCGAACACCTCGACGCGGTGGCTAATGCCGCGCTCGAAGAGATCGCGCGCATTGAGCGGCTACTGTCGCGGTTCGATCCTCGTAGTGAGGTGTCACGCGTCAATCGCCATGCAGCCATGGAACCAGTACTCGTCGACGTCGAGCTGTTCGAAATCCTCCGTTGCTGCCTGGAGTGGCGCAATCGAACCGAAGGGTTCTTCGATGTGACGGCCGATGCGGACAGCCAGCGTGGTGAGCTATTGCTCGATGAACGATCGCGCACCGCACGGTTCACGAACGGCGCAATGCGACTCGATTTTGGCGCGTTCGGCAAGGGATATGCGCTCGATTGCGTGGTGGAGCTGCTCGGGGAGTACAGTGTCGGGCGGGCTTTGATCCACGGAGGAACCAGCTCGGTGCTGGGCCTTGGCAGCGATGCCGCTGGGCGGCCCTGGCAGGTAGGCATCCGGGCACCGTGGCAGGCGGAGGACGCCAGGGGCGGCGAGTTGGGACAGGTGGTGCTCGATGGCCGAGCGATCTCGACTTCGGGCGTGCTGGCACGCGAGGCGTCGGAATCGGATCTCATCGATCCGCACCTTGGTCGGCGGCTCACCGGGCAAGCGGCGTGCACCGTCGTAGCCCGCAGCGCGGCCGAGGCCGAGGTGCTTAGCACGGCACTGTTGTGCATGGGACGCGAGCGAGCGGCGGCGTATACTGCCAGAAACGCCGGCGATGAATGGTCGGCCGCGTGGGCCAGCATCGACACCGGAATTCCGCGACTGCAGTGGTTCAACAGACCGATATGACGCCGCCGTCCCGGACAAGCACAACCCGCCGCGGCTTTCTCGAAGCGAGCGCCGCAATGGCGATCGTGGCGGGCACTCAGCAACTTCGCGCTGCCGACAAGCCCGAACCGATCGACGTAGTGGTGATCGGCGCCGGTGGCCGCGGGTCCGATTTGCTGCGCAGCCTCTCGACGATTCCCGGCGTGAACATCACCGGCGTATGCGATAACTATCCGCCCCACCTGGCGCGCGGCGCCAAATACGCCGGCGACACAGCCAAGCCGTTTGATGATTACCGTCGCATGTTCGACGAACTGCGGCCACGCGCCGTGGTGATCGCGGTGCCGCTGGTAGCGCATTACGCGATCACCTGCGACGCGCTCGACGCCGACTGCGACGTGTTCTGCGAGAAGACCATGTGCTACAGCGTCGACGAGGCGCGGCAGCTCGTGCGCCGTGTGGAGTCGAGTGGCCGGGTGTTCCAGGTGGGCTTGCAACGCCGCGCGAATCCGATCTACCAACAGGCTGCGGCGATGGTGCAGGCCGGCATGCTCGGGCAGATCACCGCGATCAAGTCGCAGTGGCATCGCAACAACAACTGGCGGCGACCGGTACCCGCGCCGCGCTCCGACCCGGCGTGGAGCCAACTCGAGCGGAAGCTTAACTGGCGGCTATACCGCGAAAGTTCCGGCGGACTGATGGCCGAGCTGGGCAGCCACCAGATGGATGTGGCCAATTGGATTCTGGGCTGCGCGCCGTGGCGTGTGATGGCCAGCGGCGGGATCGACTACTGGCGCGACGGCCGCGACGTGAACGATAACGTGTTTTGCATCTACGAGTACGCGATGCCGGCTCGCTTCGTCAGCGCTAACAACGGTGTGATGGTCGGCGACGGCACCGAGCACACCGTCCGTGTCACGTACTCATCGCTGTGCAATAATGCCTACGAAGGGGCCTCGGAACTGGTGATGGGAACCGCGGGGACGCTTTACCTGACCAGCAACAAGGGGCTGATGTTTCGCGAAAAGTCCACCGACCCGGCCGGGCGCCTCGTGCAGCGCGGCACCGGCGGCGAAGCCGACGAGGGGGCCAGCGTCATCACCAGCGGCAAGACGCTCAAGCTGTCGAACAGCCCTTGGGCCCATCGCGGCGAGCCGATCGAGATCGACAACCTTGACGGCGACGACACCCGCGACGAACTGGTGAGCTTTATCGACCATGTTCGCCGCCGCGATCCGAAGACAATTTGCGACGTGCACGAAGGACTGCGCGACACTTGCACGGTGCTGATGGCCAACGAAGCGATGGACCGCGGCACCGCGGTCGATTACCCCGCCGTTTAGCGAGCTGGGCTTGTTTCCCGGCGGCGGCACGATTCATTCTCGCTTCACCGTGTTGCCGAATCGCGACATGCACCGCGCCACCGGTCCGTGACCTGCCGCACCTCGCGGAAAAGTTAGGATTTGCTCTGCTCGTCCCGCGAACCGGTGGTCCGCAGTTGACATAGCTTTGAATAGCCAAGCAATACGCTGTAGGCATTCACCTTCGATACGGCATCCGCGGAGCACGAGCCATGAGACACGCGCTGTTGAGTTGGGTTGTCGGTGCTTTGGTACTGGTTCCTTCCTTGGCGTTGGCCCATGGCCCGCATGGTGGTGGTGGTGGTGGTGGCAACCCCGGCGGACATGCTGGCGGCGGACATCCGGGCGGTGGGCATGCTGGCGGCGGACATCACGGCGGCGATATGGGTAACGGCCATGTCGGCGGAGCAGGCGCTGGCTGGACCGGCCATGCGCATCCCGCCGCGGCGGCCCACGCCTTGGCTCAAGGCGCCGGCAACCATCCGGGCGCGGCCGCTCGGCACGAAGAGTTCCGCCACGACATGCGGCGTGATGAATCCCGTCACGACATGCACCGTGACATGCGTCACGAACAAGCCCGGCATGCGACTGGGCATGCGACAACGCCGGCCGCGGCTCGGCACGATCTACCCCGAGCGACCGCCAATCAGCACGTCGAGCGTCGCTCCTTGCAAAACGATCGTTCGAACCTGAGCCGCGACCGCCAGGCGGTTCAAGGCCAGGAGCAACGCCTATCGACCGACCGGCGGAACCTGTCGACCGATCTCGGCGCCATTGCGCGGGATCGAGCCGCGGGCAACACCAAGGCCCTGCAGAGCGACTACAACAAGCTGCACAGCGACCAGCGGTCGCTGGGTCACGACGAGCGGCGAGAGGGCCATGACCGGCACGACCTGCATCACGATGAACACAGGCTGAACGCCGACCACCACGACGTTAAAGCTGACCGCGAAGCGCTCAGCAAGGGTGGTTCGCATTCATCCTCAAACGCCGGCGGAAAGCCGAGCCCGGCGACACACAGTTCGGCGTCGTAGCCCTAGCCGGGTGATGATCCGCCCCCCCGACATCTTCCTAATCGCCGTCCGCTCCCCCCAACGGCGTTGGTTGCCGCGCGCTGGCCTTGCCCGGCGCGCGGCAATTTTTTTCCACAGGGACAGAACCGTCACATGCCGTGACGACCGATGTGCAGGCGGCGTAACACCATATTCGAAACAGCTTGGACGCTGAGAACGTAGTATCGCTTCAAGCAACGGTTGCAGAACACTGGCGAAATTACCGGCGAAACCAGCCACTCCAGCGACTGCGGCCACTCGATGCGAGCCGAATGCGACAGACAATTGCAGCACTTCATACGACGGGCCTCCTCGTAGGCAGGTCGTCAACGGGTCGCAAATGCCATTCCCGTCGTCGCGAATCGATTCGTGTGGCATGGCGGATGCTTTGACCTGCTTTTGACGTTCGCGCGAGCGTCGATTGGTTGGCTAAATTTCGGGGAGGGCGACATCCATGGCAACGATTTCCGGAGAGATGGTGGTTGGTGTGTTCGAGGATCCGCAGGGCGCCAATCGAGCCATCGAGCAGTTGAAGGCCGCTGGGATTGGCAGCGAAGGGTTGGGCGTAGTCGCTCGGCACTCGGAAGACTTAGACGAGGCGACGCCCGAAGATGTGGAGATGCTTGCGGCCGAGGACAATGTGGTCCGCGGCGTGTCGGCCGGAGCGTTCACCGGGGCCGGCTTAGGGAGCTTGTGGGCGTTGGGCATCGTGGCAGGAGTGCTGCCGGTGATCGGACCTTTTGTCGCGGGCGGGATTCTGGCGACACTCGCGGCGGGCGCGGCCGGCGGAGCCTTCGCGGGCGGATTGCTCGGCGCGCTGGTGGGGCTGGGCATCCCTGAACAACAGGCGCGGATCTACGAGGAAGCGCTTCATGCCGGTCAGACGATCGTCACGGTGCGCAGTGCCACACGCCAGACCGAGGCCCAGGAGATTCTCGATCGCAACGGCGCCTTGGCGATTGGCCCGCCGGCCCCGGGAACTCCATCGACCGACGCCTTCGGCCGGCCGGCCCACCTCGATCTCCGTCCCGAGCGGCTATTCACGCACGATCCGATCTCCGCGGCCGGTGGCTTCACCCCGTCGGGAGGCTTCGACCAGGTTTCCGTCCCGCCGCATGATTCCACGGCGACGTTCCATCTGCCGGGCGAAGATCCCGAACAGCCTGCGGCCCCGCGCTGATCTTCTCGGCATTCGCGGCCGACATTGCGCCAAATAATTACCATTGCGCGGCGACTTGTCGGGCGGCTTAAGCCGCCCGACATCCCCTCCATGCCGGTCGGTTAGTGGCGGCCTGCGCCATCGCACGCTACGCTAATTCGGTAGCTGCGGCTAACGGCTCGAGGGAACATTTCATGCAACGACGCGATTTTTTGGCTTCGCTCAGTCTTGGAGGTTATGGCCTGCTGGTATTCGCCGACGATGTGCCGTCGACGCTTGCCGCGGCAGAAGCGACGCGCGACGAGTTGCGACGTGCCCTGGCGAAGGTCGCTCCGCCGGAAGCCGAGCGTCGCGGTTCGCCGCGCGAGCCGCACATGGCCTTGGTCGACCTGACTTGCGACGTCTTCATTGCCGGGGGCGGCATGGCAGGCGTCTGTGCCGCGGTCGCCGCCGCGCGTCACGGAGCAAAGGTCGTGCTGGTGCAGGATCGGTCGCGGCTGGGCGGCAACGCCAGCAGCGAGGTGAAGATGCACATCGTCGGCGCCAACCATCACAAAGGCCGCCCCGGGTGGCGCGAAGGAGGACTGCTCGAAGAGTTCCGCCTCGACGACGCCGTGAACAATCCGCAGCGCTGCTGGGAGATGTGGGACCTGCTGCTGTACGACAAGTGCGTCAGCGAGCGTAACATCACGCTGCTGCTTGATACGGTGCTATTTGCGGTCGACAAGGAGCAGGATCGGATCGCCGGCGTGTATGCGCGCTGCGACAAGACCGAGCACCTGTATCACATTACCAGCGACATTTATCTCGACTGCACCGGCGACAGTCGCTTGGCGCTCGAAGCCGGTGCCGAGATGCGTTATGGCCGCGAGTCGCGTAGCGACTTCGGCGAACCGCTGGCGCCGGTTACGCCCGACAAGGAAACGATGGGCTCGAGCATCCTGTTCACCTCGCACAAGTGCGAGCAGCCAGTCGCATTCAAGCCGCCGCGCTGGGTCCGTAAGATCACCAAGGAACACCTGCTCAAACGCAGCACCAACTCGTGGGAGTACGGCTACTGGTGGATCGAATGGGGCGGACAGATGAACACGATCCACGACAACGAGCGGATTCGTTTCGAGCTGCTATCGATCGTGATGGGCGTATGGGACTATATCAAGAACAGCGGCAACCATCCCGACAGCGCCAACTGGGCGCTCGATTGGGTCGGCATGATCCCGGGGAAGCGGGAGAGCCGCCGCTTGATCGGCGACCACGTGCTCACGCAGTTCGATCTGATCGACGCCGGCAGCAAGTTCGACGATTCCGTGTGCATCGGCGGCTGGCCGATGGACGACCATCCGCCCGGCGGCTTTGATCGCTCGGACCTGCCTCCGACCGTGATGGTCAAGTGCCCGGTGTACAACATTCCGCTCCGCTCGTTGTACAGCCGCAACGTGCCGAACCTGATGATGGCCGGCCGCAACATCAGCGCGACACACTCGGCATTCAGCTCGACGCGCGTGATGGCAACATGTGCCGTGATCGGCCAGGCTGCCGGGACCGCCGCGGCCGTGTGTGCTCTGGAAGGAATGCTGCCCCGCGCGCTCTACACCGACAAGGACAAGCTGCACCAGTTGCAACAGGCGCTATTGCGCGACGATCAGTCGATCGTTAGCCTCAAGAACGAGGACGAACGCGACGTCGCGCGCCGTGCCAAGGTCACCGCCAGCGGCGCGATCGACGATGCCCCGGCCGAGAACGTCGTCAACGGTTTCGTCCGCGATATTCCCAAGGAGTACGTCAACCGCTGGAGCGCCGAGCTAGGCAGCGAAGGCGCATGGCTGGAACTCGATTGGGCCGCGCCGCAGACGATCCGTCAGGTGCAACTCACGTTCGACAGCGGCTTCCAGCGGGAACTTACGCTTTCCTCGAGCGCCGGCCTCAACAAGGGAATCATCCGCGCCGCGCAACCCGAGACGGTCCGCGATTACACCTTGTCGTATCGCGCGACCGCCGACGGTAAATGGACCGAGCTGATCAAGGTCACCGGCAACCATCAACGCTTGGTGCGGCACGAGTTCGATCCGATTGAAGCCCAGGCATTACGCCTCACAATCACCGCCACCAACGGCGACAAGCTCGCCCGAGTGTTCGAAATCCGCTGCTACGCGTGAAAAAAAACGTGTGGAACACTGATCGGCACTAATTCTCGCTAATCATGCGCTGCGTTCGCTCGATTAGCCTTTATCAGTGGTAATTAGCGTTCCTGCATCACGAATACGTCACTTCCTTTATGGCAGCGCGTCGAGTGACCGGAGTTGGGCTGATAGGTCTTCCCATGTCACCGCGGCGGTTGGCAATTCGATGGCGTCATCTTCGATGGTTTCACTTTCGCCCCACGACGCGAGCACACGCTGCGATTCTTCTTCCAGCGCCGCTAACCACTCGGGCATGTCGAGACCGGCGCCGGTGGGCGCCTCGGCAGCCTCGTTGGCCTCGCGCTCAAGCGTCTCGAACGCTGCCGAGTTTTCTCCCGTACGCTGCTCATGGACAGCGGGAAACACCAGCGCACACAAGCGATCGGTCGCCAGCGGTCGCACGAATCGTTCGCGCAGCCGATCGGCGACGGTTGCCAGCACGACGCCATGCTCTTTCACCAGATCGTCAAGCCGACGGAGATGCCAGTCGGCCGCTTCGGAAGTGCGGCTCGCAGTGCCGCGCCGCCAACGCTCGGCCGCAGCCGCTCGACCGTTGCGCACGAGCACTTCGTGGGCCAGCAGCACCGGCCGAATCGTCCAAGCGAAACGCTCGTAACTTGCCTTCAGACGCAAGAAGTCGAGCAACACGTAAAGCAACTCGCCGCGATCCGATTGTGTCGTGGTCGCGTTATAGTCCTTGTACTCTGAATAGTTCTCGACCACGGCTTCGAGAATCGTCGTCAGCCGTTGGGCCGCCTCGGCACGCGGCACGTCGGCATCCAGCGCCGTCAACAGCGCCCACTCGTCGCTGCCTTCTTCTTCGAGCCGTTCGAGATACACGGCCACGCCGCCGTGCAGGACCGACCGCAGATTGCCGAGGTTCATGAACCGAGGCGTGAAGATCTCGTGTCCCCAGCGCTCGATGAACCGCCGGGTCGCTTGCCAAGCGTCGTCGGCATGTAGCTTTTCGAGTACGCTAAGCCGCAGCAACCGCTGGTGCGCGAGCCACAGTCTTAGCAAGCTCTCGGTAATCAGCTCCAGGGCGTCGGTCAGTTCCTCGTCGGCGCTCTCGGCGGTCGGCGCAGCGGCGACGAGCGTCGCCACGATCGCCTTGTATCCGGCTTCGAACAAGCGATCGAACTCGGTGACGACCCCTTCGCGCTTCGGTCGATGGCGTTCCATGGCTTGTGCAGTGGCGAGCACCTGGCACGCCTCGACGATCATCCCGGCACGTGGAAGTTGGCGGACGAGTCCGTGCAGTAGCCGGTACAACGACTGTGCCGCGACAACCTGCCGCGGATCGCCACCTCGCATCAGTGGAACGTACAGGATCGGCTGGGCGTCGAGTGTCGCACACAGTGCCGCAAACCGAATCTTTGCCTCGGCGAGATCGCCGCTGGCTAGCGCCGACAATAGCCGGGCCGCGAGCCAGTCGGTGTCTGCCACGTCGGCATCGCCGCGTTCGAGTGTTGCCGGCGGGTCGAGTGCCGCCAACAGAAACCGCTCGGCTTGGACCGTCTCGACGCGCGTGACCATGATCTGTCCCAGCAGCGCATCCTTTGCCATGCGGCGACGATCGTATTCGACCATCAGCTCGTGCGATGCACCTGCAAGTGGAAGCCGGTACGCGACCACCGCATTCAACAGGCCGGCCAGCTCCGCCGAGTTGCGCCGCGCCGCTTCAAACCAACTGCGCAGTGTCTCTTCGCGACTATCAATGCTGACGACTACTGGGGCCAGCGCCGATGATTGCCACAGTCGAGCGATGGTCGTCAGCAGGGCCAGGTGCGTGGTGAGCCGCTCCGCCTCAGCGTCCCATTCCAGATCGGTCGGCGGAGCGCCCGATTCGAGCATCGATCCTTCGACGCCGTCGGCCGTGGTGTCGCGGTAGATGACGTCATCGTACGCCGCGGCGTATGGATTGTCGTCGTCATCGTCCGCTTCCTCTTCCTCGTTATCGGCAGGCGCCTCGCCTTGCAGCTCGAATCTTGGCACCGACCACCAGGTCTCGGCGGCGGCTTCGAGATAATCGAAGAACTTCAGCACCGCCGACCAACGCTCTGCCGCGGCACCATCGACAGCCAAAGCGCGTCGCAGCCACGTGTACGCCAGGTTGTGCAGCGAATGATCGCCGTCGGCCAGGGGAATCTGGTCCGCTTGGCCTAGCCAGTGGGCCAGCAGGGCGCGGGCCGCCACCAGATCGCCTTTGCCCAGCAGTGTTTGAATGACCAGGCCGCACACTCGGGGCGATTGCAGATGCGCAATCTGTCCACGCCAAAACGCGATGTCTCCCGCGGCGACGGTTGCCCGCTGCCGCGCACCCAGTGCCGCGGCGACATGACGCGCCGCTTCGAGCGCCTCGGCCCCGGAAAGACGTTCCAGACTTTCGATCTCGATGCTGCCGAATTGATCCCACCAGCCGGCCATCCGCGCCAGGCGTTCGATTGTGCGTCGCTCGACGTCTTGCTGGCCGGCTGCGGCTGCCTGGGCGGTCACGTACACCAGCAGATCGCACATCTGCCGGACCAGCTCGATCAGAGCATCAACACGGTGATCGCGCACGCTGTTTTCCACCGCGGGGAACAGGCTGAACTGCCCTTGGAATCCGAGAATGTTCCACGGATCAACGAGTGCGCCACATTCGATGCCGCGATGAAGCAGATCGTCCGCATCGTCGAGCGGAGCGTCGAGAGCGCCGAACTCACCGCGGCGGGCGAGCTGATAAGCAGCCTGAAGTCGGCTGGTGATCTCGCACGTCATTCGCGCGCTGGCCACCGGCACAACCTGGGCCTGACGAGCTGCCGCCTGGGCATATCCCATCGTGGCAAACAAATGCGCCAGGTGAACGTGCTCGAGCTGAGCGGCGCGCAGCCGGGCGAGATAACGATTCAAATGTTGCCGAGCCCCACCGAACGCTTGCCGCAGGCGAGTCGCTTCGTCACACAGCCGTTTGCCGTGCGCGCCCTCGATGCGCCCGAGCCAGTGTTCGTAGAACTTGTCGCGCAGGGCGGCAATCTTGGGTACGAGCCGTGCCAACGTCATTGTCGAATCGTGCGCGTCAGGGCCGCGGCCGCTGAGCGCCGAAGCCATCAGCATCGTGCCGGCCAGCACCGTTGCGGCTTCGACCTGCCGCTCGCCCACCGGTAGCTCGCTCGGCTCGCCGGCTCGTCGCTGGATGGCATCGAGCGTGACCGCTTGCAGCACGAACCGACGGTACTGGCCCTGTCGATCGATGCGATGCGGGTCCCATTGGCCGAAATGATAGTTGGGTCGCTTGTTGACAGGATGATCGAAATCGTAGGCCCGAGGGTCGAGGGCCAACTCGTCGAGCCGATCAAGGTCGAACGCTGCCGCTTCTAGAATCTCGTCGTCGGTCGCACGCAACACGGCGAGCGTCCGCTCGATCAGGCCGTGATGCGGTCCATGTTCCACCCCGACGTCCTTCCAGGACAACGGTAATGGGCAAACCCATTCGTGGGCGTAGGGCTCCATCTTCTGCCGCGAGTGCAGCACGGCGACCGGACGGTAGCCAAGGAAGTCGTTCAGCCGTGAGATTGCGACGGCGACGAGCGGATCGCCATCATCCCACGGTCCGCCGGTCGCCAAGATCGCTTCACAAGCCTTGGCCAAAAAGAACGAGCCGAACAGAGTCCGCTCTTGCTGATGTTGCAGCAGGTCGCGATGAAACCGTCTGTACGCATTGGGGAGGCGGTTGAACGCCAGTTCGACGACCGCCGCAGCCTGGCGCGTATCGCGGAACGCTTCGCCGCCGGTCGCACGGAGCTGCTCCAGTCGTGCGGCGAGCAGGCGGCCCAATGCCTGCCACGGCTCGGTGGCTGGCGGGTGCGAGCCTTCGATCGCCCGATATGCCTCATCGACATGGTGGCGGAATCGTGGATCGGGCGATCCCGACGAGAAGTTGAGATACCCCAACATCTCGTCAAGCAGCGGGTCGAGCATAGGTATCGGTCGCCGCGCCTTCGGCAAGGCGTCGCTGCCGCTCAACGAGGTACCTGAGCCGCGGCCGATGGCGGAAAAAACGTGCGACGCCCAACAGCGACGATTATCATAGAACTATCACTGTCCACTTGCCAGCGAGGTTTCTCATGTTCCGCAGCCGTGTCGGCCCCTGGATGACGGCGATTGCCGTGGCGAGCACGGCGATCGTCATGCCGGGTTCCGCTCGCGCGCAGACCGGCGGCGAACTCGTTGCCGAGTCGGCGGCGAACCAGTACGGCTTGCATCGAGCGTGGTACACGCGCGCCCAGGCATCGGTGGGCATCGGACGTATCGAGAGCATCGTTTACCACGACAACACATTGTTCGTGCAAACCCGCGCTGCCACGCTGCAGGCAATCGACGCGGAGACGGGCCGGACGTTGTGGATCGCGCACGTCGGCAAAGCCGAATACGAAACGATGTCGGCCGGAGCGGATAAGGATTTCGTGGCGGTGACCAACGGCGAAAAGCTATACGTCTTGCGACGGGCGACCGGCGACCTTGTCTGGCAGACGCGGCTCGGCGGGCCGCCGAATGCAGGGTGCGCCGTTGGCGGCGGTTACACGTTCGTGCCATTGATCGACGGCAAGGTGGAAGCGTATTTGCTGCGCCGAACCAATGCGGCCGAAGCAGCAGCGATTCTCCATTTCGGCGTCGGAGCGGCTCGCGCCGCGCCGCTCGTGGCGCGAAAGCACGTCTACTGGTCGACCGAAGCGGGCGATCTTTACGTCGACGCCATCGATACGCCGATGGCGCGGAATCGGTTCCGCGCGGGCGGTCCGATTCTTTCGACGCCGACGGTGTGGAGTCCGCGGGTCTTCGTCACGTCGCAAGATGGCTCGTGTTATGCCTTGAAGGACGACGGCAGCATGGTGTTGTGGCAATTTAGCGCGGGCGCGCCGGTCCGTAACATGGCGGTGCCGATGAATGACGTGGTGTACGTTGTTTCAGACACTGGAACGCTGTTTCAGATCGCCGCCAGCAACGGTGAAGGCCATTGGGCTCTGAACGGTGTCGCGCAAGTCCTAGCGGCGAGCGCGACGCGCTTGTATGTCGCCGATATTTTCGGCCAACTGCTGGTGCTCGACGCCAAGACCGGCGCGCGCCTGGGAGCGTTGCCAGCCAAGGCCCTGCCGATCCGGGTGACCAACCTGACGACGGATCGCGTGTTCCTGGCCTCCGAAGCGGGAACGATCATCTGCCTGCACGAACAGCAGCAGACCAGCCCTTTGGCGCATACGCCGCCGATCGAGGACAAGAAGAAGCCAGCGAAGAAAACCGGAGAGGCAGCTCCCGGCGCCGAGCCTGCCGGACAAACTCCGCCGGGCGAAGCGGCCCCCAACCCGTTCGGCATGTGAGCGGCCGACTCCATCGACCGCGAATAGGCAAGGCGACGCCGGATCGTTCGCGGTTTTGCCGTCACGCCCCCTTGTCGCCGAATCGCTCTTTGTTTCAACTCACGGCATGCAATCACCGCGCATCGAACGAGCGCTGATCAGCGTCAGCGACAAGACCGGACTCGACACGTTAGTGCGTGCGCTGGCCCAGGCCGGCGTGAAGATCTACAGCACCGGCGGCACACGAAAGTTCATTGAGTCCTTGGGCATCGACGTGGTTGACGTGGCCGCGTACACCTGCATGCCCGAAATGATGGACGGCCGCGTCAAGACGCTCCACCCCAAAATCCACGGCGGCATCCTTTGTCGTCGCGATCATGCCGACGACCTCGAGGCGCTCAAACAGCATGGAATCGTGCCGTTCGAGTTGCTGGTGGTGAATCTGTACCCGTTTCGGCAGACCGTTGCGCGACCGAACGTTTCGGCCGAGGAAGCGATCGAGCAGATCGACATCGGCGGTCCGTCGTTGATCCGCGCCGCGGCGAAGAACCATGCGTTCGTCACGGTGGTCACCAGCCCTGGGCAATATGCCGACGTGACGGCGGCGCTCGTAGGGGACCGCACGACAACGCTCGAAACACGCCGTCGGTTGGCTGCCGAGGCTTTTGCCCACACAGCCTCGTACGATGCCGCAATCGCCGACTGGTTCGACACGGAGAAGCCATTTCCGCACGCCATTCGCTCGACCTTCGAGCGCCAGGATCTGTTGCGTTACGGCGAGAATCCTCATCAGCAAGGTGCCTTGTACACGGCCACTGAGAGCCTTCCCGGCAGCCTGGTGCGGGCTCGTAAGCTGCACGGCAAGGAGCTTTCCTACAACAACCTGCTCGATCTCGATAGTGCGCTGGCGATCGTGCAGCTGCTCGATCGCCCGGCCGTTTCAGTCATCAAGCACAACAATCCTTGCGGAGCGGCAGAGGCCGAGCGGCTTGCCGAGGCGGCGCGCCGCGCGCTCGCTGGCGATCCGACGAGTGCCTTTGGCTCGGTGCTCGGCTTCAATCGAACGGTCGATGCCGCCAGCGCCGAGGTGCTGGCCGAGCCGGGGCTGTTCATCGAGGCGATCGTGGCGCCCGAGTTCGAGCCCGCGGCAATCGAAATTCTGACCTCGCGGCCGAAGTGGAAAGCGAACGTGCGGTTGCTCGCCGTCGGCGAGTTGAGCAAGCCGCAGCCGGCGCTGGAGCACCGGTTTCTTGCCGGCGGCATGCTCGTGCAGACGGCCGACAACCAGCCCGATCCAGAGGAGGAATGGAAAGTGGTGACGCGGACCGCGCCGAGCGATGCCCAGCTTGCCGATCTGCGATTTGGCTGCTCGTTGGTGCGGCATGTCCGGTCGAACGCCATCGTGGTGGCTCGCGACCGAGCGTTGGCCGGCGTCGGAGCGGGACAAATGAGCCGGGTCGATTCGGTGCGCATCGCGCTGGAGAAGGCGGGCGAACGTGCCCGCGGCGCAGCGCTGGCTTCCGACGCCTTCTTTCCGTTTGCCGACTCAATTCCGCTGGCCAAGGCCGCAGGCGTGGCGACGGTGATCCAGCCCGGCGGCTCGCGGAACGATGCCGATGTGATTGCCGCTTGCGACGAGCACGGCATCGCGATGATCTTTACCGGGCGGCGGCACTTCAAGCATTAGCGGCCGCGAAGAGGCAAGCCGATGGCGACGGTCCTCGATCGCATCGTGGCGACGAAGCGCGACGAGATTGCTCGGGCGCAAGCCGAGCGGCCATTGGCCGAGCTGCGCCGTCGTCTGATCGATGCGCCGCCGCCGCGAGACTTTTTCGCCGCGCTCGCTCGTCCCGGGCCGATTCGCTTGATCGCCGAGGTGAAGAAGGCCAGCCCGTCAGCCGGCATCCTGCGCGAGCAGTTCGATCCGGTGGCGATTGCTCGCGCCTACGAAGCTCACGGCGCGGCATGTATCAGCGTGCTGACGGATGAGCAGTATTTTCTGGGAAGTCTCGATCACCTGGCTGCCGTGCGGCAAGCGGTCGCCCTTCCGGTGTTGAGGAAGGACTTCGTGCTCGATGCCTACCAGGTGGTCGAGGCTCGGGCCGCGGGGGCCGATGCGGTGCTGTTGATCGCTGAATGTCTTGACGATTGCCACCTGCGGTCGCTGTTCAATGCGATCATTGAGTTGGGGATGACGCCACTGGTGGAGCTGTACGAGCCGGCGAACCTGGATCGTGTGCTCGAGGCGGGAGCGACGCTGGTGGGTATCAACAACCGCAACCTGCACACGTTCGAGGTTGACCTGGAGCACACGATCCGCACGCGGCAGCAGATTCCTGCCGATTGCGTCGTGGTGGGAGAGAGCGGCATCCGCACCCGCGCCGACGTGTTGCGACTCGAAACCGCAGGAGTCGATGCGATGCTCGTCGGTGAGACGTTGGTGCGACAGGCCGATGTCGGCCGCGCGGTCGACGAGTTGCTGGGCCGCGCAATGAATTAGCCCCCGGCGAATCGCCGGGGGCTAAAGGCCAAGATTATTTTTGTCTCGCCGCCGCAGCGTTACACGCCGCGATACGTGACCAGCACGTTGCCATCGCGTTCGAACCGCACCGTGACGGTCGCGCCGCAGCACCAGTCGTAGGTGACGATCCCGCGGGCGAACAGGCCGTGGCGGCTCGACACGCTTGGCGCGTCGCAGCAGCAGCCCGGCAAGCAAACCGGGATGTTCACCGGGCAGCAGGTGCAGGGGTCCATCACGCACAGGCTGGTCTGAATCGGCGGCAGGCAGCACTTCACCTTGCACAGTCCGCGGTGGCGGTACTCAATGCACGGCGTCGGGCAGCAGCAAGGAACCGGCGCCGCACAGCCGGGCTCGAGTGTGGCCGGGTCGTAGAACACCGGAGTCGCCGTGAGCGGAGCATTGCCGATCGACACTCCCGGAGCGACCGGCGAAAGGCGGAACATTGGTCCGCCCGCGCCCGGCGTCACATCCGACGGGGACAGTTCGTCGCCGGCCTGCGCACGACGGCCAAGCAAGCGGGCCTGGGCCGAGTCGGTGGCGGCAATCGCCAGCGTCGCCACGACGAGCACCGCGGCCAGTTTGTAAGCGAAAGTCTTCATTGCATTGGTCTCCTGTCGAATCACTTGGACGCGCCGGCTCTTCGGCCAGGACATCTGGCACCAAGCTTGATCGTCCGGGGGCGTCGTTGCAAGGCCCTTGCGAGCCCACAAGCCGACAATCGGTTCCTAAACAAAGCATAGGTCGCCACTTAGCGAATGCTGCCAAATCTCAACATCGCTAACCAAACGATCGATGCTGACGGCTGTGACGCTTGCAGTGCCCGCCGAGTGACGTTGCGAGAGTGCAGTTTGCTTGCCGGGCGATCGCGAGCTACGTTTCTGCTGCGGCCACGAACTCGTCTCACGGCCGCGCGATAATGCCCTGCACGGCTGCCTGTTCTTGGCGGCGGTGCTGGGCGAACGACGAACCGTTGCGACCTCCCAGGCGGTGTTGCGGCGGCAGCTTCTTGTCTCCGTTTTATTCTCCGGGCCACTACGTGGTAACGGCAACGTCGAAATCTGCCTCGCTGCCGGCGTTTGAGCCGGCGCGCCGCTCGCTGGCCGAGCTGCGCGCGGCGGGTGATCGCTTTGCGCAGTTCGTGAGCCAACGGCTCGATCAGCTCGACGAGCTGCGCGCGGCGCTCGCGCTGCGCGAGCGTGCCGTCGACGAGCGTGAACGCGAGGCCGCCGCGTCGCGCGAGCGGCTCGATCGATCGTTCGAGCGGCTGCAATCGCTGCGCGAGGCGGCCGAGCGCGGCGTGCTGCACGCCCAGCAGGAGGCGCGCCGTCTGGCCGAAGTTCGTGCCCAGCTTCATGCCGAGCGGCCCGCCTCGAGCGATGATGGTGATGCGATTCTCAACGGGGAGCCGGGAGCCGAAACCGCGCGCGATGCCGCGCAGTGCCGCCGGCTCGGCGAGCAATTGGCCGCCGCGCGGCAGCAGAACGCGCAGCTCGTGCAGGTTGCGTTGGAATTGAACACCGCGCGCCGTGAGCTGGCGCGAACCAAGCGGCAACTGCTCAAGTTGCAGCATCGGCTTGCCGAGACGAAAGGACATTTTGAACCCAGCATGCGCAAGCAAATTGCAGAGCTGAGGGACGAACGATCACGGCTTCTGAGCGAGCTGCGTGAGCTGGGCAAGCGCTTGGCCGAAAGCGAGGCCGGTGATCACACCGCATGGCGCAACGAGCTGGCCCGGTTGCGTGCAGCGATCGAGCGACGCAACGTCTTGGCCGATCGCACGGAGGCCATCGAAGCCCAGGCCGCGTTAGCGACCGACGCCGACGATCCGGTGCTGGCGATGGTGCTGTCGCAACTCGAACAAATTCAACATGAGTTGCACGTGGACATCGCCCCGCCGCCTAGGAACGCAACGGCTGTGGTCCGGGAGGGATCGCGATGAGCGCGGCCTTTCCTACTGATCCGAACAATGGATGGCGCCGTGGCGACGGTCCCCATCCGCGCGAACCGGCTTCGATCGCGGCTTGGGACCTGCCTGCCGATTGGCACTTGGCCAGCGATGATGACGACGATCTCGGTTCTGCCAGTGAAGCGCTCGGCGTCGAGTGCCCCGAGGCGATCGCGCGTCTGGAAGTGCTCGACGACACGGTGTTCGAGGCGATTGCCGGCCGGCCCGAGGCGCTCGAAGCCCTGCGACGGCTTTGGCCCGAGGTGCTCGTCGAGCTAGGGCCCGAGTTGATCGAACCGTCGCTGGCCCAATACATCCGCCACGCGATGCGATTGTGGCAGGACTGCGTCGAAGGCGACCAGATTCGCAATCCGGCCCTGGCGGTCAACGTGATGGAAGTGATTCGAGTGCTACTGGGAGAATGAGCAACATGACCAAGCCGAATGCCGATCGACCGTCAACCCGCCCCAGCTACCGTTGGGCCACCATCATCTCTTTGAATTGGCTAAACAAGTACGTGCTGTCGTGCGGACCGGCCGATGCTTCGGGATGGTATTGGACGCTGAACGCTGGCAGCTCGCGGTGGCGGATGCCTTCGATCGTACCGTCGTTGAGGTTGCGGTGCGTGACCGTGACGCACTCGGGCAGCGCATCCTCGGCGACGGCGAATCCGTGGTTCTGCGACGTGATTTCCACTTGGCCGGTTTCGTGATTCATCACCGGCTGATTCGCGCCGCGGTGTCCGAACTTCAGCTTAAATGTCTTGGCCCCTAGCGCCAGCGATAGCAGCTGGTGCCCCAGGCAGATGCCAAACACCGGCTTCTTGCCGATTACGCCGCGGATCGCCTCGACTGCGTAGCCCAACGGTTCGGGATCGCCGGGGCCGTTCGACAGGAACACGCCATCGGGCTTCAGGGCCAGAATCTCGTCGGCTGTCGACGTGCCTGGGACGACCGTCACTCGGCAACCCATCTCTGCCAGATGCCGGGGGATGTTCCACTTCATGCCGTAGTCGACGGCAACCACATGCGGCGACGTGGTAGCAGCATCGGCCGAAGCGACTGCCGGATCGAGCTTTGCCAGCGGGTTCAACCGTTCGTCCCAGTTGCGCGATTGGCTGGGCATCACTTCGCGCACCAGGTCGCGTCCCACGAGTCCTGGGCTGGCCTTGGCCTTGGCCACCAGGCTGGCATCATCGAGGTCGGTCGTCGATAGCACGCCGCGCATCGCCCCGGAGCTGCGCACTCGGCGCACGAGCGCCCGGGTGTCGATCCCTTCGATGGCAACGATGTTATTCCGCTTGAGATAGTCGTCGAGCGTTTCCGTCGAGCGAAAATTGCTGGCCCGGCGGCTGAGCTCGCGAACGACGAAGCCCGCCAGATGCGGCCCGCCGCTTTCCATATCCTCGGCGTTGATGCCGTAGTTGCCGATCTCGGGATACGTCATCACCACGATCTGCCCGCGGTAGCTGGGATCGGTGATGATTTCCTGGTAGCCGGTCATCGAGGTGTTGAAGCAGACTTCGCCGTCGACTTCACCTACCGCTCCAAAGGCGACGCCTGTGTACACCGTGCCGTCTTCGAGCGCTAACTTTGCCGTCTGGGAGGCCATCAGCCCTTTCCTTACAAAAAAAGCCGGCTGAACCGGCAAGATTCATTCATGCAGCGTGTGGTTCGTTGCGTCACGGTGGCCAGCGCCGCCGTTGCATCCACGAGGCATCTATGGCAATGCCGTGCGCCGTTGGCCACGTCGTTAAAGTCCGTTGCGCCGGCATCCCGATAGCTACTTACGGCTGTGGGTCTCTGGGTCGAGCAGCAATGCAGAACCTGGACAGCCTGTGAGGGTCCCCGTCCCGGCGAACGAGGGCCCTCTTTTTTTATGCGCGCACGTCGCGGCAGCATTATATCCCCCCGAGCTTGCACCGGGAAGTTGCGAGCACGGCGGGCAAGAAACCACAGATGAACACTGATAAACACGGATGACGGACGAACCCCGTACATCTTCGTGTCCTTTGTGTCTTGGTGGTTGTTTTGGAACGCAAAGGCACGAAGGACACGAAGGGAGTGAACAAAAAAAAGAGCGCAGCGCGACACATGGGCCGCGCTGCGGCTCGCTGGAACGAACAACCGTTTGGACGCCGGGCCCGCTCGTTGTGGCCGAGGCGTTCTTGATGGGGGTTAAGAAATGCCTCGGCCACAGGCGGACGACCTTGGTTCGACCCGTTGTGAAATGGTCTCCTGACCATTCCACCCGGATGTAGCACGGTCGGGAGACCGGCTACAACCAATGCCGTTGGTTTTCCCTCGGGGAAACCGCGCCGACTGCCTGGGATGAAATCCTCGTGGTAGGAGGTCCGCTTCAACCGTTTCGTCATCCGCCGATCGCCGATTGATCACGCACGGTCCTCCGGAACGCTCGATATTGGCGGCACGCCCTGCCAGAAGCGAAATACTCTTCGGTCGCACGGTAGCAATGAAATGTTTGCGCAGAACACTTCACTGCACCGCACGGCCGACGGAGCGGTTGTCGAAGCTCACGGCCCCATGCCGCATTGGCGAGCATCGTTCACGGCCCCAAGAACTCGGGCCGCCGATGCCGCGCTTGTCGCCTCGACGAACTTTTCATGGCCGTCCTTCAACCGCTCCCGGCCGCCATCGACTGCGGCACATTTCAACAAGATCGCCGCCAATTGTCGAGCGCGGAAGTAGGCCAGCAACGGAGATCACGAAAGGACGAAAAAGGCGAAAAGAAGAAGATGGTAGCTACAACCGGTTCCTGCCGGTCGACGTTCGACGCCATTTGTGCTCCGGTGGTGCGCGGCGTCAGGTAGGATCGCTGGTCAACCGTCGCGTACCCACTCGGCTCGGAGGAAATAGGGGCCGCCGAGTGCATGGTCCTCATGCGTGTGTACCATCGTCCAGGACAGATCCGACGGGCACACGAAGAACTCCGCGTTGTGGAATACTTGTAAAGGGACAAGCGGGCCACTGCAGTCGTATGCGTCGATCGCTCGGCCGACCACATGAACCGGCAGGCCATCCACCTTGGCCGAGAACGGCACAATCTGATAATGATCGCACGGTTGGCGCATGTACTCGTGCTCGGCGCGGGCACCGTGCTTCAGTCGCGGGCGGCCACAGAACGCCCGGCCGTACGTCCGCCGCCAATTTGCCTCAGCCTCAACGCGCGCAGAGTCCGTAAGCCGTGAGCACGCGACTCCTGCGGCGGTGAGATACTCGTAAATGTCGTTGTCACGGGAAGGCATGGCCAAGATACTCTCCGCTCCCGTTTGGCATGGTCTCCCGACCATGCCAGTCAGCGCTCCGAGGCGAGCGGGGCGTGTTAACGCCCCGGTAGCTCGGCGCATGTCCCAGGTTAGGCGACCTAGGTGAGGGGGGAGCACACGCTTCCAATCGATGATCGAGCGTGCCCGAATGCGGACGACATTCCCCGGGCATGCCGATTCGAGATCGACCATCTTTCCTTCGCCCTCATCCGGCCTTCGGCCACCTTCTCCCCGAGGGAGAAGGATTCAGAGAGCTCGCAGGCTCGTACTACATCGGCGCGGCCGTTGCCACTTCCGGCGCGCCTTGCGGCTCGGCGTGCAGGGCGCGGCCGATGTTGCGCACGGCCTGGCGCAGGCGATTCTCGTTTTCGACCATGGCCATGCGCAGGAAGCCTTCGCCGCCGGGGCCGAAGCCCGTGCCGGGGCTGACGGCGACATCTCCCTCTTCGAGCAGCTTCATGGCAAAGTCGATGCTCGACATCTGGCTGGCCCACGGCTCGGGAATCTTGGCCCAGACGAACATGCCGGCGCGCGGCGTTTCCATCGTCCAGCCGATGCGCCGTAGCCCTTCGCACAGCACGTCTCGGCGGCGTTGATAGATTGCCGCCTGGGCTTCGACCGCCGCCTCGCCGTGGCGCAGGGCGACGATGGCTGCAATCTGAATGGCTTGGAACATGCCGTAGTCGTAGTAGGCCTTGATCGTCCCCAGGGCGCGGACGATCTCGCTGTTGCCGGCGCAGAACCCGACGCGCCAGCCGGCCATGTTGTAGCCCTTGCTCATCGTGGTGAATTCGACGCCGACGTCGAGCGCCCCGGGCGCGGCCAGGAAGCTCGGCGGCGTGTAGCCATCGAACGCCACGTCGGCATACGCCATGTCGCTGATCACCATGAAGCCGTAGCGGCGGGCGAGCTTCACCACCTCGACCCAGAATTCAGGATCGACCGTGACCGTTGACGGATTGTGTGGGTAGTTGCAGATCAGCAGCTTCGGCCGCGGCGTGAGGTGCTCGCAGGTGTAGGCGACATTCGAGAGGAACTTTTCCGAGTTCGTCACGTCGAGCGTGATGCAGTTGCCGCCGGCCAGCGTCACCGCGTACACGTGCGCCGGAAAGTACGGTGCCGGGGCGATGGCCGTGTCGCCGGGGCCCATCAGCACCAGGCACAGGTGGCTGAAGCCTTCCTTCGAGCCGAGCGTGCCGATGACTTCGCGCTCGGGGTCGAGCCGAACACCGTACTTGCGGTAGTACTTGCCAGCCACCTCGCGGCGCAGGTTCAGGATGCCGATCGATTGGCTGTAGCCGTGATTGCGTGGATCGCGTGCTGCCTCGACTAGTTTTTCGATGATCAGATCTTGCGGCGGCTCGCTGGGGTTGCCCATTCCCATGTCGATCACGTCGTCGCCGGCGCGGCGCTTGTGCAGCAGCAGCGCGTTGATGCGGCCGAACAGGTACGGCGGCAGCCGCTCCATGCGCTCGGCGAAACGAATCTTGAACGGCTCGGGGTTGCCGTCCCCCAGACCCAGGGCGTGCATTGAACTCATGAGGATGCTGCTCGCGGTGCGTCGCGACGGAACTGTATTCTAAACGGATACCGTTAGGATAATCGCAAGGCGAGCGCAAAGCCAACGGGCCGTCGGCTACGCCGTTCGTCGGGGCTGCTGTTGCTCGACAACGGCGAGCAACAGCCCCACGAGCTCGTCGACCCGCTGCGGCGGCAAAGTGTGCTCCGCTTCGAACTTTGCCGGCACCAGGTCGAGATCACCCTCGACCTCCTTGTCGCTGGGTATTTCCTCGCCGCGGAGGCGCTTGAGCATGTTCTCGGCGTCGGTCTTGCGCTTTTCGAGTTGCTGTTTCTTCTCCTCGTAAAAGGCCCTTTGCTCTGCATTCATTCCATACATGATTGATTCCTCACAAGATGAATGGCCTACTGAATCATTCCACTCGATCCAGCTCGGCGTCGCACCAAGGGCAGAATAGCCGGTCCCAGGTCCGTGCCGGACAGTGGGAGTCGACGCAACCCAGCATGACGCCAGGCCGCAACGGAATCTCTTTCCGGCATTGCGGGCAGGGGAACTTTTGCGGCAGGCGGCGCTGGCACACTCGGCAGTGCAGCAACTCGGCCTTGCCTTGTGCGATCAACACCGCCAGGTTTCCACGCACTTCGCGATTGTCTCGGCCTGGACGCCACAGCTTGAGCCATGCGGCGTGATCCAAGCATCTCGCCGGGCCGAGCCAGGGATCGTGGAGGGCAATGTTCTCCTCATCCATGCCCACAAGCACGCTGTAGTGCCCCCACCAGGCGTTCAGGCTCTGACGGTGGTGCACAATCACGCGTACATCTTGTTCGAAGGCTGCGTACAGTAGCCCCAGCGCATCGCGAACCTGAAGTGTCATCGCGGCCAACCCGCGTCGCACAGCTTCGGCACACAGCAAATGCGTCAGCGCGCGCGAGCGGCCGGACGTGGGGGGCGCGGCGATCGCTGGCCAGATTTCATCCTGCGAACAGGTCATGCCGAACGACCGATACACCATGCACAGGGCAGCCGCCCCGCACATGTGCGTGGAATGCGCCTGGCGTTCGTAGGGCAAATCCAAATGCGCGGCTACGGCCATGAGTGCACAGCGAAGCTAACAGTTGAGATGAATGAGGCTGCCGTTCAGGCGAATGTCGTTCTCAGTTTTGACACACATCTCGCGGCCAGTGATGAGCACATCGCCGCCACTGGCCAAGGCAGTGCCTTCGGCCGTGATGACATCGAGCCGGCGGCAGTTCAGGGAGACGGCATCGGGGGATTGCATCTGGAGCTCGCCGCCGCGCAACCGGACCGTGGCTCCTTGATCGGAGAGCGTGATGCACACTTCGACATCGCCAGTGGGCGAGCGCACTTCGAGTTGTTCGCAGCCGTCGCCGAGCTTCAAGACGACCGAGCGACCGGACGGCAGGGCACGCAGCGGCGCGGAAACTTCGCTGGTTAGGGTTTCTGATTCCATCGGGGGCACCTCACTGAAAAATAGAACGAGGCAATTACGGGCCGACGAGCACCGTGGGCATGCCGAGCACGATCATGCCGCCGTGGGCAGTGATGTCCATCATCCGAGCGGCCGGCTGGCCGTTGATCAGCACCAGTGGCGAGCCCATCGCGATCACGTCGGGCGGGCCGACACACAGAACGATGTCGCCCATGCGTGCTGCCGGCTGGCCGCCGATGAGCACGTTCGGAGCGCACGGCGCCAGGATAGGACCGCCGACGTGCGGCACGAGGACCGTCACCATGGGACAGACGTGCATATCTCCCATTCGGGCTGCGGGCATCGGCATGGGTGAACTCCTTTGGTCGGTCTGGCGGGGCGGTCTTAGCGCCTCTGGGCGCTCGATGGCGAATAGGGTTGCGATGCTGCGCTGCGTTGTGACTCGTCGGCTTTGCGCGTCCACGGGTATTTTCCGACGGCGACGCCGATTCCCAGTGCGATGAAGCTCAGCAGGGTTGCCTTGGCTTTGTCGGGGGGAACTTCGCCGATCAGACCGACGATTGTGCCCGAAAGGATGTTCGCGGTGAGCAGAGGATCGGGCGGAATCTCCTTCTCACCCGGCGGCATGATGCTGCCGCCGCTGAAGAACACGCTCATCGCGATCGCGCCGACGGCGGTGCCGAACGTGGCAGCCTTGCCCGCCTTGCCCGCCGCCTGGCGATGTTCCTCGCTCGGATCGAGCACCCAGCGGACCACGGCCTTGAGGGCCTCGGCCTGCTTGGGTTTCCGCATTGGATCGGCCACCGAGCGCAGGCACAAGCAGGCCCACCACACCGCTTCCCGTTTCGGGAGCGAATGAATTTGAAAGCGGACGGCGTCGCCGGGCTCATTGTGAACCAGGAGCCGCGCGAAATATTGCCGCGGCGTGATGGCCGGTCGCAAGTACAACTTGGCGGTCCGCCCCATGCCAATCTCGAGACAGAAGTCCTCGAGATCAGCAATTGGCACGCTCGGCTGCCAGTTCAAGACCATTGGATTGGAAGTGGGAGGGCCAGTGGGTATCGAGGTCATGCGCGATGCCGGTCGCCATCAACCGAGCGTCAACAACTTCAGCCACGAAAAATTGGTCGACATTCCATCGTCGTTCACTTTCAACAGCGCGAGGTCGACGTGAATGATTCCCGAGTATTCCATCTTGGGGCCGCCAACCACGTCGATCAAGCTCGACTCGTACGAATTCACGGCTCCCGTTACCACACTATCCTGAGACACGACACACACATACACGTCGGAGCCGTCGATCTCGGTGAAGCTACTCCCGCCACACCAGTAATGGTCATCCTCCGTGATATTCGTCACGTTATGGCCCTCGATGTCGGTCTGTAGACCGGGCCCTTTGTCATAGATGTCGTCCTCGGTGCCGTCGGGCAAGGTGGTAGTGTCCGGCCCTGTATCTCCAGGCGCCGTTCCCGTCGGACCGGGTTGCCCGCCGCCTCCGCCTCCCGCGCCGGAACCCGCAGCCGACGATGCGATGCCGACCGCACCCTGATTCACGTTGACAGGCTTTCCAACTTTGATGTGATAGAACTTGCCCACCTCCTGGCGCTGTATGTTGCCAACTTGCACGAGATGGTTGTTCTCGACCTGTTGCAGCGCATCGGTTTCGGCGTGCATGACAAGCAATTCGCTGCCCAGGTCGTTCTGAAAGCGGATCTCGCTGGCGTTCTTGGCCACGCCGCCATGGCTGCGGTGCACCTGGCCGCTGTAGGTGCGGTGGTCGGGCAATTTGTAGGGAGGCATATTGTCGGCGTTGTAGACGACGCCAGCGATGATCGGCCGATCGGGATCGCCTTCCAAGAAAGCGACCATCACCTCGTGGCCGATGCGCGGCAAGTTCACCGTACCGAACCCCTGGCCGGCACTCGTCTGGCCGACCCGCACCCAGCAGGAACTGTCGGCGTTCTTCTTGCCCTGGCGGTCCCAGAAGAACTGCACCTTCACACGGCCGTATTTATCGCAGAACAATGTTTCGCCGGGCATGCCCACCACCAGTGCCGTCTGCATGCCCGTGATCACCGGCTTGGGCGTTACCTGCTGGGGCCGGAACGGCACTTCCGCCGGGATGCACGTGAACCGATTCTGATACTGAAACGTGCCGGTGCTACCCGATCGGTAGTCGTCGGCAGTGCGGGCGCTGTGCTCGACGCCGGTGAGCAGGTAGGCGCCATCGCCGTTGAAATGGCGGCTGAGTGTGAACTTGTGGCCGCTCATGAACTGGCGGCAATCGCTGACGCCGCGGACGAACAGGCCCGGCACGGCTTCCTGCTCCATGCGGATTTTCGCGGTCCGCACGTTGTCTTCGAAGATTTTCTGCACGTCGGCCGGCCGCTCGGCGCCGCTGGGGCCGATGCCGTCGAAGCGCTGCGCGTAGGCGCCCGGGTAGTCGTACACTTCCAGGGCATCGGTCGCGGGCAGCTTCAGTTTGTGCGTCACCTTGCCGACGGCCTGGCCTTCGGCGATGGTCCGGCTCGCTTCCAAATTGTGTTGCGGAAGCTGAAAGGTATGGTCCCACAGCGTGTACTTGCTGGGGCGCACTTGCTGTGTCTTGTTCCACACGGTGATGCCGGCGGGCGACTGCGTTTGACTGGTGCTTTCCTCGAAGATGACTTTGCCGGGCGAAACCTCGCGGCTGCTAAGCGACGAGTTGCCCAGCACCAACGTGTGCCCGTCGGCGTCGTGCCGGAAATAGTAGTAGATGCCTTCTTCTTCCATCAGCCGGCTGGCGAAATCGAAATCCGACTCGCGGTACTGCACGCAGTAATTTCGCGGCTGGAAGGTGCCAGTGATCTCGTAGGTTACGTTCAGCCCCGTGAGCACCTGCTTAAGAATATCGGGCACGCTCAGGTGCTGGAAAATCCGGCTCTGACGGCGCAGCGTCAACAGCCAAAGTTGCGGCACGAATTCGGCCTTGTAGCGCGTCATTTCCGCATCGCGCTTACCCTGGCTGAATTGGCTGATGATCCCAGCGAAGTAGCGCTTTTTGCCGTCGCCGGTATCGAGCGACACGACCGCCTTTTGCCCCAGGAGTTTGTCGAAGGCGATTTCCTGGCGGTTCTCGGCCAGCAGCTCCAGCTCGAAGTGAAACAACTCCGAGAGCGCTTCGCGCCCATCGAGCCCGGTGATCAGCAGCTCATCGGCGCCCAAGGGCGTGGTGATCTGCAAGGCCCGGTTGGCCTGCGTGTATTCCGGCACGGACGGCTCCTTTCACCAAGGGACCTGTCTCGATCGCGCAGAGAAGGCGCCGCAGATCGCGGCAGCGAAGCCCTCGCCCCGCCCTTGAAGGGATGTGACTCTAGCGCCCCGCCAGCCACTTTCCCGAACCTGGCGCAGCGAGCGTGCCGCTGAATATACTGCTGGCACCAACCACCGGCAATGAGATGCCGGCGATTTCCGATTAGGCACGTTGACGCGTTGCCAAGATTGGCGCCACAGACGTAGAGGCCGCATTGGTGGCCTTGCGCGGTCAATCGAGCTGGCAAAAGAGCTCGCTCCAGCCCGCCTTGGCCTGTTCCAGGCCCCATTGTGTTTCCAGCAGGTCGCGAGCCGCTGCCGCCATCTGCCGGCGCTCCTCATGCTCGAACGCCGCGCGCGAGGCGTAATACACAAACTCCCGCTGGTCGCGGCACAGATAGCCAGTCTGCCCATGCTCGACCACCTCGCGCCAGCCGCCGCGGTCGTCGACCACGAGCACGCTGCCGCTCGACATCGCCTCGAACGCCACGCGTGGCAGGTTCTCGTACGTGTCGCTCATCTGGATGATGCAATCGCTGTGGGCGTACACCTGCCGCGCGGGGATCGCGCCGGCGGCATAGCCCTTGATCCAGTTCGGCTCGGTGCCGACCTTCTGGCGGATGCGGTCGTTGATCCCCAAGATTATGCCTTCCTTCAGCACGGGCGCGGTCATGGTCTCGTACACCCAAAGCTGTGCCTGGTGAAACTTGTCGGCATCCTCGCGGCTCACCCGGCCGAAACGAAAACGGTCCCGCGGCCGCTCGCCGATGAACGGGAAATCGGCGGCGTGGAAGTAGGGCCGCACCTTGAACGGCCGGAAGCGCGGGTTGGCCTCGATGAGCCGATCTTTGACTTTCGCCAGCGCGTGGTCGGTCTGATACACAAACTGGTCGATCAGCCCCTGGCGATGGGCGGCGAGCTCGGCGTCGAACAGCCAGGTCATGCAGTTGACGAACGTCGTGCTGCGGGCATGCTCTTTGATCTCGGGCAGATGCTTGAGGAATTCGCCGTTGCAGTACGAGATGGCGTGCATACCGCGGCACGCCCGCCAATCACGCGGCTCGTGGATCACGCAGCCGCGATCTTCCATCCGCATCGCCTGCAAGTTGGCGTCGAGCGGCGCAGTGTGGATCAGGTGAACCTGCAAGCCGAGCGCCTGCCAGCAGTGAATCTGATGATCCAACTCCGTATCCGCTCCACCCACCTTCGACGGAAACCCAATGACGCAGAGGTGGTTCATACAGAACGCACTTGCGGCGGGCGGACGCACGTGTTGCAAATCTACGTTAGCCGAGGCGATGAAACTTAACCGGCGGGAGCTTTATGACTACGGCGGGCCCAGGTTCAATTGGCGGAAGCTCGATCGAGAACTGCAGCTCGAACTCGCCGGTCGAAAATTCGAAACAACGTGTGAGATCGGTCCGCCATGTATGCTCTTTCCCCGGCTCGATGATGCCGAGCGACCCGCTTCCGACCCGCAGTGCGTCACCAAGTACGTACCGACCAATCGGGGTGAAGCGACACGGGCGGCCATCTTTAGCGATTAGCGCCGCGCGGCATATCCCCGGCAATTCGTGGGCACCGGCCATCTGCCGTTTCGCTCCCTCATTCCTTAAGGTCACCGAAAGCTCGGCGGTCTCGTCACCGCCACTGTTCCTCGGTAGCTTGATTAACACACTCCATCCGCCGCCCTTTGCTGTGGCGGAAACCATCATATCGTCTCCTTTGGAAGGTGCGGATTCCGGTGCAGCGCCACAAAGCGCCGCGTATATCAGTACGAGGGTTGAAGCCGCTTGTCTTGGCATCTTGCATTCTCCTAACGTTGAAAGCCGTGGCCGACATCGGTAGACGTTGGGCTCGTCGAGCTGCTGGACGAAGGATTGCCACTACATGCCGGTAGGCAGCCTGCAGGCGCGTCCGTAAGGGGCTTCCAGTAACTTGTCCACTGTGGGTGAATTACGTGATCGAACCAAGGTGTCGCGAACTGGTCGCGGTCGGAGACCGCCCAAACGTCTCCACGCACCCCGGCCGCGCAATACTCGAACCACCAATCGACACGCTTCAAAACCACCCAAGCGCTTCCATTCGCGCTACCGTATTTAGTCGTTGGTGGCAAAAACATGAGATACATCTGGTAGGAGCGGTAATCATTGATCTGAAAATGGCCGTCGATCTCAATGGCCGGCGAATCACTGACTTGAAATTCGCCCGCGCCTGCCGTAAACGGCGGAGTTCCGGGGAAGGAATTAATGGAATAGGGAAACCCGTCGAGGTCGTAGGGACCCTTAGTGTTGTGTGATGAGCACGTCGGCGGCGCGTTGCTGTCCATCGTCGTGGTCGCCTCTAACACAAGCTGCGCGAACAGCCAATATGATGGGCCAAAGCCGTCGTCTGGCCCGAACCCGGGCGGCGTCGCTACCGACGCACGGAAGTAAATCCCTTCATTGTTCGGCTCGTTAGGAAGATTTCCGAACTGGATTCTCGCTGTGGGTTCACCCGGTGGGATCGCCTCTGCTTGGCCGTAAATTGGCGGATCGTTTCCGACTGGAAACGATACACCATCGCGAGGATCAATTACGTTAAATGTCGCCGAAATCTGATCGCACGGTTGGTCCTCGTCGGCAAGCGTAACCGTGGCGCCGACAGTCAGCTCTCCCGCGTCAGCCCAATAGAATTCCAGCGGATCTGCGCTGAGGTCAACATTCGTATCAAGTGTTCCAGCGTCTTGAGTGACCGTGTACGACTTGAACGTCGACCCCCCAATGTTCCAATTGATGGCTTGGATTTCAGTTTCCCGATCACAGGTCACCGTGAGCCTAATGTTTTGGCCCGGCAAGACGCGATTGTTTCCGTCATCGCCCGTCGTGATTTCGGTGCCATCTGCCCAAACGATCTTGCACTTATCGCACGGGTTGCTTGATGAGCTGGAAGGAGCGCCGCTGGTACTGCTGCTTGGTTCTCCCGAGCCGGAGCTTGTCGATTGCGAGCTTGTGGACGTGCTGCTGGTGGAACTGCTCGAGCTGCTCGAATGATGGGAGCTCGAGTGCGACGAACTGGAATGATGGGAACTCGAGTGCTGCGACGAACTGTGTTGGGAGCTGGAGGGCTGTGAAGAGCTGGAGCCGCCGCCGGAGCCAAGGCCGTAAGCGCCCAGGACGTAGCTGTTGAGCGTAGCGATCTCTCCGTCGCTGAGCGAGCGGTCCCACAGGCGCAGCTCGGCCAGGTCGCCGTACAGATACGCGGCGGAGGCGAACGAGGCATTGTAGCCGCCGACTTGCAAGGAGCCGGTGGTCGTGGCCAGGGGGCCGCCGGGGCTGGTTTGCCCGTCAGGTTGTCCGTTGAGCTCGTGCTGGACCGTCGTGCCGTCGTAGCGGGCGAGCAGGTAATAAAACGCGCCGTCGTTGATGCCGGTCTGGCTATCGTTGTCTCCCCAGCCGCCGATGTACAAGCTGAGCGTGACATCGTGGCCCCCGTAACGCAAGGCGGCGTACTGGTAACTCGCAGCGTCGGCCGAAGTGTTGCCGTTCTTGGTCACGAAGGCAGCGGTTCCGGTCCCGTCGCCCAGCACGCGCACCACGGCCATGGCGGTGATGGTGCTAAAGCGCAGTCCAGCGTTGTCGGCCACGACAAGCAAGTCGTCGACGCCGTCGAAACGCACGGCTGGCTGGCCGTTCAGCTGGCTGAGCTGCAACAGGGGCTGTTGGCCTGAAAGCGGTTGGGTCACGTCATTGGCTTGGCCGCTCTGGTCGCGCCACAGCGCGACCGGGTCGCCAGTGGCCACGGCCGGCACGCTGCCGCCTGTGTCCTGATAAAGTCCCTCGTCGGCCCGTAGCCACAGCCGCATCCCCGCGCCGGATGAACTGCTCGAACTCGTCGAGCCCGAGTGCGATGAACTGTGATGAGAACTGGAGTGGTGCGACGAACTGGAGCTTGGATGATGCGACGAACTGGACGGCTGATGTGAACTGGAGTGCGATGAACTCGGGTGGTGGGAACTGGAGTGTTGCGAGGAACTCGAACTCGGATGGTGCGAGGAACTCGAGCTTGGTGGCGGCGAGCTCGACGAACTGCTTGAAGGATTGCCTTCGTACAGGGAGCTTGCCCAGTGGAACAGCTTGACCAGATCGGACTCGCCGAGCGCGCGGTTGAAGATCAGGATTTCCGCCAGGTCGCTGGCCGCGGCGACCGCCGTGGAGCTGCCGTCCTGCTCCTGCGCGCCGGCGCTCCAGCTGTTGGCATTGTCGTTGGCGCCCGTGATATCGGCGTTGGTGATCGTGACGATATTCTTGAGCGTGTTGTCGCGATAGAACCGGATCGTGCCGCCGTACCAGGTACCGGCCATGAGGCACAAATCGCCCGCCGCGCTCGCGGCATCATCCTCGGCCGCCTGCCAA
>DATAXP010000069.1:0-2569 GCA_036272935.1 Pirellulales bacterium | reverse complement strand
AAACCGCCGTCCGCCAGGTACGGCGGTCGCGTGGTAGAGCCTGGGATAATGCAGCCGAGCGCAGGCCGTGCCGACGCTCGGAGCCGGTGACTTTTTATGGAGCCGCGATGACCAGCGGGTCGCGGCATGATGGCGTTAGAGAATGGCCTAATCGCTACGCGAGGTCATCGTAGGTTTGTGCCTGACCGTCGTGGTAAATCTCCCTTACGCGAAACGCGAACAGCGTTTTTCGGCGGAAGGGGGCGAAAGCCCGAATGGTCAGGGGGGAGTCGGTCAAGGACGACCGGCGCGGAGGGGCACCCGGTCTGCACAAGCGAGGTTTTGGGAGCGCGGAAGATCGGGGAGGAAGCCGCAGAGGTCGCGTGGTCCCGATCCTTGACGGACGGGGGATTCACCCCCGCCGTGTCTGCGAAAAGCACAGCACCGCAGGTGTCCATGCGGGACGTATTCGGCACGAGCACAAGGCCGTATGATTGAAATCCAGAAGCGACTTACCTCCGCTGTGCTATCTGCGAGTGGGCACCTCTGGTGTGCGCTTGCGTGTCCTGTTCGCACTGTGCTCCTCCGAATCTCGGCACAGCCGTTAACCCTTTGTTAACCACGGCGTGCTATCGTTGGAATGTGCATACAACAAGCGTATAGGTGATAATCAAGTAATCATCGGGATGGAGGCGATATGGGAGGGGAAATTAAATCTAGCGACATGGCGCGTGCCATACAGCAAGCGAGGGCGGCTGGGATAACGGGGTCCGGGATAACGGTAGACCAATCGTAAGCGTCCGGCCCGACCCGTCTTGCTAGCGTTGGTAATCTGAAGGCGTCTGAGGACGACACTTCGGAGACCGGTTATGAGCAAGCGGCGAGGAGCGGGACGAAGCCTGGCGAAAGAACATTTCTGGCGAACGATCGTGCAGGGGTTTGATCCGCAACGGACGACCGTACGCCAGTGGTGTGCCGAGCACGGCGTTTCGGAGCCCTCCTTCTATGGCTGGCGGCGTGAACTGAAGCGTCGCGATCAGCCACGCACGCGCGTGTCACGCCCGAACGAGCGCGTGCGGCTGCTGCCGGTGAAGGTCGCGCTGCCGCCGGCTACTTCGATGGAGCGGCCGCAGAAGTTGACCGTTCGGTTGAAGCGCGGCGTGCGGCTATTGGTGACGATCGATCAATTGCCGGCCGTGCTCGACGTGCTGGAGCGCCGGCCATGCTGAACGTGCCCAAGCAGATCAAGATCTTCCTGTGCGTGGGCGCGACCGACATGCGCAAGGGAGTCGACACGCTGGCCGCGGTCGTGCGCGATACGTTGCGTCTTGACCCACTCTCGGGCCAGTTGTTCGTGTTCCGCAGCCGACGAGGCGATCGCGTCAAGCTGCTCTGGTGGGACGGCGATGGCTGGGCGTTGTTTTATAAGCGGCTGGAGGCTGGAAGTTTTTCTTTCCCAACGGCACGCGAAGGCCAGCTCAGCATGACGATTTCCGCGGCCGACTTCGCCATGCTCTTGGAAGGCGTCGATCTGGCCAGCGTGCGTCGCGCGCGGCGTTACAGGCGACTGGCGTGAGCAACGCAGAGTTTTTTGCGTAACCTTTCGTGCTCTACGATCAACGAGAGGTGATGAGCACGGACGTTCCCCTGAAAGTCGATCCCGACCAGTTGCCCGCGGATGTGGGCGTCTTGAAGTCGCTGGTCGTGCAGTTGGTCGAAACGCTCAACGAACGCGATCGGCGGATTGCCAAGCTGGAGCACCACATGGATCTGCTGGTGCGCAAGATGTATGGCCGCACCAGCGAGAAGGTCGACCCGCAGCAGTTGCCGCTGTTCGAGAAGCAAGGCGGCGAGCCGGCGGTCGTCGAACAGCCCGCAACCGAGACTTCGAAATCGAGCTCTACCAAGCGTGGCCGCGGTCGACGCAAGAAGCCAGACACGCTCGAGCGTCGCGACGTGGTTCACGACCTGAACGACGCCGAGAAACAGGCTTTGGCCGCGGGCGGCCAATTGATGCTGATCGGCGAAGAGGTGACCGAGCAGTACGAGTGGGAGCCATCCTGCCTATATGTGTTGCGGCACGTGCAGAAGAAATACGTTCGCCGCCCGGGCTTGGCCGAGGGCGGTCAGGCAGCCGAGCGGCAGATGATTACGGCCGCCAAGCCGCCGCAGCCGATCCCTGGCTCCAGCGCCGGACCCGGCCTGCTGGCCTACCTGCTCACCAGTCGCTTCTGCGATCACCTACCCTATCATCGGCAGGAGCGGATCTTCGGGCGGCACGGCGTGCGGTTCTCACGACAGACAACCTGCGATTGGGCCCGACAACTGGCCGAACTGTGCCAGCCGCTTTACCGGTTGATGATCGACGAGGTGCTGGCCTCCGAAGTCTTGCACTCCGATGATACGCCGGTGAAGGTTCGCGACGCCCATCAGAAGCGCCAGTACCTGGGCCGTTTCTGGAATTATGTCGGCGATGAAGAACATCCGCTGACGGTGTTCGCCTACACGCCGGATCGAGCGCGCGACGGGCCGGCCGAGTTCTGAAGCGCTACCGCGGCTACCTGCAAGCCGATGCCTACGGCGGTTACGA
>DATAXP010000068.1:0-79479 GCA_036272935.1 Pirellulales bacterium | reverse complement strand
ATCGACGATCGGCGATTTCTGCGCGATCTGGGCCAGCGCGTGCGCCAACTACGTCAGACCCGAGGCTACACCCAGGAGCAATTGGCCCGAAAATGCGACCTGCACCGGACGTTCATCGGCTCCGTCGAACGCGGCGAGAGGAACGTCAGCGTGCTGAATCTGCGACTGATTGCCAGGGTGCTGCGAGTCCCCATGGCGGCGCTGGTGGAAGGTTCTGAGCAGCGGAACTAAGGCAGCCGCAACGCCGACACTTCTTCTGAACAGACGTTCGGTTGGACAGATCGTGCCGACCGGGACTTTACCTGCATAAATAGCCTGCTATTTTGCAGCGCGTCGAGTGTCTGTGGAAAAACTCTTTCGCACGGGCAGGTCATGCAGAGCACATCGCCACTGTTGCGCCAGTGGAGTTTGCTGCGAGCCATCGCTGCTGATGGCGACGCCACCGTCAAGTCTCTTGTCGGCGTGACGGGCATGAGCGACAAGACGATCCGGCGCGACATCGCCGTGCTGCGCCGCGTGGGCTTTCCGATCGAAGAGCGGTCGGGCGATTTCGGCCGCAAGACGTTCAGCCTCGTCAAGCCCGATACGCCACAGCTGCAGTTCGCCTACGACGAGGCGTTAGCGCTCTATCTCTGCCGCCGCTCGACTGCCGGCTTCAAGGGCACGTTTGTCGATCAGGCTCTCTCGACGGCGTTTTGCAAGATCGAAGCGTCGCTTGGCCGGCGCGCCGCGAAGTACGTCGAGACGATGCTCGGTCGAATCGTCCACACGCAACTCGGAGGCGACTATGCCGACAAGGCCGAGATGCTCGATCGGCTGTTCATCGCGATCGAAGAAGAACGTGCCGTGTTCCTGACCTACCAATCGCAACGTGCCACCGAGCCTGTCACCTACGACGTGTATCCGTATCGGATCGTCGACCATCGCGGCTCACTGTATCTGCTGGGAAACTCGCCCGACCACGACGAGCTGCGCACCTGGAAACTCGATCGCATGACCGACGTGGGACTGACGGATGTTCATTTTCAGCGGCGCGATGAGCCGCAGGCCGCAACACTGACCGACGGAGCATTCGGCATCTTCTCGGGCAAGGGAGACGTTCACGTGCGCATCCGCTTCGCCCCCAGTGCCGCCCGCTACGTGAGTGAAAAGCGAATGCACGCGAGCCAACGGGTCGAGCCACAGCCCGACGGCAGCGCCATCGTCGAGTTCCGACTGTCGAACACAACGGAAGTGAAAGCCTGGATCCTCAGCTTCGGGGCAGCCGCCAAGGTGTTGGAACCGCAGGAACTGCGAAACGACATTGTGCATGAATTGTCCACGATGACTCGTTCATATAGCTCAAGGCGGCAAATAGTGCAGCCACTGTTAGGTCGGAGGAAGCGATGATCGCTCGAACAAGACAGCATGGCGGCCGAGCGTTCGGCTCACGCAGCCGGATACTCGGCAGGCCGGCTCACGTCCATGCTTGCGAGCGTTCGCCATGGGAGCAGAATTTTAATGGATCGGGGTGCCATGTGCAACTACCCTTCCTAATACCATCCCATTCAGTTAAGTTGATCGTGTTCGCAGTCGTCGCATGCGATTGCGGCCACATTGAAGCACTGATTGGGACGGTTGTCGTTTCACCGGGTCCGATTTTCCGCGGTCCTAGGACCGCGGCCACATTTCTTCTGACCCCATCCATATACCGGAACCGGTCGGCGTCCCATGCCAGCCTTTGACGCATTTTTCAGTGAGCTCACGGGGCACGAATCGCCGCGCCCGTGGCAACAGGAACTGGCGAACGAGCCGGCCTGTCGCGATCGGTTGATTCGCATTCCCACCGGGCTGGGCAAAACCGAGGGTGTGCTCGCTGCGTGGAGCTTTCATCGTGTGCACCGGGCTGATGACCAGTGGCCGCGACGGCTGGTCTGGTGTCTGCCGATGCGCGTGCTCGTCGAACAGACCGTGGAAGTTGCAAACGGGCTGGCCGCGAAGCTGCCAGAACTCATGCGACCGATTGTTCACGTTGCCATGGGAGGCGAAGACGTCGGCGAGTGGTTCCTTTACCCCGAGCTTCCTGCGGTCATCATCGGCACCCAGGACATGTTGTTGTCGCGAGCTTTGAATCGGGGCTACGGCGCCGGCCGTGCCCGTTGGCCTATCGAATTTGGGCTTCTTAGTCACGATGCCCTCTGGCTCATGGACGAGGTGCAGTTGATGGACGTCGGGTTGGCCACGTCGGCGCAGCTCCAGGCGTTTCGCGAACAAGACCAGCAGAAGGGCCTGCGCCCTTGCCATACCTGGTGGATGAGCGCGACGCTGCAACCCGAATGGCTCAGGAGCGTCGACACGGCTGAATGTCATGCCGGGTGGGTTCGAGAACCGTGCGTCGTTGCGGCACACGAGCGTCGCGGTGGGTTATGGGACATTCGCAAATCGCTGGCGCTCGAAGAGTCGATTGCTGCTTTGCAGGCGAAGCTTTTCACGCAACGCATCCAGGCCGAACATGCCGAGTTGCCGGGGGGCGAATACGGCCGGATCACGCTTGTCGTTTGCAACACCGTCGATCGAGCATGCCAGACGTTCGACGCACTGCAGGGCCTAGGGTGCACTAGCGAACTGCGCCTCGTTCACAGCCGCTTTCGTCCGACGGAGCGCGAAGCTTGGCGAGAACAGTTTTTGTCGCGATCCGCTTGCAGGTCCGATGCGGACCGGATCATCGTGGCCACCCAGGTTGTCGAGGCCGGAGTCGACATATCAGCAGGTTGTTTGATTACGGAGTTAGCGCCGTGGCCCAGCCTAGTGCAACGGTTCGGTCGCTGCGCCCGTTACGGCGGGGAAGGCCGCGTGCTGGTCGTTGATCGCGGACGTGATGAGGGCACCGTCAAGCCTTATCGTGCGGAGGAGCTGGACAGCGCCTGGCAAACGCTCCAGGGGCTTGATGAGGTTGGCGTCGCCTCGTTGGAAGCTCACGAACAGGCTTTGAGCGAGGAGGCGCGGGCGAAACTTTATCCATACGCACCCGCGCATCTGCTGTTGCGGCGTGAGTTCGATGAGTTGTTCGACACCACGCCCGACTTGAGCGGCGCCGACCTGGACATTAGTCGCTTCATTCGCTCGGACGAAGAACGAGACCTGCAAGTCTTCTGGCTCGACCTCGAAAAGGGAGTGCCACCCCCGGCCGACCGTTTGCCTCATCGATGCGAACTTTGCGCAGTGCCGTTCCTCACAGCGCGCAACTGGCTGTGTGGCGAAGAAACGAAGACGAACCGAAAACCGCGGCTGCTGAACCGATTCCGGCGTGCGGCATGGACCTGGGACTGGATTGATGGCGAATGGATCGAGGCCGATCGCGCACGATTGCTGTCCGGTCGCATTGTGTGCGTTGCTGCGAATTGCGGTGGATATCGAACCGACCGCGGTTTCGACCCCGACTCAAAGGCAGCCGTACCCGTTGTGCCCGCCGCACAACGGCCGGTCTCCAGCGAGGGGCGCAAGGTCGATGAAGCCGACTCGTCTGAGGAGCGCGACGACCTTAGTTTCGAGGGTTGGAAGACAATCGCTTGGCACAGCTCGGAAGTTATCGAAACCGTTCGGGAAATTGCCGAGCATTTGCAAATATCGGGCGAGTTACGTGACATTCTGCGTTTGGCCGCGCAGTGGCACGATTGGGGAAAAGCGCATCCCGCGTTTCAGCATATGTTGTTGAGGAATCGCGAAGTCACCAAAGCGTGGCGGCGCCAGCTCTGGGCCAAGGCGGACAATGGCCGAAAGGGGAAGCCTCGCTATTTTGCTGACGATGATGAGCGGGATGAACGCCGCGGCTTTCGCCATGAACTGGCGAGCGCTTTGGCGTTGTTCGCGACGTTAGAAGCATTTGCTCCGCAACATCCAGCACTGTTAGGTCGGTGGTCGGACGCCGTGGAGGCGATGGGGCAGGTCGTAACATCACCTTCCGGCGCGTCATCATCACCACCGGCAACTGTGCAGTTGATTCTCGATTGCTCGGCGGAAGCGTTCGATTTGCTTGTTTATCTTATCGCCGCCCATCATGGCAAAGTGCGCGTCGCGTTGCACGCTGGTCCGAAGGACCAGGAATACCGCGCTGCCGAAGGCAATTCGCACGGCCTGCCGATTCGCGGGGTTTGCCAGGGAGACCGGTTACCGGCCGTCATGATCGCGCGAGGCGAGCCGGCGGCGCCCGAGGTTTCGTTGACGCTCGAGCCGGCGACGATGGGTCTTTCGCCTAGCACGGGAGCAAGTTGGCGCGAGCGCTGCTTGGGCTTGCTCGAACGCTTTGGACCGGCGGGCCTGGCGTATCTGGAATCGCTGCTGCGGGCCGCCGACGTCCGGGCTTCGCGATTGAAGACGAACGACCCTGCCCTGACCTCCGAGGCTACGGGATGACGATGCATCTGCATCGATTGAAAGGCTGCTCGCCTGAACCCTTGGCCTATTACCTAAAGGCGTTGGGCGTGCTCCGCCTCGTTGGTGAGCAGGCCGACCACGAAGCGCGCGGCTGGTGGCAAGACGAACAGTTTTGTTTGTTGACGAGGCTTTCGCGCAACGAGCTAGAGGCGTTCTTCCTAGAGAAATACCAACCAACCCCGCTCCTTTCACCGTGGAATAAAGGGTGTGGATTCTTCAAAGCAGGAGATCCCGGGCTCGCCCCGTTGGAACGCTCGAAGGCAGCACGATTCGAACAGTTTCGCGTCGGGATTGCCGCGTCGCGCCAATTGCTCGATGCCGCGGAGAAGTCCGATGCAGTCATTCGCGCAATCAAGGCTCGTACGAAGACCAACAGAACTTTTCAAACCGAAGCGCAGCGCAAATTGTTGGCGAGCAGCGAAAGCTTTCGTTCCGTGCTCGATCAGTTGCGAGCCCAAGCGAAAAAGCCTGATTTATCGTCCACTCGGCGCAGCGAGCTTTCCGAAGATATCGCGATGATCGAAAACCTGGTCGCCAAGACCGACACGCCGCCGACGAAGCCCGAAGCGGATCGTCTCAAGGCAAGTTCAGGGTACAAACGCCTACTGGCTGCGGCCGAGCGCCGATACAAGTCGCTCAAGGCGACGCTTATTCCCGATTGTAGTCGCGCATGGCGAGGTCCTCATGCTGAATGGCTTGCCGCGGCCGTCGTGCTTGACGAGCAGGGAAATCCGTCGTGGCCTTCGCTGTTAGGAACTGGGGGCAATGATGGGAATCTAGATTTCACCAACAACTTCATGCAGCAGCTTGGTGCCTTACTCGACGTCGCTTCGGCCGATGGACGCCCAACGCTGATCGCTGCCGAGTTGCTGAGAAGTGCACTATGGTCTGCACCGGCGAGCAAACTTTCGACGGCCGCGATCGGTCAGTACCAACCCGGCGCTGCCGGCGGAGCCAATAGTTCGACCGGATTCGATAGTGGAAATATGGTCAACGCTTGGGATTTCGTGCTCATGTTGGAAGGTTCGATTGTGTTCAGATCGCGAGCTACGCGCCGACTCGATCCCAACACGTTCAGCCGAGCCAGCGCGCCGTTTGCGGTCCGGTCTCATGCCGTCGGATTCGCTTCTCCCGGTTCGGAAAAGGCACAACGTGGCGAACAGTGGATGCCTCTCTGGTCTCGACCGGCCCTGCTGTCTGACGTCGCGGCCCTGTTGGGTGAGGCTCGCTTGCAACTCGGTCGTCAGACGGCAAATCGTCCGATCGATGCGGCCCGCGCGATCAGCCGGCTCGGCGTCGCTCGCGGAATCGAGTCGTTCACCCGCTACGGGTATCTCGAACGCAACGGCCAGTCGACCTTGGCAGTTCCGTTAGGCCGAGTGAAAGTTCGACAGCATCCACGGTCGTATCTGATCGATGACCTTGCGGCGTGGCTCGATCGCCTGCAACGTCGTGCCCGAGATAAAAATGCTCCGGCAAGGTTGGTGCACGCGGAGCGCCAACTAGCCGACGCCGTGTTCGCGGCCTTGACACATGATCCTGACGCCGATCGTTGGCAGGCGATTCTGCGTGCCGCCGTGGCGATCGAATCTCTGCAAGCGACAGGGACCGCAATCGATGCCCAGCCAATTCCGGAGCTGCGACCCGAGTGGGCATCCTCAGAAGTCGTCGGCGATTCGCCCGAAGTTCGGTTGGCCCGAGCGCTAGGTAGCGCTGCAGCACGATTCACTCCTGATCGACACCCCATCGATTCCATCCGGCACCATTGGTTATCCCTGGAGCCGGGTGCTCGGCGATTCAAAATCTCGGACAAGCGGCTCGTGCTCGATCCGCGCGTTGTGGCCACGGGACGCGATGCGGCAGCGGATTGCGCAGCAATCGTTGATCGCCGCCTGATCGAAGCCGGCATGAAGGGCCAGCGACGCCTGCCGCTCGTGGCCGCCGTGGGATGCGGGGCGCGATTAGCGGATCTCAGCGAGTTACTCGCCGGCGCCGTCGATCTCGATCGAACCGTGGAGCTTGCGCGAGCCTTCATGGCAATCAAGTGGTCGAAATGGCAAGCTCAAAAGCTTCACGACCGTTTCAGTCCAGCAGAATTTCCCGACGCAGCATGGCTTACGTTGCGATTATCGTGTTTACCTTGGGATTTGGACAAAGGCCTGCACATTCCCGCGGAACCGAATCTGGTGCGTCGACTGACCGCTGGCGACGGTGGGGGCGCGGTCGAAATCGCACGGCGGCGGCTCCGCTCGGCCGGGCTGCGCGTGCCCCTGCAAGCCGGCGTGACCGATCCAGCAACCGCTCAGCTTTGGGCTGCCGCCCTGGTTTTTCCGATTGAACACGGCAGCGCGTGGCGCGCTGTCCGCACTCTCGATCCCTCTAAGAAAGGAACGCTCCATGTCTGATCTCGATTGGAACGCGCTGGGCGCCGTCAGTCGCGTGCTGTTTACGGTCCCGCTTCGTCCTGTCCAAGGCGATCGATTCCAGCCGACTGGCTTTCCGAGCCTCGGCCCGGCAACGTATCAAACCAGGGATGGACAGAAGCTGCTCGTTGAAAGCGCGCAGAGCATGGCCAATCGACTGGAGACGACCTGCTGGGATACTGCGCAGACGGCTCCCATCGCGGTGCTCGATGGCGTCAGTCACGTTACGGTCACTCGGAAAGGAAAGTTTCTGACCGATTCGATGCTCGAGTCACATCGCGTTAATAGTCCGTATCTTTTGGAAGGCAAGGACCACAAGTTTTTTGACACGTTGAAGGCCGAACTGGGTGGGCTGGCCGAAGGTCCGATCGATCGGAAGAAGCTGGCCGAGGTGCTGTTAAAATTCGACATTGGCAGCCTAATTCACGGTGCCTTTCTGGCGAAGAAAGACCTGGCAGGCGGGCGCCTGCGCATTGCTCGCGCGTTGTCGGCCTTCATCGAAGCGTCGGACGTCAAAACAGCTGCTTCCGGCGGGGTCAAGAACGATCACGTCAATCCGTCGGGAGTCACCAAGAGCGGTTTCGGTAACGTTCCGTTCGCGCGCGACGAGTTCGTCGCCGAACAGATCCTGTTGCACATCAACCTCGACCTCGCGCAGATCCGTGGCTACGGCTTGGAGCCGAAGTTCCAGCAATTGCTGATCGTGCTGGCCTTGCATCGCGTTCGCAAGCTGCTCGATGGCGACTTGCGCCTGCGGACTGCGTGTGATCTGGAACCGATCGACCGCGACAACATCGTGGCTTCGCGTCCGGACGATTTCAAGCTGCCGCCGTTATCAGAGTTGGAAGCCGGCGTGCAATCGGCGATCGAAAACTGCAAAGAGGCAATGGTGCACACCACGGTGACGTTCGAGGACGAACTGAAGAAAGGAAAAGACGCCCCGGAGGGCGACGCCGCGCCGGATGACGACGAAGCCGACGAACCCGCCGAATAGGAGCTTTTCGTGCCGACCTTGCGAATTCGGTTTCCCAGTGGGCGTTACCATGCGACCCCTTGGGGTCATCACGTCAACGAAGGCCATATCGAGTGGCCGCCCAGCCCGTGGCGGCTGCTGCGCGCACTGGTCGCCTGTGGCTTCACGACTCAGCAGTGGCACGAGATTTCGCCCGTCGCTCGGCAGTTGATTGAAAAACTGTCTGCGACATTGCCGGTTTATCGCCTGCCGACCGCAAGTGCCGCGCACAGCCGTCATTTCATGCCGATTGGCTCGCTCGACAAGGGACGTGAACGAACGACCCTTGTCTTCGATACCTGGGCCGACGTCGGCGGTGACGAACTGCTGGTCCGCTGGGACTGCGAGCTGACTGATGAAGAAACTGAGTTGTTGGGCGTTCTAGCCGGTTGCCTTGGCTATCTCGGTCGCAGCGAAAGCTGGGTCGAGGCCGAGCTAATTGCCGACAACGCTCTGGCGCCGGAAGACTTCAACGCATTTCCGCAGCAAAACGGGTTTCGTCCTGGCCCGGAATGCGAACAAGTTTCGTTGATGGCGGCGATCCCCGCACATGAGTACCTGGCCTGGCAGCGCGACACCACGGATCGAATCTTAGCCGAATTCCCGCTGCCAGAAGGCAAGAAAAAGCTGCCGGCAAAGCTGCTCCGGGATCGGACGAAAGCTGTGGCTGCGTACCCAACCGACCTGCTCGATTGTTTGACGAAGGACACCTCATGGTGGAAGGCACACTGTTGGTCGCAGCCTCCCGGGTCGCAGCGTGTGATTTACCAACGCTGCGACGCCGCGCTGCAAATGGGCGTACCGCGGCAGAGAAGAACTCTCGCCGCAAAACCAGTGACAACCATGTTACTGGCGTTGACGACCCCCAGCGGCAGCAAGTCGGCGCTGCCTCCTTGTCATCGGACGTTACCGCAGGCAGAGCGGTTTCATGATCAGCTGGTTCGGCAGCTCGGTAAAGGCCGGCCTGTTGATTGCCCGGAGATCACCGGCCGCGACTGCGACGGACGGCCGCTCCATGATCGTCATCGCCACGCTCATATCCTGCCAATCGATCTCGACGATGACGGCCATCTGGATCATTTATTGATCCACGCGCCGATGGGACTGAAGGAGCAGGCCCAACACGCGATCCGATCCGTTGATCATACCTATATGAAAGGTGGCGCGGGTAAATTGCAGGTGACAATAGCAGGAAGTGGAAATCTCAACATGCTTTATTCGCTCCGCATTCCCGTAAAGCGGCGCATCACGCAATTGCTCGGGCCTTCTGAAGGCGCGCGCGTTTGGGTGAGTCTGACCCCGTTTGTGCCGCCCCGATTCCTGAAGCGCCGCGGGACAAACGATCTGACGGGGCAGATCAATGCCGAGTTGGCGTCGCGCGACTTGCCGCCCGCCCAGCACGTCGAGGACGTATCTCGACATGCTCGATTTCGCGCCTTGCGCCATTTTGTGCGCTCTCGTCAACGTGGTGGAGCACCACCACCGGTCGATTTCGGATTCGCGCTGCGTCTGCACTTCGCAGACCCGCTTTTCGGAAGCGAGTGGAAAGATAAAGACCGACGTTTGCTTGCTCTTGGATATGCGTCGCACTTCGGGCTCGGCGTGTTCGTCGAGGAGACCCAGTAGTCCTTGCGTCGTTCTCCAGGGCAGATTACTCTCCCTAGTGCCACGGAAGGTTGAACGCGGTCGCTAGTTCGGCGAAGGGTTCAACCGTGCGGAATACGTTTCTGGTTTGTTACGACATCCGCGACGACAAGCGGCTGCGCAAGGTTTTCAAGACCATGCGCGATTTTGGCGATCACCTGCAATACTCGATCTTCGAGTGCCAGTTCACCGCGATCGACCTGGCCCGCTGCCGGCACACGCTCGGCGAACTCATCAAGCATAACGAAGACCAAGTACTGTTCGTCGATCTCGGACCCACCGCAGGGCGCGGCGAACGTGTAATCACGGCGCTCGGGCAACCGTACACCAGCATCGACGCCCCGTGCATCGTGGTGTGAAGGGCCAAGCATGGCTGAGGGGCACAGCATTTCGACCGTCGAGCATGACGCAGGCTCACCGGAGTACATGCCGGCACGCATGCTCAACGAGTTCGTCTATTGTCCGCGGTTGTACTACTACGAGCATGTCGAGGGAGTGTTTGCGCACAACCGCGAGACGGTCGAAGGTGCGCTGCGGCACTCGAAAGTCGACGACGGCAAGGGCGAGCTCGCGCCGGCTGAAGAACTGTCGCCCGATGACGCGATCCACGCTCGTAGCGTGACTCTTTCAAGCGATCGCTACGGCTTGATCGCGAAGATGGACCTGATCGAGGCGGATGAAGGGGCTGTGACGCCGGTCGATTATAAGCGCGGTGCACCGCGCGCGAGCGATGGCGACAGTGGCCTGGATGTTTGGGACGCCGACCGCGTGCAACTGGCGGTGCAGGCGCTGGTGCTGCGAGACAACGGCTACCGTTGCGACGAAGCGATCGTTTACTACGTGGCGACTAAGCAGCGCGTGCGCGTGCCGATCGACGAGCCGACCGTGGCCTGGACGCTCGACATGCTGCGCCAAGCCCGCGAAGCCGCGATCAGTCGGCGCATTCCGCCGCCGTTGGTCGACAGCCCCAAGTGTCCGCGCTGCTCGCTGGTCGGCATCTGCCTGCCGGACGAAACCACAGCATTGCGACTTCATCAACCCAGCGGCAAAGCAATCCAACAAACACTATTCGACGTCGGCAACTCGCCGCAGGCCGCGTCGGGCGAAGGGACTGCCGACCAGGAAGTACGTCGCTTGTTGCCGGCCCGCGACGATTTGCGGCCGTTGTACTTGAACAGCCAAGGGCTGCGCGTCGGCAAGAGCGGCTTTGTGCTGAAGGTGCAAGACAAAGACAAGACGCTCCAAGAAGTTCGCATTAACGAAATCTGCCAACTCAACCTGTTCGGCAACATCCAACTGACGACGCAGGCGATTCAAGCCCTTTGCGAGCAAGAAGTGCCGATCGCATATTTTTCGATGGGCGCCTGGTTCTACGGCGTGACGCAAGGTTTGGGCGTACGCAACATTTACTTGCGTCGCGAGCAGTTTCGCTTGGCCGATGTACCGGGGTTTTGCTTGCGGCTGGCCCGGGCGCTGGTCGCCGGCAAGATTCGCAACCAACGGACGCTGCTGCAGCGCAATCATGTCGAGCCGCCAGCATCGGCCTTAGTGCAAATGAAATGCGCGATGGCCGATGCCGAGCATGCGGCGTCGTTCGATGAGTTGCTGGGGATCGAAGGGAACGCCGCCCGCGTTTACTTTCAGAACCTTTCTGGCATGGTCAAACCGGATGATCCGTTTGGAAAGTCCGATCTGAATTTTGACTTTACGCATCGCAATCGACGTCCGCCACGCGACCCGGTCAATGCGCTGTTGTCGCTGGCTTATAGTCTCTTGGCCAAGGATCTCACGGTCGTCTGCCACGCAGTGGGCTTCGATCCATTCTTGGGCTTCTACCATCAACCGCGCTTTGGCCGGGCGGCGCTGGCGCTCGATTTGATGGAGCCGTTTCGTCCACTTATCGCCGATTCGGCAGTACTGAATGCGATCAACACGCGGATGGTCACGGCCTGCGATTTCGTGCAGGCAGGCAATTCGGTCTCGCTCACGCCGAATGGGCGCAAGGCGTTCTTCCGTGCCTATGAACAAAGGATGGATACCCTGGTGACGCATCCAGTTTTCGGCTACCGTGTCAACTATCGGCGAGTGCTGGAGATCCAGGCCCGCTTACTTGCCCGGGTGCTCACCGGAGAGCTGGGCACCTACCCTGTTTTTACAACGCGCTGATCGAGTTCGTTGAGCGCGCTCTTTGGCAATTCGGCGAGTGAAAAACCGCGTTGTTTAGAAAGTTCGCTGCGAGCGGCGAGGTGCGATGTAACTCCCGGTCGTCGCTCGAAAGCGGCTAAAGGTTCTCTCGATATGACTTACGATCTTCTGTTATCGCTTGGCGGGCAGCAGGCGTCGAATAGTCTGCCGCCGCTCGCAAGTCGCTTCGTGGCCCCTTGCGCCATCGAGACTTGCGAGGGCGGGCCTTCCGCGGTCAGCTGACCGCGGCCACATTGAAGCCAGACTTGCAGCTCCTCGAGCACACATTCTTCCCCAGTTTGCGCGGACTGTGGTCGAAACCGATACCCGCCGTAGGATGGCAGTCACGGCGTTTGCACCAAAGCTTCTTGAAGGCCATATGCCGATCTCACCAGCCTCGATCCCAGTCGCGTCATGGCCGCGCAACTGCTGGCGTACGTGCGGAATCACTGGCAGGTCGAGAACAGTCATTTCTTTCTCAACGATCGTTGGTGCGACGAAGATCGGCACGCCACGCGCCGTCCCGGCCTGGCCGAACGCCTGGCCATGCTCAACAGCGCGACCCTCACCGTCCTGCGCTGTGGCTATCCGCCCGATCAGCCGCTGCTCGCCCGCGCCGACCAGATCGCCTGGAACCCAACCCTCGGCCTGCAACTCCTCGGTCTCATCGAACCGCGACTTTGCAGTCCTCGTGGTCCTGTACTGCGACTTGGTGGCAATTAGCATTCGCAGGTATTACACTCATACGGGGCATCATGCGGCGCAGAAGAGGGGCTGGCGGGCTTGTGCAATGACGGGCGGCATCGTTGCTGAATCGTTCGGGTCGACATCGTCGACCATGCTTGTGCGTGCTCAGCACAACGACCCACTAGCGTGGCAGCGCTTGGTGCAATTGTATAGCCCGCTGGTTTATTACTGGTGCCGGCAGGCGCGACTTCAAGCAGCCGACGCCGCCGACGTTGTGCAGGACGTCTTTCATGCGGTCGCGCGGTCGCTCGCTCGCTTTCATCATGAGACGCAGCGCGGTTCATTCCGTGGCTGGCTGCGGCGCATCACGGTCAACAAGCTCCGCGATTACTTGCGCTATCGTTCAACGAAAGTCGAGGGCGAAGGAGGCTCGGCGCATTACGATCGGCTGCTCGCGCTGTCGGACGATGCACTGCTGGCCGACAACGAAGCACCGGACAATGCCGATGAGACGCGGGCCGATGAGACGCGGGCCGATGAAACCTGGCTGGTGCTCCGCCGCGCCTTGGACGTGTACCGCAGCGATTTTCAGGAGGCGACCTGGCAGGCGTTCTGGACGGTCGTCGTTGACGGCCTGACGGTGGCAGAAGCGGCTGTTGCATTGGGCATGACGGCCAATGCGATCTACAAGGCCAAGTCGCGAGTGCTGAATCGTCTGCGGACTGAACTGCATGGTTTGATTGATCTTAACCGGCTTGATCGCCGTCCGTGAACGGCGCTCGCCGCGACGCCAACCATTTTCATGGCTAACGTCATCGTTCTAGATATTGGCTGCGGTTGTCGCAACCAGGGTGCGGCCGCCGCAGGAAAGCGGGGACTGGTCGACCATGCGCTCGAACTCCTGCCCGGAACAGCAACGCGCCTTGGCCTTTGTCCACGGAAAGATCAACCCCGAGCTGGTCGACTCGATCGCCGCGCACATCGAAACCTGCGTCGATTGCCAAACGATGTTGAATTCGGTTTCGACGTTCGACGACACCCTGGCGGCCAACCTGCGCATCGCAGCCCAGCGACCCCCTTTGTACGACGAACCCGAATGCGAGCGTGCCTCGCGGCTGGCCCAGGCGGCAATCACCAGCGAAGGCACGCAGCAATGGACACCGCAGGACGATCAAACCGTGCAGGAGCCGTCGAGCGCGACCGGGGCAGCACGCGAGGCGGTGTCGCAGGCGCTATCCGTTCAAAAAGGCAGTGAATCCGGATCGCCCCGTGCCCAAACGTCCATGACAGCCATCGAACAGTTTCTGAAGGCGCTCGAAATAACCGGCCTGCTCTCGGCCGACGAAGCCACAAAGTTCCGCGCCGAGCACGTCACCGGCGCCACACCGGCCGTGATGGACCTGGCCCAGAAGCTGGTCGACCAGGGCAAGCTCACCCGGTTCCAGGCCATCCACCTGGCGCAGGGCAAGGCAAAGGCGCTGTTGTTCGGCGAGTACCTGGTGATCGACAAGATCGGCGCCGGCGGCATGGGGCAGGTATTCAAGGCGCGGCATCGGCGGATGAAGCGGCTGGTGGCGATCAAGGTGCTCCCGCCCGCCGCGGTGAAGACGCCCGACGCCGTGAAGCGCTTCCAGCGCGAGGTCGAGGCGGCCGCCAAGCTCGAGCATCCGAACATCGTCGCGGCGTACGACGCCGGCGAATCGCAGGGGCTGCACTACCTGGCGATGCAATATATCGACGGCCAAGACCTGTCGAGCCTCGTCAAAGAACGCGGTCCGCTGCCGGTCGACGTCACGATCGACTACATGCGCCAGGCGGCGTACGGCCTGGCCTTCGCCCATTCGGAAGGAGTGGTGCACCGCGACATCAAGCCTGCGAACTTGCTGGTCGACAAGAAAGGGGTCGTGAAGATTCTCGACATGGGACTGGCACGGTTCGACGACGGCAACGCCGCGCAGGCGATGGCCGAGGGTCTGACACAGTCGGGCCAGGTGATGGGCACGGTCGATTACATGGCCCCCGAGCAGGCGTTCGATACGCGCCATGCCGATGCCCGGGCCGATATTTATTCGCTGGGCTGCACGCTGTACCGCCTGCTCACGGGCGAGACGATTTACGGCGGCGAATCGATGATGCAGAAGTTCCTGGCCCACCGCGAAGCGCCGATCCCCGATCTGTGTGCCAATCGCGCCGACGTGCCCACCGCGCTGCAAACGGTCTTCGCGCGCATGGTGGCCAAGAAGCCCGAGGACCGCTACGCGAGCATGAACGACGTGGTCGCGGCGCTCGACGGCGTGCGGTCCGCGGCGATTCAATCATCAACGTCTCAGCCGCGAGCGCCAGTGAGCGGTTCCGAACCCAGCGAAAACACGCTCGCCTGGCAAAGCGCCCCGTTCACGGCACTACCCGCCGAGGTGACCACCTCGCACTCCCTGCCCGAAATCAAGACCGACCCCAAAAGCCGGATCGTAGGCAGAGGACAGTGGGCAGCGGGCAGTAAAGGGCCGCCGTGGAAGAACACGAAGGTGCTCATCGCGGCCGGGGCGGCAAGTTTCTTCGCCGTGCTGCTGGGCGTGCTCGTCGTCATTCGCAACCAGCACAACGAAGAGATCGCGCGCGTCGAGGCACCGGCCGGCGCGACGGTCGAGGTGATGGCGGATGCGAAATCACAAATCGCAAATCCCACTTCCCCAGCCTCTAGCACCAAGCCCCTCACCCCGCACTGGAACGCCGCCGCGTTCAAGCTCTGGGCGCGCGGCATTCCCAGCCTCTCGGCCGACGAGCAGATCGCCGCCGTCAGCAAGAAACTGATGGAGCTGAACCCCGGCTTCGACGGCAAGCTGTACGACTACGACTGGAAGCATGCGCCCTTTGTCGAAGACGGCGCCGTGCGGCACGTGTATCTGCGCGCCGACCATATCACCGATCTCTCCCCGCTGCGGGCGCTGGCAGGCCTGACGCTTCTCGCCTGCCAGGGAAGCGCCGAGGGGGCGGGAAAGCTGGCCGACCTGTCGCCGCTGGCTGGCCTGCCACTGACGTATATTGCCTGCGAAATGACCCGGGTCTCGGACCTGTCGCCACTGAAGGGAATGAAGCTGAACAGGCTGTTCTGCTCCTTCACCGCCGTGCGCGACCTGTCGCCGCTGCGGGGCATGCCGCTGATCGAAGTGAACTGCGGCTGGACGCAGGTGACCGATCTCGCGCCGCTTGCCAACCTGCCGCTCACCAAGTTCGGCTGCTACCACACGAACATCACCGACCTGTCGCCGCTCGAGCGGTGCAAAGAGCTGACCGAGCTGAACATCGTCGAAACCGCGGTGCTCAGCGCGGGCGTCGAAAAGCTCAGCCGCGCCCTGCCGGCGTGCAAGATCACCTGGGACGGCGGCACGATCGAGCCGACCGCGGCCCCGAGCCCCCAGTCCCCAGCCCCTAGCCCCATCGCGTCCGGCTTCGCGCTCGATTTCAGCCCCGAGCGCCAAAGCTACGTCGAAGTGCCCGATTGGAAATACGACGGCCATACGCCGCTGACCGTCGAAGCGTGGGTCACGCCGCGGACCGTCGGCCGTCCGTACAGCGTGATCTCGTGTCAATCAAATGGCGGCTTCGGCCTGAAGGCGAACCTCGGTGATTTGTGGGTATTTACGGTGCACGATCGCGACGCCTACATGGCCACCAACGCAGAAAAAGCCACTCGGCCGAACGTGCTCGCGCACATTGCCGGCGTGTTCGACGGCAAGGAGCTGGTGCTGTTCATCGACGGGCGCCGGCAGAAGGTGACCCGAGCGATCGCATTGCCGATCAAGCCTGCCGGATTGCCAACACTCATTGGTGCAGCGCCGGGCGCCGCAGCCATCGGGATCTTCGACGGCGCGATCGACGAGGTGCGCGTTTCGAGCGTCGCGCGCTACACCGGTGACTTCACGCCGGCCGGGCGCTTCGAGCCCGACAACGACACCGAGGTGCTCTACCACTTCGACGAAGGCACCGGCACGATTGCCAAGGATGCGTCGTCACACCATCGCGATGGCCAGATTCACGGCGCGACGTGGACCCAAACCCTTCTCCCTCCGGGAGAAGGTGGCCGAAGGCCGGATGAGGGTGCCGTTGCCGCTTCGACGGGCCCTCACCCCAACCCTCTCCCAAAGGGAGAGGGGGTCGGAAAAGCCCCGGCTCTCGCGGTCGCGCCGTTCGCGCTCGATTTCAGCCGCGAGCGCAACAGCTACGTCGCAGTCCCCGATTGGAAATACGACGGCAGTACGCCACTGACCGTCGAAGCGTGGGTCAACATGCGCGACATGCAATCTCCGTTGCCGAATGGGGGCTCCGCTTGCATCGTCAGTAACGAAGAAGGGGGCGGCTATGGTTTGCAGTGTGCCGCCGGAGCGAAGCGTTGGCGCTTCCAACTGTACGGCCGCAACCAGTCTCAATACGCGTACGCCGACGCGCCGGCGCAAACGGGCGCGGCGGTCCACGTCGCGGGAGTTTTCGACGGCCGCACGGCGAGGGTGTTTGTCGACGGCCGAGCACAGCGCGCCAAGACCGCGATCGAACTGCCGCACAAGGCATCGACGCTGACGGCGCTGATCGGCGCGGGGCCCACGATCTACAACAAGCCCGATTCGAATACCTTTTTCGACGGCACGATCAACGAAGTGCGCATCTCATCGGTCGCACGCTACACCGGTGACTTCACGCCGCAGCAGCGCTTCGAACCCGACGACAAGACCGAGGTGCTTTATCACTTCGACGAAGGCACCGGCGCGATCGCCAAAGATTCATCATCGCACCATCGCGACGGGCCGATCCACGGCGCGACGTGGACCCAAACCCTTCTCCCTCCGGGAGAAGGTGGCCGAAGGCCGGATGAGGGTGCCGTTGCCGCCGCCAACTTCACGACCGACGTGCTGCTGCTGGGCGACGGCATCATGGGCCGCTGGACCGGCGACACGTGGAACGAATCGTTCCCAAGCTGGCGCATGATCCACCATGACCGCCGGGATACGAGCGATTTCATCGCCCGCCTCGACGAGCGGCGCGATGCCGACGTGCGGCCGCGAGCCGTGATCGTGCAAGTGGGTTTCAACGATTTGAAGATGGACGAATCCTCGCCGCAACTCGTCGCCACCCTGAAGGCGCAGTTCGCAATGCTGGTTCCTCGGCTGCGCGCGGCATACTCCCCATCGGCGATCGTGCTCACGGGAGTACTCACGGGACCAAGTACGCCGGCCCGTGATGCCGCACGGCAGGAGATCAATGCCGCGCTCGCCACCTTGGCCGACGGCCGGATGGTCTACTTCCTCGACTTGGAGCCGATCTTTTACGACCGGGGAAAGCAGCGTAGAGACCTGTTCGGCGGCGCGACTGTGACCACGCTCGGCTACCAGCGCTGGAGCGACGCGCTGCGGCCGCTGCTGACCGAGATCCTGTCGCGTCCAGTCCCCAGCCCCCAACCCCTCGCTCCCCATTGGCAATCGCCTGAGTTCCAAGCGTGGGTCAAGGCCACGCAAGCCCTGCCGGCCGAGCAGCAAGTCGAGGCGGTCGCCAAGAAGCTGATGGAGCTGAATCCCGGGTTCGATGGGAAGGTTGCGGGCACCTTGGGAGATCGAACACCCAAGATCGAGAACGGCGTGGTCATTAGCCTTGCGTTTTCAGTCGACAAGATAGCCGACGTTTCTCCGGTCCGGGCGCTTGTGGGGTTGAAGACACTGGGCTGCCAAGGAAGCAAATCGCCGCTCACGCCTGTTACGCTATGCGATCTATCGCCCCTCGAAGGCATGGACCTCACTAGGATTTATTTCCCGAACGCTTCGGTCGCCGACCTCTCGCCGCTCCAGGGGATGCCTCTCACCTACCTTAGTTGTACGAAAACTTTAGTTTCCGACTTGTCGGCTTTGAAGCGGATGAAATTGACGCATTTGATTTGCGACGACACGGCCGTTTCCGACCTGTCGCCGCTCCAGGGAATGCCTTTGGATTACGTGGGTTGCGCAGGAACGCTGGTGTCCGATCTATCGCCGCTCGCAGGGGCACGGCTGAGGGAAGTGCACTTCACGCCGCAGAATATCACCACGGGGCTCGACGTAATTCGGCGGATGGAGACTATCAAGACCATCGTGGTTGATGAAAACCAGAAGTTTTCGCCCGCCGAGTTCTGGAAGAAATACGATGCCGGCGAGTTCGGCAAGCCGGCCGTTGTCAACCAGCCGTGGAACACACCCTTCTTCCAGAAATGGATGAAAGCGACGCAAGCCCTGCCCGTCGAGCGGCAACTCGAGGCGGTGAGCAAGAAGCTGATGGAGTTGAACCCGGGCTTCGACGGGGAGCTGGTAGGCTCGGACGCATTGCCCACCCCCACGATCGTGAAAGGCGTGGTCGTGGGATTGGGGCTTAACGCGGACCACGTGACCGATATATCGCCGCTGCGGACGCTGGCGGGCTTAAAGCGTCTCGGTTGCGAAGGCAGCAACGTAGCCCGACCTATCAGCCGATTATCCGATCTGTCGCCGCTGGCAGGGATGCAGCTAACCGGACTGTCTTGCAGCCGTACGGCAGTTTCCGATCTCGCGCTGCTGCGCGGGATGCCATTGACGACGCTTTATTTTAGCTCGACGCAAGTGTCCGACGTGTCACCGCTGACAGGCATGCCGTTGACGACCTTGGTCTGCCACAACACGCCGGTATCCGACCTGTCGCCGCTGGCGGGAATGAAATTGACATACCTATGCATCACGCCCAAGAACATCGCTGAGGGAATGGACGTCGTTCGCCAGATGAACACGCTGACGCGGATGGGGTTCGGCGGAGCGACCGACGTCGTCCTTCCGCCCCCGGAATTCTGGAAGCGGTACGACGCCGACGAATTCGGCAAGGCGGCGGCGAAGGAGTCGGAGCCAAGAAAGAAATAGGGGTGCGGAAGCTGAGCGGCTGCACGGAAACCAGCGGCGCGGCGGCGAACGAGCGGCACGCCAGCACCGTCGTCGAGGCGTTGCGGATGCGAAACTGGTTTTTTACCAGGAAGAGTGGCCTTTTGCTCGCAGGCGGGTTTTCCCACTTGCGTCGCGAATCCCCACCTTTAAGCTAACCCAACTCCACCATACGAGCCGCGTCAAGAAGGCACGCACCGGCGTGGGGCGACAACCGAGGAGGGCGACGATGGCTGCCAGCGTTTTCGCGTTCCGCAATCGCGTTGTGTCTGCCGTGGCCCTGGCGCTTCGAGCGAACGACTTCCGGCCCTGGGCAGCGCGTCTCGGCTTGGCGCTGCTGGTCGCGCTCTCGAGTGTCCGCGCCCATGCCGACGCCACGCTCACCACCAGCTTCACCCAAAGCGGCGGCGTGTACTCCATCTCGCCGGGCACCTTGACCATCAATGGCAGCGGCTCGCCGGTGCTCACGCTCACTAACAGCGCCACGACCAGTGGCATCCAAACGTTGTACGTCGGCGTGAACAGTGGCAACAGCGGCGGCCTGACGGTGCTTGGCGGCAGCACGCTCACGGCCAGCGGCTTTAGCGGGAGCATCGACGTCGGTTCCGGCTCCGGCTCGACGGGAACGCTCACCATCAGCGGCACGGGAAGCGCCGTGGTCATGAGCTACAACTACAATCTTGGCACCATCGTCGGCGACAGCGGCACCGGCGCGCTGAACATCCTCAGCGGCGGCATATTCAACACCGGCGGAGAGCTGACTCTCGGAAACGCCGCCAGCGGCAACGGCGCCGCCACCGTCAGCGGTAGCGGAGCCACGCTCAATCTTGGCGGCAGCCAGCTTCACATCGGCTACTCAGGCACCGGCGCAATGGCCATTCTTGCCGGCGGCACCGTCACCAGCGGTGGGGCAATTGTCGGGTATAATGCCGGCTCCACCGGCGCGGCCACCGTCAGCGGCGCCGGTTCGCTGTGGTACAACGCCGGCAGCCTGACGCTCGGCAACAGCGGTGGCAGCACCGGCTCGCTGAACCTGTTGGCCGGCGGCGCGCTCTCGATAAGCGGTGGCTCGGTGACGGTTGGCAACTCGGGCGCCGGTTCGCTGAGCATCCTTGGCGGCAGCACGCTCACGGCCAGCGGCTTTAGCGGGGGCATTGATGTCGGCTCCGGCTCCGGCTCGACAGGAACGCTCACCATCAGCGGCACGGGAAGCGCCGCCATCATGAGCTTCACTTATAATCTCGGCGCCATCGTCGGCGACAGCGGTACCGGCGCATTGAACATCCTCAGCGGCGGCGTGCTTAACACCGGCGGCGGGGAGCTGACTCTCGGAAACGCTGCCAGCGGCAATGGCGCCACCACCGTCAGCGGTAGCGGAGCCACGCTCAATCTTGGCGGCAGCCAGCTTAATATCGGCTACTCAGGCACCGGCGCGTTGAATATTCTCGCCGGAGCGACGGTCACCAGCGGCACCAGCTTCGTTGCCAACAACACTGGCAGCGTCGGCACGGTGACCGTCAGCGGCAGTGGCTCGAGCTGGAATCTCAGCGGCGGCACGCTGTACGTAGGCAATACCGGCACCGGCGCGTTGAACGTTCTCGCCGGCGCAACGGTCACCAGTGGCGGCGGATTTCTCGCCTACAACGGCGGCAGCAACGGCGCGGCCACCATCAGCGGCACCGGTTCGCTGTGGAGCAATGCCGGCAACCTTTACATCGGCGGCACCACCAGCGGCGCCGGTGGGACTGGCTTAGTGACCGTCACCGACAGCGGATCGCTGGTGGTCGGCGGCACCCTCAAGCTGTGGAACACCGGCACGCTCTCGCTCGACAGCGGCGGCGCGATCACCGCGCAATCGTTCAACGCCACGACCGGCACGTTCAATTTCAACGGCGGCACGTTCACCGTCAGCGGCGGCACGTACACCGGGGCCGGGACGCTGACGATCAACGGCACGAACAACCCTACGCTGGTGCTCGCCGGCGGGGCCACGATGAGCGGCGTGAGCACGCTCACGGTCGGCAACGGCAATAGCGCCGGCTTCCACGACACGAGTAACTTCGCCGTCGGCGGCACCGGCGCCGCGACATCGCTGGTCGTGCAGAGCGGCGGCAACGCCACGTTCGACGCCACGCTATCGATCTCCAGCGGCGGCACGCTCACGCTTGCTGGCGGCGGCGCGATCACCGCCCATTCGTTCACCGACACCGCCGGCACGTTCAATTTCAACGGCGGCACGCTCACCGTCAGCGGCGGCAGCTATACCGGCGCCGGCGCGCTGACGATCAACGGCACGAACAACCCCACACTGGTGCTTGCCGGTGGAGCCACGATGAGCGGCGTCACGACGCTCACGGTCGGCAACGGCAACAGTGCCGGCTTCCACGATACGTCGAACTTCACCGTCGGCGGCGCCGGGGCGCCCACGTCGCTGGTCGTTGGTAGCGGCGGCACCGCCACGTTCGACACCACGCTAGCGATGACGAACACCGGAAGCATCACGCTCAACACCGGCGGAGCGATCTTCGCCAACTCGTTCAACAACAGCACCGGTACGTTCAACCTCAACGGCGGCACGCTCACCGTCAGCGGCGGCACCTACACGCCATCGACGAACTCGCTGACGATCAGCGGCAACTCCGGCACGGCGGTGCCCACCTTCGCCCTGTCGGCGGGCGCTACCACGAGCATCAACGGCGTGTATGTCGGCGCGACGCACCAGGGGGCGCTCATCGTCAACGGCGGCAGCGCCCTGATGACCAACTTTCTCACGATCGCGGAGAATGCCGGCGTCACCGGCAGCGCCATCATCAGCGGCACCAACGGCTCGGGCGCCCCGACCACCGCGACCATCACCACGCAAGTCTTCGTCGGCCAGAACGGCACCGGCTCGCTGACGATCACCGGCGGCGCGCAAGTCGCCATCACGCAGCAGCTCGCGGGCAACGGTTTGAACGTCGGCTATCTCGGCCCCGGCAGCATGACCGTCTCGGGCACCAGCGCCGGCGGCCTGGCGTCGTCGTTCAATACCGGCGGCAACCCACTGATTGTCGGCGCTCTAGCGACCGGCTCGCTGGCCATCACCGCCGGCGGGCAGGTGACCAGTGATGTCAGCAGCATCGGCTACGGCAGCAGCGGCCGCGGGACCGTAACCGTGTCGGGCACCGGCTCGACGTGGACCGCGAGCAACGGACTGTACGTCGGCGGCAGCAGCAGCGGAGCCGGCGGGACCAGCTCACTAACGGTCAACTCCAGTGGCTCGTTGAACGTCGCCGGCACGCTTGAGCTGTGGCAGCATGGCACGCTCACGCTCGACACCGGCGGCGCGATCACGGCCACGAGCTTCAACGCCGCGACCGGCACGTTCAATTTCAACGGCGGCATGCTCACCGTCAGCGGCGGCACCTACACGCAATCCAGCGGCCCGCTGACGATCGACGGCACGAATAATCCCACGTTTGTGCTCGCCAGCGGCGCCACGACCAGCGGCATCCAAACCACGTACATCGGCCAGACCAACAGCGGCAACGTCGCGGTGCTGGGCGGCAGCACACTGACGACGGGCGACGCCTACCTCGGCTATAACGCCAATGCCACCGGCGCTGCCACCGTCAGCGGCGGCACCTGGTCCCTGGCCGGTAGCAGCCTGGTGGTCGGCAACAGCGGCACCGGCACGCTCAACATTCTCAGCGGCGGCCAGGTCGATAACTTCTCAAGCTGGATCGGCTACGGCGGCGGTGCAGCCAGCGCGGCCACCGTCAGTGGCGCCGGAAGCGCCTGGAGCATGGGGGGCAAACTGTTCTTGGGCAACAACGCCGTCGGCTCGTTGAACGTACTCTCTGGCGGAGCCGTCACCAGCAGCGCCGCGATCATCGGAAACTTCAGCCAGGGCTACGGCGTCGCCACCGTCAGCGGCAACGGCTCGGCCTGGACCATCGCCGGCACGCTGCAAGTCGGTAACAGCGGGATTGGCATCTTGTCGGTCAACTCCGGCGGCGAGGTTGTCGTCGGCGGCACGACCACCGTGTACGGCGGCAGCACGCTCAGCGTCGGCACGGGCGGCACCTACAACACCAGCAACCTGCTGGCTCCCGGCGAGATCACCAACAACGGCGCGATTCACGGCAACGTGACCATTCAAGCCGGCGGCACGCTCGCTGGCACCGGCACCATCACTGGCGACCTCGTGCAATCGGCCGGCAGCTTCTATTCGCCGGGGAACAGTCCCGGCATGCAGACCGTGAACGGCGACGTGACCTGGAACTCGATGACCTACAGCGAACAGATCGCCAATGCCACCGGAGCGGCGGGCACCGGCTACGACTCGCTGGCGGTGCTGGCCTTTGGCAGCGAGACAGGCAGCCTGACGATCGTTCCTGGTAGCACGATCGATGTCGACGTGGCGGCGTATCCCACCAGCACATCGAGTGTGCAGAACTTCACCAGTTCCAGCTCGTACGACTTTATCCTCGTCACTGCCGCCGGCGGCATCACCGGCACCAACAGCGCGACGTTCGCGATCGACACGAGCCAGTTCACGCCAGGCAATCCGCTGAACGGCGGCACGTTCTCGATCTTCGAATCGGCCAACATGCAAGAGCTGATCCTGCACTACGCTCCAGCGTCGATCCCCGAACCCAGCACGTTGGCGCTGTGCGGCGTGGCGGCAGCGTGGGCCGGCTCTCGCTGGCGCATGCGTAAGCGGCAGTTGTCAGCGACTCACGCGTAGATCAACCAGCCTGATTTCGGGCCGCCACCGACCGGCTATGATGGACAATCCATCCATTCGAGGGGTCCCGCCGTGGCGCTGTCCGCTGAGCAACTGGGCAAGTCGCTGGTCACTTCCGGCTTCATGAAGGCCGACGAAGTGTGTCATTCGGCGCGTTGATTCCAGCCAGGGATCGGCGGGTTGGGACCAGCGGGTTGTAATGGTTGAATAATCGCTTCGTTCGTTAGGTTTCGCAAGCGGTCGTCGCGGTGTCTGCCGACTGCTTACCCTTCTTCTTCGCCGTCGAGCCGGTCGGCCCCGCGTTGGCTGAAGACACAGTGGCTGGTTTTGCGTCGGCTTCGGTGGTGTCGGTCGGTGCCGCCTGGTTGCGCAGCCGATAGCTCTTGCCGGTGATCGTGATGATGGCCGCGTGGTGCAGGAAGCGGTCGAGGATCGCCGCGGCGCTGGGGACGTCGCCAATCAGCTTGCCCCAATCTTGCAGCGGGCGATTTGACGTCATTACGGTCGAGCGCGTTTCGTAGCGCCGCATGATGATCTCGAACAGCACTTCGCCGCTGCGACGGGGCAACTGCTTCATCCCCATGTCGTCCACGATCAGCAGGTCGGGCTTGAGATACTTGGCAAGGATCTTCTCCTGGTCTTCGACCGCCTCGTCGTGCAGGAAGTCGCGCACGACGTCGAAGATCGAGCGGTAGAGCACGACCAGGCCCTGCTTGATCGCCAGGTAACCGATCGCCTGCACCAAGAAGCTCTTGCCCGTGCCTGGCGGTCCGAGGAACAGCACGTCGTGCGCTTCGCGCACGAACCGGCACGTGGCCAGGTCGAAGACCTGCTTCCGTGGGATCGACGGGTTGAACGATCCGCGCAGCGGCACTGCGATCGTCGACAACAGCTCGAACGGGACCGGGGCGGCGATGTCGGTGACGCACGGTGTAGAGGACACTCCCGATACGCCCCCGCCGCAGCAAGAGATGTCGCAGCCCACGGTCGAGCGCGTGGTCAACGCCCACCCCGGCAGGGCTGGCGCATTAAAATCTGGCCGTAAGGCTATATTTTTTGGTAACTTCGGGGAAGCTGGGTTGCGGAGTCGACGCAAGGAATGCGGCCAGCAGCCCCAGCGGCCCCAGCAGCCCCAGTGGCCTGGAGGATACCGGCATGGATGCCGACGGAAAAAGTTTCGTGGCGGGTTTGCGGAATTATTTCGTGGAACTGCGCGATCCGCGCGTGCAGGGGCGATGTGCTCATCTGCGGATCGACGTCCTGGCGATCGCCTTGCTGGCCGTGATGTGTGGGGCGGAGGATTGGCCAGACCTGCAAGAGTTCGGCAAGCGGCGGCGGGCATGGCTCAAGACATTCTTGTCACTACCCGGCGGCATTCCTTCTCACGACACTTTTCGGCGCGTCTTGGGGATGCTGGATCGCAAGCAATTCGCGGCCTGTCTGTTCCAGTGGACGCAAGCCCTCCACGAGGCGACTGGCGGCAAGGTGATTGCCGTGGCTGGCAAGACGGCCCGGCGCTGCTTTGGGCTGTCAGAAGGAGATTGCCGAGCAGATCCGCGCGCAGCAGGGTCATTACGTTCTGGCGCTGAAGGGAAACCAATCAGGTCTGCACGAGGATATGCACCAATTGTACGAGGGATCACCTCGACACGGATTTCGCCGGGCTGAAGCACGAGACTCATGGAACCGAAGAGACGGGACACGGCCGCCGGGAACAATGGTTCTGCGAGGTGCTCGAGATTCCCGCCAACCATCCGCAGCGCTCCGTCTGGAAAGACCTCCGCACGCTGGTGGTCCTGACCTGTTGCCGCCTCCTCGGCGACCGCGAAACGTGGGAAACGCGACTGTACATCTCCAGTCACCAACCCCAAGCGAAGCCGCTGGGCCAGGCGATTCGCAAACACTGGAGCATCGAGAACACCCAGCACTGGAGCCTTGATGTCACCTTCGGCGAAGATGCCCGTCGACAACAAGACCGCAACGGCGCCGCCAACTTGGCGGCGGTGCGACGACTGGCCTTGAGCTTGTTGCGACAAGAGAAGACCAACCAGCGAGGGCTGAAAAACAAACGCCTCGCCTGTCCGCTCGATCCCGACTACCTGCTAAAAGTCTTGCGCAACGCAGAGATTTGATGCGCCCGCCCTGGATCAATCAGTGATGTCCCTCTTTCCCTCCCCTTTCCCTCCCGTGGTCTAACGTCTCTAGATTCGTACGTCGGGCGATTTCTTTCAATCAAGGCAGACTTGCTCGGACAACGTGACTACCCTCGCCGCATCGCGCGGCGGATGTCGCGGTCGGTGGTTTGTTTGCGCATCTTCTCGCGCTTGTCGTGCAGTTGGCGGCCTTTGCATAGGCCCATCAGCACCTTGGCTCGCCCCTTGGTGAAGTACATCTTCAGCGGCACGAGCGTTAGCCCGCTCTGCTTGGCGCGCATCGCGAACTTGTCGACCTCGCGGCGGTGCATGAGCAGCTTCCGCTGTCGCTTCGGCTCGTGGTTGAACTGGTTGGCCTGGGCGTACTCGGGGATGTCGCAGCCGACGAGCCATACCTCTGCCCCTTTGACCCGGGCGTAGGCTTCTTCGAGTGAAATCTTGCCGTTGCGCAGGCTCTTCACTTCGCTGCCGACCAGCACGATGCCGCACTCAAGCGTTTCGAGCACCTCGTATTCGTGCCGCGCGCGGCGATTCTGGGCGATCAGCCGTTCATTGTCGCGTGGCTCGGGCGTGGCGTCTTTTGGTTTCTTTTTGCTCATGCCCAACCGGGACTCGTCGGTCTAGGATCGCTCGGGGCTGCGTGCTAGAGTACAACCGCGCTGCCAGTCGATGAACCAAGCATCATGTCGTCTTCCCCGTCACAACCGCAAGTCCCCATGCCCGCGGTGGTCTGCCACTTGCTGGGGCTGGTGGAGTTTGAATCGTGCGTGGCGCTACAGCATCGACTGGTGTACGAGGCGAGCACGCAAGATAGCGGCCAGATCACGCTGCTGGTATGCGAGCATCCGACCGGCATCACCATCGGCCGGCAAGGCTCGCGGGGCGACGTGCATCTCGATTCGGCGGCACTGTGCCGCCACCAGGTCGATGTGCGTTGGACCAACCGTGGCGGCGGGGCGTTGGTACATGGTCCGGGACAGTTGGCCGTGTATCCGATTGTGCCGCTGGAGTATTACGGCCTGAGCGTCGGCGAGTTCATGGATCTGTTTTCCGGTGCCCTTGCTGCCGCATTGACGGAAGAAGGTTTCAGCCTGCACACGCTCGATGATCGCCGCGGCCTGTGGGGGCGCACCGGACAGGTGGTCGCCATGGGTGCCGCGGTGCGCAACTGGGTGACGTATTTCGGCGCTTATATCAACGTCGCTCCGGCGATGCGGCTGGTGCGCATGGTCGATGCCATCAGCGGTCGGCATAGTCCGATGAGCTGCTTGTCGGCCGAGCGGCAACAGCCGGCGCGGATGCCCTCGCTGCGCGAGCGCGTGGCCCGGCAGGTCTCGGCGGCGTTCGGCTGTGCGCGGTATCATATGTACACGGGGCATCCGCTGCTGGTGCCCGGACTGCGACCGCGACGCGAGGCGACCGCCCGTGCTGGATAGCTTGCCGATCCTTTCTCCGTCGGACATTCCCGCCGACGCCACACCCGATGCTCCGCGCCGGCGCTTGCCCACATGGCTGAAGCGCAATGTTCCGCTCGCGAACGGCAACTTCTTCACCGACGGCCTGCTCGACGAACTGCGGCTGACCACCGTGTGCCAAGAGGCCAAGTGTCCCAACCGCATGGAGTGCTGGTCGCAGCGCACCGCCACGTTCATGATCCTGGGCGAAGTGTGTACGCGTCCGTGCGGGTTCTGCTCGGTGGCAAAGGGAAAGACGCAGCCGCTCGAAGCCGACGAGCCTGAACGCGTGGCCGAGGCCGCCTTGCGCTTGGGGCTGAAACACGTGGTGATCACATCGGTCACCCGCGACGACCTGCCCGACGGCGGCGCCGAGCATTTCTATCGCTGCGTGCTGGCCGTGCGGGCGCGCACTGGTGCGGCAGTCGAGGTGCTCACGCCCGATTTTCTCGACAAGCCGGGAGCGATTGAGCGCGTCGTGGCGGCCGAACCTGAAGTGTTCAATCACAATACCGAGACGGTGCCGCGGCTGTACCGCGAGGTGCGGGGTCGCAAGAGCGATTACCGCTGGACGCTGCACCTGCTCGGGCGCGTGCGCGAGCTGAACCCGGCCATCCGCGTGAAGAGCGGGTTGATGCTCGGCCTGGGGGAAACGCGCGACGAACTGCTCGAAACCCTGGCCGACCTGATCGATGCCGGTGTCGAGATGCTCACGCTTGGACAGTATCTCCAGCCGACGCCGCATCACTTGCCGGTGGTGCGGTACGTCCCGCCCGAGGAGTTCGACGAACTGGGCGCGGCGGCGCGGGCGATGGGCTTTGCCCAGGTGGCCAGCGGCCCGTTCGTGCGCTCGAGCTACCATGCCCGCGAGATGGCCGAATCAACTTAATCGGCGGGGGCAGCAAGCATGCGGCTCACCTTCGCCATGCCCGATCTCGGCCTGGAAAATGTCACGTTCAGCCTATGGCTAGTCGACGAGGGCTCGCGAGTCACGCAAGGGGACCGGATTGCCGAGGTGATGGCCGACGGCGTGACGGTCGATCTGCCGGCTCCGGCCAGCGGCGTGCTCGTCGAGACCCTGGTATTGGAAGACGATCCGCTGCGCACCGGTCAGCAACTCGGCGTGATCGAAACTGCTGATGACTCTGGGGCGTAGCCAGTCGCCGTCGAGAGTTCTCGCGCGATCGCTGGATGACGGCAGCAGCGGTATTGGATGTTCGACGAATCCGGCCGGTCGCTGACCGCGCCCGGGAACGTTTTGCCCTTGAGAGTCAAGGTCGCCAAGTTCCTCGCGGCTGCGGTTGGCCATTCGCATCAGGCGCGAAACGACGTCGGGCTGCTCCGCTGCAAGTTCGTGCTCTTCGCTCACATCGTTGCGCACGTCGTAAAGGGCCAAGGGGGCGGTGATCGTTTTTCCCGCGCCGCTTACCAACTTTTTATCGAGCGGTAGATACAGCTTCCACGGTCCTGAGCGAACGGCCTGGAGCTGCCCCTTGTAGTAGTAGCAGAAGCCGTCGTCGTCCCACGGCGACGTTGCATCGGCCTGCCCCAGCACGATCGGGGCAATGTTGTGGCCGTCGATCGTTTGCTTTGGCGGCGATGCGCCCGCGAGCGCCGCAAACGTCGGCAGAAGATCAAGCGTGCTACACAACTCATCGCAGGTGCGCCCGGCTGGAACATGGCCCGGCCAGCGCATAATGCACGGTACCCGCATCGCTCCTTCCGACGTGTCGTATCCCCAACCTCGATACGGTGCGCAACTCCCCTGCGGCGGATTGCGCCGAACGGCTCCGTTGTCGGACGCCCAAACGATGAGCGTTCGGTCGTCGATCCCCAGACGCTGGAGCGCGGCGACGATTTCGCCCGTCGACCAATCGAGCTCTTCCACGGCGTCGCCGTAGGCGCCGTTGGCGCTGTGGCCGCGGAAGGCGGAGCTGGCGAAAGGCTGCTTTGTCGAGCCGGGCATGGTGTGCGGGATGTAGGCGAAGAACGGCCGGTCGCGGTTCCGCTCGATGAACGCAATCGTCTCGGTAGTCGTCCGCCGCACCAGGTAGTCGCGGTCGACCGGCGCTTCGATCACCGTCTCATCGCGGAGCAGCGGCAACTCGGGCCAGCGGTCGGGCCGCTTATCGCGGGTCATGTCGTCGCTGTAGGGGATGCCGAAGAACGCGTCGAATCCTTGGCGTGTCGGCAGGAATTGCGGCTGGTCGCCGAGATGCCACTTCCCGAACGCCGCCGTGGCATATCCCGCGGGCTGAAGGATCTCGGCGATCGTGGTCTCGGCGGGGTTCAGTCCTTTCGTGTCCAGCGGCGTGAGCACCAGGCCACCCGAACCACTTTCGTGCATGTTCACGCGGCGCGGATAACAGCCGGTCATCAGCGCCGCTCGGCTGGGTGTACACACTCCGCTGGCGACGTAAAAGCTGGTGAACCGCGTCCCCTCGTCGGCCAGGCGGTCGATGTGTGGTGTACAGTGCGGCGTGCGATGCTCGCGCGAATTGAAGCACGCAAGATCGCCATTGCCGAGGTTGTCGACGAAAATGAGCACGAAGTTTGGAGCGGGGTCGCCGTGGACTGGCATCGGATCGAGTCCCGCCACGGCCGCGATCAGCGGTATGGTCCCAAGCAAAATCGCGCGTCGCATCGTCGTCACCGGTAATCCGTAGACGGGTGGAAACACGGCAGGTCAGCCGGTGCTTATAACCTGCAGGTGGTTATACATGAATGGCGCCAGGTTATCTCGTTCGACAGTGGTAAACATGCCGCGTTGACAGTCGTGGCGCACGGCGCGACAATCGTTGCGGCCGGATACTCCGGTTCTCATCACTTTTTTCACGTAAGGGCGGCAACTCATGGCGACGGCTCCCGGCGATCCGTATGAACCGTTTTCCGCAACTCCGTCACGCAAGGGGATGAGCGGCGGTACGAAGGTTCTGCTGGCCGTGCTCATCACGGGCGGCGTGTTGGCGGTGCTGTGCTGCGGGGGGATCGGGTTGATGGGCGTGTGGTTCGCGCGCACCGCCGAGCAGTCGATGTCGAAGGACCCAGCGAGCGTGCGGGCGCTCACTGAGTCGATTGCCGACATCAGCGTTCCCGAGCCGCTCGAGCCGAAGATGAGCATGGACATGAAGATTCCGGTTCTCGGCTCAATGCGCATGGCGGTCTATGGCTCGGAGAATAAGGACGAGACATTGATGCTGATGGAACTGACCGGTCGCATGGCCAGCGAGCCCGACCAAGCTATCGCCCAGGCGAATCAGCAAATGCAGCGGAACGACAAGTTCGAGGCCGTTTCGAGCGAAAAGGTCGAACTCGAGGTGCGCGGCAAGCCGAGCAGCTTCACATTCGCCCACGGCTACCCGAACGAAAAGGCTCGCGAGGCCAAGACTTTATATCTGCACGTCACCGGTGCTTTCGTAGGAAAAAGTGGCCCGGCGTTCCTGCTTTTCACCGGTCCTGAAAGCCGATGGAAAGTCGAGGATGTCAAAGGCTTGATCCAAGGCATAAAGTAGAGTGATGGGGGCGGCCTTGGAAGTCGGAAGGAAAGCGTCGGCTGTGGCCTTGAGATCACGCAACATTCGAACACGGTTAGGCCGACGGTTTTGGGTCGGCTCGCTGGTGCTGAATCAATTAGTCGCTACCTCGCGTTGGGGGGCAGGTCGGTTTCGCTTCGACGCCGCCGATCGAGCGGGTTGTGATGGTTCTGCGGCCGCCGAGCAGGAGGCATTGGCCGCAATCGCTGCCGATGCCCCGTTACCCGCGGGTGTCAGGAGCACCGGTGGCCATGCGAAGCTCGTCCAGCGACTGGTAACGCGCACCCTCGGCGGCGCGCAACTGTGGGCCGACGAGTTGGTATTCCACGATTGGCGCATTCAGCGCTCCAGCCTCAGCGGCATCTATCGCCTGCTCGATGGCCGTGAGTGTCGCCATGCTCGCGGCAGCTTCGACCATTGCCGTCGCCGGCTCGAGGCAATCAAGCGCGAGCAACGCTTGCCGCCGATGCGCTCGCACGTGGTCGTGGTATTGCACGGCTTATTGGGTTGGCGGCAACACATGGCTCCGCTCTCACGGTATCTGGCCCATCATGGCCAGCGCGAAGTGATCAGCGTCGGCTACCCCAGCGCTCGCGGCGACTTGCACGAGCACGCGCGTTCGCTGGCGCTGGTGATCGAGCATCTCGAGCGGGAAGGCGTCGAGCGCCTTTCGTTTGTCGCCCATAGCATGGGCAACCAGGTGCTGCGGCGATTTCTGGCCGAGTACCAGACCGACGGCGCCTCGGCGACCGGCAAGCCGCGCATCGATCGCGTGGTGATGATCGGCCCACCGAATCACGGTTCCGATGTGGCCCGGCTATGGCACGGTGGCCCGGCGGCTGGCTTGGCCCGCTTGGTCGCCGGTCGCTCGGCAGTGCAACTCGGCCCCGAGTGGCACCTGGTCAAAGAGCACCTGGCCACGCCGCGGTGTGATTTCGGCATCATTGCCGGCGGACTGAACGACGGTCACGGCTTCAGCAGCCTGATCGACGGCGACGACGACGGCTTGGTCGAGGTGTCGAGCACGCGGCTGGCGGGGGCCAACGATTTTGTGCTGCTGCCGGTCTGGCATCCCTTGATGATGGCCCATCCGCGCGTGCAGCAGTGCACGCTGCGCTTCCTCGATCATGGCCACTTCATCTCGGCCGAGTGCCGTTCGCCGATCGCTGCTGAGTAGTTGCAGCAGTGTGAATTTCTTCGACTTCTCGGTTGACGACAGATAGGGTACGCATGTACACTTCCTCGCAGACGAGGAGTGCTAGCATGTTGGCCGATCGTGATGAATCGTTGGCTCACCTGCGGGCTCGGCTGCGCGAGCTGGAGCATGCCGCGAGGCCCACGGAACAGCCCCCCATTTCGACCGGGTTTTCGGCGCTCGATGCAATCTTGCCCGCCGGCGGCCTGCGGCCGGGGACACTGGTCGAGTGGTTGGCCGAGGCCCCCGGATGCGGAGCGGGCAGCCTCGCGGTGGCGGCGGCAGTGCAGGTCGATCGCACCGGACGCACGGTGGTCGTGGTCGATGGCCAGGAGGAGTTTTATCCGCCAGGAGCCGCGGATCAGGGGCTCGATCTCGATCGCACCTTGCTAGTCCGCACGCGATCGGCGCGCGACGAGTTGTGGGCGATCGATCAGGTGCTGCGCTGCCGGGGGGTCGGCGCGGTGCTGGCCTGGCCCGAGCGCTGCGATCAGCGCACGCTGCGCCGTTGGCAGTTGGCCATCGAGCAATGCGGCGGGCTGGGACTGCTGGTGCGTCCCGAGCGCGTCCGCGACGAACCGTGCTGGGCCGATCTGCGGCTGCGCGTCGCCACGCTCCCGGTGGAGTTGCCCGATTCGCAGCCTGCGTCGTCGGTGGGCCGGCGGCTGCGCGTGGAGTTGCTGCACGGACGAGGTGCCATGGCCGGCGGAACCGTGGAGCTGGAACTGAACCATGAGACGAATTCTTTGCATCGCCCTGGAGCCAAACCGAAAGACGGCAATCGCCGCCACGCGGGATAAACCATTAGCCCCCGGCGAGTCGCCGGGGGCCAAAACGCTTGTTGCCTATTGCGAGCAGTTCAGCCCCACGGTCGGCCTGGCCGACGACCGCAGCGTGCTGCTCGACATCTCCGGCACCGCCGAGTTGTTCGGCGGCGAAGCACAGCTCATGGCCCGCATTGCCGCGCAACTTGCCGGCGAGCTGCATGTTCATGGCTTGCGCGCGCGAATGGCCGTGGCCGACACGATCGGCGCCGCCTGGGCGCTGGCCTGGTTTGGAGTAGGCAGTAGGCAGAAGGCAGATGGCAGCGAAGACTGTCGACACACTGCTCTCTGCCCTCTGCCTACTGCCCTCTCTCCGCTTCCCGTCGCCGCTTTGCGATTGTCGGCTGCGCAGCTCGACTGGCTGGCCGAGCTGGGGATTGAGCGCATCGAGCAACTGATGCGTCTGCCGCGCATGAGCCTGGCTACGCGCTTCGGCCCGGAGATTCTGCTGCGGTTGGATCAAGCACTGGGCCGTGCCGACGAGGCGATCGTGGTCGACCGCCCGCCGCCGGTTTGGTCGAGCGCGCGATCGTTCGAGTTTCCGCTCGACGATCGCCGGCAGTTGGAAGCCGCCGTGGCCGAGCAACTCGCGCCGCTGGTGCGCGGGCTGGCCCAGCGGCACGAGGGGATCGGGCGTTTGCAGTGCAATTTCGACTGCGAGCGCGGCAGGCGCGTGTCGCTGGCGATCGGCGCGTACCGCGCGACCGCGCAGTTGGAACATCTCATGGAGCTGATCGGCCTGCGTCTCGAGCAGGTTCGCTTGCCGGGGCCTGTGCGGGCGATCGGGCTGGAAGTGTCGTCGGTCGCGGCGCTCGAGTGCCGGCAACAAGAAATGTTCGACGGGACGTCGCGAAACGAGCAAGAGCATTGCCTGGCAATGCTGGTCGATCGGCTCAGCAGCCGCCTGGGATGGGATGCCGTGACCCGACCCCGCCTGCGCCCCGAGGCACAGCCCGAGTACGCCTGGCGAGCCGAGGGAGTAGTAGGTAGCCAGTGCAAGACGAAACGTTTAGCCGGCGGGCTTGCCCGCCGCGTAGTTCCTCGCCCGCTGCGCCTGGCGCGCGAGCCGGTGCCGATTGCGGTGATATCGGTCGTGCCCGACGGCGAACCGCACCGCTTCGATGCCCCGGGGCAGCAGCATCGCGTGGCGCGCCTGTGGGGGCCGGAGCGCATCGAAACCGGTTGGTGGCGAGGCCGCCGGGCAAGCGCCCGTCGCGACTATTACGAGGTGGAAACCGTCACCGGTCGTCGGCTGTGGATCTTCCGCGACCTCAACACCCAGCTATGGTTCCTGCACGGCTGGAACGACTAAGAAATGCGGAATGATGAATGCTAAATGTGAAATTAAGCATTAAGCATTTCGCATTAAGCATTAAGCATTCTGCCCATGCCCGAACTTCCTCCCAGCCGCCGCCGTCCTGCTGTCCCCGCTGTCGGCTGCCCTCTGCCCTCCGCCTACTCTTCCTACGCCGAGCTGCATTGCAAGACGAACTACTCGTTCCTGCGCGGCGCATCGCATCCCGACGAGTTGGTGCTGCGCGCGGCAGAGTTGGGCTACGCGGCCTTGGCGATCACCGACCTGCACAGCCTGGCCGGCGTGGTGCGTGCCCACGTGGCCGCCAAGCAATTGGGGCTGAAGCTGCTCATTGGCGCCGAGATCGTGCCGCGCGACGCTCCGCCGGTCGTGCTCCTGGCGACCGACCGCGCCGCTTACGGCCGCCTGGCACGGTTGCTGACGCTCGGCAAAAGAAGAACGGTGAAAGGCGAGTGTGAACTGTACTTTCGCGACATTGCCGAACATGGTGAGGGGTTGCTGGCGCTGGTAAGGCAGAAGTCAGAAGTCAGAAGTCAGAAGTTGCAGCAGCCGACCCCTTCCGACTTCTGCCTTCTGCCTTCTACCTTCTGCCTTTACCGCGAAGCCTTCCCCGGCCGCTGCTACATGCTCGCCGAGCTGCATCGTGGTCCCGATGATGACGGGCACCTGGCGGCGCTTATGGAGCGTGCGCGGCACGAACGGTTGCCGCTCGTCGCGGCCGGCGACGTGCATTATCACGCCCCCGATCGCCGTAGCCTGCACGACGTGCTCACGGCAACGCGGCTGCGTTCGACCGTCGCCGCTTCGACCGCCGAGATTTTTGCCAATGGCGAGCGTCATTTGCACGCTCCGCAACAGATCGCGCTGCGGTTTGCGCGTTGCCCCGAGGCGGTGAGCCGCACGCTCGAAGTGGCCCGCCGCTGCACGTTCTCGCTCGACGAGCTGCGCTACGAGTATCCCGAAGAGTTGTCGCCGCCCGGCATCACGCCGCTGGAATATCTCGTCGAGCTTACCTGGGCCGGCGCCCGAGAGCGCTATCCGCAAGGCGTGCCCGACAAGGTGCGTGGCCTGCTCGAGCACGAGCTGCGCATCATCGAGCAACTGCGCTACGAAGCCTATTTTCTTACAGTGTGGGACCTGGTGCGCTTTGCACGCGAGCGCAAAATTCTCTGCCAGGGACGCGGCTCGGCCGCCAACTCGGCGGTGTGCTACTGCCTGGGCGTGACGGCCGTCGATCCCGAACGCAGCGAGGTGTTTTTCGAGCGGTTCATCAGTCCCGCGCGGAACGAACCGCCCGATATCGACGTCGATTTCGAGCACGAGCGCCGCGAAGAGGTGCTGCAATACCTGTACGAGAAATACGGCCGCGAGCGCGCGGGCCTCGCCGCCAGCGTAATCACCTATCGCACGCGCTCGGCGGTGCGCGACGTGGGTAAGGCGCTAGGCCTGTCGTTGGAGCAAGTCGACAAGCTGGCCAAGACGTTCGACGGCCACGGTGACGCGGAGCAGTGGAAAGCGCACTGCCGGATGGCAGGAATCGATCCTGAGTTGCTCACGGCCCGGCAACTTGTACCGCTGGTGCGCACGCTCAAAGGGTTTCCTCGGCATCTGTCGCAGCACGTCGGCGGAATGGTGATCACGCGCGGACCGCTGTGCGAGCTGGTTCCGATCGAGAACGCCGCCATGCCCGATCGCACCGTGGTCGAATGGGACAAGGACGATCTCGATGCCTTGGGCATCTTGAAGGTCGACTGCCTGTGCCTGGGCATGCTCACGGCGATCCGCAAATGCTTTGCGCTCGTTCAGCAGCACTACGACCGCGAACTCTCGCTGGCGAACATCCCGGCCGAAGATCCCAAGGTGTACGAGATGATCTGCCGCGCCGACACAATCGGCGTGTTCCAGATCGAGAGCCGGGCGCAGATGAGTATGTTGCCGCGTCTGCGGCCGGAGAAGTTTTACGACCTGGTGATCGAGGTGGCGATCGTGCGTCCCGGGCCGATCCAGGGGAACATGGTGCATCCGTACCTGCGCCGCCGCCAGGGACTGGAAGCAGTCACGTATCCCAACGACGAAATCCGCGCCGTGTTGCACAACACGCTCGGTGTGCCGATCTTTCAGGAGCAGGCGATGCGGCTGGCGGTGGTGGCTGCGGGGTTCACGCCCGCCGAGGCCGACCAGCTTCGCCGTGCGATGGCCGCCTGGCGCCGCTCGGGCGAGATCGAACGCTTCCAGCAGAAGTTGATCGACGGCATGCGCGCGAAGAACTTGCCCGAGCAATTCGCCAAGGACGTGTTCCAGCAAATTTCGGGCTTCGGCGAATATGGCTTCCCCGAATCGCACGCGGCGAGCTTTGCCCTGTTGGTCTACGTGTCGGCATGGCTGAAGCACCATTATCCGGCGGCGTTTTGTGCGGCGATGATTAACAGCCAGCCGATGGGGTTTTATGCTCCGGCCCAACTGGTGCGCGATGCCCGCGAGCACGGCGTCACCGTGCTGCCGGTCGACGTGAACGCCAGCGAGGAAGACTGCACGCTGGAAATGATGAATGATAAATGCTTAATGCTTAATGCAGATCATTTAGCAGTAAGCATTAAGCATTTATCATTCTGCCTTCGTTTGGGTTTTCGACTCGTCGCGGGGTTACCGGACTCCGCCGTGCAAGCCATCATCGCTGCCCGCCGCTCCGGGCCGTTTCGATCGCTGGACGATTTTGCGCGGCGTACGCGCCTCGGCCAGCCGTGGCTTGTGCGGCTCGCGCGGGCTCAAGCGTTTCAATCGCTGGGGGTCGATCGTCGTGGCGCGCTGTGGGAATCGCTGCGCTTCCCGGTCGATAAGCCTCGGCCGCTGTTCGCCGCCTTGGAAGAGGACGCTGCCGGCGACGAGCCGCGACCCGCGGTGCTGCCACGGCTGTCGCGGTTCGAAGAGGTGCTGGCCGATTATCTCACCGCGGGCATGTCGCTCGACGGGCATCCGCTGGAGTTTTTTCGCGAGGCGCTCGATGCCCGTCGTGTGGTGCGATGTTCGCAGTTGGTGGAGATGCCGATCGGACGCATCGTGCGCGTTGCCGGACTGGTACTCGTGCGGCAGCGCCCCGCCACGGCCTCCGGCATCACGTTCGTCACGCTGGAAGACGAAACTGGCATTGCCAACCTGATTGTCCGGCCGCACATCTGGCAGCGTTTCCGCCGCGTGGCCAATCTGGCAGGCGCCATGATCGCCCACGGACGACTCGAGCGCCAGGATTGTCAGCCCGACGGCCATGTGATCCATGTGTTGGTCCACAAGCTGGAAGAGATCGGCGAACTCTCGCGCCGGCTCGGCTCGCAGTCGCGCGATTTCCGCTAGCCTAGGTCACATAGTAAGCTGACGTAGCGCACCTCGCTTCTTCATTCACCTCGCCGTACGTCCATGAAAGCTCACGTGCTCACGCTGCTACTTACCTCGCTGGGCATCGTTGCGTCCGCTGGCAACATGGCCACCGCAAAACCCAACATCCTGTGGATCATTGCCGAGGACATGGGACCCGACCTGGCGTGCTACGGCCGCACCGACCTGGCGACGCCGAACCTCGATCGCCTGGCGGCGCAGGGCTGCCGCTACACGCGTGCCTTTTCGAGCGCGCCAATCTGCTCCGCCGCGCGCTCCGGCTTAATGACCGGGGCCTATCCCACGTCGTTTGGGGCCAACAATCACCGCTCGAACCGCCAGCGCGGCGCGGCGGGGCTTCCGCCGAATGTAAAGCTGCTCTGCGATCGCTTCCGCGCGGCAGGTTACTTCACCGCCAACATCACGCGCTTCCCTGCCGGCACCGACTTGGAGGGCAAAGGCAAAACCGATTGGAACTTCGCCTATCCCGGCCGCGAATTCGACACCGCCGATTGGCAGGACTTGAAGTCCCACCAGCCGTTCTTCGCCCAGGTGAACCTGCCCGAGGCGCATCGGGTGTATCACAAGGACACCGCAAACCCTGTCGATCCGGCGAAAGTCGCGTTGCCGCCGTACCTGGCCGATCATCCCCTGGTGCGCGAAGATTGGGCCGCGTATCTCGATGCCATCCAAATCCTCGACACGAAGGTCGGCAAGATTCTCGACCTGCTCCAAGCGCAAGGCCTGGCCGACACGACGATCGTCATGTTCATCGGCGATAACGGCCGCGAGGATTTCCGCGGCAAGTATCAGTTGTTCGAGCAAGGTTGCTCGGTGCCGCTGCTGGTGCGTGCCCCGGGGATCGTCGCGCCGGGAAGCGTGTCAGGCGATTTGATCAGCGGCGTCGACATTGCCGCGACGTCGTTGTCGTTGACCGGAATTGAGTTGCCCGAGGGTTTTGACGGCAAGCCCTTTCTGGGGCCGCATCGCCAGCGGCGCGAATATCTGTTCACGGCACTCGATCGCATCGATGAAAACTTCGACCAGCTGCGCGCCGTGCGCGACGCGCGCTGGAAGTATGTCCGCAACTTCGAGCCCGACCGTCCGTACTTGCAACCCAGCGCGTATCGCAGCACGACGAATCCTACGTTCCTCCTGATGCAAAAGCTGCACGCCGAGGGGAAGCTGAACGCGGCCCAGCAGCAATTCCTGGCCTCTTCGCGCCCGGCCGAGGCGTTGTACGACCTGGAGGCCGATCCATACGAGTTCAACAATCTCGCCGCGCTGCCGCAGTATGCCGGCGAGTTGAAGCGGCTCCGCAGCGAGCTCGACGCGTGGATGCAACACTGCGGCGATAAACCGGGCCGGACCGAGTCGAAGGAGTCCGAAGAATTCAGCCTGAAGAAGTACGCCGCGAGCCGTCCGGGCGTCTTCGCGCAGAACATCGACGAGCTGCGCCAGCAGTACCGAAACCTGTCGGAAATCGAACCGATGCTTCGCGACGCTAAAGCCGCAGCAGGTTCGTCTGCCAAGCAATAACGACTCGCGGTGGCCCCGCACCGACGCAGGTTCGTCTTGACCGTCGGGACCGTTTCTGCTGCCATTTGCGCCGGTGGATGACCTTTGTGGCCGCTCGTAAGTCGCAATTCCATATGCATTTCCAGTCCTAGAATTGATTGTGGGCAGCAATGAAATGTGACGGTCCTGCCACGCTCGGCAACTAACGCTACGGAAAGCCCAGAGACAATCGGCCCGAGCACGACGCAGGACGCGAATGTGTGGTCATGGCCTTGGACCTCGAACGAACGACCGACGAACAGCTCGCCGCCCAGGCTGCGCGCGAAGGCTCGGATGGACCGGCCTTCGTCGCGCTGGTCGAGCGGCACCGCGACCGCGTGTGGCGCGTTTGCTATCGGCTGATGGGCAACGAGGCCGACGCCCACGACGCGGCGCAAGAGGTGTTCGTTCGGCTGTTCGTGCATCGCGCCCGATTCGCCGAGCGGTCGAAGTACTCGACCTGGGTGCACGGCATCGCGGTGCGGACCTGCCTGACGCTGCGTCGAGGCCGAGGTCGGCGGCAGAAGCACGAAGCACAGGCAAGCGTGTTGGCGGAGCAAGCCACGGCGCGCACAGGCGACGCGCCGGGCTTGTCGCTCGACCTGGCGAAAATGCTCGAAACGCTCGACGAGGAAGACCGGGCGCTGGTGATTCTTAAATACGCCGAGGAATACAGCTACGACGAGCTCGCCGAAATCTTCGATCTGTCGGTGAGCGCCTGCAAGATGCGCGTCAGCCGAGCGCGAGAAAAGATTCAAAAACAATATGGAGAGAGAGAATGCTAAATGCGAAAAGCGGAATGGCCGGCGTTTCGCATTTCGCATTTAGCATTCCGCATTTCCGCTATGGACATCTTCGATCAACTCACGACCGCCGAAGTGCCGCCGTTGCCCGATTCGTTCGACGGCGACGTGCACCACCGGCTCAACAACCGGTTGCTGGGGCTGCACGTGGCCGAACTGTTCAGCAAGGCTGCCGTGTTCGGACTGCTGCATTTCGCGAGGGCATGGCTTGGTTTGTTGATCTACACGTTTTCAGGCCGGTACCCAGTCGAGCGCCGCACGGATGGTCACCACGATCGCCGCGATCACCTGCCGCCAAGGAGCTGAGGTGCCACCGCACCATCGCGTTTTTCCGCATTTTGTTAGTCGTTCAACCGTTCATTCTTTTTCGAGAGGACCCTAGTCATGGACAGCTTCGATTTTCAGTCGTTCGATTTGTCGCGCGACGCCGTCGTTGCGAGCTTTAACCATGCGTTCAGCCAGATCATCGCTCTGGCCCCGAAGGTGCTCGGTGCCGTGGTCGTGTTGGTGATCGGGTACGTGGTGGCCCGACTGCTCGACAAGTTCGTCGTCGCCTTGGCCCAATCTCTGGGACTCGAGCGTGCCGCGGAACGCAGCGGACTGAACACCAGCATGAAGCAGGTCGGCATCAAGCGCAATGTGCCGGCAATCCTCGGCCAGATGGTGTTCTGGCTGACGATGTGCGTGTTCCTCACCGCGGCTTTCAACACACTAGGCCTGGACAAGGTGTCGGATGCGTTTGACCGCATCGTGGCGTACATTCCGAACCTGCTGGTTGCCACGGTGGTCGTCGTCGTGGGTTTGCTCGTGGCGAGCTTCGTGCGCGGCTTGATCGCCACCAGCGCCGATCGCGTCGGCGTCACCTACGCCGAGAGCCTGGCCAACGGCTGCTACTACGTGCTGGCCCTGATGACGTTCATCGGTGCGTTCGATCAGTTGCAAATCGAGATCGGCCTGCTCAAGGAACTGGTGCTGATCGCGTTCGCGGCCGTGGCGCTGGGATTCGGCCTGGCGTTTGGCCTGGGTGGCCGCGAGGTGATGGCGGGCATTCTGGCCGGCTACTACACTCGCCAGCGCCTGCAAGCGGGCGATCACGTAGCCGTGGCCGGCATGGAAGGCATCGTTCGCGAAGTGGGCCCGGTCGCCACGGTCATCGAGACCGCGGAGCACGGCCTGGTGAATCGTCACAGTGTTCCCAACACCCGGATGCTCAGCGAGGCGGTCCGCTAACGCGCGGCCCATCACACCGCACCCGGCGAAGATGACCAAAGCCCACGGACAGCCGTCCGTGGGCTTTTTTGTTGCGCTAGGGATAAGTAACGCGCTGCGACTTCTTTGCCGAGATGTTGAGCACGTCCGCCCAGTGCGATAGGAAGAACCGCTTTTCGGTCGGCAGGAAGTGTTCGCTGCGCCCCAACAGTGGCCGCAACGTCGTCGTCATTTGCAGGTTCACCAGCAAGAAGATCCCCATCCACAACAACAAGTAGCCGCGATCGCCGACGCCGAGATACGATGCAGCCAGTTTCAACAGTCGCATCGCGAAGACGATGCCGGTCAACCAAAAGATGAGATGCAGCGTTCCGATCAGGCCGATCGATTCGGTCGACTCGGAGAATAACCACGCGACCGGCGCGAAGCTGACCAGGAGCAGGGCGTTGACCGTTACCGCAGCCAACAGCACACCAGTCAGCGCGCCGAAATGCATGCGGTCATTCGCGCCAGCCAGGCACGAGAAAACATACAGGCTCGGCAGACAGATTGCCGCGGCGGCAAACGAACCCAGCGTGATCTTCAACGGCGCCGCCCAGAATTGCTCGCCACCCGAAAAGCTCCCAACCACCAGCCCGTAGGCTGCCAAACAGGCGACGGCCACTATCGCCAATGGCACGTCGATCCGCTTGAGCGCGCCGGGCCGATGCAGTTCGTAAACCAACCTTCCTGGCCAACGCAAAAGCGTGGAAAGGACCGTTCCAGCGCCGCCGGTGCTCTGCATTGGCGAAAAAACTCGTAGCATCATCGCGCGATTTCGGCGGATCTGGAGGCTGTATGACCTCCGCCTCACGGGGTTCTTCGTGTTCCTCGTCCCGATTGACGTCGTCCATGGTAGTTCTCACGAACAAATTATGAGGGAAAGGTCTTCATTCAACGATCAAACGTCGCATCGAGTCAGCAATCGCTTCGAAAAAATTGCCTCGCACGGCATCATTGCGCAGGAACGTGACCGGCGCACCGGGCGTGCCGACGAACGGCCGCAGAACCCAAGCAACCTGACTTCCAAGCAGTAAATTGCCTGCCAACCAGGCCAGTAGCGTTCGTCGTGCGATTCCCAGACTTCCGCAAAGGTGCTGAATCAGCCGCAACAAGCGATAGTTCGCGACCACGCCTGCCAGAGCGATTGCCGCGACATGCGAGACCAGCACCACCGCGTATGCGGAGTCGCTGGTACCTAAGGTCGGCACGTTGAGCAACAGGAAGAGAATCAACGGGCTGAACGCTGCGAGGATCGTCGCGGCAATCGCAAAGCTCAGCAGAATGGCCGAGCATGTGCGCCCAAAGGTCAGGCCGGTGCCGAGCAATTGTGCCAGCACGCCATTAAGACCGGCGTTGCCGATTGCGGTCAGCAGCATCACCAGAGGAAACTTGATTGCGGCCCAAGCCGCCTGCTCCGGTGCTCGCCACCAACCCAAGGTGCTTGCGTAAACAGCGCTTCCCAGCACGGTGACTGCGAGAAAAAATGGCAGGCTCTGCGGATCGGCGTCGAGTTGCGCGGCGATCGCTACTGGGTCGCCCCGCAGCAGTGTTCGCAATCGCGTTGGCACGGTCGCGTTCATGCTTTGCATTGCAAAGTATGGTTGCAAAAAAAGAGAATTACGGCGACGCCAATCCCAAGTTCCATGCCGTGCTCGATCGTGTCTGGGCCTCACGGTTCGCGGCCTTCCGCGCTGCGACGGCATCGGCCACGACATTCTCGAGCACGGAGATGTACTCCAGTAGTTCTTCCCGCCCGCGGCGCGTGAGGCGACAAAGCGTTTGTGGCCGACGACGAGACGATCCTTTCCAGGCTTCGACCAGCCCTGCCGCCTGTAGCACCTGTAAGTGCCGAGATAGGTTGCCGTCGGTGAGCGAACATAGCTGTTTCAGATCATTGAACAGCAAGCCCTCGCGATGTGTCGCCAGCGACGTCATGATTCCCAACCGAGCCTTTTCGTGAATGGTGCGATCGAGTCCGTCGTACGCGAACCGGCCGGACAAATCGCTTGCGGAGTCACGAGGTTTTTTAGCTGGCACGAGCGCGCTCCCCGGTCGCTTGACGCGCAAGCACCACGGCGGCGCCCGCTTGCCCGATGCCGAAGATCACCGGCATCCTCCAGGGTTCGAGACCGGTGTGGGATGAACCAAGCGCCAGGTAAAAGCAGCCGGCTAGCAAATACCAGCCGGCGACAACAATGATCGCGCGCGGCAATAAGCGGCACGAAGCGAATAGGCCGAGACTGAACAAGATGGCCCAGAGCCCAGGCAACATCCAGCCGACGTGAGGTACGAAACGGACAATCGTCCACGTAAGCGCTGCGCCGGCGATCACGCATGGCGCGAATTGCTCGCAGGCCAACCGGGCAAGCGTGCCGCGCAGCGTATCGCAATTGCGGTGACGTTGCCAGACGTCGAAGACCGAAACGCTGCCGGCGACGATGGCTACCGCCACCCACAATGCGACGTATCGCAGAAGATCCTGCGTTGGCTCGGGAACGATCCACGGCTGCAAGGCCCCGGCGGCACCGGCCAACAACGCGCCAATCGCTGCGGGCAAAGTATGGTATCCACGGAACTGTTCGACTTGAGCGATCTGCCGCCGGATCGCGGCAAGATCGGCGAGTGCCTCGTGGAGTTCGATCATGGTCACCCCCCCGCTTCGAGGAATGCTTTGCATTGCAAAGTAGCCGCGGCGACGAACGAAGTCAACCATTTTCTTCGCCAGCAACCCGATCAGTCGATCTCGGCTGCCGGAGTATCGGGGCTGAACAGATCGTCGTAGTTGGCTGCTGCCAGGCGCACGAGCACGAGCTTTTGCACCACGCGATCCGAGGCGTTTTCGGTGAAGAAATGATGCCCCAGCGTCCCGGGACGATCGGCGACGCAGGTCAGCAGCAGCGTCTGTCCTGGCGACAACACTGCTTCGAGCCGCAAGGTGTCGAAGCGTTCCCGCGCCGGGCCGAACTCGACGCGCATCATGCCGTCGCCCGGCTCGAAGCGGCGCTGCGGATCGCCGTGCTCAATCTCAGGGAGCACTTCGAGCCGCACGCGACCGTCCCCCTCGGGGAATGCACGGGCCAAAAGCAGGCCCATCACCTTGCGATAAGTGCGGCCGTTGACCGCGCCGTCGTCGCAGCGCAGCAGCAGCGACAACTCGCCGACACGCTCTTTCTCGCCGATGCACACGAACTTCATTTTCCGCCCGGAACGCGTTTCGATGATCCGGCGGCGCACGCGTGGCTCGTTTTCGAAATCGCTCACTTGAATCGCGGGGTTGGCGTCAGTGGATGCGCCAGACGGACCGTCAGACTTCAGCAGTTGCTCAAGCGATGCCGGAAGCCGAGCACCGATGACGCCGGCGCGGATGCCGTTGGCGGCCAGACGGCGACGCAGCTCGGTGGGAAACTGTAGTTCGTCGATGCCGATCCACAGCGACTCGTCGAGCGCCGCAGCGTCGGCCGGCACGCGCAGCGTGAGCATCTCCAAAGCTACGGCGTCCGCGGGGACGAGACTGCGCACGAGCGCCGCATCCCCCTGGCGCGGCGTCACGGCGCTGCACCCCGGCCCGAGCGCGACCATGCAGGTTGCCAACAGCAGCGCAGGCCGCGGGAATGCGGACATGGTCGGGGATCGCGAACGGGAACGGAAGAGGACTTTAGGGGGCCGGGAAAGTAGCCCGCACAAGAGGTTATGTCAAGCGGGACCGCCGCTGCCGCGAGGAGGCAAGCAGTGCTGGCGGCACGCGGCGAGTTCACGGCGCGGGAACCAGCTTCGGCGTCGGCAGCCGCAGGCCGACCACGCGACCGTGGCGCCGCAGCAGCGCGCGAAAATCGCCACGCAGCGGATCGCATAGCGCCGCGGGAGGTGCGCGGTCGAGCCAGGCGCGTGCTAGCACGCGCATTTGGCCGTGGTACTCTGCCTCGCTGGGACCGTGCGCGTAGTAGCGGCCGTGTTCGTGCCGGCGGAGGTCGCCGTCGAACGCCGGGCCGATGTGCCATAGTTCGTGGCAGATCGTGGCGAGCTTCTCCTCGAACGGCTGATTCAGAAACCGCGGCAGATAGAAGCTCAGCAGGTAGAGCATCTCGCGACCGTCGGCATCGAACAGTGGACGCACCGACCAACGGCGGCCGCGCCGCACCGCGACGCTAGCGCCGCCGGCGAAGCGCATCGGCGTGAGCGTGGCTTGCACGCCATGACGCCAGCGGTGACGCGCCTGGCACCAGCGAATGGCCACGCGGGCCATGTCGACGTGGCGAAACTCGCTGAGCCGTGCGGCGATGTCGACGCACACACTGCGCATGTGCGCCGTGAAGTCAAAGGCGTCGGCGGCCGATGAACGCAAGCCATCCATGGACAGCGCCAGCAATCACGCGCGTCGCAAGCGACGCGGCTAAATGACGACTACGTCGCGGTCGGCTCCTCGGCGCCTTCAAACGTCGGCGCCTGGGCTTCGCGTGCGGTGCGGTCGCGCACGCCGACGAACTCGATGATCGCCCGCGTGCCGTTGTCGCCCAACCGCGGCTTGGCCAGCCGGAGAATCCGCGTGTAGCCGCCGTCGCGATCGGCAAACCGCGGCCCGATTTCATCGAACAATATCTTTACTGCGCGCTTGTTCCCGAGCAGCACGAGCGCACGGCGGCGGGCCGCCACGACCGGCGCGATCGCCGCGTTCCACTTCTTGTATTGCTCGCTCTTGCGCCAGGTCTTCCAGGCCTCGGAATGCCGTTGGGCATCGGTCGCCAGCGGACGGGCTGCGTCCTGGGCCGCCAGGCTGCGCCGGGCGATCGTGACGCACTTCTCAACCAGCGGCCGCACTTCCTTGGCCTTTTGAAGCGTGGTGATGATCCGTCCCGGGACCTTGGCCTTCTGGTCGTCGAGCTCGTCTTGCCGCTCGGTGAGCAGCAGGGCCGAAGCAAGGTTCCGCAGCAGCGCGCGCTGATGGGCCGGGGCGCGGCCGAGCGTGCGGCCTGTTCGTCGATGTCGCATGGTACCGGTCCTTTGATTGCACGACGCGCGGCGACGAAGGTCGCCGGCTAAACGGTTGAGTTTAACACTCCCGAGGCGGCCGGCACCCGCATGCCCAGCCGCAGACCCAACTCGGTCAGCTTCTCGCGCACCTCGTTGAGCGTGGTTTCGCCGAAGTTGCGCACGTCGAGCAACTGGTCGGGCGAGCGCTGCACCAGGTCGCGCACGGTGGTGATCGCCTCGGACTCCAGGCAATTGGTCGCCCGCACCGAGAGATTCAGCTCGGCGATGTTCATGTTCAGCTTGCTCTCGATCGCCACGTCGTTGCCGGGCGAAACGTAGTTGCGGTTCTCGGCATGCACCTGGGCTCCCAGCTCGCTGTACTGGATGAACGGATTGAGGTGCTTGCGGAGAATCTTGGCCGACTCGATCAGCGCCATCTCGGGACCGACCGAACCGTTGGTCCAAATCTCCAGCGAGAGCTTGTCGTAGTTGGTCTTCTGGCCGACGCGCGTCTCTTCGATCTCGTAGCGCACGCGGGTGACGGGGCTGTACACGGCGTCGATCGGAATGATGCCGATCTCTTGCACGTTCGGGCTGTGCTCACTCGACGGCACGTAGCCGCGGCCGTTCTCGACGACCATCTCCATCTCGAACGGCACGTCGGCAGTGAGCGTCGCCAGGACGTGATGCTTGTTGATCACGTCGACCTGGTCGTCGGTCTGAATGTCGGCGGCAGTGACCAGCCCCTTGGTCTTTTTGTCGATGCGAATCACGCGGGTGCTTTCGCCGTGGTTCTTCACCACCAACGCTTTAACGTTGAGGATGATGTCCGTGACATCCTCGACAACGCCCGGCAGCGTGGTGAACTCGTGCTGGGCGCCGCGCATCTTGACCTGCGTGACGGCGCTGCCTTCGAGGCTCGACAGCAGCACGCGGCGCAGGCTGTTGCCGATCGTCACGCCGAAGCCGCGCTCGAACGGCTCGGCGGTGAACTTACCGTAGGTGCCGGTGAGCGTCTTGGTGTCGCAGGTCACAAGACTGGGTAGTTCCAGTCCTCGCCATCGAATTCGCATGGGGGAACTCCGGAGGAGGTCAGAAGTCAGAATGCAGAATTCAGAAGTGCGGAACTGGAAACTTCTGCATTCATCCTTCTGCCTTCTGCATTTTTGTCATTTCGAGCACAGCTCGATGATCAGTTGGGTCTGCACGGGGATCGAGACGTCGAACGATTCGGGAAGCCGGACGACGCGCCCTTCGGGGACGCCTCCTTCGCTGCGCGAAAGGAAGTCGGGCACGTCGCGCTGATGTTCCGACATGTTGGCCTGCACCGCCTGGAGGCTCTTGGCTCGGTTTTTCACGCGGACAATGTCGCCGGCGCGGACCAGATAGCTGGGGATGTCGACGCGGCGGCCGTTGACCGTGATGTGCCCGTGTCGGACAAGCTGACGGGCCTGAGCGCGGCTCACTCCGAAGCCGAGCCGATGGACGATGTTGTCGAGCCGCCGCTCGAGCAGCGACATCAGTGTTTCACCCGTGTTACCGCGCGAGCGTTCCGCCTCGGCAAAGTAGGTGCGGAACTGGCGCTCGAGCACTCCGTAATAGTGCTTTACCTTTTGCTTCTCGCGCAGGTGGACGCCGTAGTCGGTCAGCTTTGTCCGGCGCGTGTTGTGCATGCCGGGCGGCATGCTGCGGCGATCGACCGCGCACTTGGGCGTATCGCAGCGTGTTCCCTTGAGGAACAGCTTCATGCCTTCACGACGACACAGGCGGCAGACAGGTCCGGTGGTGCGAGCCATTATTGTGTAATCCTAAACTCTTCGTTTCTTTGGCGGGCGGCAGCCGTTGTGCGGCAGCGGCGTGACGTCCTCGATGCTCTTGACCGTGAGCCCGGCGGCTTGCAAGGCGGTGATGGCGCTCTCGCGGCCGGAGCCGGGACCCTTGACCTTCACGTCGAGTTCCTTCACCCCGAACTTCGACGCCTTCTCGGCCGCCTGCTGCGCGGCGCACTGGCCGGCGAACGGCGTGCTCTTGCGGCTCCCCTTGAAGCCGCTGGTGCCGGCACTGGCCCAGCACAGCGTATCGCCCTTGGTGTCGGTGATCGTCACGGTGGTGTTGTTGAACGTCGCCTTGATGTGCGCGACGCCCAGGGTGACGTTCCGGCGAATCTTGCGGCGCTTGGTGGTTGCGTTCGTTGCGACGCTCATGCGAACAACATTCCTTGGTGAACGAAACGCGGCGAGCAAGCTCGCCGGCTAAACGTGTGAATTACTTCAGGTCCTTGACGCCCTTCTTACCGGCGACGGTCTTCTTCGGTCCCTTGCGGGTACGGGCGTTGGTGCGGGTGCGCTGGCCGCGGACGGGCAAGCCACGCCGGTGCCGGATGCCGCGGTAGCAGTTGATGTCTTTCAGGCGGGCGATGTTCTGCGCTACTTGGCGGCGCAACTGCCCTTCGACGACATAATCCTTGTCCAACAGGGCACTGAGCCGGGCCAGCTCGTCTTCGTGCAGCTCGCGGGCGTGCTTCTGAGCGTCGATCCCGGCCTTGCGGCACAGCTCCTGCGCAACTTTGGACCCTACACCATAGAGATACTGCAGCGAAATGAACGTCGGCCGATCGTTCGGAATGTCGACACCCAGCAAACGCGGCATAGAAAACTACCTCCTGGCGACTCGAAACGATCCTCGACCCAACGCTCAGCCCTGGCGCTGCTTGTGCCGCGGGTTCTCACAGACCACGAACACCACACCGCGACGGCGCACGAGCTTGCACTTTTCGCAAATGCGCTTGACGCTGGCACGAACTTTCATGGCACGAGCCTCCCGCTGGCTATGAGCAACCGGCGGCGACGCTCCCGGCGGCCTGCTCGAAAGCGACTCAGTATAAGGGGACGCCGGGAAATCGTTCAAGGGGCCCAAAGGTATAAAATTTGCCCCGGCACGGTTACGCGGCGCAGGATTCATTTAGCCGCGGGGCTTGCCCCGCGAGAATGCAAGCGGCCCGGCTCAATTGTCCGCGACCAACACTTGTCTCGACAACTGTTGTGAAGACAGGTAAAATCGGCGGTCCATGTCCGCCTCCATCGCCGCCGCCCGCCGAAGATCGCGCCGCTTCGATTCGCTCGAACAAGAGGCGTTTCTGAACCTGTGGCGCACCTACGATCGGTTGCGTGCCGCTGAAGATGAGCTGTTCGGGCAATATGATCTATCAGCCCAGCAGTACAACGTGCTGCGACTGCTGTGCGGCGAACATCCGGAATCGTTGCCGACGCTGGTGCTGGCGGGCCGGCTGGTGTCGCGCGCGCCCGATATCACGCGCATGCTCGACCATCTCGAACGCCGCGAGCTAATTCAACGGCAACGCTTGGCGGGTAATCGGCGCGTGGTGCGCGTGGGCATTACGGCGGCCGGCCTCGAACTGCTGCGCAAGCTCGACAAGCCGGTGCGTGCCTGCCACGGTCGGCAGCTCGGCCATTTGCCGGCCGAGCAGTTACGGCAACTCGTCGCGCTGCTGCAAGCCGCGCGCGGGCCGCATGAACCCTCCGATAGCAATTGGACCATCAGCTCCTGAAGAGGAACATCGCATGGAAACCAAGACCCAGGTGATCGTCATCGGCGGCGGACCTTCGGGCTCGACCTGCTCGACACTCGCCGCCCAGCACGGGCTGAAGGTGCAGTTGTTCGAGCGCGATCATTTCCCGCGCTTCCACATTGGCGAGTCGCTGATTCCCGAAACTTACTGGGTGCTCAAGCGCCTCGGCATGCTCGACAAGCTGCGCGCCAGTCACTTCGTCAAGAAGCACAGCGTGCAGTTCGTCAGCGAGAGCGGGCGGGTCAGCGAGCCGTTCTACTTTTGGGACAACAAGCCGCACGAGTGCTCGCAGACATGGCAGGTGCTGCGCAGCGAGTTCGACACGATGATGCTCAACAACGCCCGCGAGCACGGTGTCGACGTGCACGAAGGCGTGCGTGTGCTCGAGGTGCTGATGGACGGCGAACGCGCACGCGGCGTGAAGATTCAAAACGAAGATGGATCGCAGCATACCGTGCTGGCCGATGTCGTCGTCGATGCCAGCGGGCAGACGGCGATGATCAGCAACCGCTTCAAGACGCGCGTCGTCGATCCCGAGTTGAAGAAGGGGGCCGTGTGGACCTATTGGCAGGGTGCTTATCGCGACGCTGGCCGCGACGAAGGAGCCACGATGGTCCTGCAAACCAAAGGGAAGAATGGTTGGTTCTGGTACATCCCGCTGCACAATAATGTGATCAGCGTCGGCGTGGTGGCCGACTTTCGCTATCTGTTCGAAGGCCGCGGAGATCACGAGAAGATCTACTTCGAGGAGCTCGATCGCTGCCCCGAGTGCAAGCGTCGCGTGATGATGGGCAAGCGCGTCTCGGGCTTCTACGCCACCAAGGATTATTCGTACCGCTCGACGCGCGTTGCGGGACCCGGCTGGGTGCTAATCGGCGACGCGTACGGATTCCTCGATCCGCTGTATTCGTCGGGCGTGTTGCTGGCGCTCAAGAGCGGCGCTTACGCTGCCGACGCGATTGCCGAGGCGGTCGCCAAGCACGATTTTTCCGAGGCGCAGCTCGGCGGCTGGGGCCCTGAGTTCAACGCCGGCATGGGCCGCATGCGACGGCTGGTGTGCGAGTATTACGACGGCTTCAGCTTCGGCCGGTTCGTCAAAAAAAATCCGCACCTCAAGGGGCATCTGACTGACCTGCTGATCGGCGATCTGTTCGATGCGAAAGTCGACGACGTGGTCGAGCCGATGAACGCGCTGCGTGCCGAGATGCGCGCGGCGACCGTGGAATGACCAGCCCTGTGCCCTCCACGGCAGTTTGGCCTCAAACAACCTCGCCGGGGCCCGGGGCTTGGAGTTTCTGCGCTAGTGAAACGGGCGCGCCCATGCGTTAGCATGGCTGATGCCGTCCGTCTCGCTTCCGCGCCTCAACACCCCGCCCCGCTCCCGCTCATGAAACTGCATCGTTTGACCGTTGTGTTCGTTTTCGTTGGCTCGGCTCTTTTCCTTCAACACGCAACGTTGGCTGCGTCGCGCCCCAACGTGCTGTTGGTGATGGCCGATGACTTGAACAACAAGCTCGGCTGCTACGGCGACGCGCTAGCGAAGACACCGAACCTCGATCGGCTCGCCGCGCGCGGCATGCGCTTCGACATGGCGTATTGCCAGTTCCCCTTGTGTGGCCCCAGCCGCAACGCGATGTTCACCGGGTTGTATCCCAACAGCAACGGCATCTACGGCAACGGGCAAATCTTCCGACAAACCATTCCTCGCCATCGCAGCCTGCCGCAGGCACTGCGCCTGTCTGGGTATTTCGCCGGCCGCGTCGGCAAGATGTACCACTACAACGTGCCCAATTCGATCGGCACCGCCGGGCACGACGATCCGGCGTCGTGGGAATGGGTGATGACGCCTGCCGGATGCGACCGGCTGGAAGAGGAGCCGTACATCTTCAGCCTCACGCCGGGGCAGTACGGCGGCACGCTCAGTTGGTACGCGTCGCCCAAGAGCGATCAGTACCACACCGATTCGCTGCAAGCCGACGACGCGATCACGGTGCTCGAGCAATGCGCCAAGCACAAAGACCGACCGTTCTTCCTGGGTGTCGGGTTCTTTCGTCCGCATACGCCGTACGTGTCGCCAAAGAAGTATTTCGACCTATACCCCGAGAGCGACATGCCGGTTGTCCAAAACGTGAAACAAGACCAGGCCGATCTTCCCACTCCTGCGCTTGGCAGCGCGAAGAAGGAGCAGGAAGCGCTGACCGACGACCTGCGTCGCCAGGCGGTACAGGCATACTTGGCTAGCACCAGCTTCGTCGACGCGCAAGTGGGACGCGTGATCGATGCGCTCGATCGCTTGGGATTGGCCGACAACACGATCATCGTGTTCACCAGCGACCACGGCTACCATCTCGGCGAGCATGGCCTGTGGCAGAAGATGAGCATCTTCGAGGAGAGCGCTCGCGTGCCATTGCTGGTTGTGGCTCCGGGCGTGACCGGCAAGGGGACGGTGGCCAAGTCACCGGTTGGGCACATCGATCTGTATCCGACGCTTGCCGAGCTATGCGGCATCGAGCCCCCGGCAAACCTACAAGGGCAAAGCCTCGTGCCGATGCTCAAGGATCCGTCGCAGGCCGGACGCGGCTGGTCGCTGTCGCAAGTGACCCGTGGCCACGGCGGTGCCGGACGAGCGCAAAAGAAGCCTGAAATCGGCGCCCAGGGTCGCCAGTTCTTCGGCTACAGCCTGCGCACGCCGCGCTGGCGCTATACCGAATGGGACGAAGGACGCGAAGGGCGCGAGCTGTACGACCACGATGCCGATCCGCATGAGTTGACCAATCTGGCCGACGAGTCGGCGCATGCTTCGACGGTGGCCGAGCTTTCGACTCAACTGCGATCGGCGGTCAAGCAGACGTTCCCCGCCTCGGGCGCGGCGCCGACGATCAAACCGGGGCCTGGCCTGTGGGCGCCGACGGTCACCGACGTGGATTAGATCATTTCAACCAGTTGACTGTGGTCGCGGGCGATAGCCGTCATACCGCCGCTGGCCAGGTGGCGGCGAATGGCATCCAGGCAGCGTGCTCCCTCGCGAGGGAGTTGCTCGATGCAAGCCGCCGCGGCGTCGCGGTCGGCGCGCTTGCAGGCGGCCTCCAATTCGGCCGTCACCGCGCGAAATGGTTCGGCCGACAAATTGGCGGCCGATCCTTTCATGCGGTGCGCCAACGAGGCCAGCGCGTCAAACTGATCCTGCGCCAGCATCCGTTCACACTGATCGATATCGGCTGGCAGGCGCACCGCCATTTTCTCCAGCAGCCTGCCGGCAAGTTCTCGATTGCCCATGCAGCGGTTTTCGAGCGCTACGAAGTCGAATACCGGTGGCGTGCCGCTCTCGATGCATGGGTTGCTTGCCGCGGGCGTTGGCGCCGGCTCGACAGACCGCGGCGCATTGCCGGGGAGCGGCGCATCGCACAAGCCGAGCATCGATTCCAGCAGCGTGATCAGCTCGACGTTATTTAACGGCTTCGTCAGGTACGCGTCCATGCCGGCGGCCAGGCAGGTTTGTCGATCTCCCTGCACGGCATTGGCCGTCAGCGCGACGATCGGCAGGCAACCACCCGACGCGCGCAGTTCGCCGGCCGCTTCCAATCGGCGAATTTCGCGCGTCGCGCTCAGTCCATCGAGCACCGGCATCTGGCAGTCCATGAGCACCAGGTCGAACGGCTCGGCGAGCAGCCGGTCGATCGCTTCGAGACCGTTGGTGGCGACCTCACACTCGAATCCGGCCTGCGTGAGCACCTCGAGCGCCACCAGCCGGTTGATCTCGTTGTCCTCGACCAGCAGCACCCGCGCTCGCGACGGATTGCTCGGCACGATCGCGCGCTCGGTCGCGATTGCTGCGGGTCCAGATGATTCGGCTGGCCTGGCTTTAACGTCGGACGCCGCCTTGACGATCGCGGCCAGCAACTGCGATTGCCGCACCGGCTTGTTCAAGTGACCGGCAAGCTGCAACTGGGCCACCTCGCTCGCATCGCGCGGCGCCGACAGCGACGTGAACATTACCACCGGCACACCGCGCAGGCGGTCATCGCCGCGGATGTGCCGAATCAACTCGAAGCCGTCCATGCGCGGCATGTGGCCGTCGACCAAGGCCAGATCGAAACGGCGCGGCGAGCCAGCGGTTGCCCGCAGCAGTTCGAGCGCGGCGACACCGTCATCAGCCGTTTCGACACGGAACTGCCAGGCCGAGAGCTGTCGGAACACAATCTCGCGGTTGGTTTGATTGTCGTCGACCACCAGGATGCGCAGCCCGGCCAAATCCTGCGGCGCGCCGCATTCAACGACCGGCGTCTTCTTTCCCTTTTGCAACGCAACACGAAACCAAAAGATGCTGCCGCGATTCGGCTCGCTTTCGACGTCGATCGTGCCCCCCATCAGTTCGACGAGCTGCTTGGAGATCGCCAGCCCCAGCCCGGTGCCACCGAATTGCCGCGTGGTCGAGGCGTCAACCTGCGAGAACGATTGGAACAACCGATCGCGCCGATCGGACGGGATGCCGATGCCGGTGTCCTCGATCGCCAAGTAAATCACGGCCCGGCGCGGCGAGTCTTCTTCCAGCGTAACGCGCACCTGCACCTGGCCCCGCTCCGTGAATTTCACGGCGTTGCCCAACAGGTTCACGATCACCTGGCGCATACGGTGCGCGTCGCCGCAGAGGACCGATGGCACCTCGGGGGGCATGTTCAAAACCAGCTCGAGCCCCTTTTGCTCGGCGCGAGGGGCCATCATGTCGAGCGCTTCTTCGATCAGCAGTCGCAGGTCGAAGTCGCCGACTTCCAGCTCGAGTTTTCCCGCTTCGATTTTCGAGAAGTCGAGGATTTGGTTGATGACGCTGAGCAGCAGGTCGGCCGATGAACGGGCGATCGAGCTGTACCGGCGCTGTTGCGGCGCGAGCGACGTTGTCTCGAGCAAGTCGAGCATGCCCACGACGCCGTTCAGCGGCGTGCGCAGCTCGTGGCTCATGTTGGCCAAGAACTGGCTCTTGGCGCGATTGGCCGCTTCGGCCGCCAGCTTGTCGCGGTGCAACTCTTCGCTGGCCTTGCGATCGGAGATATCGACCACGGTCCCTTCGTAGTATTCGAGCTTGCTGCGATCGTCGCGCACGGCCCGGGCGTTCTCGGAAATCCAGATGATGCTGCGGTCCTTGCGATAAATCCGCGACTCGAATCTCGAAACCGCACCGTGCTGCTGGATCAGTCGGGCGAAGTCGTCGCGGCGATCGACTTCGACATAAAGCTGCCGCTCGATGTCGCCGATCGCCGCGATCAGCTCGTGCGGCGAATCGTATCCGTACATGCGAGCCAGCGACGGGTTAGCGCTCAGGTATTGGCCATCCGGCGTCGTCTGAAAGATCCCCTCGACGGCATTCTCGAAGATGCCGCGGTACTTCGATTCCGCGCGGCGCAGTTCGGCCAGCATCTTGCGGGGAAACAGCCAATTCACCAGCCGTACGGCGAGATGCCCACCGCCGAGCACCAGCGCACCGCAGCCTGCCAGGTCGGCCGCCACAAGTAGCAGTTGCTGGGAGTGCGTAAGACTGTGGAACGTGGCGGGCATGAACAACCCGGCCAATTCACGCAGATGTTCGACGAGCAGCATGTGGCAGCGAATGTCCGGCGGTAGGGAGCGTCAACCGCGCGCTCCGACGGACCAATTGCCGTGGACTGCCATTGTGTGGCGAGCCACGAAGGGTAGGGCGAACGTCTTCGCCCGACGCCGCCACCGTCGGACTATGCCAATTGTTCCGGCGGCGCCCGGCTGGGGCGTCGCGAAACCGCAGCAAACCTAGCTCGCACATGGGACGTTTGCCTGCTCGCCGCGTCCGTTTTTTTCCCAACGGCAACGGAAGAAGTGCCGCAGCGCCTCGCAATCGGTGCAATCACGCTTCCGAGCGCGGCGGCTCGTCGAGCACTTCGACGAAGCTATCGAGGCTGGTTCGCAAGGCCGCTTCGATTTTCTCGAACTCACTGGCTTCGCAGGTGAACTTCACCTCGTAGTTCCGCTGCCGGCTGACAAAGCGGCGCTCGATGATCGCGACGTTCAATGACCCGCGGACCGTGTGAATCACCGTTTCCAGCGCCGCCGTTCCCCCTTGAGGCACGATGCGGCACTCGACGCGGGCATGTTCGTCGGCCTTGGCGATCTGCTCGGGGAGCGTGGCCTTCAACTGCTCCAGGTCGAGCGGATGCACCGGGCTGGCAAGCACCAGCAGATTATCGGTGAACACCTGGTGGGTCTTGCCGGTGGCGAAGAACAGCACCTTGTCGCTGGGCCCGAAGGCCGGCTTCCAATCCGCAGGCAGCCGCAGCGCGAAGCGGAAATCGCGCTGCATCCAGAATCCGCCCGGCATCTTTCGCAGGCCGGTTTCCGGCGGGCTGAACACGGCGCTGGCAAGCATGTCCTCAAAATCGAGACGGTAAGCGTCGTAGTGCGCCTCGTCGGTCGCCAGCGTGAACGTGTACAGCGTGCCGTCGTGGATCACGCGCGTGACGATTTCGTAGCTGTGCTCGCCGGTGGGGCTTTCGATTTCCCAGATCGTCACCAGCCGCTGGACCAGCGCCTCGGCCAAGGGCTTGCCGAACCGGGCGGCGTCGAGCGGTTCGATGCGGTTTTCGCGCAGCGTGCGCTTGTCGCCATCGCTGGTAAGCGTGGACTCGGGCGAGCCGGGGGGGGCCACATCCGGGCGCTCGAGCCGCTTGAGATACTCTTCGAGCCCTTCGGGAGCGACACCCAAGCGGCAGGTGACGAAGCCGCTGCGCGACGGACTGTCTTGCGGCAGCTTCAGCGCGAAAGCTTGCTCATCGCGCGCCCAGCCGATCAACCGCCATGCCTGCGGCACGCGCACGTGGATGCCATAGCGCTTCACTTCGACCGCGCGGCGGCCATCGTCGGCCGCGCGCGTGGCCGCCACGTGGCACTCGATCGCCACCACGCAGACCAGTGCCAAGCAGGCCGAAAGGCGCACCACTCGTGCTACGGTTCGCATCGCCGGCGTCCTCGTTCGGAGGCAACCCCCGGAACGACATCATATCCGGCAACGATCACGCAGTCGATCAATCCTGGCGCGATCGAAATGAGCCGCCCGACCCAGCGGTCGCGGCACGCCGCCCTCGGGGCTGCCCGAGAACACATGGCGCAGCAGGATACGTCCGATGCGGTTTGGTCGCAGGCGCAGACGGAGCGCTTTCATAACGGCCCGTGAGTCAAAGCGGTACGCGGTCGGCCTGGACGCTGGCAGCGACCGGCGAGGCGTCGGATTCGAGAAGCCGAATCGTCCGCGAGGGGCTGTTTCAGGATGGCCAGCCCCTCGCGAACGTTTTGAGCGAGTCGCGCCGTGGTGCGAACGAATTACTCGACGCGGCGTTACTGAACGGTGTTACTGAACGGGGCCTGGCACGTAGGTCGTGCCGCCGCTCATCACCGGTGCGGCGCTGGGGGCCGCCAGGTAAGCGTCCTGGCCGCCGGGGCCGCACGAATTGCAGGACTGTCCGCGATTGAACAACGAGCAACCGACGCTGGCGGCGCTCAGCACCGCTAGAGCCGTCAAAACCATTAGCTTCTTCATAACGTGCATCTCCGATCGCTGACTGGCAGGGACGCTCGTTGCGACGGGCGTCTGGATAGGTGGGGCATGAAACTGTACATCACGCGCCGTGATGTGCAAACGCAACATGGCTCTTTTTTGGCAACGCGAGCTGTTGCATTTTTGCGACGCACGCGCGCAATCCTTAGGGTAAACTTGCAAGCGCGCTCATCGCCGTCACGGCGGTGCCGCGCATTTCACCGACCCTTCGCCCCGCCGTCCAGGCTACGCCCTGCGGTCTATTCCGCTCGATGCGCTTCCACTCCGCATTTCGTCTGGCATGCTTCGCGCTTGCCCTCGGCTCGACGCTGGCGACGACGTTGCGCGCCGACCAGGCACCAGCCGAGATGGCACCGTCCGCCGAGCAACGGGCCGAAGATTCCATTTGGCTGTTGAGCACGCGCGGTTACCCGGGTAATTGTTTGTACTGCAACGCCGAGCCGACGGTCTGGCGCATGGAATGCGGCGTTGGTTGGCAGCGATCGACGTTCGACGAGTTCCATGCCAGCGATAGTCCGGACGTGATTACGATCGTGCTCGTGCACGGCAATCGCATCGACGCCGACGGCGCGGTCCAGGAAGGGATGACCACCTATCGCCGGCTGGCACTTGGTACTACGACGACGCGGCCGGTGCGGTTCGTCGTCTGGTCGTGGCCTAGCGATGTGATGGCAACGCTGGTGGTGCGGGACGCGGAGATTAAGGCCGAACGGGCCGATATCGAGGCCCATTACCTGGCCCGGTTCTTGGCACGCCTCGGTCCCGACGTGCCGCTGAGTCTGATCGGCTTCAGCTTCGGTGCGCGCGTCACCGCCGGGGCACTGCATCTGCTGGGTGGCGGCAGCATCGTTGGCTACACGATCGATGCCCCGGCTCAGCCGCGCACCGCGCCGATGCGGGCCGTGCTGGTCGCCGCCGCCATCGATTGCGATTGGTTCCTGCCGGGTCGCCGTTACGGCCTGGCTGTCGGTCAGGTCGAGCGCCTGCTGGCAATCGTCAATCCCCGCGACGTGGTGTTGAAGCATTACGCGCGGCTTGCCGACCGCCCGATCGAAGCGGCGGGGCTGGCAGGGATTGCCACCGGTTCGATGCCGCCGGACCAGCGGAGCAAGGTGTTCTTCGCCCACGCTACCGAGGCGGTCGGCCACCGCCACGCTTGGACGCACTACCTCGATGCCCCGCGGATGATGGCCCTGGTGCGCCGCGAAGCGCTGATGCAATAGCGCTGGCTTGTGTGCGCTCGAACGCACTTTAGAATGCAATGCTCCGTCGCATTCGGCATTCATCGTCAAGGAGTTGATCAACCGATGTCAGGCCCCATCGTTCGCTCAGGCGCCAGCGCCACGTTCGCCGCAAACTGGGAAAATGTGTTCGGCGGCAAAAAGAAAAAGACCTCTGCCGCCAAGCCAGCTCCCGCGAAGCCCGCCAAGAAATCGGCAAAGAAAAAAGCAGCGAAGAAGAAGTGACGCGCGCTAAGAAACCCCCTCTGCCTTTGTGACGGGGGGGTCGCCAAAGGCGACTCGAGTGAGGGTGAAGCGGGTACGCGGCGTCCGGGCCGCTTCTCCCTCATCCGGCCTTCGGCCACCTTCTCCCAGTAGGAGAAGGCCCTGTGCGCCGTCGCGCATGTCGCCTACCGCAATGAACGGGCGTCGTTCAGCGCACGAAGCGGAACGTGCCGTGCGTGGCTTTTGAGATCGCGCGCATCATCGGCTCACCATCGCGGTTCTCGAGCGCGATGGTGTGGATCGGGATGCTCTCGGCCGTCGGCAGCGAGCTGATGTAATTGAACACCTCGGGGCCGAACGCGCCATCGGAGAGCAGGAAGATCGCGCTCGGCTTCAGATCGTGCGCCTTCTGCATCGCGACCAGCGGAAAGGTGCCGCCGGCGGGTTCGACATACTTCATCCAGCGAAACGTCGCTAACAGGTTGTCGTTCGTCGCGGCGAGCATATCCGGCGCCGGCATCGGCACGGTCAGGTTGCTGAAGAAAATAATGAAGTATTCCTGCGAGGTCACCAGGCCGCGCAGCGATTGCTTCAGCTCGGCGATCGCACGGCGAAAGCGTCCCCCTTCGCTCATGCTCCCCGACATATCGACGATGAATACGAACTTCTTGCCGCTGGCCCGAATGCCGAAGAAGCTTGCGTCATCGCCGCCGCTGCGCAGCTCGCGCATGTCGGCTGGTTTGAGCCGGTCGTCGCTCGCCCCGCCTCCAGTGCCGCCACTGCCGAGGTCTTCCAAGGCGACGCTCAAATTCAGTGCCAACGGACCGGCCCCGCGCCCAAGCGTGCCGCGCCCGGGCCCGGTGCCACTCGAGCCCGACGTCGCGACCGTCGACGCCACCTCGTCCGCCACATCGAGCACGGCGAACTTCTGCGGAGGCACCCGCTGCTCGAGGCGCACGTAAAGCTCGTCGGGCGGCGATTTAGCTCCCTCGCCGCCGATGGTGACCCAGGCCAGGCCAACGATGAGCACGCTATGCACAACGGCCGAGGCGCTGCACGACCGCAACCACGGCCAGGCCAACCAGCTCAACGATCGCGCCGCGAAGGGCATGATTTCCGTCCTGCCGCAGCTGCAGTTCCTACTGGATACTTTCTGCCGACAAAAGCTAAGATACCCAGTAAAGGGTCGAGACGCATGCTGGCGCTGCCAATTTCCTCGTTGCACCACCAAATCGGCGAGCTTTGTCGCCGCTGGCGCGTAAGTGAACTTTCATTGTTCGGCTCCGTGGTGCGACCCGATTTCAGCCCCGCGAGCGATGTCGACGTACTCGTGCGGTTTGCCGAAGGTGCGACGTGGAGCTTTTGGGATCTGCTCGACATGAACGATGAGTTGAGCGCCTTGTTTGGACGCGAGGTTGATCTCGTCGAGCAACGCAACCTCGCCAACCCGTTTCGACGTCGCGCTATCTTGCGAGAGAAACAGCTCATCTATGCCGCCGAGTGAAGCGGATTGCGCACAACTCTGGGACATGCTCGATGCGGCACGAGCAATGCGCCGTTTCGTTGCGAGCGCGGCTCTAGACGTGTATCTCCAAGACGAGATCCTGCAAGCAGCAGTCGAACGTAAACTCGAGAAATCGGCGAGTCGGCCGGACGCGTTTCGTCGGAGCTTCAGGCGGCCTATCCCGATATTCCTTGGTCCAAAATCAAAGCACAACGGAATGTGCTGATTCACGACTACGGTCGCATCGAACACGACGGGATTTGGCGCGTCATCACGGAGAATCTCCCCGAGCTGATTGCACGGCTTGAAGCGATGCTGCCCGCATCGCCATCGTAACGCGATTCACGGCGCCGCGCCGAATTGCTGGATCACGCGGCCCGGCGAGGTGAACGCGATGCCGAGGTTCGAGGCGGCGTTGATCATGATCGCCTCGACCACAGGGCTGCTTGACTCGGAGGCGTCGCGCCATTCGACCAGGAAGTTCGCGCCGGTGCCGCCGGTGGTGTCGGCCTTCTCGATCACCAGGCTCTTGGTCTCCAGCGGCTTCAGCACCAGCGGCGCTTCGAGATAATGCTTGATCAGCTTGCCGCCGGTGTTGTAGTAGTCGGCGCGCGTCACCGTCAGCGTGCGATCGACGTTCACGTTATGGACTGCCAGCGTGGCGGCCATTTCGAGCGTGTGGCGACTGTTGTCGTAATAGATCGACGAGTAGATCGGCACGTAGATCAACTCGCCGCGCTCACCGGCCGCGTGACCTTGAGCGGTTGTCCCCATGATCGCCACGCCGGCGATGACCGTGATCGCCGTCAACACAATCGCGCAAAGCAACTTCATAGATTCGCCTCCTGGACGAAGAACACAACACGAAAATATTCGGAGGCGGCGACGCGCGATGGAACGACAATCCGCTTGGCAGGCGATGGCGAGTTTCTTCCCGCTTAAGCCTCGCGGGCCGATTCTTCTCCCGGGGCGATGACGACGGCCGGATGGCTGGTGCGCTTCCGTTCGGCGCCCGTGCCCGGCACGATCTGCGGCGCCGGCGAGTTCTCTTCAATAATCTGCCGCAACTCGTCGGAATCGATGACTTCGCGCTCGATCAGCCGCTGGGCTAGCGCCTCCAAAGCGGGGCGGCGTGTTTCAAGCATCCGCCGCACTCGTTCGAGCGCCACGTTGATGATCGAGGTGATCTGCTCGTCGATTTCGCGTGCGGTTTGCTCGCTGTGGCTACGCTCGCGCGGGGCTTCGCCGCCGGCCAAAAACGGCGAGCGGGCGCTCTCACGGTAGTTCACCCGCCCCATGCGGCTCATGCCGTAGTCCATCACCATGCTGCGGGCAATTTCGCTGGCCCGTTCCAGGTCGTTCTGTGCGCCGGTCGAGACGTCGGAGAACGTCATCTCTTCGGCGATCGTGCCGGCCAGCAGCACCTGGATGCGGCTTTCCAGCTCGCCTTGGGTCATCAGGTAGCGGTCCCCCTCGGGTCGCTGCATCACGTAACCGAGCGCCCCCAGGCCGCGCGGAATAATGGAGACTTTGTGCACCGGATCGGTGTTCGGCAGGCTGTACGCGACCAAGGCGTGGCCGCTTTCGTGGTAGGCGACGCGCTGTTTTTCATCCTGGTGGATGATGCGCTGCTTCTTTTCCAGGCCGGCGGTGACGCGCTCGACCCCTTCGTTGAACTCCTCCATGCCCACGGCGCTCTTTCCTTTGCGGGCAGCCAGCAAAGCCGCTTCGTTCACCAGGTTCGCCAGATCGGCGCCGACGAAGCCCGAGGTGATGCGGGCAACCTCCTTGACGTTCACCGCGCCGTCGAGCTTCACGTTCTGCACGTGAACGCTCAGGATCTGCTCGCGGCCGCGCACGTCAGGACGATCGACCAGCACGTGGCGGTCGAAGCGGCCGGGGCGCAGCAGTGCGGGATCGAGCGTCTCGGGCCGGTTTGTGGCAGCCAGCACGATCACGCCGCTGTTCGTTTCAAAGCCGTCCATCTCGACCAGCAAGGCATTGAGGGTCTGCTCGCGTTCGTCGTGTCCGCCGACCACGCTCGAGCCGCGGGTTTTGCCCAGGGCGTCGAGCTCATCGATGAAGATGATGCACGGGGCTTTGCTCTCAGCCTGCTGGAACATGTCGCGCACGCGCGCCGCACCAACGCCAACGAACATTTCGACGAAGTCGGACCCCGAGAGGCTGAAGAACGGCACTCCCGCCTCACCGGCGATCGCCTTGGCCAGCAGCGTCTTTCCAGTCCCCGGCGGCCCGACGAGCAGCAAGCCCTTGGGGATGCGGCCGCCTAGGATTTGGAATTTTTCGGGGTTCTTCAGGAACTCGACCACTTCGCGCAGCTCGTCGACCGCCTCGTCGATGCCGGCGACATCTTCGAAGGTGACGCCGATATCTTCCTGGGCGTACATCTTGCCGCGGCTGCGACCAAAGGCCATCGGGCTGCCGGCGCCACCCATGCGCCTGAGAAAGATCCAAACCACCAGCAGCATGAGAGCGGTGACGACAAACAGTGGGGCGTGGCTGGCCAAGGGTCCCGGCTTCTCTTCACCACGGAAGTCGGTGAAGCCGTTCTTCCGCAGCATGTCCTCGAAGCTGCCGTCGGTCGTCTCGAAGCCGCGGCGACCGGTGCGGAACGGCACGTTCTCCTTGCCGGCCAACTCGGTGGTCGGGGCGGGCGACGCCGCCTCGGCTGCATCGCTACGGCTGAACACCCGGCGATCGAGATTGCCCTGAATCTCTTCAGGGCCGACCTTCAGGTCGGTAAGGTTGCTGTAGACGTACGTGGCCGGTACGGCGTCGTAGTTGCCGTCGATGCGAATCGAAGCATCATGGTTCTTGCTCGGTGCCCCCTGCTCGATGAGCTGGACGAGCCGGCCGTACGGCAGGTCGAGTTCCTGCTTGAGCGGCACCACATAGATGACGAACAGCACGGCCGTGCCGATCGCGACCAGCACCCACAGAAAGTTGTTGCTCGTCGGGGGCGAGCGTTTTTCAGGGCCTTTGCGTCCGGGCACGTCGCGCTTCGATTCCATGGTCGATTCCTTTGGTGCTTTTGAGCCTCCTAATCGTAGGACCGAACGGAAGGTTGTTCAACGCGCCGGCTTCCGAGCGGGCAATACGGGTTGTCGAGTTTGCAATCCCGCCACTAGAATGGAGCGGAAGTTGCACAGAGGTCGGTATTTAGCCCGCTAAGGCGGTCGCTAGGCCGTGGTAGTTTCACCGATTGCTGGCGCCGCGCAGCCGCCGTTATTTGTTCGATTCGCATTGGCACGCCGCTCATGACCGATCGCTCCACCCGCGTCGCCGTGCTCGGTTCTACCGGCAGCATCGGTCGTAACGCCTTGGAAGTGATCGCGGCGGCCCCCGGTCGGTTGCAGGCGATTGGGCTGGCGGCCTTTCGCAGCACCGCGGCACTCGAGGAGCAGGCGCGGCAAGCAAAGCCGGCCTGGATTGTGGTCGCCGACGCCGATGCGGCCCAGGAGCACGATTGGTCGCAACTGCCACGCGGCATCGAACGGCTCTCCGGGCCCGAGGCGCTAGAGCGCGCCGTGCAGCGCGCCGATGTCGATACGGTTCTTTCAGCCATCGTCGGTAGTGCCGGGCTGCGCAGCACCTGGGCGGCACTGGAAGCCGGCAAGACGGTCGCCTTGGCGAACAAAGAGACGCTCGTCGTCGCGGGACCGCTGGCCATCGATCTGGCCCGGCGCCGCGGAGCGATGATTCTACCGGTCGACAGCGAACATAGCGCCATTTTCCAGGCCATGCAGGCCGGCCGCCGCGACCAGGTGCGGCGAGTGATTCTTACGGCCAGCGGCGGGCCATTCCGCAATCATTCGGCCGAGCAGCTTGAACAGGTGACGGTCGACGAGGCGCTGGCGCACCCGAACTGGAGCATGGGGCGCAAGATCACGATCGACTCGGCCACGATGATGAACAAGGCGCTGGAGCTGATCGAGGCGCGGTGGCTGTTCGACCTCGACGAAAGCCAGATCGAAGTGGTCGTGCATCCTCAATCGATCGTCCATTCGATGGTCGAGTTTGTCGACGGCTCGGTGATCGCTCAGATGAGCCCGCCCGACATGAAGCTGCCGATCCAAGGGGCGCTGACCTGGCCCGATCGGCTGCCGGGAGTAGCGGCCAAGATGGATTGGGCGCGTGAGCTGCGGCTGGAATTCGAGCCGGCCGATCCGGAGCGATTTCCCGCCCTGGAATTGGGGCGCGAGGTGGCCCGCAGAGGCGGCACAGCCGGTGCCGTCCTCAATGCCGCTAACGAGGCGGCAGTGGCCGGGTTCTTGTCCGGCGAGCTACGATTTACCGACATCGTGCCATCGTGCCGCGCGATCGTCGAGCAGCATGCGTTCGAGCCCAGCCCGTCGCTGGAGCGGCTCTTCGAGCTGGATCGCTGGGCACGCCAGGAGGTGGCGCGGTGGGTATGTGCTTGATTGCCGTGACGTGGTTCGAGCGATTGACCGACCTCGGCTTCTGGAACTCGGTGGCCTGGGTGGCATGCGGCCTGGGCTTCGTGATTTTCGTCCATGAGCTGGGCCACTTCCTCGTCGCCAAGGCGTGCGGCGTGAAGTGCGAGAAGTTCTATCTCGGCTTCGACATCTACGGATTGAAGCTGTTCAAGTTTCAGGCCGGCGAAACCGAGTATGGCATCGGCATTCTGCCGCTGGGCGGCTACGTGAAGATGCTTGGCCAGGACGATAACCCCGGTGCCGCGGCACGCGAGGCGGAACGTTCGCGCATGCCGTCGGCCGCGGTGACCTCGGCCGAGGCGCCGCACCCCGAGCACCTTCCGCACGGCGATTTGCCGCCCGAGCCGACCGCCGAGGATCACGCCAAGCACGATCCGCGCAGCTATTTGGCCAAGAGCGTTCCGCAGCGAATGGCGATCATCTCGGCCGGCGTGATCATGAACGTGATCTTCGCCATGATCATGGCGATGGTCGCTTTCATGATCGGCGTGAAGGAAATCCCCTGTGTCGTCGGCAGCACCATGCCGGGCGAGGCCGCCTGGCGGGCCGGGCTGCGCTCGGGGGACGACATTATCCAACTCGGAGACATGAAGCGTCCGACGTTCGGCGACCTACGGCAGGATGTGCCGGTGAGCGACCTGAAGCAGGGGATCGAGATCAAGGTTCAGCGTCCCGGCGTGAAAGACCCGATCAGCATGTCGCTGTTTCCGAGCACCGACCTGGGAGTGCCGATGGTCGGCATGGCGGCGGCCCCGTCGCTGACGCTGTTGGCCGACGAGCCGGCACGGAAATACTCGCCTGCCGCGCAAGCTAAGCCGCCATTCGACGGCGGCGATCGGATCGTAGCCGTCGATGGCGAGCCGGTTGAAACCAGCGCTCAGCTTTACGCCCTGCTCAATCAGCATGCCCCGGACAGTATCAAGGTGACGGTGGAGCGCTTGCCCCGCGGTCCCGATGGAAAGCCAATCACCACGCCATCGGCAAAGACGGAACGCGTGGACATCGAAGTGCACGCCAACCCGATGAAGACGCTTGGACTGATGATGAAGGCGGGGCCGATCTCGGCCATCCAGGCGAATAGCCCCGCGGCCGATTTGGGGATTAAGGTCGGCGACGAGTTGGTGGCGATTGACGGCGAGCCGGTGAAGGATCCGATGTTGTTGCCTTGGGAACTGCGGCGACGAACCGGACAGAATGTGAAACTCACCGTCGCCCACTCGACCGATAACAAACGCACTGAGCTGACGTTCGACGTACCGTTGCAACAAGCGCCGTGGCGCGAGCGACCCGAGTTTTGGGGCGAGCCGATCTCAATCCCCGAAGTGGGCATCGCCTATCGAGTGCTCAACGATGTGGTCGCGGTGGTGCCCGGCAGTCCAGCGGCGAAGGCCGATATTCACGCCGGTGATAAGGTCACCTCGGCCGTACTGTTGCCGATCGAGGCAGAGAAGAAGGCCGGCGAATCGGCCGAAGAAAAGAAGCCGATCCGTTTCGACAAGCACGCCAACTGGGTGATCTTCCACGAAGCGCTGCAAGCCCATGCCGGCAAGGTGCGGCTCGAAATCGAATCGGGTACGAACACACGCAAGGTCGAGTTGCAGCCTGTCGAAAGCACCGAGGCGTTCAATTCCGATCGCGGGCTTAACCTGGAGGCGTTGCAGTTCATCAAGCAGGCGTCGAGCTTCGGCGAAGCGGTGCGGCTCGGCGGGCGCAAAACGCTCAGCTCGCTGCTGCTGGTGTATCGCTTCCTACAAAAGCTGGGCGAGCGCCAGATTCCGATCACGATGATCGGCGGTCCCGGAACGATTGCTGCCGAGGCGTTCCGCCAAGCCCAGGAAGGTTTGGCCAGCTTCCTGCTGTTTCTGACCATGCTGAGCGCGAACCTGGCAGTGATCAACTTCCTGCCGATCCCGGTTCTCGACGGCGGACACATGGTCTTCCTGGCCCTGGAAGGCATCCGCCGTAAGCCGGTGAGCGAGCGGATCGTCCTGGCGTTCCACTACGCAGGCTTTGTGTTCCTGGTGAGCCTGATGCTGTTCGCCATCAGCCTCGACCTGGGGCTGATCTCGCGCATCGCCGAGTAACAATCCTTTTTGAACAGAAGGACGCGAAGAGCGCAAAGAGAAGACAAATCAAATCTTCTTTGCGTCCTTCGCGATCTTTTGTTTTCTCCTCCATTTCTCTATTTGAGATGTCGGTGAACTCCATCCGTGCGGTGTTGTTCGATGCCGTGGGAACGGTGATCGTTCCGGAGCCACCGGTGGCACGCGCCTATTGGCTCGCGGCGCAGCAATTCGGTTCGCAGCTCGACGAGCCGACGATTGCCGAGCGTTTTCGCGTCGCCTTTGCGGCTGAAGAAGAGGCCGATGCACTGCTGCACCGCGGCCGCGCCACCGAGCAGCGCGAGCAATTGCGCTGGCGACGGATCGTGGCCCACGTGTTCGACGAGGTTGCCAATCGGCGCGGCTTGTTCGACGCGCTTTGGCGGCACTTCGGCCAAAGTGATTCGTGGCGAGTTGTCCCTGGAGCCGTGGAAGGGTGGCAGGCGCTTGCCGCGCGCGGCTTGCTGGTTGGCGTGGCATCGAACTTCGATCGTCGGCTGGAAGCGCTCTGGGCCGGATTGTCGCCGCTGGTCTCGACGCCGCACGTATTCGCCTCGTCGCGGCTCGGTTGGCGCAAGCCGAGCGTCGAGTTCTTCCGAGCAATCGAGCAACTCCTGGCCTTGCCAGCCGAACGAATCATGCTCGTCGGCGACGATTTGGTGAATGACTACCGGGCGGCCCGCGCGGCAGGCTGGCGAGCGGTGCTTGTGGGCAACGGCGATGAGTCGGCCGTGGACATCGAGCGGATCGCGACCCTCGACGAGCTGCCGAGGCTGCTTGAGCCCGATTGACGTGAAGTGGCTCAGTTGCTGTAGAGTTCCGGGGATTCGACCGCCGCGCTGCCGGCGCTGTGGTTCATCGGCAGCACGAGCATCAGGGTGGTTCCACGCCCCGGGGCGCTCGAAAGGTGCAGTTCGCCGCCGATCTGATTGGCTCGTTCGCGCATGCCGATCAGCCCGTAATGTCCCGTGGCGTTACGGTTGGCCTTCTCGGCGTCGAATCCTACGCCATCGTCGCGCACGCGCAGTCGCAGTTCGCGCACCGTTCGCTCGAGTGCCACTTCGATGTTGCGCCCATTGGAATGCTTCACCGCGTTGGTGATGGCCTCCTGAGCGATGCGCAGGACGTTGTATTGGACGTCGGCCGGCAGGTTTAGCGGCGCTCGCTCGAGTTGCAGCTTCAGCCGAACATCGTGCGGCTCGGCGATCTGGCGGGCGGCCTGCGCGATGGCCATGGCCAGCCCGGAGTTGTCGCCATCCGTGTGACGAAGCCCCGCGATGCTGCGGCGAGCGTCACGCAGGCAGGTGCCGGCGTCGGCGATGATCTCCTCCAACGCACTGCGCTCCTGCGACGATGGCAACTGGGCCGCAAGAGCCTGCATCTCCATCGTGACGCCTGAAAAGCCTTGCATTAGCGTGTCGTGCAGCTCGCGGGCGATGCGGCTGCGCTCGGCCACGATCACCTGCATCCGCTGTTTGACCTGGCGCAGCCGCCAGCGGTATCCACCCCAGATGGCCAGAACCACGACCGCGCCGCACAACGGCAGAAACCAAGCGCGCTGGTAAAGTTGCGGCCTGATCGTGAACGCCACCGGTGCGGTGATTTCGTGGAACGTTTCGTCGACGTTATCAGCCCCGACGCGGAATCGATAGTCGCCGGGAGGCAAGTTCGTGTAAAACGCCTCGTGCCGCGAGCCGGCCTCGATCCAATCCTGGTCGAAGCCTTCGAGCTGGTACCGATAAGTCATCCGGGACGGGCTGACGAAGCTCAGCGCAGCGTAGCGAAACTCCAGGTTCGTCAACCCCGGGCCAAGCTTGCCCAACCGGTCGGGTTGCTCGCTGCGCCCATTGACGATCACCTCCTCGACGACGACCGGCGTCGGCGGCAGCACACGGCGTAGGTGCTGCGGATCGATGAAAATCAGTCCGCGGATGGTTGAGAACCAAATGCGGCCGTCCATGGTCTTGGTCACGCCAGGTTGCACGCCATCCTGACATTCGATCGTGCGCAGCGCCTCGAGCGGGCTGAACGGTGTGCTAACAAGCCGCTGGTTGCGGTCCTTAGCCACCAATCGCAACTGCGCACGATTCACGTAGAACAATCCCTTGCTGCAAGCTATCCAGAGGTGCCCGTGGTCATCGGCCACCATGCCGAACAGATCGTCGTCGTACAATCCATCCTTCATCGTGAAATCGACGAGCGAGCTACCGTCGTACATCCGCAGGCCGTCGCCGCGCGTTGCCATCCACAGTAAGCCATCGGGATCCTCGTACAAGCTGCTGACGTTGCGGCGGCCTGAGCCATGCTTGACCAGCGTCTCGATCGAATCGCCGGCAAGACGGTACAGCCCACCTTCATCGGTTGCGAAGAATAGCGACTCACCGTGGAAGCCGGTCAGCGCGATGATCGATAACTTCAGCGCCTCGTCCGCCACTGCGGGCGGCGCGAACTTGCCATCGCGCCACTGCGCCAGTCCAACGCTGGTGCCGGCCCAAACGTTCCCCTGCTTGTCGCAGCACAGGCCAAGCACACTGTCGCTCGGCAGCCCGTCGTCGCGGCCAAATCGGTCGCGCACCATGCGGTCACGCACTCGGCAGACGCCGCGATCGGTCCCCACCCACAGCTCACCGTCGTGTGCCGCCAGCGATAACACCGTGCCGCTAGGCATGCCGTCGCTCGTGGTTAGGACCGTGAACTTGCGACCGTCAACGCGCACCAGTCCGGCGCCAAGCGTGCCGACCCAAATATCTCCCGTTTCGTCTTGCAGCACCGGCCCCGTATCGTTGCTCGGTAGGCCTTCTTTCACGGTGAGCGGCACCGTGCGGCGATCGCAGAACTGGTTCAGGCCGTGCTTGGTGCCGACCCACAGGCTCCCTTCCCGATCCTCGGCCACGACGTACACACTGCTCTGCGAGAGACCGTCGCGCTTACGGAAACTCTCAAACGTATCATTGTGTAGCCGCGTGAAGCCCTCCTCGGTGCCAAGCCAGAGGCAGTCGTTGCTACCGGCAGCGAGGCAATGGATCCAATTGTCGGCCAGGCCGTCGGCCGTGGTGAACAACCTTTCCTCGCCATCTTTGAGGCGGACCAGACCATGCGTCGTGCCGACCCAAAGTGTCCCGTCGGCGGCACATTTGAGCGCTTCGACCGTGGCGCGCTCGGGAATCGACTTCAGAGGATGCGGCGTCTCATGCCCATCGCGCCAAACGCGCAAAGGGCTGCCGCTGCCGCCGATCCAAATCGTGCCGTCGGCCGCCCGGCAAATAGCGTTCACACTGTCGCTGCGCTGCTTGGCATTCTCGCCGGAGACAATTCTGCCACGCTCGGCGCGGGCCAGGCCGCGCGACGTACCAATCCACACCACGCCATCACGATCGGCCACGAGCGCGCGAACGTCGTCCGACGGCAAGTCGTCGCGAACGGCGAAGCGGCGGGCCACTCCGTCGCTGAGCACGAATAGGCCGTTGCCTTCCGTGGCGATCCACACGCGGTGCTGAGCATCCTCGCACAGGGCGCGGACCCAAAGGGTGTCCGACGGCAGCCGGCCCATCCAGCGCGGTACGCTGGTAAATTCGACGCCGTCGAAGCGCACCAGTCCGGCCTGTGTGCCCAGCCACAGGTGGCCATCCGAGGTTTGCAAGATGGCGTAGATCGTTCCGCGCGGCAGTCCCTGCTGCACCTGCCAGATGCGCTGAAAGCACTGCGTAAGCGTTCGTTCCGGATCGAGCGCACTCGACCGAGTGGTGCAGGCTGTGACGACCACAGTCGCCACGAACAGGCAGCGGACGACGCTCGGCATCGGCACGAATCCTGGCGCGATTACAAGAAAGACATGTGACGCGACGTGTCGTTTTTCGGCATAACCCGTGTATCATAACCGACGTTAGATCACGAACGATCGCAGTATGCCGAATGGCATAGCCTCCAACGGCCAATCGACAGTCGTCGGTTAGCGTTGGCAACGTAATAATTGAAGAGAACAACGCACCGAACCTGCCGCACGCATCGCAGCGCTCTCCCACCTTCCTCACGCCGATCACGTTGCTCATGGTGTCTACCAGCCGGCACACTGATGCCCCCGTCGTAATCAACCCTCTCGTCGACTCACCCTTGGTCGAAGCTCCCCCGGCTACGCGGACGCCGCCACGAGCGGCCGAGCCGCGGCCCGTCGAGCCTCGGCCGTTGCTCCCTCCGCCGGCGCCCAAGAGCCGCTGGTGGGTGCAGGTGCTCGTGCTCGCGGCTTTAGGAGTGGGTGGCTATTTCGGTTGGCCGTATGTGGCGCCGTACATCGTGCCATTGCTGGTTCGCGATACCGGTGCCAAAGGTCCGCCCGCCCCGCGCACCGTGCCGGTGCTCACGGGGACCGTCCGCAAGGCAAATATGGACCTGTACCTCAACGGCCTCGGTTCAGTGGTCGGCTTCAACACCGTGACCGTCCGTAGCCGTGTGGAAGGCGAACTGGTCCGCGTCGCCTTCACCGAAGGCCAGATGGTCAAGAAAGGCGACTTGCTGGCCGAGATCGACACTCGCCCGTTTGAAGTAATGCTCGCTCAGGCCGAGGCGCAATTGGTCAAGGACAAGGCGGCGCTGCACATCGCGCAGCTCGATCTGAATCGCTACAACGCACTGCGTAGCTCGGGAAGCGTGACGCAGCAGCAAATCGACGCCCAGGTAGCGCTAGTACAGCAATGCCAAGGCGCGATCGAGGCCGACCAGGCGACAATTAATAACGCCAACCTTCAACTCACCTATTGCCACATCGTATCACCGGTGAATGGCCGCGTGGGTCTGCGCCTCGTCGATCCTGGAAACATCGTGCGAGCCAACGACATCGCCGGCCTGCTGGTGATCACGCAGTTGCAGCCGATCGCCGTCGTCTTCACCATTCCGCAGGACTCGATCAGCCAAGTGCAGCAGCGGTTCAACGAGGGACACGGCCTGGTGGTCGATGCCTACGACCGCGAGTTCCGCACCAAGCTGGCCAGCGGAACCCTGCTGGCGCTCGACAACCAGGTCGACGTGACGACCGGCACCGTGAAGCTGAAGGCGATCTTTCCGAATGAAGACAACATGCTCTTCCCGAACCAGTTCGTGAACGCCCGGCTGCGCGTCGACACCCTCGACGGCGCAGTGATCGCCCCGTCGGCGGCCGTGCAGCGCGGGCCCGAGGGAATGTTCGCCTACGTGGTGAAGCCCGATTCGACGGTCGAGCTGCGCAAGATCGAAATCGGACCGGTCGAAGGAGACAGCACCGCCATTGTTCGCGGGCTTACGACCGGTGACACCGTCGTGACCGATGGCGTCGACAAGCTGCAACCGGGTAGCAAAGTGGCGATCCGCGACCTGGGGCACGTGGAAACCAAGCAAGCAAGCGTCCGGTGATGGCGAGCGGGGCCAGTCATGATCCCGATAACCGCCGCGCATGGACAGCGACCTGGGACACAGCGACCTGGGACACAGTGACCTGGGACACAGTGACGTGGGCAGTGCGGCGTTGACACGCTCCGCTCGCCTTTGCTGCCATAATCGTAGTTCGTCAGTCGTCGGTCACGCCCATGAGCCCGTCGCGGCCCTTCATTCTGCGGCCAGTCGCCACCGTGCTGCTGATGGTCGCCATCCTGTTGGCCGGCATGGTGGCGTATCGGCAATTGCCGGTGTCGGCCCTGCCGCAGGTTGATTATCCAACGATCCAGGTAACGACGTTCTATCCCGGGGCCAGTCCCGAGGTGATGGCCTCCAGCGTTACCGCGCCGTTGGAACGGCAGTTCGGCCAGGTGCCGGGGCTCACGTTGATGACGTCGAGCAGCTCCGAAACAAGCTCGATCATCACGCTGCGCTTCACGCTCGAGCTTGATATCGATGTCGCCACGCAGCAGGTGCAGGCCGCTATCAACGCCGCCGGCACCTTTCTCCCCAAGGACCTGCCGAACCCGCCGATCTACAACAAAACGAATCCCGCCGACGCGCCGATCCTCACACTGGCTCTGTCGAGCGAGACGCTGCCGCTGACGAAGGTGCAGGACCTGGCCGACACGCGCTTGGCGCAAAAGATTTCGCAGATGTCGGGCGTCGGCATGGTGAGCATCAGCGGCGGCCAGCGACCGGCCATCCGCATTCAGGCGAATCCGGTAGCACTGTCGGCCTTGGGCTTGAATCTCGAAGATCTGCGATTGGCGCTGACTCAAGCCAGCGTGAACCAGGCCAAGGGGAGCTTCGACGGCATCCAGCAGGCGTTCACCATCGGCGCGAATGACCAACTGCTCACCAGCCCCGAATACCGCAAGCTGATCATCGCCTACCGTAACAACGCGCCGATTTACCTGTCCGACGTGGCCACGGTGTTCGACGGCGCCGAGAACGCCCGGCAGGCCGCCTGGATGAACGACACACCGGCCGTGATCGTGAACATCCAGCGCCAACCGGGTGCGAACATCATCGAAGTGGTCGACGGCATCAAAGACCTGTTGCCGCAGCTCACCTCGTCGCTGCCGCCGTCGATCAAGACCGAAATTCTGACCGATCGTACCGTCACCATCCGCGCCAGCGTTCACGACGTGCAACGCGAGCTGATCACCACCGTGGCGCTGGTCGTGCTGGTAATCTTCCTGTTCCTGCGCAACTTTTCAGCCACCGTCATTCCGAGCGTCGCCGTGCCGCTGTCGCTGATCGGCACGTTCGCGGTAATGTATATGCTCGATTACAGCCTGAATAATCTGACGCTCATGGCGTTAACGATCTCGACCGGCTTTGTCGTCGACGATGCCATCGTGATGATCGAAAACATCGTGCGCTACATCGAGGAAGGCGAAACCCCGCTCGAGGCGGCGCTGCGCGGCTCGGAAGAGATTGGCTTCACGATCGTATCGCTGAGCGTGTCGCTGATCGCCGTGCTGATTCCGCTGCTGTTCATGGGCGACATCGTGGGCCGGTTGTTCCGCGAGTTCGCGGTCACGCTGAGCGTTACCATCTTGGTGTCAGCGATCGTCAGCCTGACGCTCACGCCGATGATGTGCGCGAAGCTGTTGCGCCATAAGCCGGCGGCCCAGCAGGGATACTTTTATCGCGCCAGCGAATGGGTGTTCGAGCGATCGATTAGCCTGTATGGGGCGACGCTCCGCGTGGTGTTGCGCTGGCAGCTCGTGACGCTGGTCGTGGCGGCTGCCACGCTTGCCGGCACCGTGTATCTGTACGTGATTGTTCCCAAGGGCTTCTTCCCTGTGCAGGATACCGGCGTGATCCTCGGCATTTCCGAGGCGCCGCAGAGCATTTCGTTCGACACCATGCGAGAGCGGCAGCGCGAACTGAACCGCGTGATCCTGCAAGACCCGGCGGTCGACAGCCTGTCGAGCTTCATCGGCATCGACGGCACGAATACCACCGGCAACAGCGGCCGCATCCAGATCAACCTAAAACCGCTCGAAGAGCGGAAAATCACTGCCAGCGAAATCATCCATCGCCTGCGTCCCGAGCTGGCCAAGATCGAAGGCATCACGCTGTTCATGCAGCCGGTGCAGGATCTGACGGTCGAAACGCGCGTCAGCCGCACGCAGTACCAATACAGCCTCGAAGACCCCGACGCCGCGGAACTGGCTGAGTGGGGACCGAAGCTGTTGGCAAAGCTCAAGGCTCTGCCGCAACTGCGCGACGTGGCCAGCGATCAGCAGAACGATGGGCTTCAGGCCAAGCTGGTAATCGATCGCGACACGGCGTCGCGCCTGGGCATCACGCCGCAGATGATCGACGACGCCCTGTACGACGCCTTCGGCCAACGGCAGATTTCGATCCTGTTCACGCAGTTGAACCAGTATCGCGTGGTGATGGAGGTGAAGCCCGAGTTCCGCGACAGACTGCAAGACCTGTCGAACGTATACATCCGCAGCGCCGCCGGCGGCAAAGTGCCGCTGACCACGTTCGCGGCCGTCGAGCACCGAAGCGCCCCGTTGGCGATCAACCATCAGGGGCAGTTCCCAGTGGTCACCGTCTCGTTCAATCTCGGTCCGGATGTCTCGCTGGGCGAAGCCGTCGATGCGATCCATGCTGCTAAGGACGAGCTGAACCTGCCCCCCAGCATCCACGCCAGCTTCCAGGGCACCGCCGAGGCATTCCAGGCGTCGCTGAAGAACGAGCCGTTGCTGATTCTGGCAGCCTTGGTGACGGTGTACATCGTGCTCGGTGTGCTGTACGAGAGTTATATCCATCCGATCACCATTCTTTCGACGCTCCCTTCGGCCGGCGTCGGGGCGTTGGTCGCGCTGCTGCTGTGCCGGATGGACCTGAGCGTCATCGCCTTGATCGGCATCATTCTGCTGATCGGCATTGTGAAGAAGAACGCGATCATGATGATCGACTTCGCGCTCGAGGCCGAGCGAAACGAAGGCAAACCGCCGCGCGAAGCGATCTACGAGGCGTCGCTGTTGCGATTCCGGCCGATCATGATGACCACCATGGCCGCCTTGCTGGGCGCGGTGCCGTTGGCGCTGGGCACCGGCACCGGCAGCGAGCTGCGCCGTCCGTTGGGCATCACGATCATCGGCGGACTGATTTTCAGCCAGGTGCTCACGCTGTACACGACTCCCGTCATTTATCTAGCGTTCGACCGATTGGCACGGCGATTCCGCGGCTCATCGGCCATTGCGCCGACGCACGAGCCACTGGAACTGGAGGCCGTATGACCATAAGGCGAGCGGGGGCAGTCATACCCCCGGTCATTGGGCGCGCGGACAGATTCGCCATATCGGGGGCATGACTGCCCCCGCTCGCCAGTACGACCCATGAGCCTTTCCACTCCGTTCATCCATCGCCCGGTCGGCACCACGCTGCTGACAATCGCCATCACGCTGGCGGGCGCGTTGGGTTACTTGCTGCTGCCGGTATCGCCGCTGCCGCAGGTCGAATTTCCGACGATCGACGTCTCGGCGATGCTCCCCGGCGCCAGTCCCGAGACGATGGCCTCGGCAGTGGCCACGCCGCTCGAACGCCAGTTCAGCCGCATCGCCGGCATCACCGAGATGACTTCGACCAGCTACCTCGGCGCGACGAGCATCACACTGCAGTTCGACCTGAACCGCGACATCGATGCCGCCGCGCGCGACGTGCAGGCGGCGATCAACGCGGCCCGCGGCCGGCTGCCGACCAACCTGCCAAGCAACCCGACCTATCGCAAGGTGAACCCGGCTGACTCGCCGGTGTTGCTGCTGGCGCTCACTAGCGACACGTACACCAGCGGCCAACTGTACGACGCGGCGGCCACCATCTTGCAGCAAAAGCTCTCGCAGGTGCGCGGCGTCGGGCAGGTGATGGTCGGCGGCGGATCGCCTCCGGCAGTACGGATCGACGTGAATCCGACGGTGATGAACCACTTCGGCCTCGGCCTGGAAGACGTACGCACGACGCTTGAGCAGGCGAATATCAATCGTCCCAAGGGCCAGATCACCGAAGGGGACCGTTCCTGGTCGCTCGCCACGACCGATCAGCTTTTCAAAGCTGAAGAGTACAAGCCGCTGATCGTCGTGTATCGCAACGGAGCGCCGGTACGGATCGGCGATATCGCTAACGTCAGCGACAGCGTCGAGGACGTGCGGGCCATGGGGCTTTCCGACGGCAAGGCGGCGATCATGATCATCATCTTCCGCCAGCCGGGCGCGAACATTATCGAAACGGTCGATCGCGTAAAGGCGCTATTGCCGCGGCTCGACGCCGCCATCCCCGCCGACATGGAATTGAGCGTCGTCTCCGACCGCACCACCGCCATTCGAGCCAGTGTCGAAGACGTGGAATTCACGCTGCTGATTTCGGTGGCTCTGGTGATTCTGGTTGTGTTCCTGTTCCTGCGCAGCGTGCGGGCGACGATCATTCCCAGCGTCGTCGTGCCGGTGTCGCTGATCAGCACGTTCGGCGTGATGTACCTTGCCGGCTACACGCTCGATAACCTGTCGCTGATGGCGCTGACGATCGCGACCGGCTTTGTCGTCGACGACGCGATCGTGGTGATCGAGAACATTGCCCGGCACCTCGAAGAAGGCGTGCCACCGTTTCGCGCTGCCCTGCTCGGCGCTCAGGAGATCGGCTTCACGGTTCTTTCGATCAGCGTGTCGCTGGTGGCGGTGTTCATCCCCATTTTGCTCATGGGGGGCATCGTGGGCCGGCTGTTCCGAGAGTTTGCCGTCACGCTTTCGGTGGCGATCGGCATCTCGATGGTCGTCTCGCTCACCACCACTCCCATGATGTGTGCGTTCCTGCTCAAGTCCAAGCACGACGAACACCCCGGCTGGATCGCTCGGGCAAACGAGCGCGTGTTCGATTGGATTCTGTACATCTACGAACGTACGTTGGCGTTCGTCCTTCGCCACGAATTCACCACCCTGTTCGTGACGCTCGCCACGATCGGCTTCACGATTTATCTGTACGTCATCATCCCGAAGGGCTTCTTTCCGCAGCAGGATTCGGGCCGCTTGACCGGCAACCTGATCGCCGACCAGGACACATCGTTTCAAAAGATGCAGGCCTTAGTGCGCCAGTTCGCCGCCGAGGTCAGCGAAGACCCGGCCGTTGATGGCGTCACAGCGTACACCGGGGGCCAGCGCAATGGCGCCGCCAACACGGCGCGGATGTTCGTCAGCCTCATCTCGCCAGATCGCCGCGAGGAAACCGCCGACGAGATCATCGAACGCATCCGCAAGAAGCTCGGCCGCATTCCGGGAGCCAGCCTGTACCTGCAGGCCGTGCAGGATCTGCGCATCGGCGGCCGGTCGAGCAGTTCGCAGTATCAATACACGCTGCGCGGCGACGACCTAGCGGAGCTGAATGCCTGGGGCGATCGCGTGCTGCGCAAGATCGCCACGCTTCCGGGCGTTGCCAGCGTCACGAGCGATCAACAAGACCGCGGCCTGCAAGCGTCGCTGGTGTTCGAACGCGAAGTGGCGGCAAGGATGGGTGTCACGCAACAGGTGATCGACGACACGTTGTACGACGCGTTCGGCCAGCGGCAGGTGTCGATCATGTACAAGCCGTTGAACCAGTATCACGTGGTGATGGGGGTCCAGCCCGACTTCTTGCAGAATCCCAAGGCGATCGCGCACATCTATGTCCGCGGTCCGCAAGACCAGCAGATTCCGCTGAGCACCTTCTATCAATACAAATCGAACACGACTGCTTTATCGGTCAACCACTCGGGGTTGTTCCCGTCGATCACCATCTCGTTCAACTTGAGGCCCGGCACCGCGCTGGGCGAAGCGGTCGACGCCATCAACGCGGCGACCGCAGAGATGGGCCTGCCTGAAACCATCAAGGGCAGCTTCTCAGGCACCGCCCAGGCGTTCCAGGCCTCGCTGGCCGGCGAGCCGATCTTGATTCTGGCGGCACTGGTGACGGTGTACATCGTGCTCGGCATCCTGTACGAGAGCTACATCCATCCGATCACGATCCTTTCGACGCTACCTTCGGCCGGCGTCGGCGCGTTAGTGGCGTTGATGATGTGCCACACCGAGCTGAGCGTCATCGCGCTGATCGGCATCATTCTGCTGATCGGCATTGTGAAGAAGAACGCGATCATGATGATCGACTTTGCGCTCGACGCCGAACGCCGCCAGGGGATGAGCCCCGAGGAAGCGATCTTCCAGGCGTGCATCTTGCGGTTCCGGCCGATCACCATGACCACCATGGCGGCCTTGCTCGGCGGTCTGCCGTTGGCGCTGGGAACCGGTGTCGGGGCCGAGCTGCGCCGACCGCTGGGGATCGCGATCGTCGGCGGGCTGATTTTCAGTCAGATGCTCACGCTGTACACGACGCCGGTGGTGTACCTGTATCTCGATCGCCTGCGGCTGCGCTTCACCCGCCACCGCCACGGTACCGCCGTGCTCGAAGAGCCGGCGCAGCTCGAAATGGCCTGATCCTTGTCTTCCGGCCCGCAACTGCGGTGTTCCCCGCTCGTCGGCCGACCTATAATGGTGCGGTGGATCACCAATCCACCAAGGCTTCGACAGATTCGGGGGCGAACTGGGTTCGACCGGACAGCTTGAAGCGTTCGTGGCGTGTCGTGGTTGGTCAGTTGGCCACGTAAATAAGCTGACCACATCTTCAATTGCTGAAGATACCTACGCGTTGGCTGCCTAATAACAGGCAGTCCTGACTGCGAGCTTTCGTCGGAGAGGCTCAAAAGTCAGTCATCAATTCCGGATCGCCGCAGTCCAACGCTGGGAACGGCTGCGGTTAAACTTTGTGCCCGGCTTGCCCGTGCGGAACCCCGTCGGTTGGGGACGCACAGGCCAACAGCGGAAATAAGCCGACTACACACGTAGAAACGAACGTGGAAATGTTTCGGGACGCGGGTTCAATTCCCGCCGCCTCCAT
>DATAXP010000067.1:0-5669 GCA_036272935.1 Pirellulales bacterium | reverse complement strand
GTCCGCCTGTGGCCGAGGCATTTTCTAACACCCATCAAGAACGCCTCGGCCGCACGAGCGGGCCCGGCGTCCAAACGGTGTTTCGTGACCAGCGAGCCGCAGCGCGGCCAACTGTGCCGCGCTGCGCGCTCGCTGTTTTTGAACCACGGATTACGCGGATGGCACGGATAAAGAGAAGCCTTCTTCAGCCGTGTTTATCTGTGTTCATCCGTGGTTTCTGCCGCGCCCACTGAACCCAGCAGCGGCGCCGTGTGTCGTTGAAACTCCAGCGCCGCGAAGCCTAGCACTACGACGAGCGGGATCGCCACCAGCGACAGCCGCAGCGATTCGACAACCCAAGGCTTCTGGCACCGCAGCGGCGGAAGTTCCGTCGTCCAGCACAACGGCGGCGCGAACAACATCGCTACGGCACTTGCATAAGAAAGGCGCCCGAAGAACAGGCCAACCGTTACGAAACCGAATAGCCCTATCACTCCTGCACCGACGATCGCCTGCGGAGCGGCACACTTCGTGATGCAACGCGCGACGATGGTCACCGTGGCGAGCGCCGCCGCGAGGATCACCGCGGCTGCGCCGCCGGCGATGTAGCCGGCCATCATGATCGCCATGCCCGCGGAGAGGATCGAAAGCGCCAAGGCTAGCGGAATGGAAACGCCTGGCGATCGCTGCGACAACCACGAGACGAGCGCCCACAATGCGGCGAGCAACGCACCGCCGACGACCAGGGACACATTCGCTTGCAAGAACGTCCACTCGCGCCCCGGGCCACGCAGATACACGGAACCATACAGCAGGATCGCTGCGCTCACAGCCGCCAGGGTCAGTCGCAGCAACCACGCGAACCAGCGCGGCACGCGCTCCAGGCCGCCGAGCCACTCGATCAAAAGCACGGCCGGCAGCACGATGGTCGAGAGCCGATCGAGCCCGTTGCGCGGCGGCCACGCGACAGGCAAGCGCAGCACCACCGCGCCGACGAAAGCGCTGACGCCGATCCCCACGACGCACGCCGTGCTCAACCGCAGCGTGCTCACCGGCCGACATCTGCCAACGATCGCCATCACGACCAATGCACCGACGGCGGCCGATGCCGCGATTGCCTGCAAGTACAGCAGCGGGTCGGGCATCAACGGGTTATCGCACGCCTTCGCAATCGATGAAGATCAGGGCTTCGTCGCCAATCGGGCCGATCGCGTGCTTGTCGAAACCAAAGTCGCTGCGCTTCAGCGACAGCTCGGTCGAGAAGCCGACGCGTTTCGCTCCCTTGAATTCCAGCTCTTTGCCGCCACGCAACACGACGGTGACCGGCTTCGTCACGCCGTGCATCGTAAACTCGCCGGTCACTTCGTAGCCGCCGTCGATGGGCTTGACGCTGGTGCTTTTGAAGTCGATGGTCGGAAACTGTTTCGTGTCGAAGTAGTCGGGCTGCCGCAGGTGCTCGTCGCGCTTCTGGTTCGCCGTATCGACGCTGTCGGCCTTGATCGACAACTCGAAGTTCGATTGCGAAGGATGCTCGCGATCGATCGTGAATTTCCCGCTGACCTCGTTGAACCGGCCGTGAATCCAACTGATATCGAGATGCCGTGCCTTGAAGCTGACCGACGAGTGCACCGGGTCGTAGGCGTACTCATCGGCCGCGACGGCGCACTCGGCGGCGCCGGTGACGCCCGCGATCACGACTGCCATCATCAATGCTGAAGAAATCAACCGTTGCATGAGCTTTGTTCTCTTGGAAGGACGTGGGATGCCGGGTCGTCTGAACATCGAACATGGCTATCGTATTAGCCATGAAACCGTGGGTAAAGCGCCGAAAAGCGATCTCGACGCACGAACGTGCCGATCAAGGCGCGCCGCGCTCGGCAAGCGTTTGCTCGATAAACTCCGTTATGTGCGGCCAACATTCCTTGCCGCAACGGCCGTGGTCGGCCCCTTCGATGACCACCTGGCGGACGCGCTTGTGGCCGACGAGTTTCATCATCGAAACGAAATACAGGTTCTCCTCGGCGCGCATCAGCATGTCGACTTCCCAGCCGCCGGTGACGCAGAGGATCGGCGGAGCATCGCCGCGCACGTGGTACAGCGGCGCATAGCGATCGATCGTCGGCTGTGTTTTTTCGATGCCCTGATCGGCGCGGACCGTGTAATGGGTAATCATCTGGCCGGTCACGGGAATCAACGCGGCGATGCGGTCCGGGTCAATCTCGTGGGCAGCGAGGTAGCTCTTGTCCAAGCCGATCATCGTCGTCAGGTAGCCGCCTGCCGAGATGCCGGTGACGAAAATCTTCGACGGATCGCCGCCGTACGATTCGATGTTCTTGAACGTCCAGGCGAGCGCCGCCGCCGCATCCTCGATATACACCGGGCAATGCACCTGCGGGTGCAAGCGGTAACTCGCCCCGACCACCGCCCAGCCGCGCTCCTTCAAGGCGGGGGGAATGGAACGCTTGCCGCCAATCAGCCCGCCGCCGTGATAGTAGACCACGGTCGGAAACCCCTTCACGCCCGTAGGACGATACAGGTCGAGCCGGCACCGCGCGGCCCCGCCGTCGTCGTCCGACAATGTCGCTTCGGGCCGATACGGGATGCCTTCATCGAGCGAGTAGTCTCCCTGCGTCGCAGGTATCGGCTCAAAGCGCACATTGCGCAGCCACACTTCGCTGCCGTGATCGGTGAGCATGATCTTGCCTTGCGGGTTGCGGGCAAAATCGCCGAACTCGGAAAACTTGCTCTCGGCCACGCGGCGTCGCCACTCGTCGTCGCCGATCGTGGCCGAGACGACGCGCTCGCCGTTCAGCCAATGCTCGACGTGATTGCCGCGAACCACGATCTTCGCCGAGTTGAATTCTCCGGCGGGCTTGAGCTTCTTGGTCGGCGCCGGCTCGTAAAGGTCGTAGAGCGCGCCGGCCGAGTTCTTGGGCTGGGCCGGCTTCTTGGCCCCGAGGTCGTCGTAGATCTGGTACTCGCAGCCGAGCAGCTTCTTGCCGTAGGGACGTACGCGGTACTTGATGCCGCTATTGCCGCCGGGTGCGATCTTCCATTCGAACGCGAGCGTAAAGTCGCCGTATTCGCGCGCCGTGAAGATGTTGCCCGCCCGCGGCGAGCCCGGCTGCATGTGGATCACGCCGTCGACCACCTCCCAACCGTGATCGACCGGCTTGCCTTCGGCCGTGGTCCACCCGGCCAGCGACTTTCCAGCAAATGGATCGGCATTCTGAGCGACCTTGGCAGCGTCGTCGGCCATCGCCGGCCACGTCGCCCCGAGGACAATCGCAACGATCGCCAGCGGCCGGCGAAGCATTCGGATTCGACAAACGGTAACGAGTTGCAACATTGGCAATCCTGCGGGCTAAATCTACGTCAATTCGGCAAGCGGTTCGCCTTCGGCCAGCAAGTTGAAGACGCGCCCGTCGGGGTCTTTCGCCTCAAGATCGCGAACGCCCATCTGTTGATAGACGGTCTTGGCGATATGAGCAGGCGTGACGGGTTTCTCTTTCGGATACGCGCCGTGGCGATCACTGCTGCCGAAGACTTGTCCGCCGCGGATGCCGCCGCCAGCGAGAATGACGCTCTGACAGTGAGTCCAGTGATCGCGTCCCGCTCCGCCGACGCCGCCGCTGCGGCGATCGCCGATCTTTGGCGTGCGTCCCATTTCGCTCGTCACCACGATCAGCGTCTCGTCGAGCAGGCCGCGCTGGCTCAGATCGGCCAGCAGCGCCGAGTAACCGCGGTCGAATTCCGGAAGCAGGTTCTCGCGCAGACAGTTGAAATTATTGCCATGCGTGTCCCACCCGCCCGCGCTGCGGCATTTGTCGGCGAGCTTCTGGTCCCCCTCCTTCCAGAACACGGTAATGAACGGAACGCCGACTTCGACCAGCCGACGGGCGAGCAGCAGGCTCATGCCGTTGACGGTTTCGCCATACCGCTGGCGGACCGCGGCGGACTCATCGGCGACGTTGAAGGCCGCCGTGGTTCGCGACGAGCCGAGCAGCGCCAGTGCCCGGTGCTGCAGGTCCGTCCACTGCTGGACTCCGGCCGAGGCATCGAGCTTCCGCCGTGCGTCGTTCAGCGCCGACAACAGCGTCTCGCGCGACGACAGCCGGCCGACGTCGACATCGTCGCTGAGCACCAGCGCCGGCGCTTCGAAATGCAGCGGCTGCTCGCGGCTGCCAAGCACGTAGAGCGGATCTTGGGCGACTCCCAGCCGGGCGGCAAACTGTCCCGGCCTCGTGTACGGCTTGCGGCTCGGCGTGTGCGGCAGCGTCACGGCCCCCGGCAGCCCGCCGCGCGACGGAATGCGCGAGCCGACCACGCAACCGATGTAGGGCCAATCGCTGGCCATCGGCGTGCGATTGTTGCCGAGCGAAAGGAACGTCGGGTCAGCGGCGTGGCCCGTGAGGTTGTAGTAGTAACCAGCATGGTGATCGTTCGTGTTCACCGTCCCGCACACCGAGCGAACGATTGCCAGGTGGTGCGCCTGCTGGGCCGTCAGCGGCAGATGCTCGGAGATTTGCACGCCGGGCGCCGATGTCGGAATCGGCTGGAACACGCCGCGGTACTCGGTGGGCGCTTCGGGCTTGAGGTCCCACATGTCGATGTGCGACGAGCCGCCGCAGAGAAAGAACAGGATGGTCGACTTCGCGCGTGGGCTCAACGCGGCGCTAGCTGCCTCCGTCGACGGTCCTGCCATCAAGTTCGGCACACCGAACTGCAAACCAGCGAACCCGGCGGTCGAGGCAACAAGGAAAGCGCGGCGGCCACGTGTCGAGCGGCGATCAAACGGTTGCGACACGCCAGACTCCTGCTCTAGAGCGGCATCGACCTTAGGGCTGGAGGGCGGCTCGGCCGACGAATCAGGTGGGACAGTGACGGCCAAATTATGGACTCACTGCCGAGCAGCGTCAACTCAGGATAGAAGAAAAAAGGGGACATCACTGATATTGACGACCGGGAGGTTGACTCGGTAGCGTGATGGTGTATGCCGCGCACAGCCCGGGCCGTCGAAGCGGGGATGGTTTACCACGTTCTCAATCGCGGGAACGGCCGGATGCGGCTGTTTCACAAGCCGGCCGATTACGAAGCGTTCGAGCGCGTCCTGCGCGAAGGGATGGAACGCTGTCCGGTCGAATTATTGACCTACTGCGTGATGCCCAACCACTGGCACCTGGTGGTCCGGCCCAAGACCGACGAGGCGTTGGGACGCTGGATGGGCTGGGTGGGAGTCACGCACGTGCGCCGCCATCACGAGCACTATCATCGTCGCGGCGGCGGGCATCTCTACCAAGGTCGCTTCAAGAGCTTCCCGGTCGCCGAGAATGATTACTTCCTCAGCTTGTGTCGTTACGTCGAGGCCAACCCGCTACGTGCCGGCCTGGTCGAACGGGCCGAGCAATGGCGCTGGAGCGGACTCTGGCAGCGCACGCATCGCGGGAAGGAACTGGCGCTGGGCGGCTGGCCGGTGGAACGTCCGCGTGGCTGGACCGACCTGGTCAACCGTGTCCTGTCGCCCGAATCGATCGAAGCGGTGCGCAAGTGCGTTCAGCGTGGCCGACCACTCGGCCCGACGGCATGGGTTCGAGCCACAGCCCAGCGGCTGGGCCTTGAATTCACGTTGCGCGGGCCAGGGCGACCACCGAAGAACACCGACAATCAGTGATGTCCCCTTTTCTCTTCCT
>DATAXP010000066.1:0-2416 GCA_036272935.1 Pirellulales bacterium | reverse complement strand
ATGCCGGAGTAATACTGGCTGAAGGGGTCGGTAGCGATCATGAGCGCCTCCTGAGTTGGAGAAACGCTCAATCGTACCAGCCCGCCAAACTGCCGCGTAGCGGCCACTTTTTCCGGGCGAAGTCCCGGACAAAGCGTAGGTACTTCCGGGCGATCCCGGCGGCGGGCGGCCCGCGGGAACAGGCCCCCGGTTAGACACAGTTTGTTTTGCTTGTCCGAATCGAAGGGCCAAACCAATGAATGAACAAGAGCCGATTCGATATCGGACTTCCGAAGAGGCCGGCAAGGCTAACCAACGTCGTTCTATCGACTGGTATTCACAAGGAGTCGAACGGATCATCACCGTAGCAGGAGTACGGTTCGCGGTTCGATTAGTTCAACGCAAGGGGCGACGAGCGAGAATCGCAATCACGGCGTGCCCCGTAACGGACTCACGGGCATCGTAACAAGGCAACGTAACAATACACGCAGCCGAGTGCTAGAATTGCCGCATGATTGATTATTCGAGGCCGACTCACCGCGCGCGAGGGACTACAAATGCGATTAATTCTGAGCCGTAAAGGATTCGATTCTGGTGTCGGCGGGTGCGCCAGTCCAATTCTGCCCGACGGCACCATGCTATCGCTTCCGATTCCGGACCAATCGGGGAAGATCACCTATGGAGAGATGAAGCCACGAGGCCTCGATATTGCTATGTTGGTCTCGGACTTATCGAAGACAGCGACTGAGCAGTCGACTGCACATCTCGATCCCGATTTAGATCGCACCACCCTTTCTCGTTCTCGGCGATGGCGACCAGCATTCGGTCAATCAAGGGCCGCCGCGAGTCACTTGAAAAATCAGAATGTCGATTGCGGGGACTTGTTTTTATTCTTCGGCTGGTTTCGACGCGTCGAACGCCCTAATGCACGTTGGCGATTCGTGCGTCAAGCACCTGACTTGCACGTGTTGTTTGGTTGGCTCTGGGTCGACGAAGTCATCCGTGAATTCCCGTCGCCAGCTCCGCCGGGACTCGAACGGCATCCCCATTTCGATCCGAACTTTCCCCACGGGAACCGGCCAAATTCTGTTGTGTACATCGGCAAGCCAGGACGCGGCGGCATCTTTCCTAAGTTCGCGGACGAATTGCAGCTAAGCGCCGGCGGTCCTAAGCGGTCATTGTGGCGATTGCCGATTGATTTCCACGCCTGCCGGCTGTCCTATCATCCTGACCCGGCGCGCTGGAGCAAAGGAAATGGTTGTTGTAATCTTCGGGTCGTCGACAAAGGGCAAGAATTTGTAGTGGACTGCACACCGCACCCCTCAATCCGCGCGTGGGCCGAGAAACTTATCAGCAAACATGGAAGTGCGTGACGAAACCCGTTCGTCGACATAGAATTCAATATCCCAGCGGCGGGCCGTTCTCTGGTCGGCACGCCCGCCGCCTTGGATTGCCGAGGCCGCACTCCGCTTCTCGGAGTCACCAGCACATAACCCTGTGCTCAAGGTGCGCTCCGATGAAGATCGAACTTTGGCCGCTTTCGCGGGTCAAGCCCTATCCCAACAACCCGCGTCTCAACGACGACGCGGTCGAGGCGGTCACCGCTTCGATCCGAGAGTATGGTTTTCGCCAGCCGATCGTCGTCGATTCCGACGGCGTGATCATCGTCGGCCATACGCGCTGGAAGGCGGCGCAGAAGCTGGGCCTAGAAAAGGTGCCCGTCCACGTCGCCAAAGACCTGACGCCGGAGCAAATCAAGGCGTATCGCATCGCCGACAACAAGACGAACGAGTTGGCCGAATGGAATCTCGACCTGCTGCCGATCGAACTAGCCGACCTTCAAGCGGCGAACTACGACCTCGGTCTGCTCGGCTTCGACCAGGACGAATTGGCCAAGCTGCTCAGCGGCGATTTGCAAGAAGGCCTGTGCGACCCGGACGACGTGCCGGCCCCGCCCGATGAAGCGACCACGCAGCCCGGCGACCTGTGGATTCTCGGCGACCACCGATTGCTCTGCGGCGATAGCAGCAAGCCGGCCGACGTGGATCGGCTGCTCGACGGCGCGACGATCCATCTCGTGAACACCGACCCGCCCTACAACGTGAAGGTCGAGCCGCATTCCAACAACGCCATCGCGGCCGGCCTGTCGTCATTCGCCAACAACGCGGCGTCGAAGAAGTTGAAGGCCGGCCAAGGGAACGCCGCGTTCGACATCGCTCGCGGCAAAACAAAAGTGCCGGCGAAGATGCATCACCAAGGTCTCGACCTCGCCCGGCACCCGGGAAAGGCCAAGCCGACGCAGAAGAAGCTGCGGGCCAAGGACCGGCCGCTCGCCAACGACTTTGTCAGCGACAAGGCGTTCGACGAACTTTTGGCTGCGTGGTTCGGCAACATCGCTCGCGTCCTCGCGCCGGGCCGTGGCTTCTACATCTGGGGC
>DATAXP010000065.1:0-36337 GCA_036272935.1 Pirellulales bacterium | reverse complement strand
GCGCAGCCGGGCGCGACGGCTCGCGCCGGTTGACGATCGACAATCGCTGGATCAAAAGAGAGAGCATGGGGACGAGACTCTAGTGAACCCCGCTTGCGGCGCCTATGCTGCATGGCCCAAGGATCGCTCCGCCCCACTGCTAGCACGCACCGCATGTCGTATCTTGCCGAACTGACGCTTCGCCTGGCCGGTGGTGTTTCGCGGCTCGACGAGGCGACGCGCAGCCGGCATGCGAGCTGGCTCGTGGCCCAGCAGCGCGATGATGGCGGCTTCGCCGGCCGCGACGGCCCCAGCGACCTGTACTACACCGGCTTCGCCCTGCGCAGCCTGGCGCTGTGCGGCGTGCTCGACGGTTCGGTGGCCCAGCGTGCCGCGGCCTACTTGCAAGCGAACCTGCGTCGCCAGGTGCCGATCATCGATTTTCTCTCGCTGGTTTACGGCGCCATGCTGCTCGAGGCCTCGGCTGGCATCGACGTGTTTGCCGCCTCGGCTCCCGGCTGGCGCGAGGCGGTCGCGACCGAGCTGGAGCGTTTTCGCCGCGCCGATGGCGGTTATGCCAAGACCGATGAAGGACAATCGAGCAGCACGTACTACACGTTCCTGATGCTCGTGTGCAATGAGCTGATCGGCCGAGCGCCGATCGAGCCGGCACGCCTGGTCGAGTTCGTTCGTTCACGGCAGCGAGCCGACAGTGGGTTCGTCGAGCTGGGGCCGATGCAGACCAGCGGCACGAATCCAACTGCCGCAGCCATCGGCGCGCTGAAACTGCTGGGCGCGCTCGACGACGCGACTCGCCAAACGACCGCCGAATTCTTGCTCGACATGCAGACCGACGAAGGTGGCCTGCGCGCCAACACGCGGATCGCGATTGCCGACGTGCTGAGCACGTTCACGGGTCTGCTCACGCTCGGCGAACTCGACGCTTTGCGCGATGTGGACCTTCCGGCGGCGAGCCGGTATGTTCGCGAAGTAGAGTCCACCGAGGGCGGCTTTCGCGGCGCGGCATGGGACGACGCCGTTGACGTCGAATACACTTTCTACGGCTTGGCGGCCCTGGCCCTTATCAAAAATGAACAGGAACGACAGATGCACACGGATGAACACGGATAGAATCGTGACTGCACATCCGTGTTTATCCGTGTGCGTCCGTGGTTTTCTCCGTGCCCGATCTCATCGTCGAGAACATCGTTAAAGAGTATCCGACGCGCACGGCGCCGCTGGTCGTGTTGCGCGGCTGCTCGTTGGGCCTGGCGCGCGGCGAAAGCCTGGCGATCCTCGGTCCTAGCGGATCGGGCAAGAGCACCCTGCTGGCGATCCTGGGCACGCTCGATATGCCGACCGCGGGGCGTGTGACGTTCGACGGGCAAGACCCGTTCACGCTGGCCGAGCCCGCGCTGGCGAGGTTCCGCAACGAGCAGATCGGCTTCGTGTTTCAGGCTCACCACCTGTTGCCGCAGTGCACCGTGCTCGAGAACGTGCTGATCCCTACGCTCGCCGCCAAGGATGGTAAGCACGCGGCCCTGCGGCGGGCCACGATGCTGCTTGAGCGTGTCGGACTTGCCCAGCGCCTCGACCATCGTCCCGCAGAACTCTCCGGCGGCGAACGCCAGCGTGCCGCCATCGCTCGCGCACTAATTCGGTCGCCTGCCCTGTTGCTGGCTGACGAGCCGACCGGAAATCTCGATCGCACCACGGCGGCGGCCATCGGCGATCTGCTGCTCGACATCCACCGGCAAGAGCAGACGATGATGATCGTCGTCACGCATAGCGTCGAGCTGGCCGGGCGCTTGCAGCGCGTGGTCGAACTCGACGACGGGCGGCTTGTCGAAAAACGGAAGGAGCTGGCGTGAGCGCCTCTCGTTTTCCGCTTTCGGCCTTCCGCTTTCTGTTGGAAAGTCTTTCGTATCACCGACGGATGAATGCTGCCGTGGCGCTCGGGGTGACGGCGGCGACTGCGGTCCTCACCGGAGCGCTGCTCGTCGGCGACTCGATGCGCGGCAGCCTGCGCGAGCTGACGCTCGACCGTCTCGGGCCGATCGACGAGGCACTCGTAGCCGATCGATTCTTCCGCACGGCCCTGGCCGACGAACTCGACGCACAGCCAGCGTTCCACGATCTCGCCAGTGCCGCGGTTCCGGCGATCTTGCTCGAAGCGAGTCTCTCGAACGCCACCAGCGGCACCCGCGCCAATCGCACCACGCTGCTCGGCATCAATGACCGGTTTCCCACATGGGGCGGCGGCGAATTGCGGCCGCCGGCCGCCGACAAGCTCGTGCTCAACCAACCCTTGGCCGACTTGCTCGGCGTGAAGGCCGGCGACGACGTGCTGCTGCGGCTCCCCACGCCCAGTGAGATTCCCCGCGACAGTGCGCTCGGCCGCAAGACTGAAACCATCACCAGTCGCCGGCTCACCGTCGAGCGCGTTATCGTGGCCGAGGGGCCAGGCCGGTTCAGCCTGCGACCCAATCAGAGCGCTCCGCTGATGGCGCTGGTGGCGATCGACGCATTACAAGAGGCGTTGAAGCAGCCGGGGAGGGCGAACGCGATCTTTGTGACCGGACGCGAAGAGGCAAGCCACGGCAGCGCCGGCGAGCAGAAACATTTGCAGGCGATGCTGCATCCGAAGCTCGACGACTTCGGATTACACATCGCCGCCGACGAGAAGTTTGACTGCTTCAATCTGACAAGCGACCGCATGTTGCTCGACGCCGATGCCGAGCGATCGGCCCTGACCGCGTTCGGCAAGCAAGGCGCTCAGCCGGTGTTCACGTACCTAGCCAACACGCTGGCTGTCGACAAACGCGAGATACCTTACTCGACCGTTGCCGGCATCGACCTGGTCGCCGCGGCGCCGTTGGGGCCGTGGAAAGATACGGATGGCAAGCCGATCGAGCCGATCAAGGATGGCGAGATTGTGCTGAACCGCTGGGCTGCCGACGACTTGCAGGCGAAGCCGGGCGACACGGTGCGGGTGACGTATTTTCTTCCGGAAAGCGTACATGGGGCGGCGGTCGAGATGACCCGCACGTTCACGCTGGTCGCGGTATGCGCAATGGAGGGACCGGCCGTCGATCCCACGTTGACGCCAACCTTGCCGGGCGTGACCGACCAGCTTTCGATTGCCGACTGGAATCCGCCGTTTCCGTTCGACTCGGCACGCGTGCGGAAGAAAGACGAAGCGTACTGGGACGAGTATCGCGCCACGCCCAAGGCGTTCGTCAACCTGGCGACCGCGCGCAAATACTTTGGCAGCCGGTTCGGCGACACCACCAGCATTCGCGTTCCCCCGGGCGATGGTGAAAAGGTCGATGACGCGACCGCCGCCGAGTTGGCGAGCCGGTGGAAACCCGATCCCGCTGCCGCTGGCTTCGTCTTGCAACCGGTGAAGCAACAAGGACTGGCGGCCTCATCGGGCACGACGCCGTTCGATGGCCTGTTTCTCGGGTTCAGCATGTTTATCATCGCCGCGGCGCTGATGCTCGTGCTGTTGTTGTTCCGCTTGGGCATCGAGCAGCGGGCGCGTGAGATCGGCACGCTGCGAGCGATCGGCCACAGCGCGGCCCGCGTGCGGCGATGGCTGCTGGGCGAGGGATTGATCGTCGCGGCGCTCGGCGGGGCGGCGGGCACGGCACTTGGCGTCGGCTATGCCTGGCTGATGGTCGAGGGGTTGCGCACCTGGTGGGTCGCCGCTATCGCCACGCCGTTTTTGCAATTGCACGCCACGGCGACAAGCGTCCTCTGCGGATACTTGGGAGGTGTGCTGGTGGCGGCCGCGGCGATTCTTTGGGCGCTGCGCTCAGCGAAGCGCGCGGCGCTGACACGCTTGCTTGCGGGTGACTTCGGCGAAGAGAAAAGCCTCGTCCGGCGGACGCCCTGGATCAGCCGGATGATCGGCATCGCGGCACTGGCGGCGGCAATGGTCGTTTCCGGCATGGGACGGCAACTGTCCGGAGAAGCGCAGGCCGGTGCGTTCTTTGGCGCGGGAGCATTGGTCCTCGTCGGGCTGCTGGCTCTGGTGCGGTCGCAGTTGCGGCAAGGAGGTCCGCGATCGCTCGTCACCCCGGGCGCCGCATCGTTGGCCCGGCTCGCCCTGCGCAACGGGGCGCGCAATCCTGGCCGCAGCACGCTCAGCATCGGCCTGGTCGCCTCGGCCAGTTTCTTGATCCTTGCCATCAGCGCGTTCCACCTGTCGCCCCCTAGCGGCACACGCGCCGACACCGGCACCGGTGGCTTCGACCTCGTTGCCGAGAGCAATCAACCGATCTACCAAGACCTCAACCGCGAACCGGCACGGTACGACCTTGGTTTCTCGAGCGCCGATGAAAAAACCATCATCACGACCGACGCCCATTTCTATGCGTTTCGCGTCCACGCCGGCGACGATGCAAGTTGCTTGAACCTGTACCGGGTGCGGCAGCCGCGCGTGCTTGGCGTCCCCACGGCGATGATCGTGCGCGGCGGGTTCGCCTGGGCCGCCAGCGACACGCAGACCGCCGGCAATGCGGCCAATCCCTGGCGCGAGAACGAACAGCACAACCCTTGGTTGCTGATGCTGCGCTGGATGCCCGACGCCGTCGGTGCGGATGCTACTGGCTTCTATGGCGAGGTGCCGGTGGTGCTCGACTACGCCACGGCGGTGTACAGCCTGCATCTCAGCGGCAAGCCCGGCGACGTGTTCGAAATCGCCGATGGTCGCGGCCAGCCGATGAAGCTGCGCGTCGTTGGCTTGTTGCGGAACAGCATCTTCCAAGGATCGCTGCTCATCAGCGAGGAAGCGTTCCTGCGGTACTTCCCCGACACGAGCGGCTACGGTTTCTTCCTGATCGAAACTCGCCCCGACGCTGAGGGAGCGGTGGCCACAATGCTCGACCGAGTGCTGGGAGCTTACGGTTTCGATGCGCGCCGCGCCGCCGATCGCTTGGCCGGTTATCTTGTGGTGCAGAACACGTATCTCGAAACATTTCAAAGCTTGGGTGGCCTGGGGTTGCTGTTGGGGACCTTTGGCCTGGCGACTGTGCAGTTGCGCAACGTGCTGGAACGCCGCGGCGAGCTGGCCTTGCTGCGCGCGGTGGGTTGGCCGCGGGCGCGGCTGGGCTGGCTGGTGATGTTCGAGAACGCTGCGCTGTTGGTCGGGGGTTTGGCGCTCGGGGCAATTGCGGCGGCGGTGGCACTGATGCCGCACCTCGGAGGCGCCACGCAGACGAGCGTTCCCTGGGCTTCGCTCGCCGGCATGCTCGGCGCGGTGCTGGTTGTCGGGCTGTTGGTCGGGCTCGTCGCGGTGCGCGCGGTGTTAGCCGTGCCGGTGCTCGAAGCACTGCGACGCGAGTAAGGCGGATCGTCGAGCGGAAATCGATCGACTATGTTCGGACCCATCCTTGGGCGCGAGACAGTGACGGCCGCACGCAGCGGGAGGCTGCACGTGGCGCGCGGGGTGTATGTCGGCATGCTCGTGGTGTTGGCCAGCACCGCGTGGCAGATGCTTACCGGCACGCAAATCGTCCGGGGCGTCGGCGATGTGGCGCGGTTCGGCTCGGCCGTGTTCCAAGTGCTCGCTCCGGTACAGTTGGTGCTGGTGAGTTTCGGAGCGGCGGTGTGGAGCGTGCTGGCCGTGGCGCATGAGAAAGATCGTCGCACGCTGTTGCTGCTACTGACGACGCGGCTCGGCGGCGGGCAGATGATGGCCGGCAAATGGCTGGCGAGTGCTGCAATCGTATTGTCGATTTGGCTGGCAGCGCTGCCGTTCTTGATGCTCTGCACGTTGCTGGGTGGCGTCGGCTACGAGCAGCTCGCGCGCACCCAGGTGGTGACGGTGGCAAGCATCCTGTGCTCGGCGGCGCTGGGAACGCTGCTAGCCTACTGGCGCGAAAAGACGTTTCAAAGTCTGGCGCTGGCGGTGGTGATGCTGATTGCGTGGACGGTTGCCTGGGAACTGCTCGCGCGCACCGAGCATTCGCTGGGCGCGCTGACACTCGACGAGTGGGCGGCGCTGGCCAGTCCGTGGCATGCGCTCGATCACGCCGCCAATCCGTTGGTGAACGCCACGCACGCCGAAGACGATCTCAGCGTCGCCGGCTTTTGCCTGGTGAGTGCCGCGCTGTCGGCGGCGATGGTCGCCGCCGGGGGGATGCGGCTGCGGGCGTGGAACACCACGTCGGAAGTTCGCCAGCCGGGCGAGGGGAGTGCCGCCGCGACTCAGTCAAGTACAGCCGCAGCGGCCGAGCTCGGTGCGCGCCGCGAGCGGGCGATGTGGGACAATCCCATTCTCTGGCGCGAAATACGCACTTGGGCACAAGGCCGGCGGACGCTGCTATTGCGAGTGTTGTACGTGGCGCTGTTCGCGCTGTCGGCTTGGGGAGTGGTGCAGTTGAACGCGGCGCCAGGCAATCCGTCGCGGCTCGAGTTCGCTGTGCCGTTGGCCCCGGTGATGATCCTCAGCTTGCTACTGATCAACGCTCAGGCGGTGACGAGCATCACCTCGGAACGCGATAGCCAGGCGCTCGATCTGCTGCTGGTCAGCGATCTGACCAGCAAGGAGTTCGTGTTCGGCAAGCTGGCCGGGGCGCTGTGGAACGCCAAGGAGATGGTCGTGCTGCCGACTGCGCTGGTTGTTTATCTGCACGTCGCTGGACCGCTCGACGCGGAGAGCACCGTTCTGCTGACAGCCGGCTGGCTGGTGGTGTGCGCTTTCTCGGCCGTGCTGGGATTCCATTGTGGACTCAGCTACACGCGCAGCCGTTCGGCGATCGGCGTGAGCCTGGGAACGATTCTGTTCCTGGCGATCGGCATCGCGACCACCATGCGAATCCTGACGGCGTTCAGCGGATCGTTTGCCTTCCAGTTGCAGCCGTTCTTGGCGACGATTGTCGGCGGAGGCGTGGGGCTGTATGCGGTGCTCGGGGCGCGCAATCCGTCGCCGGCCACGTTCGCTGCCGCGCTGTTCTGTCCCGTGGCGACGTTCTACGCGCTGACGAGCTTCCTGCTGGGGCACACGCTGGCCGTGTTCCTGGCGGTGGCGAGCGCCTACGGTTTCACCGTGGCGGCGATGCTGGTGCCGGCAGTCTACGAGTTCGACGCCATCACCGGGCGCGCCGGACAAGGACACGACGAAACTGCCGCTTGAACGCGGCGGTTCACGCACTACCCAGGCTGCACTACCCAGGCGACCGTGCCGCGGCAAGATGACCGTGGGCGTGGGTACAAACTCGCGCGAGCGATGCCAGGTCAAGTGCCGCAGTGGCCGGCGACTTTGTACCCCACCATGGACCCGGGGGTAACGGGTACAAACTCGGCCAATTCGGCGCGACGTTCTGTTTGTACCCAGAATGAATAAATAGGTACAAAAGCGACCGTCAGCGCGCGTCTTAGAACGTGTCTTCGGTGCGAAGCAACCGGCGCCGCAGGAGAGCGAGGTGCCGGCTTTGCTCGATGAGTTTCACCGCGCGCCCCCCTCTGTTTTTTGCGCCGACGTGGAGCGCTGACGCGATGAAGCGCGATTTTGCAGAAGAAGCCGCCGTCAGCGCCTTTGTGCGCAGCGACACATTTGCACACCTACGAAAGCCAGCAAAATCGGCGAAAAAGTTGGAAAGCTCTCCCCCGTGCGGCGCGTTATATTGCAGGCATCCAATCAATCAATGGTTAGGTGGCGAAGTGGTTTCGGACGCGGAAGAGTTTGCCCCGATCGTCGACGCGCTCGTCGGCAAAAACGTTCGAGCGAAGCCTGGCGGTTGACTCTCTCAAACTTCGGTTTGGAACCCATATCGGTCCGCAGGGCACTCACTACATCTGGATCGACCCGCCATGGGAGTTCCACAGCGGCGAAGGGCTAATTGCCCATTCAGACGAGTACACAGATGAGAGCTTTCACAACTGGTCACAGTTGTTTCATCCAATCGACGAAAACATTCTAGTCGCGTGGGAAACACTCTATCCCGATGCAGTCGTGTTCCGCTTCGCGTCGGGCCATTTTCTCGTCGTCCCGACGGATGGTGACGACCGGGAGGCAGATGACTGGTACGCACACTGGTACGCACAGCGACGGGCCACCTAACCGGCCGCTGCAGCGGCTGCGTTGATTTTCAAGTGGGTTGAGGGGCGGCGGCGGTGTTGTTTTCGGCGCCGCGCATGCAGGCAGTCATGACGACTTTGAACGGCTTGCCGGTGGCCGATAGTCGCTGGGCCAGCGCTCGGATGGTGGGGTTCCAGGTGCGTGCGCTGAGCGTGGCCATGTAGAGCGCGTTGCGCACGCTCTGGCGAACGCCGCTGATGTGTCGAGTGCCGCGCTGCTTGCCGCTGTCGCAATTGATCGGCGCGCGGGACAGGGACACGACGAACCGGCGGCTTGGATGCGGCGATCCGCGCGACGATCAAGCGGGCGAGCGGCGGCGCGATTACAGTGGGCGCGCGTAACCGAGCGACTTCATGACGTGCAGAATCTCTTCGTACGTCACGAAGCGACGGCGGTGCATGAGCTTGTAGTTGTCGACCGCGTTGGCCAGCTCTTGGGCCGCGGGCGACAGCTCCGCGTGGCCGTCGGCAAACTGACGGCGTTCGCGGCCTCCCGGCGGGATCATCGCGTCGCCGGTGCGCCGATCGAGAAAGTACCTGGCGTCCGGCTGCATGGCGACCGACATGACTCGTGCCTCCCGGAAAGAGCGTCTCGGACTTGCGCCCGTGGCAATGCGCACACGCTGGCTGTGAAAACGTAGGTCGCGATTATGCGGCCGTCAAAGCAATGCGAGCCAAAAAACCCGGTTCGATATGAAAAATGCACCCAGGCCGCGCAAGCGTTAACGCGCACACGGGTCGCAGCGAGACAGCCGGAAACACTCAAGAAGCGGCCGCCGCGCAATCAGCGCATTTCAGCCGCCGGCGTGTCGCGGCGGACCATGTCGGCAGCGGGGCCGGGAATCTCGGCCAAGGTGCGCTGCGCGTCGTCGGCGCGCCCCGCCGCTTGTTGGGCCGCGGCCAGTTGTTCGAGCAATATCTGCGTGGGGGGGCCGCGATCGCGCGCCGCCAGGAAGCATTGGACCGCATCGTTGGGTCGGTCCATGGCCGCCAGCGCCAAGCCTTGCAGATACAATACGTGCTGCGGCTCCTCGCCCGGCGCGTAGGTGTCGGCCAGACTCTGCAGGCAGATGAGTGCGCGCGTGGGCTGGTTCAGCGCGCGATACGCATTGGCCAATGCCAGCAGCACGTCGCGATCTCCCGGCGCCAGCCCTAGCGATCGGTGCAGATCGTTCAGCGCCTGCCGCGGTTGACCGCTGCGCAATTGCGCGCGGCCGTGCAGCGCCCAGGCAGTGGACGACGTGGGATTGAGATGCATCGCTTCGTCGGCGTCGTGCAGCGCCCCGGCAAGATCGCCGGCCTCGAGGCGCATCTGCCCGGCAACGACGTGCAGTTGATCGTCGTCGGGCGTCAACCGTAGCGCTTCATCGAGCTGCGCGACGGCGCCGGAGCGGTCACCGCATTGCCACAGCGCCTCGCCGTAGTTGCGTCGGGCTTCGGCATCGGCAGGACAGAGCTTCACTGCCTCGGCCAATAACGAATGTGCGCGTTGAGGATCGCCGCGCTCAAGCGCATTGACGCCGCGATGCGAAAGCTGGCGACTCGCCGCCAGCGACCGCGACACGGGCCCCTCGCCCAGCGGCAACCGACATCCGACGAGCAATAGCGGTGCCAGCGCCCCGATCGCTAATACCATCGCTGGTGCGGGAAAAAGAATGAACCATCGCCGCCGCCATTCGTAAGAAGCGGAGCCACAAGCGCTTAAGAAAAGTGCGGCGCGCATCGAAATCGGGCCCGGGCGGACGATCGCGGCGACTGGCAGATTGGGAAAAGATGGTAGTTGCAGAAGCTTCGTCGCCGCAAGATCAACTTTTATCATCTCATCAAAAACCGGGTGCAGCGGCCCGTGGTTTTGGTAATATTTGCTTAGGGAATCGACCGACTAAATTCCGGTCGCCCGCCACTCGTCTTAGGAAAGTTCTCATGGCAGCCGTTTACGAAAAGTTGGGGATTCGTTTCTTCTTTCCGGAAGATTGGGATCTCGACGAGAGCGAAGCGCTTGACGGCAACAACATGGTGTCGGTCTACAGTCCGCTGGGCGCGTTCTGGTCGGTGATCGTTCACCCGCCAGGGCTTGAGCCCGAGGACCTGTTGGACGCGGCGCTGGAAGCGATGCGCCAGGAGTATCCGGAGCTCGATGCCGAGCCGTTTTGCGACGTGATCCAGGGACACGAGATCGTCGGCAGCGACCTGAATTTTTACTGCCTCGATCTGACGAACAGTGCGCTCGTGCGTGCGTTCGGCACGTCGCGCGGTACCTACTTGGTGCTGTGCCAGGCCGACGATCGCGAGTTTGAGCGCGTTGGTGCGGTGTTCGAAGCGATGACGCACAGCCTGCTGGATCCGACCGCTTCGAGCGACGGGTTCGATCAGCTTCAGCGCGGCGTCACTGCCGGCGAGCCGGAAATCGGCTAGCGGGTTTCGCCGGCTCGCTTGCGAGCCGCGTTTCGCGCGGCGGGCAAGCCCGCCGGCTAAACAAGCGAATTAAACTGACCACCGCGCCAACCGTTGCCAGCGCTTGAATCGTTAAATTCTGCGCCGCTATAATCAGCGAGCTAGAATTGTCGGCGCGGCGCAGTATGCCGCCGCATGTCTCGAAATCGGGAGTTCCTTCCCATGACGATGATGATGGAAACCTCGTTGACCCAAATCGGCGAAGCAGCCGGCGCTGTGTGGCGGCTGCTCGACGAGCGCGGATCCATGAGCGTGGCGAAACTCGTTCGCGAGCTTGGCTTGCCGCGCGACCTGGTGATGCAGGCCATTGGCTGGCTGGCGCGCGAAGAGAAGCTGCTGATCGACGAGTCGCGCACCAAGATGGTGACGCTGCGCTAAGGTCGGTCTGGCGCGCGGGGCGTGTCAACGCCCCGGTTGGTCAGACGACCGGTTCGCTTCACCACACGATCGCCACGACGACGATGACGACCATCGCCGAGGCGATGGCCGTCTTGGCCAGCGAGCCGAACAGCCGGCCCCAGAATGCTCCCCAGCCGACGCGCCAACGGGTATCGAGCGCGCGCCCTTTCCAGGCTTCGCCGAGCATGGCACCGCCCATCGCGCCGAAGCTCGCCCCCAACAGTGCGCCCAAAATCGAGCCGACCAGCGGTACCGGCAAGCCGATGCCTACTCCCAGCACCGCCCCGGCCACCGAGCCGGCAACCGCCAACACTGCGCCGCGGCGGCTGCCTCCTTGCCGCTTTACACCCAGCGCACCGGCAATCAATTCAATCACCTCTCCGGCGACCGCCAACACCAGCAGCGTCACGAGGACCGGGAAGCCGAGGTCGCAGGCCGACTCGTCGGGCACCAGCCAGGCGTAGCTCACCGCCGCCAGCAGGATCAACCAGTTGCCGGGCATGCTGAACAGCGTGAGCACCCAGCCCGCCGCCAGCGCCACCAACAACAGGACGATGGCCAGATAGATCATTTGCCCGGCTCGGCCACGAAGGCCCGCGTCGCGAAGTGCAGCGGTCGCACTTCGGAGCCCGCATGGGCCGGCTGCACGACGAGCCCCTTCGGCAGATCGCGCACCCGCACATCGCATTGCGGAAACGGAATCTCGATTCCAGCCTGACGGAAGCGCTCCTCGATCTGCACGTGCAGGTCGTGCTGCACGGGGACCAGCTTGTCGGTGCCGGCGACGAACACCCGCAACTCAAAGTTCAAGGAACTGTCGCCGAACCCGGCCAGCACGGCAGTCGGCCGCGGATCGGCTAGCACCATCGGATGGTTGTGTGCCATCTCGTACAGCAGTTGGACCACTTCCGTCGGATCGCTGCCGTAGCTTGTGCCGACATGCACCACGGCGCGCAGTACCGAGTCGGATAGGGTCCAGTTCACCAGTTGTCCGGTGATGAACTCCTTGTTCGGCACGATCAGCTCCTTGCGGTCCCAATCGGTGATGGTCGTGGCACGCGAACGAATGCGCGTTACCGTGCCACTCACGCCGGCCACGGTCACCGTGTCGCCGACGCGCATTGGCCGCTCAAACAAGATAATCAATCCTGAGATCAGATTGGCGAAGATTTCCTGCAGACCAAAACCCAGACCGACCGTGATCGCCGCGGCGAGCCATTGCACGTTGCTCCAGCCGATGCCCACGGAGCGAAACGCGCCGACGACGCCCACCACCACAATGATGTATCGCGAGATGCTCGTGATCGCGTAGCGGCCGCCGGGGTCCAGCGGCAGCCGCCGCAGCCAGGCAATCTCGATCAGCCCCGGCAGGTTGCGGCTAGCCACCACCGTCATCACCACAATCGCCACACTCAGCAGCAGGTCGCGCAGCGTGATCGACCGCAGCACGGTGGAGGGGCCTTGCGGCGTCTCGCCGGGGGCGGTCGGGACGGTCACCGTCTCGGTGTAGGTCCACAACTGCCACTGATCGAGATACTTCAGCGCGGGCAGCACGCCGACCCAGATGCCCCACAGGCCGACAATCAACGCCAGCGTGATGCTACCCCGCACCAGGCGGCGCGACTGCAAATCGATGGCCGTCAGATCGAGCAGCATATCGCCGGTCGATGTCGCCGATCGCCCACCATCCTGCGCCGCGCCTTGTGGCGTCGCCATCGCCGCGGCTCGGCGGCGCTGAGCCTGCTGGATCGCCAACTTCGAGCGGGCCACCAGCAGCCAGCGCAGCAGCAAGAACTTCGCGACGATCAGCCCGAGCACCAACCAGATCGTCACCTGCACGCGGCAGGTCAGTTGTAGAGCCGTGTAGTAATATCCCAGCACGGCCAGCCCGCCGAGCGCCAACAGCGAACCTAGCGCCGTCCAGCGCGCGAGCGTGTACACCGTGTCGCTCCAGGCTGCCGCCTCCGGCGCGACGCCGGGGTGTGCCGCGGTTGGGTGCGTCGGGCGCCGCGCGGGCAACACGCAGTGCGTGAAGATTGCCAGGCAGCCGAGCCCCACGATGAACGTCAGCCGCCCGAGCGAAGCATTGTGGAACTCGCTCTCCTGCTGATGGATCGCGGCGACGACGAACGTTAACGGCGCGCCGACCACGATCAGCCATCGCAGATGTTTCCGCAGCACTGCCAGCCGTTCGCGCGGCCAGCCGAAGTGAACCTCGCCCAGGCCATGCCGTCGGCAAATCTGCCGCAACAGCTCGCTGGCGAAGATCGCCAAAGCCGTGATCTGCAGGCCGAACGCGACCGTCTTGCAGAAGTCCGGCTCGTCCCACCCCGCCGACAGCCGCCACGCGACAAACGCCATCATGGCCGGGACCATCAGCGCGATCAGCACCGTAATAAGCAACACGCGCAGGGTGGCCGCGCAGCTCGTCGCGTAGCTTGCCGCCATCTCGGCACCGATCGAGCGCACTCGCTTCCTCAGCCGTCGCTGGCCGGCAACCAACGCACCCAGCAGCAACACTGCGACGACGTAGAGCAATGGATACTTGCGGACATCGGTCCACAGCGCCGTTGTGACCTCGCGCCAGCGCGCTGGATCGACCAGCCACAGGGCGGCACGTCCCACGCGCGGCAGATCGTCGACGCCCAACACCGGTGAGCTGCGGATCCAGAAGATCCGCTCGTTGATGAAGTTCGCGTAAGCCTCGGTCTCGTGGATCAGGTCACGCTCGCTGCGGTCGACCTCCATCACCAGGGCGTTGAAATAGCGGCCGTAGTCGGCAATCAGCGCGTCGAGATAGCCGCGGCGCGTTTCGAGCAGGTCGCGCACCGCTGCCTCGAGGTTGGTCACCGCGTCGGATGCCGGCGGCGGGTCGAATGCCGCGACGACCTGTTGCGCTTGCGTTTCGATGTCGGCCAGCTCAGCGCGCTGCCCTTCAAAATCGATCAACCGTAGTTTCAGATCGGCAATCTCGGCCTGGCGGGCTCGGATGTTGCCGCGATGCTGCCGCAGGTCGGGCAGCTCATCGCGCTGCCGCTGCAACAGTTGCCCGACGGCATCGGTCAGTTCGGCGAGCTTGCGAACGTGGCTGAACTGCGCCTGGACGCGGGCCCGCTCGGCAGTCAGCGCGCCGACGTCGCGCTCGATCTGTTGCAGCTTCGCCGCGGGGCCATCGGCGCTGCTGCGCAGCTCGGCCAGGCGCTCGTTTTGCCGGGCCAACGGGATCAGCTCGGGGCGTGCCGTCAGCACCGCCCAACGGGCATTGCGGGCATCGTTGGCCGCGTCGACACGCGATCGTTCGGCTACCAGGTCCTTCCACTGACGCTCGAGTTTCTCGGCCTGGTTGAGCCGGCGTGTCGCCAGATCGAGCCGCACACGCAACAGTTCGTGCGTTGCCTCGTAGCATGGTAATTCTTCCTCGTAGCTGCTTCGCTCGGCGACGATCTTCGCCCGCTTGGCCAATAGCAGCACACGCGCTGCGCGACGCGTGGGGTCGGCCGGGTCGGGGCCTTCCGGCATTGCTTCGAGCTGGCTGTCGATCTCGTCGAGCCGCGCCTTGGCGTCGGCATCGAGCGTGCGCACCTCGTCGACCCGGTCGGAGCGGTAGCGTGACCTGGCATCGAGCTCGGCTTGCTCGCGCCCGGCGGCGGCATGAGCCGACTCGGCGTCGACCAGCCGCTGCTTCAAGTCGTCGAGACTGAGTTTCGCGTCGGCCTGCGCGTCGCTTTCGGCCGGGGGTAAGTTGAGCTGCGCTTTAGCCTCGTCGAGCTGCTTTGGCGCACCGGCTCGCTCGGCGCGGAACGCGGCGGCCTTGGTTTGCCAGTTCTCGGCCAAGGCCAACTCGGCGAGTGCCTGGTTGTAGATGGCCATCGCCTTCTGTTCGAGCTCGGGCGAAACGTTCTTCGAGTCGCTGAGCGTGCGCAGCTCGGTACGCACGTCGGCCTGCGTGATCGTGGGTTGGGCTTCGACCGCCGGTGGCGATTGGGCCGAGACAGGCAGCGCTACGATGAACGCCGCGACAAAAGCACGCAACACCATCATCACGGGACAGAACAACGGAGGATGGATGCGCATAGTCCCGACATCTCAGCAGCCACGTAATACAATTCGCCACATCGCGGCAACGACCAAGGCGAGCGGCCGGCGGGGCGAATTCTAGTCGGATTGCGGCGAGGCACCTACAGCAGATGGCCGCGGGTGCGCACGCGACTAGTAGGTGACGAATGCATCGCCGCGGCGCGCGTGGAAACAGCTTGCTGCGACACTTTGGACGATGCCGCGAGATGAGAAGCGCGCGATTCCTCGACCAACCGCAAGCCGGCTGTTAGAGCGGCTTCACGGAGGCGGCGCGAGGGCCCTTGCCCTTGGGCGCGCCGCCTTGCTCGACGGTGTATTCGACCTTCTGCCCTTCCGTGAGATTGTCGAACTGATGATCGGCGACCGTCGAATGGTGAAAGAACACATCCGATCCATCGGCGGTCGCGATGAATCCGAATCCCTTGTCTTGCACTATCTTTTTAATCGTACCCGTGGGCATTGGAACGCCACCTCTGGGGCCTCGCGCACTAGTCAACGCAACCGCTAGCAGTGCGCTGCCAGCGATGCGGCACTTCGATGCCACCCGCAGGGAACGAGGATGCAAGAGAATTCAGGGCACGCCCCGCGCAAGTGTCATGCTCGCCGCCTCTGGCTCCCCCCTACCCTAGCGCGTGATAGTAAGGAATGCGAAACAAGTTAGCAAGCATATTTGGGTACGTCGCAATCGCTATCGGGGGGGTCGAAAAGGCAAGCGATCGAATGTTTGATTCAGGCGGCTAGCGGCCCGAAATCGCCTCGCTGTTGATGTACGGTTTGGGGAGAACTTGTTATGAAACCGTTTGTAAGTACGCATGCTCCAAAAAGATCGGTGTTTACCGTTTCAATCGCTTTGCGTACAGTTGATACCAGACGTGGAGGTCGAACGTATTGCGGCGCCATGGGTTTTAGCCATCAGGTGAGCGCCGGCGTGGCGATCGCCGAAGGTGCGTAGTCGGTAAGCAAGGAACGACCGATGGCAGAGAACTTACATCGCCAGCTTCAATCGTTGAAGCAAGAGGTGGTGTATGTCGGTTCGTTGGTCGAAGAGGCAGTCGCCAAGGCGATTTTCGCGCTCAGCCAGCGCGACGAGCGGATTGCTTACGAAGTGATCGAGGCCGACGCGGCCATCGATCGAATGGAAGTTTCGGTCGAGGAAGATTGCCTCAATATCCTCGCCCTTCACCAGCCGGTCGCGCACGATCTGCGACTGGTTGTCGCGGTGCTGAAGATCAACAACGATCTCGAGCGGATCGGCGACCTGGCGAAGAACATTGCCAAGCGCGTGCTGTATCTAGCGCGGGCACGCGACATCGACATCCCGGGCGACTTCAGCGAGATGGCCCGCAATGCGCAGCTCATGGTGAAGCACAGCCTCGATGCACTGGTGACCGGCAACGCGCAGTTGGCCCGCCAGGTGCGCGCCGACGACGATCGCCTCGATCAGATCCGCGATGCGATTGAAGATCAGGTGCGCGAGCAGATTGCCCGCAACCCTGCGCAGACCGAGTGTCTGATGAAGCTGTCGAGCGTGGCGCGCCATCTCGAGCGCCTGGGGGACATGGCCACGCACATCGCCGAAGAAGTGATCTACATGGTCGAAGGCGATATCGTCCGCCACCGTGCCGGCGCGTAGCACGCGACGGTGGTTGGAACGCCCGCGGCGGCGGTGTACCATTCGGGTATCGCCCGAGAACCGTCCCCATGAATCCGAATTCGTCGCCGCTGGGTCGCCGCGATTTGATCAAGGGGGCGGTCGCCGCCGGGGCCACCGCCCTGGTACACCGCGACTGGGAGGCGCTGGCCGCGACCGGCGCCGAGGCCCCGCGTGCCGCGCCGATGCTAGTGCGCGACGAGAACGCACGCCCAGGCGCCAACGACTGGCAACTCTCGCGTGTGCGGCTGGATCACCTGGGCGGCTTCCGTTCACCGTGGATCGAAGGCTACTGCTCACGGCAATCGATCGAGGCGGGCCAGCAGCTCGACATCATGGTCAGCGTCGATCCGCCCGTGCCGTACACGCTCGAAATCTTTCGCATGGGGTATTACGGTGGCAGTGGCGCGCGGCTGATGCACGCCCTCGGTCCGCTGGATGGACGCACGCAGCCGGTGCCCGAGGTCGGCCCACGCCGGCTGCGCGAATGCCGTTGGGAACCCGACATCACGCTCACCATTCCCGACGACTGGCCCAGCGGCGCGTACCTGGGACGGCTGGTGCGCGTCGCCGCGGCCGATGGCACCAATCCGTGGCAGAACTATGTGGTGTTCATCGTTCGCGACCGACGGCCCGCCGACATTCTTTTTCAGTGTTCCGACAACACCTGGCAGGCCTACAATCGCTGGCCCGACACGTACTCGCTATACGACAACGGCACGGCTGGCTGGGTTTCGGGCCCGGGGGTCGACGTCAGCTTCGACCGACCCTACGGCAAGTACCGGCAGATTTACGAGAATCCGCAGTCGGTCGGCTCGGGCGAGTTTCTGTGCTGGGAGTATCCGCTGTGCTACTGGCTGGAACAGCAGGGGTACGACGTCACGTACTGCTCGAACAGCGACTTGCTCACGGCCGATGAGGCAGCTCGCGGCCGAGTGCTGATCAGTGTTGGCCACGATGAATATTGGGACCTGCGGCAGCACGACGCCGTAAAGGGGGCCGTCGAGCGCGGCACGACGGTGCTGTTTCTCTCGGGCAACACGCTCTGCTGGGTCAGCCCGTTGAGCGCGTCGACCACCGGCGAGCCGCTGCGAATCATGACGCGCGAAGCTCCGTACCGCGGCATGACGATGAGCGACATCCCGCTCAACTCGGCATTCACCAGCGTCGGTCCCGATGAGGGATTGTTACTGGGGGCGCGCAACATTCAGCCGGTCAACGGCGGCGGCGACTGGATCGTGACGCGTCCCGATCACTGGATGTTCGCCGGCACCGGCATGAAGAAGGGCGACGCGATTCCGGGGCTCGTCGGCTGGGAGTTCCATGGCAACCCCGGCGAGTTGCCGGGGCTTGAAGTGGTGGCCGAGGGGTTTGCGTTGCACTCGGGCAGCAAGCCGTGCCCCTGGGCCGCGACGATCTACCCGGGGCCGAAAGGGAACTTCGTCTTCAACGCGTCGACGATCTTCTGGGCGCAGGGCCTGAGCAGTCCGCCCGGACACATGCTCCCCTGGTCGCACTGGACGCGCCCGCATGGACCCGACGTGCGCGTGCGGCAGATCACGCGCAACCTGCTCGATCGGGCGTTAGGCGGCAGCGCGGCGAGCTAACGCAACTCCGGCCCCAGTTCGCGGGGAGCCGGCGGCTCGGAAGTCGGTTCCTCTGCGGGAGGCGACGGCTCGGCCGGTGGCTGAAGGTTGAGCGGCGAACCGATCTGGGCCAGCTCCGGCAGGTCCTCGACCTGCAAAACATTTAGCAGATCGGCCACCGCCTGCCACTGGTTGCTGAGCACGGCGACGTAGTTGGTTACCGTCGAGGCCAGATTCTGTTGGGCGACGATGATGTCGCCGAACGATACGCGCGTCGGTTCCTGTTGGTGCCGCTCCCAGACGCCGCGGTACACACGGGCCTGGTCGGGCAGCATTTGCTGGCGGTAGAACTCGAGCAGGTTGCGGTTGTTCTCGTAGCGCTCGAAGGCGTCGGCGGCCGTGTTCGTGAGATCGTTGCGGACGCGCGTCGCTTCCTGGCCGGCGCGCACCAGCAGCCCGCGGGCCTGCATGATCCCGCCGACGTTGCGATCGTAGAATGGCATCGGCAGGCCGGCCTGAATGTTGAACGTGGTGCCGAACGGCGGACCGGTGTAGTCGCGCTGCACGGCCGTGTAGAGCTGGAAGTCGGGGATCGGCGTGATTTCCTCGAACCGTAGGTTAATTCGGGCCTGCATTTCGCTGTTGCGGGCCGTGAGGATATCGGTGTGCGTTTGCAGGGCGCGGGCCAGCGCGATATCGAACCGGATGGCCGGCACCTCGACGTCGAGCCGCCCGGCCAGTTGCGTCGGCGGCATGTCGGGCATGCTGATGACTGCCGCGAGTTGCTTCCACGCAGAATAATAGCGGTTGCGGGCCTGCACGAGCGCGCCGCGTGCCTGGATGGCCAGCACGCGCAATTGCATCGGTTCGTACACCGCCGCCTCGCCGCCGCGGAGCTGTTCCTTTTGAACGCGGTACGCTTCGTCGGTGAAGAGTGCCAGCGCCTGCATCGCACGCACGCCCTCCTCGGCCACCAGCACCGCGTAGTAGCGCGCCTGCACCGTGGTGATCAGGCCGATGCGCTGCCTCCGCACCGCCAACTCCGCATTGCGAATGTCCATCGTCGCGGCTGCTTGCTGAAGCTGGAGCTTGCCGGCGGTCTTGAACAGTTGCGAAAAGTAACCGCCTTGATAGTTCTGCGTATGCTGCGAACCGACGGTGTCGGCCTCGTAGCCAACCAAAGGGTTCGGATGCGTGCCGACCTGGATGGCGTTGCCGCGCGCCGCGGTGATCTGGGCGATCGCCTGCTGCATCAGCGGGTTGTTCGCCAGCGCCAGGTTCTCGAATTCATTCAGGCGCATCGGTCGGCCACCGGGCCCCGCTTGCGCCATGATCTCCGGCGGCAGCACCGGAAGATTCGGGAACAACTGGTCGATCGCCGAAATGCGTTGCTGCGGTCGATCGGCATCGTAGGGCGGAAGCTGAATCGGCGGAGCGCCCGCGCCGGGCAACTCGGCGGGGAGCCGCAGGCCGCGCGCCGGTCCAGGAAGCGGTTCCGTGGGATACGAGCTTGCTTCGGACGGAAACGCACCCGGCTGGGTGAGCGGTGATGCGGTCGACGGCGCAGCCGCTGATGGCGCGGGCGTTGTCAGCGCCGGTGCGGTAGTGCCCGCTGGCGGCGCGGTGATCGATCCTGGCGCGGCGAGACCTTTTTGATACGTCAGTGGCACGACTCCGGTCGTGCCGACATCGGGGATGCGAGTCACCGGCGGGGTGTCGGCATTCGACGATCCCGTGGCAAAGGTCGCCTCGCCTGTCGCTGCGGGTGGTGCCACCGATGGCAGCGGGCTAAGCGTTAAGGGGATTTCGGTTGCCGGCGCCGATTCAATCGATTCGCTCGAGAGCCGCTGGGCCCTCGCCGGTTGAAACGTTGCCGGGCGCCGCTCGACGTGCCTCGGCAGTTTGGCGGATTCGGAAGACTTTGCGCGTGCGCTGAGGTCCGTGGTCGTGGGGGCCGGGGCCTTCGCCGGCATCGCGCGATGCAGCACCACGCCGATGACCAAGCCCGTCAGGAGCCCGGCCGCGATGATCGAAGCTTGCACAGTTCTTGGCGGAAGAGCCATCGCGCCGTGGTCGCCTTCGCCGGGAGTGCATCGGCCCGCACACACTATGCGCGGATTGTTCCCGACATACTTCCCGTATCAGTTCTATCGGCTGCGGGGTTTTTGAGTCGCAGCGAAAGACGACCGTTGCACTCGATGTGAAATAGTTCCGATGCCGCCGCTTAGGGACGATAGGAAAACCTTGCGGGTCGGCTTTAGTCACGAATCGCTAGCATTCGTGCGTGCCAGCAGGGTCGCGGCGAGCAGTAGCGCGCTTTTCAGCTAGCTGTGGCGGCGAGGTCGCATGCCATGCTCACGCTTGCGTGAACATGGCCACGACGAGCGTGGACATGGCGCCCCCGACAGGACGCCACACCGTTGCAAAATGCGCTCTAATGCTCGAAATCGCCGGCGCCTTCGGGCGGTTCGCGATCACCATAGAAGCTGTACAGCAGCGGGACGAGATTGAACATGACCAAGGTCGTGATCATCCCCCCGACGACGACGATCGCTAGCGGTCGTTGCGATTGAGCGCCGATTTTCGTGCTCATCGCGGCGGGCAGCAGGCCGAGGATCGCTGTCAGTGCTGTCATGGTCAGTGGGCGAATGCGGTTGGCCGCCCCTTGCTCGAGCGCCTCGTGTAGCGGCACGGCATGGGCGCGCAACTGATTGAACGATGAGACTAGCAACAGGCCGTTCATCACCGCCACGCCGAGGATCGAAATGAAGCCAACCGCGGCCGAGACATTGAAGTTGATGCCCGTGATGAACAACGTCCAGACGCCCCCCATCGACATGACGGCGACGTTGGCAAACACCACGAGCGCATCGAGCAGCGAACGAAACGCCAGATAGAGCAGCACAAGAATCAGCACCAGCGACACCAGAACGATGGAGGCCATGCGTTGTTCCGCCTCTTGCATCTGCTGGAACTCACCACTCCAGACGGCTGTGTAAGGCGTGCCGGCGAGGATGGGTGCGGTTGCCTTCTGGGCGTCGGCCACCGTGCTAGCCAGGTCGCGTCCGCGGACGCCGAACTTCACCGGGATCAGGCGCTTGCCTTGCTCGCGCGAGATCTGGCTGGCGCCGGGACGGACGAAACTGCCGTGTGAGTCGGGAAACCCCAGGTCGTTGACCGGCGTGACCAGGTCGCCCAGCCGGCGGCGCGGCACGCGGGCCACGTTGTTGCTCGTGGCGTTGAACACGTTGCCTGTCAGGCTGGGCATGGCCAGGCTGGTTCCGGTGCTCGAAAGGCCAGTGCTGGCACCAGTGAAAGGCGTGCCGGCCAGGCTGGTGACCGGGCCGGAGGTGACATTGTTCTTCACCACGTCGACCGGGATGTTGAGAATCTCGTCGACATTTTCGCGCAGCGCCGGAGGCCAACGCAACGTGACGTCGAACGTTTTCTCTCCCTCGATCATGTCGGTAAACGGCTTGCCGCCGACGGCCGTCTGGATGACGTCCTCCAGGTCGGCGACGCTCACGCTCCACAAGGCGCATTTCTCGCGGTCGACCGGGAACGCCAGGTTCGATTGCCCGCGGATGTGGAAAATCCCAGGATCGAACACGCCCGGCACCTTGGCCAACTCGGCATCGAACAGCGTCGCATATTTCTCGAGCTCGTTGAGATCGGGGCCGATGATCTTGACCGAGTTCTCCCCCTTCACGCCCGACAGCGATTCCAGCACGTTGTCGCGGATCATCTGCGAAAAATCCCAGTTGATGCCGACCAGCTCGCGTGTCAGGTCCTCGTTCATTTGATGGATCAGCTCGGCCTTGTTGCGTTTTCGCGCGTGGCCGGGCGGGATCGGCCATTCGTCGGGGAGCTTCAGCGGGACAAAGCACTCGACGTTGTAATACCCGGTAGGATCGGTGCCGTCGTCGGGGCGCCCGACCTGCGCGGTGACCAAGCGCACTTCCTCATACTGGCTCATGATCCGCCGAGCGATCCTTGCCTTTTCGACCACTTCCTGCAGCGACACGTTTACCGGGAACGTGCCGCGCACGACCAAATTCCCTTCTTCCAGCTCGGGCATGAACTCGCGCCCGAGGTAAGGCAGCGCCGCGACGGTGCCGACCGCCAGCGCCAGGAAGAACAGCACCGAAGCCCAGCGGTGATGCAACACCCAGTTGAGCTGCCGTACGACGACGCGTTTCAGATTCCGCACCAGGACATTGTCGCGCGCCGGCTTCAGATTCTTGAACAGGAACATGCAAAACACCGGCGACACCGTCAGGGCCAGCAACAGCGCACCGGCAAGGGCGAATGCATAGGTGTCGGCCATGGGTCCGAAGATTTGCCCTTCGGGACCCTTCATCGTGAACAGCGGCAGCATGGCGCAGATCATGATGATGGTCGAGAAGAACAAGCTGCGCTCGACTTCGCGGCTGGCGCGAACGATCCGCTCGCGCAGCGACACGCCTCCCGCGCTGTATTCGCTCGAGCTGAGCCGGCGGTAGATGTTCTCGACCATGATCACCGAGCTATCGACGATGATGCCGAAGTCGACGGCGCCGATCGAGAGCAGGTTGGCGCTCTTGCCGCGCAGGTACAGCACGGCAAAGGCGAACAGCAGCGCCAGCGGAATGTTGATCGCCACGATCAGTGCGGCCCGCACGTTGCTCAGGAACATCAGCAGGATCATCGTCACCAGCAGGATGCCCACCAGCAAGTTCTCGTGGACCGTTTCGGTGGTGATGTCGATCAGCGTTTCGCGGTTGTAGAACGGCTCGATCTGCACGCCGGGCAGCAGCCGGCCGGGAGAATTGTTCAACTCGTCGATCTTGGCCTTCACGTCAATCAACGCGGGGATCGACTGCTGGCCCTTGTACAACAGGATAATTCCCTGCACCTGATCGTCCTCGTTGTACCAGATGCGCCGGCCTTGCTGATCGCGCAGCTCCTCACCTTCTTCATCGAGCTTGCAGCGGCTGATGCCCAACTGTCCCTGGCGCGTCTGGTTGCCGACGACCACGCCGCGCTCGCCCAGCAGCTCGCCGGGGCGCACCGGTCCGCCGTCGACGACGTGCTCGACGCGGATCGGCACGTTGTTGGTCGAAGCAATGACGATGCGGCGAATCTCATAGATCCGTCGCAACTCCTCGGAGCGCAGGTGGGCTGCGGCCTCGGCGGGAGTTTTCATTGCCATGGCCTTCTGCATCGGATCTTCGCCGCCGCCGATCAGGCCGATGCCGCGCACCACCTGGATGCTCGGCCCTTGCACGATGTAATCGCCGCCGACGTTCGCGTTGCTCTGCGCGATCGCATCCTGCAACTGGTCGAGCGTGATGTCGTATTCCTTGAGCCGTTCAGGATCGGGATGGATTTCGTACCGCTTGACGGTGCCTCCCGAGCTGACCACGCCAGCCACGCGCGGCACGCGGCGAAACTCGCGCACCAGCGTCCAATCCTGCAGGGCCTTCAGATCGTTGAGCGTGTACAGCGGCCGGCCGAGCGCATCCTTGGGATTCGACAGGGTGTAGCGCAGGATTTCGCCGATCGGCGAGGCCGGCGAGATCGACGGGTCGACGTCCTTTGGCAGGTTTCCCTTGGCGTTCTGCAAGCGGTTAATCACCTCTTGCTTGGCCCGTTCGTAGTCGACGCTGTACTCGAACTGGTTGCGCAGATGGGCCAGCCCGAACATGCTCTTGGCGCGCGTGTACTTGAGCCCCGGCATGCCGGCCAAGGCCACCTCGATGGGGATGGTGACCTGGCGTTCGATTTCCTCGGCGCTGGCGCCGGGCCACTGCGCGACCACCTCGATGATCGCCGGCGCCGGGTCGGGATAGGCCTCGACGTTCACGTTGAAAAACGCGTAGCCGCCGACGGCCACCAGTACCGCCACCAGCAGCAGCACTACCACGGGGCTATTCGTCGCCCATTGAATCAGCTTGCCGACCATAGTGTCCGTTGTCCGTTGTCAGTAGTTCGATTCAGACGCAACGGGTCGCGGACTCCGACCTGCCGATCACGGTTCACTTATGCGCCACTTGCGCCTGGGCCGCGGCCTGCAAGTCGTGCAGCGCCTGCGCCAGCTCCAGGCATCCGGAAACGACAATGATCTCGCGCGGGCGCAGACCGTCGTAGCCGGCCGTGCGCTGCTGCGGCTTCGGCTTCGAGACGAGATACACGTACTCGTCGCGACGGCGCACGGGAATCACGTGGCGGGCCGTGAACCGCGATTGCTCGGGATTCTCCTGCACGAACACGTAGGTTTCCCCTTCCTGGTCGACCATCGCGCTGGTCGGCACCGCCACCTCGTTGGGAAACGCCGGCAGATCGACGACCGCCGTCACGAATTGGCCGACGCGCAGCCGCCCACCCTTGTTGTCGACCCAGCCCATCACCAAAGCCGTGTGCTGATAGGGATCGATAATGCGGCCGATCTGGTCGAAGCTGCCTTCGAGCGGCCGGGCTTGCGGGTCGCTCTTGAGATGGATGCTCCAGTGCCGCGCCGTCGGAGCCAGGTCTTCCAGCAGCCGCAGGTCTTCTTCGTAGGCATGGGCCAGCACGCCGAGCCGTTCGAGATTGGCGATCTTGAACAGGTCCAACTGCGTGTCGACCACGTCGCCGACGGCAATGTTCTTCTCGACGATCGTGCCGTCGATCGCTGCCCGCACTTCGACACGGGCCCAGTTCTCCTCGCTCTTGGCGTCCCAGACCCCTTGCCGAGCGTGGATGCGCTCAGCCTCGGTGCGGATTGCCTGCAAGTCGGCATCGCTCAGCCGCCACGAACGCAGCGTGTACTCGGCCCGCGACGCCGCAATCACGTCCTGCTCGACGATCCGTTCCTGCTCGCGCAGGCTGCGCTCGGGCAGGGCCCCGTCACGGAACAGCGTCTCCAGCCGTTTGAGCGTCTCCTGGTCGAGCTTCAGCCGCGAGAGCGCGTCGATCAACTCGCTCTTCTTCTCGCCGAGGTCTTTGCTCCAGATGACGGCCAGCAGTTGCCCTTTTTTCACCTGGTCGCCGAAGCGCAGCGCCTGCTCGGTGCGGCGATCTGCCTGGTCGGCGCCATCGAGCACTCCGACGACGCCCAGGTCGACCACTTCGCCCGGAAAGCGCGTGTGCACGTGGGTGAGCCGATTGGGGTCGAGGAACAGCGACCCTTCGAGCTTCAGCGGCGACGGCGGCGGCGCGGTCTCGACCTGCGACGTTTGAAGCTGCATGATGCCGGCAATGTCGTGCGGCACCTCAAGCGTGTTCGCTTGACCCGAGACAAGTTGCACGCGCGGCCGGGCTTCCTGGGCCTGCGGCTGCGGCTCGGGGGACGTCTTCTTTTTCCACGGCCTGACCATCTGCAGGGCGAACACCGTGCCGACTGCCAGCACGACGACCACGACGCCCAACACCACGATGCGTGTCCAGCGGTTTCGCGAATTCATCCGTTGTCCCTCTGCGTGCGGCCCGGCCCTATGGGAGCGAAGGAAGAATTTCGGTCCAATTTGGCGGTGTGTCGACCGGCGTGGTTCGCCGGGCCCCAAGCTTGTCGAAAAGAACGAACTCGCACCGCGCGGCTCGTCCCAACCGCGTGGCGTGCTTCCCCTTCAGGAATAATAGCGATTGTAAATGCGTACTCCAGCAGGTATCCAGGCGAACACGACAAAATGTCATTAAAACTTCTTTAACCATCACCGCCGGCGTGGCCCGCTGATGACCGTCCAAGAATACCTCCTGCTTTGTGCCGTGGCCGCCGTGGCCGGGGCCATTAACTCGGTCGCCGGCGGTGGCACCTTGCTGACCTTTCCGGCCCTACAGGCTGCACTGGCGGCGGCGGCCGGAACCATCGCCGGCGTCGAGTCTCCGGCCGAGGCGGCCGTGGTAGCCAACGCCACCAGCACCGTGGCCCTGGTGCCGGCGTCGCTGGCCGCTCTGGGCGGTTACCGGCAGGAGTTCGTCGCCGTTCGCCGCTGGGCCTTGTGGCTCGTCGCACCCAGCTTTGTCGGAGGCGCGATCGGCTCGCTGCTGCTCACCAACCTTCCGGCCGAAACATTCGCGGTGCTCATCCCATGGCTGATTTTGGTGGCAGCCACGTTGTTCGCGCTGCAACCGGCGATCGCCCGCTGGACCGGCATCGGCAACCCGCACGACGAGCCATCGGGCACCGTGCTCGCCACGATCATCGTGTTCCAAACCTTGGTCGCGGTGTACGGCGGCTACTTCGGTGCGGGGATCGGCATCCTGATGCTCAGCAGCCTGGCGTTCATGGGACTGGCCGACATCCACTCGATGAACGCGCTCAAGAACTTGCTGGGCACGTGCATCAACGGCACCGCCGTGGTGGTGTTTGTCGCCGCCGGCAAAGTGTACTGGCCGCTGGCGATCGCGATGGCCGTGGCCTCGACCCTGGGCGGCTACGCCAGCGCGCGCGTCGCACGGCGGATGAACCGCAACGTGGTGCGTTGGATCGTCGCAACGATTGGCTTTAGCCTGGCAACGTACTACTTCGCCCGGCGGTTCGGGTAGACCGCCGATTGTACCGCCGCACAGTGCCGTACGGGCTTTCTCGCGCGCCCCTGTCGGGGTAGCATCGACGGTTTGCTTCCCGCCGATCGCAACAAGGACTTTCGAGCATGCCCCAGGCGTTGAACAAGTACAGTGCGCGGATCACGCAGCCCAAGAGCCAAGGGGCGTCGCAGGCGATGCTCTACGGCACCGGCCTCACCCCGGACGACATGCAGAAGCCGCAGGTCGGCATCGCCAGCGTGTGGTACGAGGGCAACACCTGCAACATGCACCTCAACATGCTTGCCGAGCACGTGAAGCGCGGCGTGACCGAGGCGGGCATGGTCGGCATGCGGTTCAACACCATCGGCGTCAGCGACGGCATCTCGATGGGCACCGAGGGAATGAGCTATTCGCTGCCCAGCCGTGATCTGATTGCCGACAGCATTGAAACCGTGATGCACGCCCAATGGTACGACGCCAACGTGTCGATTCCCGGTTGCGACAAGAACATGCCCGGCTGCCTGATCGCCATGGGGCGGCTGAACCGCCCGTCGCTGATGGTCTACGGCGGCACGATCAAGCCGGGGCACCTCGACGGCGAAACGCTCGACGTGGTGAGCGCCTTCCAGTGCTTCGGCGAATACATTGCCGGCAAGATGAGCGACGCGCGACGGCAGAAGGTCGTGCGCTGTAGCATCCCCGGCGCCGGCGCGTGCGGCGGCATGTACACGGCCAACACCATGGCCTCGGCGATCGAAGCGCTCGGCATGTCGCTGCCCTATAGTGCGAGCATTCCGGCCGAGTACCCCGAGAAAATCGACGAGTGTGTCCGCGCCGGGGCGGCGATCCGCCGGCTGCTGGAACTCGACCTAAAGCCGCGCGACATCATGACCCGCGCCGCATTCGAGAACGCCATGGTCGTGGTGATGGCGCTCGGCGGAAGCACCAACGCGGTGTTGCACCTCATCGCGATGGCCCGGGCCGTCGAGGTGCCGCTCTCGATCGACGATTTCGACCGCACCAGCAAGCGCATTCCGTACCTGGCCGACCTCAAGCCCAGCGGCCGCTTCGTGCAAGAAGACCTTCACAAAGTCGGCGGTACACCGGCCGTCATGAAGTACCTGATCGAGAAGGGGTTGATGAACGGCGACTGCATCACCTGCACCGGCCGCACGCTGGCCGAGAATCTCGCCGAGCTGCCGGGGCTCGCCGCGGGACAAGAGATCGTCCATCCGGTCGAGCGGCCGATCAAGCCATCCGGGCACATTCAAATCCTGCGCGGCAACCTGGCTCCCGAAGGCGCGGTCGCCAAGATCACCGGCAAGGAAGGAGAGCGTTTCAGCGGCCCGGCCAAGGTGTACGATGCGGAAGAAGACATGCTCGCGGCGCTGGAGCAGAAGAAGATCACGAAGGGGGACGTGATCGTGATTCGCTACGAGGGGCCGAAGGGGGGCCCCGGCATGCCCGAGATGCTCACGCCGACCTCGGCCATCATGGGGGCCGGCCTGGGCAAGGACGTGGCGCTGATGACTGACGGCCGATTCTCCGGCGGTTCGCACGGGTTCATCGTCGGCCACGTGACCCCCGAGGCGCAAGAAGGCGGCCCGATCGCCCTGGTGCACGACGGCGACCGGATCACGATCGACGCCACGCGCAACGCAATCGAAGTGGACCTCAGCGAGGCGGAACTCGCCAAGCGCCGCGCGGCCTGGAAAGCGCCGCCGTATAAGGCGACGCGTGGCGTGCTGTACAAGTATATCCAACTCGTGAAAAGCGCGAGCCTCGGCTGCGTGACGGATGAGTAGCGATGACTAAGAGCCTATCCGAAAACCGCCACACCAAGGGGTTTCGCGTGGGGCAGACATTCTTGTCTGCCGAGAAAAAGGGTCGCCGAAGGCAGGCAAGAATGCCTGCCCCACGCGGTTTTCGGATAGGCTCTAAAGGCACACCGCGATCCGGGAGGCCGAGGCTCCCGCCGAGCCGTTACCGACAAGATGCTCAGCAGGAGCTTCGCGCTCCCGATCGGTGAACCAATCGAACGCCTCAAGGTGGCGAATGACCGACGGCTTGCGAACCGAATACGAGTTCGACTATCGGCGTGCGAAGCCCAATCGTTTTCGCAAAAGCGATGAGCCAAGCGAGGTTCGTACGTCGGCCAGCGAACGCCGACACGTCCGCCATGATGTTAGCCAGCGCAAACGTCGTGGCGACGGTGGCTCTAAGTCCGATCGATGAGCCGTCCGGCGTCCTCAGTCACCTGTTGCGGATCGTGGTCGGCGTCGATCGCGATCCGTTCGCAATCGTGACGGCGTATCGAACGAGCAATCTCGAAAAATACCGGAGCGGGGCCATGAAAGCGATCTACGACGCGAAGACGGACACGTTGACGCTTGAGTTCCGGCCCGGGCCGGTCGCCGAAAGCGACGAGGACAAGCCCGGTGTGATCCTCGACTCGGCTGCGTGACGGATGAGTAACGTCACAGCGCCGAAAACACCCTTCTCCCACCGGGAGAAGGTGGCCGAAGGCCGGATGAGGGAGAAGCGGCACGGATGCCGAGTACCCGCTTCACCCTCACCCGGCCGCCGCGAAGGCGGCCACCCTCTCCCAAAGGGAGAGGGGTTCGATGGGAACACGCCTCGCGGTGGATTTTCGACACCAACATTACGAAACCGCGAAGCCCTCGGGCGGCTTAAGATTTCAGGGCTGCGCGTCCGATCGTATGATCTTTACGGACGGGGTACCCGGCGGGATAATAGGTACTCTGGCCCCAAGGCGGTGAGTGTGGCGGTGCGCTCACCGAAGTTACATTTGGCAGGGCCTGCCGCTGGTCCCGAAGCTATCCGCAAGGAGAGACCGCCTCATGGCGCATGTCGACACCGTTCAACCAGTTACAGGCGATGCCGATCCGTCCGAAACCAAGGAATGGCTCGAAAGCTTGCAGTACGTGCTGCAAGCTAAGGGGCCCGAGCGGGTGCGCTACCTGCTGAGTGTGCTCGACGAGGCCGCGTTCCGCCAAGGGGTCGAGCTGCCATTCTCGATCAACACGCCGTACGTGAACACGATCCCGCCGAGCCAGCAGCCGGTGTTTCCCGGCAATCGCGAGATCGAGCGGCGCATCAAGAGCATCATCCGCTGGAACGCGATGGCCATGGTCACGCGCGCCAACAAGGCCCACGACGGCATCGGCGGGCACATCAGCACGTTCGCCTCGGCGGCCACATTGTATGAAGTCGCCTTCAACCATTTCTTCCACGGCAAGGGAGACGACTACTCGGGCGATCAGGTTTACTTCCAAGGCCACGCCTCGCCGGGCATTTACGCCCGGGCCTTCCTCGAGGGCCGGCTCACCGAGCAGAACCTGTGCAACTTCCGCCAGGAACTGGCCAAGGGGGGCGGGTTGAGCAGCTATCCGCATCCGTGGCTGATGCCCGACTTCTGGGAGTATCCCACGGTGTCGATGGGCCTAGGGCCGATCATGGCCATCTACCAGGCGCGGTTCAACAAGTACCTCAGCGACCGCGGCATCAAGGACACCAGCGGGCAGCATGTCTGGGCATTCCTGGGCGACGGCGAGTGCGACGAGCCCGAGACGCTCGGCGCCATCACCCTGGCCAGCCGCGAGAAGCTCGACAACCTGATCTTCGTCATCAACTGCAACCTGCAACGGCTCGATGGCCCGGTGCGCGGCAACGGCAAGATCATCCAGGAATTGGAAGGCGCGTTCCGCGGCGCGGGGTGGAACGTGGTGAAGGTGATTTGGGGCGACGATTGGGACGCGCTGCTCGAGAAAGACAAGTCCGGCCTGCTCGTCGAGCGGATGGGCGAAGTGGTCGACGGCGAGTACCAGAAGTACACCGTCATGCCCGGCAGCTACATCCGCGAGCACTTCTTCGGCAAGGACCCCGAGCTGCTCGAGCTTGTCAGCCACCTGTCGGACGAAAAGCTGCGATCGCTGCGCCGCGGCGGCCACGACCCCGAAAAAGTGTACGCGGCGTACAAGTTCGCCACCGAGAACAAAAACGGCCGGCCGACGGTCATTCTCGCCCATACCATCAAGGGCTACGGCCTCGGCGAGGCGGGCGAGGGTCGCAACACCACGCACAATCAAAAGAAAGTGAACGAGGCCGAGCTGCGCGAGTTCCGCACGCGGTTCAACATTCCGATCTCCGACGACGACGTGGCCAAGGCGCCGTTCTACAAGCCGCCCGAAGACAGCGCCGAAATGCAGTACCTGCGTGCGCGGCGCGAGGAACTTGGCGGCTCGCTGCCGAAGCGTCACACCACCGCGCCGACCACGCAGATTCCGCCGCTGGAAGAGTTCGGCGATTCGCTCACCAGCAGCGGCGATCGCCAGGTGTCGACCACGATGGCGTTCGTTAAGCACTTCGGCCGGCTGCTGAAGAACAAGACGATCGGCAAGCTGATCGTACCGATCGTGCCCGACGAATCGCGCACCTTCGGCATGGAAGCGCTGTTTCGGCAGTGTGGCATTTACGCCCACACCGGCCAGTTGTACGAGCCGGTCGACAGCGAGAACTTCCTGTACTACCGCGAGGCGAAGGACGGGCAGATTCTCGAAGAGGGAATCACCGAGGCCGGGTCGATGTCGTCGTTCATCGCCGCCGGCACCGCCTACAGCACGCACGGCATCAACATGATGCCGTTCTTCATCTACTATTCGATGTTCGGCTTCCAGCGCATCGGCGACCTGATCTGGGCCGCCCAGGACATGCGCTGCAAGGGCTTCTTGTTGGGCGGCACCGCGGGGCGCACCACGCTCAACGGCGAGGGGCTGCAACACCAGGACGGCCACAGCCACCTATTCGCCACCGCCTTCCCGACCGTGCGGGCCTACGATCCTGCCTACGCCTACGAGACGGCCGTCGTCGTGATGGACGGCTTGCGGAAGATGTACGAACAGGGGCACGAGGTGATGTACTACATCACCTTGCACAACGAAAACTACCAGATGCCGGCAATGCCCGAAGGGGCCGAGGACGGCATTGTGCGCGGCATGTACCGGCTTAACTCGCTCGATGCCGGCGCTGGTGCGCCGCGCGTGCAGTTGTTCGGCTCAGGCGCGATCCTGCGCGAGGCGCTGCGGGCACAGAAGATTCTGGCCGAGAAGTACCATGTCTCCAGCGACGTGTGGAGCGTGACCAGTTACAAGGAGCTGCGCCGCGACGCGCAGGCCTGCCAGCGCTGGAACATGCTGCACCCGACGGAGAAACCGCACCGCAGCTACCTCGAAACGGCGCTCGACGGCGTTGAGGGACCGTTCATCGCCAGCAGCGACAATGTGCGGCTGGTCGCCGAGCAGATCGATCCTTGGATTCCCGGCGGGCTGTACGCCTTGGGCACCGACGGCCTGGGACGCAGCGACCTGCGCGAGAACCTGCGGCGGCACTTCGAGGTCGACGCCGAGTGCATCGCGGTGGCGGCGCTCGGGCAGTTGGCCGATCGCGGCAAGTTCCAAAAGCAGCACGTCGCCGAAGCGGTCGGCGCCCTGGGCATCGACCCGGAAAAGATCGACCCGTACATCGCATGATCTTCGTTAGCCCCCGGCGAGCCGCCGGGGTGTTAAACGTGTCAACACTGGAGAGCCTTGGCATGGCTGTGGATTTCAAGCTTCCCAACCTGGGCGAGAATATCGATGCGGGCGACGTGGTGAACGTCCTGGTGAAAGAAGGGGACGAGATCAAGGCGAACGACCCGGTGGTCGAAGTCGAAACCGGCAAGGCCACCGTCGAGATTCCGTGTCCCCATGGCGGCAAAGTGACGAAGGTCCACGTGCAAGTCGGCCAAAGCGTTCCGGTCGGCGGCACGCTGGTGACGGTCGAAGCGTCGAGCGGAGCCGCCACGGCTGCACCGGCGGCGAAGCCCGCTGCGCCGGCAGCCGCGCCCGCAAAGGCACCTGAACCGGCCGCAGCCAAGCCCGCTGCCGAGCCACCGAGCAAGCCCGCGCCGGCCCCGGCCGCGCCGGTCCAAAGGAGTTCGAGCAACGGAGGCGCACCCAAGGCCGCTCCCCCGAAAGAATCCGAGCCCGAGCCGGTCGGCGCTGCAGCCGCCGCGGCGGGGCCATCGACGCGCCGGCTGGCGCGTGAGCTGGGGGTCGATATCAACCGTGTGCGCGGCACGGGAACCGGCGGGCGCATCACCCGCGAAGACGTGGTCGCCACGGTGCGCAACTCCGCTGGTTCATCGTCGGCCGCCATCACTGCCGAACAGCAAACCCATCTGCCCGAAGGAGCCGAATCGAGCGACAAATGGGGCACCGTCGTTCGATCCGCGCTCAGCCGTGTTCGCAAGACGATCGCTGCCAACATGGTCGCCTCATCGACCAGCATTCCGCACGTCACCAACTTCGACGAGGCCGATATCACCGACCTCGAGCGGATTCGCAAGCAAAGCCAGGCCGACTACGCCGACAGCGACGTCAAGCTGACGATGATGCCGTTCGTGATGAAGGCGGTGGCCCAGGCCCTGCGGCAAAAGGAACACGCCTTGATGAACGCCTCGCTCGACACCGAGCGCGACGAGATCGTGTACCACGGCTACGTCAACCTGGGCGTGGCGGTCGACACGAAGCGCGGCCTGGTGGTCCCCGTGGTGCGCAACGTCGACCGGATGAGCATCCCGCAGCTTGCCCAAGCCTTGTCGGAAGTGGCGACCAAGGCGCGCGACTTCAAATTCGCGCCCGACGACCAGATTGGTGGCACGTTCACGATCAGCAACATGGGGGCCGTCGGTGGCATCTACTCGACGCCGATCATCAATCCGCCGCAGGTGGCGATCTTACTGCTGGGCCGCAGCCGCAAGCTGCCAGTGGTGATCGACGACCGCATCGAGCCGCGGCTAATGATGCCGCTGAGCCTATCGTACGACCACCGCCTGATCGACGGCGCCACCGCCGCCCGGTTCCTTAACGACGTGAAAAACTACTTGCAGGTACCGGGAAGATTGCTGCTGGCGCAGTAAAATCCTCTCCCTCTCGGGGAGAGGTCGCCGCGCAGCGGCGGGTGAGGGCGAAGTGAAATCGCTCGATGATTGAGCGAGCGCGCCCGACGGTGAGCTGCATCCGGGATGCTTGGCTTGCGATGGCTCGCGTGTCCTTCGCCCTCATCCGGCCTTCGGCCACCTTTCCCCCGTGGGGGAAGGACTTGTGTTGCGCGTGGCGACCATCAGCGCCACGTACACCGCCAGCGAGACGCCGAAGCTGATGAACCAGGCGTAGTGGTACAGGTCGATCCACAAGGTCGATACCTCCGCCCAGCCGACGGTGCCCAGAAAACCGGGAATGCACGGGGCGATGCCGCATGTCAGGGCCACCAGCGCCCGTGGGTTCACGCCGCCGCGGTACCAATAAGGGCCGTCCTTCAGGTACAGCCCGGCCAGATCGAGTCGCGTGCGTCGGATCAGAAAGTAATCGGCGATCAGCACGCCGCCGACCGCGCCCAGCAGCGCCGAGTACGCCACCAGCCAGCGGAAGATGAACCCGCTGGGGTCCGCGATCAGCTTCCACGGTTGGATCAGCACGCCGATGATCCCCGTGACGAACCCGCCGGTGCGAAACGAGATCCGCTGCGGCCACAGGTGCGCGAAGTCGTTCGCCGGGCTGACAACGTTCGCGGCAATGTTCGTGGCCAAGGTTGCCAGGCACAGCGATACCATCGCCACGGCCAGCACCAGCGGATTGCGGAACTTCGACAGCAGCACGACCGGATCCCACAACGTCTCGGGGTCGGCATCGGGGTAGATGACCACCGCCGCACTCGTGACCGCCACGCCGATGAACGAGTACAAGGCCATGGTCGTTGGCAGGCCCACCGCCTGGCCGACGATTTGTTCCCGCTGCGTGCGCACGTAGCGGCTGAAATCGGGAATGTTCAGCGAAAGCGTCGCCCAGAAACCGATGTTCGCCGTCAGCGCCGGAAAGAAGAAGTTCCAGAACTGCCCGGCCCTCGCTCCACCAGGCTCGAATTGCGACGGTTGCCCCAGCATCTCGCCGAACCCGCCCGCCGCCTGGTAGGCCCAGGCCAACAGCGCCAGCCCCAAGCCGATCAGCAGCGGCGCCTTGATGTTCAGCAGCAGCCGGATCGATTCGATGCCGCGGTAGATCACCCCCATGTTGATCGCCCAAAAGAGTGCGAAGCAACCCAACTGCGCGGCGTTGATCCCCAGCGCCGGCAGCAGTGGAGCGTCGCGCCACGCCGGCAGATACACGGCGAGGATCGTGTAGATCGCCCCGCCGCCGATCCAGCACTGGATGCCGAACCATCCACAGGCCACCAGTGCTCGCAACAGCGCCGGCACGTTCGCCCCCACGATGCCGAATGCCGCCCGGCAATACACCGGAAACGAGATGCCGTACTTCGTGCCGGCGTGGGCGTTCATCACCATCGGCACCAGCACGATCGCGTTGCCCAGGAAGATGGTGAGCACCGCCTCCCACCAATTCATCCCCTCGGCAATCATCGACGAGGCGAGCATGTAGGTCGGGATGCACGCCGACATCGACACCCACAGCACGGCGATGTCTTTGGTGCTCCAGCGGCGCTCCGCGGGGCGTGTCGGCGCCATGTCGGCGCTGTAGAACGGCGAAGCGGCAAGCTCGGACCAGATGTTCAGGTTGTCTTCGCCAATTCCGCTTCGATCCACGCTTCGAGTTCCTGCCAGTCGACCGGGGGAAGTTTCGAGAGGTCGGGGCGCAGCTTTTGCGCTCCCTTGATGTAGACGTGCGTGATCTCCTGCTGGTTCTTCTCGGTGTTCCAGTTCAGCAGCACGCGGATGCAGCGGCGCAGCGAGCCCGGCACGTCGAGCTCGTGCGTGCAGAGCATCGGCACCTCGAGCCAGCCGAGCTGCCGGGCAGCCAAGGCCGGGAACTCGGCATTCAAGTCGCAGGTCGTCGAGAAGACCGCGCTGCCGATGTCGTGCGGATGGATGCCGTTTTGCCGGATCATCAGCGCCAGCAGTTGCCGCGTGGCCGAGAGAATCTCCTCGCGTGTGTCGGCCTCGGCGGTCGTCGCCCCGCGCACTCCCCGGCAAAACATTGCTCGAATCTCCCCGTGATCGCGAATCGTTTTAGCATAACGACTCGCGCGCTCCGCGTCATGCCGACGGCCGCTCGTACACGCGGTCGGCGGGAAGCGATTTCAGCAGCAGTTCGATCACCTGTTCGGTCCCCACGCCCGCCGCCTGGGCCGCGTAGTTGGTGGCGATGCGGTGGCGCAGCGCCGGCTTGGCCATCGCCTGGATGTCCGACAGCGACGGATGATACCGGCCGTACAACACCGCCCGCGCCTTGGCGCACGAGATGAGGGTGAGCAGGCCGCGCGGCCCGGCTCCCCAGCTCACCCAGCGGTTCACAAAGTCTGGCGCCTCGGGCGTTCCCGGCCGGCTGGCGCGCACCAGCGTCCATGCATAGCCCAGCACCTGGTCGCTCACCGGCACGTTGGTCACGAGCTTTTGAAACGTAACGATGTCCGCAGCGCTCACCACCGGCGAAAGCTCGCCGAGCAGGCCGCTGGTCACGCGCCGCGCGATCTCCCATTCGTCCGAGCCGCTGGGATAGTTGAGCTTGATGTACAGCAGAAAGCGGTCGAGCTGCGCCTCGGGCAG
>DATAXP010000064.1:0-7633 GCA_036272935.1 Pirellulales bacterium | reverse complement strand
ACTCGCCGAACTTGCGGACATTTACCGCGAGCGTGCGCGACAACTGGCGACGCGCTCGACCATCGACAGCACGCAGGACGGCTGGCCGGCGCTCGTGTTTACCGTTGGCGGCGAACGGTTGTGCATTGCCACCCGATCGCTGGTCGAGGTGCTGCCCTATGCTCGGTGCTCTGCGATTGCCGGCGCCCGAGCAGAGTTGCTGGGCGCCATCAACGTTCGCGGGCACATTTGCTCGGTCCTGGATCTGGCCCGCATCCTCGAGCTGCCCGTCGAGGGCGAACGTGCGCCCGGCTATATCGTGCTGATGCGCAGCGCCGCGGTCGAAGTGGGCCTGCGCGTCGACAGCGTGCAGCAGATCGAAACGATCGTGCGCGGTGAGCTCGATTGCCTGGGCGGCGAGCTTGCCGCCTGGTCGTCGCAATATTTGCTTGGCCGCACGCCGGGCGGCGTCGGCGTGCTGAACATCGAAGCCGTGTATGCGCATCCCGTGTTTGTTGCAGCCGGGGCTTGAGACCGGCTGAAAAATAATTTCTTGCAACGCGTTCAATCAAAACAGTCCGAAAGGATCACTAACATGAAATTTACTGTCGGCGTCCGCATCCTGCTGGGCTTCGGCCTCGCACTGTTGATCTTGGCCATCGTGGGCGGCGTCTCATACCGCAGCACCATTTCGCTGATCGATAACGCGGAATGGGTGGCACACAGCCACCGCGTGCTCGAATCGTTGGAGAACGTGATTGCCCAGGTCACGAATGCCGAAACGGGACAACGCGGTTTCCTGCTGACCGGGATGGAGCGGTACCTCGAACCGTACCACGTGGCGACCGAAGGGCTGGACGCCAAGATGGCCGACCTGCGCCGCATGACCTCCGACAATCCCGACCAGCAGCATCGCCTCGATCTGCTGGCGCCGCTGATCGCCGGCAAGTTTGCCGAGTTGCAGCAGACGATCAGCTTGCGGAAGGAAAAGAGCCCGGAGGCCGCCCTGGAGGTCGTCTTGACCGATCGGGGCAAGCAACTCATGGACGGCATTCGCAAGATCGTGGCCGAAATGCAGAACGAAGAGAACAAGCTGTTGAAGTTGCGGGCCGACGAATCCAAGAGCAGCGCGCAGGCGACGACTTCCACGATCCTGTTCGGCAGCCTGGCGGCCTTTGTGCTCGTGGGAGTTTCCAGCGTGCTCATCCAGCGGTCGATCACGATGCCGTTGGGACGCTTCGTCGAGTTCGTCGATCGGGTCGGCAAGGGCGATCTCACGCAGCAGGCCACGATCACCAGCCGCGACGAAGTCGGGCGGCTCGGCGAGGGGATCAACGAAATGGTCGTCGGGCTCAAGGGCATGAGCGGCCAGATCATGAGCGTCAGCGAGCGGATGAATGCCGCGGCCGCCGAGATCCTGGCCTCGACCCAGCAGCAAGCAACCGGCACCAAGGAGCAAGCGGCCACCATCCAGCAGATCACCGCCACAATGGAAGAAGTGCGGCAGTCGGGCGTGCAAATCTCGGAACGCGCCAAGCAGGTCACCGCCACGGCCGAGGCCACCGCGACGATCACCGTGACGGGGCTCAGCACCGTGCAGGAAGCCAACCACACGATGGAAGCCATCCGCCAGCAGGTGGAAGAGGTGGCCGAGAACGTGGTGTCGCTCAGCGAAAAGACGCAGGCCGTTGGCGAGATCATCGCCACGGTCAACGATATCGCCGAACGCTCGAATCTCCTGGCCCTCAACGCGGCCATCGAAGCGGCCGCCGCCGGCGACCAGGGGAGCCGGTTTTCCGTCGTGGCCAACGAAATCAAGAACCTGGCGGACCAGGCCAAGGAATCGACCGTGCAGGTCCGCACGATTCTGGGCGACATTCAGAAACGCATCAACAGCTCGGTGATGCTCACCGAAGAAGCGGTGAAACGCACCGAAACCGGGAAGCAGCAAGCTGACGTCACCGAAGACACGATACGCCGCATGGCCGACACCACGCAGGAAAGCGTGCAGGCCTTTCAGCAGATTATCAGCGCCACGTGCCAACAGCAGATCGGCTTCGAGCAGGTGACCCAAGGCATGCAGGATATCGGCCAGGCCGCGTCGCAAACGGCCGCCGGTACCGTGCAATTGGAAAAAGCCGTGGCCAGCCTCAACGCGCAGAGTCACCAATTGCGCGAAGCCGTGGGAAGGTACCAGATCTGATGGACATCAACCAACAACTGCTGTCCGCCTTCAAGGTCGAGCACGTCGAACACCTCGAAGGCATCCGTTCGTGTCTGGCCCAGTGGCAACAGGACGGCGGCACGCCCGACGTCAACGAAGCCTTTCGCCGCGCGCACAGCCTCAAAGGGGCCGCGCGCGTCACGGGCCTGTTGCCGATCGAAGCGCTCGCCCATCAACTGGAAAGCCTGTTTGCGGCCCTGCGTGCCAAGCCGCAGCCGATCGACGGCGAGGTCCTGCACGCCGTCCGCGCGGCGCTCGATACGATCGAAGACGCGGCTTCCGCGCTGTTGGCAGGCCGGCAGCCGCCCGATGCCAGCCAACTTCTGGCGGAGCTGAACGCGCTGCTGGCGGGCGAATCCGCGCCGCAGCCTCGCCCGCAGCGAGAAGCCGGACCGATCGCGACTCGTGTTGCCGGACCGAAAGCGGCCACGCATGCCGCCGCGGTCCAGGCTCCGGAAACCGTGCGGCTGAGCACCGAGAATCTCGACCGGCTCTTGCTCTCGACCAGCCAATTGCTGACCGAGAGTCTGAAGCAGGATTCGCTGGCCCGGGAACTGGGCGCCATTCAGCAGCAACTGGCTGTGGTGCAGCGCGAGTGGGAGTCGCTTAAGCGGACGACGGCCGGCCCCCTGCGCCGGCTGAGCGATTCGCCGGAGCTTTCTGGGCTGGCCAGTTACATCGACCTGGTCGAGCACGAGTTCGGCGGCCTCACGCGGCGCATTCGGGGTGCGCGCCTGTTGCAGCAGAGATCCTCCTGGTCTGTGCGGCTGCTATCCGAACAGTTGCAGGCCGACGTGCGTCACGCCCGGATGGTGCCGGCCGAAAGTGAGTTTCAGGTCTTTCGCAAAATGCTACGCGACTTGGCCAGCGACCAGCAAAAGGAGTTGGAGTTTCGTGCCAGCGGGTTCGACGTGCTGGCCGATCGCATGGTGTTGCAGGCGCTCAAAGATCCGTTGATGCACGTGTTGCGAAACGCGGTGACCCACGGGATCGAATCGCCCGAGGAGCGCAGCCGCCGTGGAAAATCGCCCGCCGGGCTGGTCACGCTCATCATCCGGACGGTGGGCAAACGCTTGACCATCGAGATCGAGGACGACGGTTGCGGCATCGACCTGGCCGGGATTGCGGAACTGGCGATCGAGCGTGGCATGCTCAGTTCGGCCGAGGCCGCCGGCAAATCGGCTTCCGAACTGACCGAGCTGCTGTTCCAGCCGGGCTTTTCCACGTCGCGCACGGTCACCGAGTTGGCAGGCCGGGGGATGGGGCTTTCGGCCGCTTACGAAGCGGTCAATCGGCTGCAAGGCCAGATCGAGCTGCGGCCGCGGGCCGAAGGCGGCACGTCGATACTGATCGCCATGCCACTGTCGATCTCGACGCACCGGCTGCTGCTGGTCGATTGCCGCGGCCAGACGCTGGCGATTCCCTTCTACGGCATCGAAGCCTTGCACCACGTCAAGGTGCAGGACGTGGAAAGCGTCGAAGGCATTCCGATGGCCGCGCTGGGAGGTCAGCTCACGCCGCTGGCCAGCCTGGCCGACCTGGTCGATGACAGCCACACCGGCGTCGACGTCGCGGCCCACACGTTGTGCCTGGCCGTGCTGCGCAGCAACTCGAAGCGCGTGGCCGTGGTTGTCGACGCCTTCGCCGCGGAGCAAAACGCGCTCATCCAGAACCTCGGGCCGCCGGCCGACACCATGCGACTGTATCTGGGCGGTATTCTGCTGGAAGATGGATCCGTGTCACCGGTATTGAACCCGGCCGAACTTGTCGACCGCTTCAAGCCTTCGAAAAAAACCGCGGTCGCGCGGCCGCAAGAGCTCGAGCACCCCCGGCAGACCGCGACCGTGCTGGTGGTCGACGACTCGTTCACCACGCGGACGCTCGAAACGAGCATCCTGGAGGCCAATGGATTTCGCGTGCGCGTGGCGGTCGACGGCATCGAGGCCCTCGAGCTGCTGCGCGCCGAGAAGATGGACCTGGTCATCAGCGACATTCAAATGCCGCGGCTCGACGGCTTCGGGCTGTTGGAAGCGGTGAAACGCGACCCGCGGCTGGCGCGGATTCCGGTGATTATCGTCAGCTCGGTGGACGGCTCCGAGGACCAGGCGCGCGGGCTCCGCCTGGGGGCCGACGCCTACATCGTCAAACGCCGCTTCGATCACCAGGAACTGTTGAAAGTCGTGCGCCAGGTCCTGTGATCAGACGCAGTGCCGCCGTCGTTCGTTCGTCCCACGCCTATCGCCTTGAAGCAACTATGAACAAAATCCGCGTCCTGATCGTCGAGGATTCGCAGGTGGTGCGCGCGCTGCTGCAACACGTGATCGCCCGGGATCCTCGCCTGGAAGTTGTCGGGGCGGTGGGCAGCGCCGAGGAAGCCCTGCGAATCTTGCACAAGATTTCGCCGGACGTGGTCTCGATGGACGTGCGTCTGCCTGGCATGAACGGCCTGGAAGCCACCGAGCAGATCATGCGCGACAAGCCGACGCCCGTGGTCGTGGTCGCCGCGAGCGTGGCCGCGGATGATCTCAGCATTTCGACCAATGCCCTGCGCACCGGCGCGCTGGCCGTCGTGGAAAAGCCGGTGGGCATCAACCATCGTGATTACGAAGCCATGGCCGACCGGCTGTGTTCGCAACTGGCCGTGATGAGCCAGGTGAAAGTCGTGCGGCAACGCATTAGCCGGCGAGCGCGGCACAAGGTCGCCGACGGACCGCCGCCGCCCTGCGCAGGCAACTATGCCTTGATCGGCATCGTGGCCTCGACCGGCGGACCGGCCGCCGTGCAAAAGCTGCTGGTCGCGCTGGGACCACGGTTTACGCTGCCCATCGCGCTGGTGCAGCACATGAGCCCGGGGTTCCTGGACGGGTTCGTCTCCTGGCTGGCAGGCGCCTGTCCCCTGCGCGTCGTGGTCGCCGAGGAAGGCGGCAAACTGACGCCGGGCACCGTGTACCTCGCGCCGGCCGACCGGCACCTGCAACTCGAAAATGGCGCGTGGCACCTGGGCACCGGACATGCGGTCAGCTCGCAGCGGCCGTCCGGTTCGGTCTTATTTCGCTCGATGGCCCAAAATCTCGGCCCGCGATCGTTGGGCATCTTGCTGACGGGCATGGGCGAAGATGGCGCGGCCGGCCTGAAGGATCTGTACGAGGCCGGCGGCTACACGATCGCCGAGCACGAGTCGACCGCCATCGTTTATGGCATGCCGAAAGCCGCGGTGCGGCTGGGAGCCGTTTGCGAATCCTTGCCCTTGGATCGCATCGCTTCGCGGGTGGGGCAATTGTGTCCGATTTCACGGGAGCCGTCGTCATGAATCCTCAGCAGCATGTCCTCCTGGTGGAGGATTCGCACACGCAGGCGCTGAACCTGGGCCATGTGCTGGAGCAGGCGGAATGCCGCGTCGATTGGGCCCCGACGGTCGAAGCCGCGATGGAGCAGCTCAACCAAAACTCGCCCGACCTGATCGTGCTCGACTATTATCTGCCGGGCATTCCCGGCGACGAGTTGTGCCGCCGCATTCGCATGAACATCGATACGCGGAACATCCCGATCCTGATGCTCACCACCGATGCGACGCACGACGCCGAGCTGCGCGGCTTGGAAAGCGGTGCCGACGACTTCGTGCCGAAATCGGCCGATCCCGCGGTGCTGCTGGCCCGCGTGCGGACTTTGCTGCACCGCTCCGCGTCGCAAGTCGCGATTCCCGGCCTGGTCGAGCAGCGCTTTCGCCGGGCCCGGCTGCTCACCATCGACGACAGTCCCACTTATCAGCAATATCTGATCGGCGAGTTGGAACAAGAGGGCTACCAGATCGAAAAGGCAATGTGCGGGACCGAGGGTTTGGAAAAGCTGCTGCGCGAACCGTTCGATTGTGCGCTGGTCGACCTGGTGATGCCCGAGATGACCGGCATCGAAGTCTGCCGGCAGGTTCGAAGCCTGCGGCGGCTGGACGACTCGATCGCGCTGTTGATGCTCACCGGGCAGGAGACCAAGGAAGATCTGACGCAGGCCCTGGAGGCCGGCGCCGACGATTTTGTCGGCAAGTCGAGCGACATGGCCGTGCTGAAAGGCCGCATCCGGGCCTTGCTGCGGCGCAAGTTCTGCCAGGAGGACAACCGCCGGATCGTCGAAGAGCTCAAGAGCAAGGAAGTCGAGCTTGTGCGAGCCCGCAGCGAAAAAGTCTTGGCCGAAGCCCAGGCTGCGCTCAATGCCGAACTCGAACAGCGGGTCGAGCAGCGCACGGCCGAACTGGCCAAAGCCAATCGCGATCTGGCGCAGCAAACGCGCGAGAACGAAATGTTCGTGTATAGCGTCTCGCACGATCTCCGCTCGCCGCTAGTGAATCTGCAAGGTTTTGGCGGCGAGTTGAAAGCCACTTGCCAGGAACTGCGGAAGCTGCTGGAAGAAAGCTCATTGCCGCCGGCCGACAAGCAGCGCACGCTCTCGCTGGTCGACGACGACATGGGCATGTCGATCCGTTTCATCCAAACGGCCGTGCTGCGCTTGAGCAAGATTGTCGACGCGTTGTTGCAGTTGTCGCGCGCCGGCCGCGTGGAGTACCAATTCCAGCCGGTCGACGTGCAGCCGCTCGTAGCGCGGGTGATCGATTCGTTTTCGGTCACGATTGCGGAGCGCGGCGCCACGATCCAGGCCGGCGCTTTGCCGACCGTTTGGGGCGACCCGACCACAATTGAGCGCGTGATCGCCAACCTGATCGGCAACGCGCTGAATTATTTGGATCCCAACCGGCCAGGGCTGATCGAGGTCAGCAGCGTGCCATCCCCGACCGAGGACGCTTCCGACGGCCACGCCTCACAGCGTACGATCTACGTGCGCGACAACGGGCTGGGGATTCCCGACGCCTACCGAGATAAGATTTTCAAAATCTTTCAGCGTTTGCATCCCGAAATTGCCGGCGGCGAGGGGATCGGGCTGGCGATCGTGCTGCGCGCCGTCGGACGCCACGGCGGCAAAGTCTGGTTCGAGTCGCGCGAAGGTCAGGGCACGACCTTCTTCGTCTCGCTGCCCGCGCCGCGCGAAGAGCCCGCGCCATTGGCGCTGGCCTGCGCGGAGTAAGGATCGCGCAACTACCGCGGGCGATCAACGCAATTCCAAAACGCGCTGCGTTCCGCCAAGACAGGCGTGCAAAGCGGGACGATTGGTATTACAATGCACGAGCATCCCTGCCCGGAAGCCTTCCCACCAGAGCAACGTCGGGGGCCGCGCCCACCTTCGCTCGATGTTACTCACCGAAGCATCGCGATTGGACATGCTGCCACGCATCAAACCCGCGCTGCGGATCACCATCCTGGCGGTCGGCTACGCGCTGGCCGCGGCCGCTCCTCTGGCGGCCGGCGAAACCGACGTGGCATTCTTCGAAGCGAAAGTCCGGCCGCTGTTGGAACAGCGCTGCCTCGAATGTCACGGGGCGAA
>DATAXP010000063.1:0-18982 GCA_036272935.1 Pirellulales bacterium | reverse complement strand
TGCTGCGCGCCTCCCGAACATCGTCGCCAACAAGGTTTCAGTCAGCAGCAGTACGACGACAGCCAAGAGCAGATACAGGTGCAGCCATTGCCGACGTACAACGGCCACCATCGGCCCGGTGTTCAGGTCCTGCCAATCGGTGCGGTGGACGAACTCAACACCGGCCCACACGCCGTCGCGAAGTTCGGCGGGATCGAGCTGTGTGAGATCGCTTTCGCTCGTGTCAACGTTCACGGCGAATGCTTCGTCACGGGTTACCGGCGCCGGCAGGTGGGCCACATACATGCCGCTCTGGGTTGTTTCGCCGTACGACCACACACTGTACTCGCCTTCGGGAGCGACGCGGGCCGTGGCACTTTCGCCCGAGGGGAGTTTCAACCCCACCACGGCACGGGCCACGTGGCCGCGATACGAATCGCCCAGCGCCTGGCCGACGAGCAGATTCTGCTCGGCGAATCGGCCCCGCACGGCAAGGTTCAACAGCTCGTGGACCAACGGCGGGAAGCTAGGCCACAGCGGCATGGCCGACCACGAAACGTCGGCACTGGTGGCCACGAGGATCGCCCGACCGCGGCCGATCGGTTCTTCGATGATCGCGGGATCGCCGTTATCGAACGCCAACGCAACGCGGGCCGAGCCGTCGGCAGGGACGTCGAGCTTGTAGTAGCGCGTGACCGGCGTGGTGAGCAGTCCGGCTTGCTCCTGGTCGCGAAACACATCGAGCAGCGGATGTTGGTAACCGAGCGGATTGAAGTAATACATGCCTTGCGGAGCCAGGCCGGCCAGTGTCGCCGGCAGAACCTTGGCCCCTTCGCTGCTGCGGCCCGAAAGCCGGCGGTTGTAGCTGTCGGGCTGCACTTGGTCGCCGAGAAAGCAGACCAGTCCGCCGCCATGCTTCAGGTACGAGGCCATGAGCTGCGCTTCGCTGGAGGTGAACTGGCCGACGTTGGCGAGGAACAGGCAGTCGTACGCCGACAGGTCGACTTCGAGCAGTGCGCTCTCCGGCACCACATCGGGGCGCACAATCGAGCGATCGCGGTCTGCGGCGTTGGGGGCCAACGCGACGGCCAGATAATCGGTCGCACCGTGGAATTGACCTTCGGGATTGCCGCTGACGCACAAGGCGCGCAACTGCTCTTTCACGGTTGCCGACAGCCAGCGATGGTTGTCGACCGTCAGCAGATCGGGGGCCAGCCGCAACTCAAGCGCATGGTCGCCGGAGGTATCGAACCGATAAGGGAACGCAACGGCGGTCTGGCCGCTGGCCGGCAGGTCGACATAGTCCTGCCCCGCCTTGCGGCCGTCGACGAACAGCTCGACCAGTTGATGCTCGTGCGAGCCATGACCGAAGTTGCGCAACTGCCCCTCGATCGTCACATCGCGTGCCACGCTGGCCAGCGGCTCGGTGAGCTCGAGGCCGACCACGGCGAGATTCTCGCTGCCCGATTGTCCCAGATCGAGCACCATCAACTGCGCCGCCTTGCTCAGCCGCGTGCTGCGCTGATGGAAATCGGTCGATGCCGCACCTTGCAGGTCGGGCGACCAGGTATTGCGACCCAGATCGGTGAGGAAGAAAACTTCGTGACGCACCAATCGCGGGTGCTCGCGCTTGGCGGTTTCGAGCACTTGCTCGACCTGGGCCAACGTGGCCGGCAGGTCGGCCCCGCCGTGCCACATCTTCAAGTTCTCGATCTCTTCGAGAAAATCGCGGCGATCGAACGCCGGGGTGGCCACGATCACGCGCGGCGGCGAGGCCATCATCACCAGCGTGAACCCGTCCCCTTGGTTGCTCTCGTCAACGATGCGCGCGGCCAGTTCCTTGGCGCGGTCGAAGCGGCTCTTGTCGGTCGGCTTGTAGCCCATCGAGAACGAACCGTCGATCACCAGCAGCTTGTGCGTGCGATCGCTCCCCCGGGGACCAAGCCCCGCCTGATCGCAACCCGGCTCGGCCATGGCGAGCACGGCCAGGGCGATTGCCGCCGTGCGCAATGCTAGGAGAATCCATTGCTCGACCTGCATGCGGCGTGAGTTCTTGCGCACCGCGGCCAGCAGATACTGCATGGCGGCCCAGTACATCTCGCGATGCTTACGCCGATTGAGAAGGTGGATGATGATCGGCACGCTCGCCGCCGCCAGCCAGCCGAGCATGGCGGGGTGCAGGAAGACGGCGATAAGGGGAGCGTGGAACATCAATGGGGGGCGAATGCAGGAATGACGAATATCGAAGCTCGAATGACGAAATGATGAAGCTCGAATGAAGAATGACCGCCGACTTCGTCATTCGTCATTCGGATTTGATTCGTCATTCGGACTTCGTCATTCGTCATTTATTATCTGGTCGTTCTCATCATCCGGTGGGCCAGGTAGCTCGACAGCGCCACGTCCAACGACTGGTCGGTGCGCATCTCGAAATAGTCGATCCCTTGCGCTCGGCAGCCCAGGCGAACTTGTTTCTGGAACGCCTGAAATTCTTGCTGGTACGCCTTGCGCAGCGATCGTGGATCGGCCAGCACGTCGGGCAGCTCTTCCAGTCCCTTGAACAGCGTCACCTGCTGGAAGGGAAAGTCGATCTCCGCCGGGTCGAGCACGTGGAACAAGATCACCTCATGCCGGCGATGGCGGAAATGCTTCAGCCCGGCGAGCATCGAGGCAACGTCGTCAAACAGATCGCTGAGCACGAGCACGATGCCGCGCTTCTTGAGCCGCTCAGCCAGGTCGTGAAAAATCGGCCCGGTGTTGGTCTTCCGCTCGGGAACCGATTCTCCCATCACCTGCAGAATCTGCTTGAGATGCGAGGGGTTGCTCGTAGCCCGCAGCAGGGCGCGAATTTCCTTGTCGAACGTCACCAACCCTACGCTGTCTTGCTGTTGCAAGATCAGATACGCCAGCGAACCTGCGATACATTGCGCGTATTCCAGCTTCGACAACGGCGCGGCGTCGCTCTTGTAGCGCATGCTCTCGCTGGTATCCAGCAGCATGTAGCCGACAAGATTGGTCTCCTCCTCGTACTGCTTCAGGTACACCTTGTCGGTCTTGCCGAACACCTTCCAGTCGACATAGCGCAGATCGTCGCCGGGCACGTACTCGCGGTGCTCGGCGAACTCGATCGAGAAGCCGTGGTACGGGCTGCGGTGCACGCCCGAGACGTACCCTTCGACGATCAAGCGCGCACGCAGCTCGAGCCCTTGCAGGCTAGCCAACGTCTGCGGATCTAAATACTTCTGGTACGTTTCCACGCGTGGCGCTTTCTTCGCTGGGAGCGGGAATGGTCTCGATCAACTGCTGGACGATCCAATCGGGCTTGATGCCTTCGGCCTCGGCGTTGAAGTTCGTCATGATGCGATGCCGCAGCACCGGCGGGGCCACGGCGCGAATGTCCTCGCAGTTGACGTAGTAGCGGCCGTGCAGCACGGCACGCGCCTTGGCCCCCAGGATCAAATACTGGCTGGCGCGCGGGCCGGCGCCCCAGCTCACGTAGTCGTGAATGAACTCGGGCACCTCGCCTTTCTCGCGGCGAGTTAGCCGGGTGAACTGCAACGCGTAGCGGCTCACGTGGTCGGCCACCGGCACCTTACGCACGACATGCTGCAAGTGCAGAATTTCCTCGCCCGACAGGGTCGGGCTGAGCTGCTGCCACACGTCGGCCGTGGTACGCTTGACGATCGCCAGCTCTTCTTCTTCAGTCGGATAATCGACGAACGTATTGAACATGAACCGGTCAAGCTGCGCCTCGGGCAGCGGATAGGTCCCTTCCTGCTCGATGGGGTTCTGCGTGGCCAGCACGAAGAACGGCTCGACCAGCTTGTGCCGCTGCCCGCCCACCGTGACCTGGTGTTCTTGCATCGCTTCGAGCAGCGCCGCCTGCGTCTTCGGGGGCGTGCGGTTGATCTCGTCGGCCAGGATGACGTTGGCGAAAATCGGCCCGCGCAAGAACTTGAAGTGCCGCGCGCCGGACATCTTGTCTTCTTGGATCACCTCGGTGCCGGTGATATCGGCCGGCATCAGATCAGGAGTGAACTGGATGCGGCTGAACTCCAGCGACAGCGTGTCGGCCAGTGTGCGGATCATCAGCGTCTTGGCCAGCCCCGGCACGCCCACCAGCAGGCAATGGCCGCGGGCGAACATGGCGATCAGCAGTTCTTCGATCACTTGCTGCTGGCCGATGATCACCTTGCCCAGCTCTTCGGTGATGCGCTGATAGGCCAGGCTCAACTGCCGGACTGCTTGAACATCGTCGTCGTGCAACATGAAGTGGAATCCGTTGGTGTCAGACAAAACAATTAAGGACGCGCCGCAGGCTCGACCGACGCGCTCAACAACGAGCGAGGCGACGTCGACGACCGTGCCTGCGCCTCGCCGCGCGGCGGCGCGGGGGGTGGCGATTGCTCGAAGCCATAGATCGCGTCGCTGGTGACGATCAGGAAATAGCCGTCGGCCACCAGCAGGTTTCCGCCGAGCGCGTTGTGCGTGCGGGCCAGCTCGATCGGTTGCCGCGCTTCCTCGCCGCTGCCGGCGCGGAACACGTGGATCCGTTCGCGCGTCGGCCAATACACCAGGCCATCGACGATCGTCCCGCGGCCAAAACCTCCCGGCTTGTCCATCGGCCACGGCAACCGCGTCGGCTTGCCCGATTGCACGTTGAACCACCAGATTCGGTCGCCGGTGGCGATGAGCGTGTCGTCGCAGACGCCCAGCAGGTGGACGGTGTCTTCGGCCAGCGTGGTTTCCCAACGCAGCTCGCCGGTGCCGGCGTCGAGCGCCAGGATGCGCGATGCATCGGACGGGGCCACATACACGAAGCCGCGGTCGTAGACGCACGGCGTCAGGTCGCGGAAAAAGTGCGCCGCGCGCCGGCTGACATCGCCCCCCGGCGACCGCGGGTACAGCCGCAGCCACTCGATCTGGCCGTCGCGCGTCGACAGGGCCGCCACCGCACCCAGGTTGGTGTTGTAGTACAATGTGCTGCCGTGCAGCGTGAGCAGGTTGTGCGTGATCTCCTCGGTCAGCCCCTGGGCGGGCGTCTCGGCACTGCAAATCCAACGGCGCCAGCGCAGGCGACCGCTCTGCGCGTCGAGGCAGGCCACATGTGCCTGCGGATGCACGTCGCTGCGCCGCATGGCCACATACACGTTCGGCCCATCGCACACCGGTGAGCCTTCGAACGCCCACTTGTCGTCGGTCGGCAACGATTGCCGCGAATCCCACAAGGCCAGTCCGTCGCGCGCGAGATCGAGGCAGATCAGGTAGCTTTGTGCCGTGGAGATGCGCTGATCGTTCGGACTGCACGTGATTGCCGAACCCATGCGGGCGTATAGTTTCTTGCCGTAGACGGTCATCGTGAACCGCGGCACCCCCAACCGGGCGCGCCCCGTGTTGACGTGCGACGCGGTGCTTTCGAGATCCTTGAACGCCGGGCTGCCCCACGGGGCCGGCGCGCCGGTGTTCACGTCGTAGGCGTAGATCTCGTTGGCGTTGTTGAGCAGCAGCCAGCGGTCGACCACCGCCGGATGGTAGCTCAGCAGTTCGTTGCGATCCTCGGCAATGCGCCGAGCGAACGGGCCGCTTTCGGTGCTCGCCGTCTTGGGGAGCGGCAGTTTCCATTTCCAGGCGGCCAGGTCGACCTTGCCGGTGCCCATCTTGTTCCGCTCAGGCGATCCGGCGAACGTCGGCCAGTCGGGGCTCTCGGGCGCACGAGGCCACGAGCGGCTCGATTCCGCCAGCCCGGTAAGAGTGTCGAGGTACGCGGCCTCGCGCCCGGCGATGCGACCATGCGCCCCCGCATACTGCCGCGCGAAATCGGCCCTCGCCAACTGCGCCGCCGATTCTTCCCCTTCGAGGATCATCAGCACGATTTGCCGCGCCCGGATGTCGGCCAGCGGAATGCCAGAGCCTGGATACGCCAGCCGCGACGAACCTTGCCCATGTTCGCGGAACACGCGGGCCAGCGCGGCCAGGTCGGCGTCGGTCCAGGGCTCTCCCCCGAGCTGCGAACGGAGCACCACAAACTGGCCGTCGCGATCGGTCGAGATTTCGTAGCCGCGGTCGAGCAGGGCCGCATCGGCCGCGGTCAGGTCGTCGGCCTGCCGCAGGCGTTCGAAGTCGGCCGTCGACACGTCCAACGGCGGAGTTTCGATCAGCTGGTCCCACCACGAGCGCGCGCCACCGTAGTCGCCTTGCTCCAGGGCCATTTCGCCCAGCGCCAACAAGGCGTCGTCGGCCCAACTGCTCACGAACATCTGCTCGACCACGTCGAGGAGCCGTTGGGCATCGTGGTCGCGGACGCCCTGCCGATACCATTTTTCGGCCTGCGGATCGACTCGCGATCGGTACAGGGCCAGCGCCTTGGGGGGCAGCCGGGAGATGAGCAGATGGCAATGTTCGCGGACGCTGGTGTATCGCCAGGGGGTGGCCGCCACGACCCGTTCCCCTTGCCGCTCCATGACTTGCAAAATCGTCTCGATGCAATCGTCCCACTGACCGGCGGCGGCCAGGGCTCGAACACGCTCGAGATGCTGTTTGGCGGCCGAGTCGAGCTCGTCGACGTGCACGCTGCCGGAAAGCTCGAACCGCGTGTTGCCGAACAGCGTGGGGAACTGCGATTGGGCCGGCCGAACCGATAGCCCGACGACCACGAACGTCAGAATCGCAACCAGCGGCCGGGCGGCTCGCCTCACCAAGCCCATGAAAACCCATCCTTCGCCAGCGATATCGGCAGGTCCGACTCTTCGGGCCTTGGCCACGGCATGCGACCTCCCGTCGACCAGAATGGGAGTCACATAAGTATATTCGTTGTCGTCATTTAGTGGAAGCGCTTTACGCGGCCGCGCTGGCCGTGACGGGCCGTTCCGAGCGCAAATCACTGGCCACGGGCATGCGCTTCCAGCAACCTGCCGATCGCGAACAGGCAGACGCAGCCGCCGAGCATCGCCAACTCCTGCCAACCTTTCGGCAGCCCACCGGACATCTGCAGCAGAATGGCAAACGGCGCCAGAATCAAACCCAAGTGCTGAAGTGCGCGGCCAACGGATCGCATGGGGCCAGGAATCGGAAATCGGGATTCAGGAATCGCCTAGTACGTCGGTTGCGGCTTAGCAGCCGTCTCAATTTCCGCGCGACTGTCGAATAGAATACTGTCGAATAGAATATCGTCCGATGCGACTCTCGACCATCCTCCTGCGAAGCCTGCGGCTGCGCTGCCCGCGCTGCGGACGCGGTAAGTTGTTCCGCGGCTGGTTCACCATGCCCGAGCGGTGCGCCACCTGCGGCCTGCGGTACGAGCGCGAGCCGGGATACTTCCTTGGTTCGATCTACTTCAACTACGGCGTGACCGCCCTGGTGGTGACCGCGGCGTTCTTCCTGCTGTACTTCACGACCGACATCGATTCGCACGTGCTGATCAAGGGACTGGCGTTTTTCTGCCTCGTGTTTCCGATCTGGTTTTTCCGCTGGGCACGGTCGCTGTGGATGGCATTCGACGAGCTCTTCGACCCGCGCCAACCAGAACCGGCCGTCGTCGCGCCCAAAGCGCACGACCACCGTTGCCGCTGCAAAGAGCTAATCCTTTAGCCCCCGGCGAGCCGCCGGGGGTCAACGACGCGGCGCGGTTACACGCCCAGCGTTTCGTGCTCCGGCTCGTGCTCCGCAGCCGCGCCGGATGAAGGATTGCGCCGAGTGCGCCTTACGAGCACGTACATGTAGGTGCAGAAGGCGCCGAGCAGCGTGAACGGCATCGCCATCATGAACAGGATGCTGTACATGTAGGCGCTCACCAGGTCGCCTTGCGCCTTGTCGTGAGTGCCCAGCGCGATCTTGCAGGTCGGGCACGCCTCGACGGTCGCCGCCATGACGGCGACGATGGCAAGTACCACGGTAAGTCGACGCAACACGGCCATGTGCATCCCTCCGAACTACCCCGGCATTGTACTGGTCAGTTCGGCCGAGGGCCAGAGATGGTACAGCATCACGTAGATCACCACCCCGGTGATCGAGACGTACAGCCAAATCGGCCACGTCCACCAGGCCCAGCGGCGATGCGCCGCCCGCCGGTCGCGCAGCCCGGTCCAGATCGTCACCAGGGCCAGCACCGGCACCGTCGCCGCCAGCAACACATGGGTCAGCAGAATCGTGTAGTACACGTAGCGCACCGGCCCGGGATACGTGAACTTCACGCTGCCGACCTGGAAGTGATAAACCAGGTAGCACGCCAGGAACACAATGCTCACCCCGAACGCCGCGATCATCGTCCATTTGTGGGCCGTCTCGCGCCGCTGCTTGATCAGCACGTAGCCGACGACGAGCAGCACGGTGGCGAAGGCGTTCAACGAGGCGTTCACGACTGGAAGGTCGTGAACGCCGAAGCCGGCGGTCTCGCTTGCGTTCAACGCGGCGACTCCACTTGGGTGACCGCCGCATTCGCCGCCGATTCGTGGCCGGGAGATTTCTCCGCCAGCACCTCATCGAGCTTCTTCTTGAACGCCGCCATGTCGACGGCTTCGCGCGAATGGTAGGTGCCGCGAACCTCGCCGTGACGGTCGACCAGGATCAGCCGGTCGCTATGCTCCTTGCCGAGCACGGTGACGTGGAACACGTCCTGCCCCAGGTCCTGCGCGTCCTTGAGCGGACCCGTGAGGAACAGCCAGCCTTTGTCGTCGGCATGAAAGTGCTTGGCGTACTCGCGCAGCGTTGCCGGTGTATCGTTCGCCGGGTCGACGCTGATGCTGACGATCTTCACTCCACGGTCGACCAGTTCCTTTTGGATGCCGCTGACGATCTGGTTCATCTGCGTACAGAAGCCCGGGCAACTGGCGAAGAAGAAGCTCGCCACCCACACCTGCCCTTTCAGGTCGCCGAGGTTCACTTTCTCGTCGTGCCGCTCGGTGAACGTGAACGACGACAGCGGCCTGGCCGGCCGATTCATCGCCACCGACTGCGACGACGCCTCGCCGCCGCGCGCCGCATCGCTGCGAGCCACAGCCGCATGTCGCCAGAACGAATACGCCCCGTACGCCCCGACCAGCAACAGCACCAGGCTCAGCCACAACCGCACCGCCAAGCTCATAACAAATCTCCCGTCGTCCGCGTGCCGGCCATCTTGCACGAGGCCGCGAACGTGATTGCCGCAAATAACAAGGTGACGATCCAACACGTCGCCAGCGAGGGGAGCGCGAGCGTCGCCGCGCCGGCCTCGGCGCCCGGGTGTAAGTATAACAGTTGCCGCAGCCCCGCGACGCCGTACGTCATCGGGTTGGCCGCAAGCACCCAGGCCAGCCAGCCATGCTCTGCCGGGAAGAACGCCCCCGACAGCAGCCACATCGGAAACAAAAACACGCTCATCACGGCGTGGAATCCCTGCGTTGAGTCCATTCGCCAGGCAATCACGAACCCCAGCCCCGTCAGCGCCAGTGCCAGCGTGAACATGAACGCCGTGATCGCCACCAGCGATACCACACTGTAGTGCAGCCCGAGCGTGAGCCCCAGCAGCAGGAACAGCAGCCCTTGCGCGACAGCCACCAGCGTGCCACCCAACAGCTTGCCCAACACCATCGACCAGCGGGGAATCGGCGCCACCAGCACCGATTGCAAAAACCCTTCGCGACGATCCTCGATGATCGAGATCGTGGCGAAGATCGCCGTGAACAGCAGGATCAGCGCCACGGTGCCGGGGAAGAAATACTCGGCGTACGACTCGCCCCCCTCCCCTGTCCCGCTGCCCGGCAGACGAAACGACGGCCCCAGCCCCGCGCTGAACAGCAGCCAAAAGATCAACGGCTGCCCCAGCGCGCCGATCACCCGATTCCGCTGGCGAAAGAATCGCACCAGCTCGCGCGCCGCCAGCGACCAGATCACGCGCAGGTCATTCATCGTTTTGCATCCTCCGCCCCGTGCGCGCGATGAACACATCTTCGAGCGTCGGCCGGCCGAGCGTGATCGCTTGGATGCGCGCCGAGCAGGCATCCATGATCCGCGGCACCAGCCGCGGCCCGTCGGGATGCTCGAGCCGCACGCGTCCGTCGACCACCGCGGCAGCCAGTCCCAGTTGCCGCGACAGTTCGCCGACCAGCGCCGCCGGGTCGGCCGTCTCGATCGTGATCGAGTCGCCGGCCACCGTGGCTCGCAGCCGATCGGGAGCATCGAGCGCCACCAGCTTGCCGCGGTCGAAAATCGCCAGGCGATCGGCCCGGTCCGCCTCTTCCAGCAGGTGCGTCGTCAGCACGATCGTCACGCCGTCGTGCTCGCGCAGTTCGCGCAGGTACCGCCACAGGTCGTTGCGCGCTCCCGGATCGAGCCCGGTGCTCGGCTCATCGAGCAACAGCAACGGTGGACGGTGTAGCAAGCCCTTGGCAAGCTCGACGCGCCGCCGCAGCCCGCCGGAGAGCGTTTCGGCCAGGTCGGCCGCCCGGTCGGCCACGTCGAACCGCGCGAGCAGTTCAGTCGTGGCTTCGTCGAGCGCCCGGCCCCACAGCCCCACCAGCGGACCGTGGTAGCGCAGGTTCTCGCGCACGGTGAGTTTCTTGTCGAGGCTCGGTGCCTGGAACACCACGCCCAGCGATTGCTGCACGGCGCGGCGATCGCGCACGATGTCGCACCCCAGCACTTCGATCGATCCTTGCTGCGGAGCGGTTAGCGTCGAGAGCAGCCGGAACAGCGTGGTCTTGCCGCTGCCGTTGGGGCCGAGGATGGCGAACAGCTCGCCGGGGGCGATGTCGAGATCCAGGGCGTCGAGCGCGACGCGCGAACCGTAGCGGTGCGTCAGCCGCGAGATACCGATGGCGGCCGAGGCGGTCATCGGCTAATGACCGTGAGCCGGCGCGGCGCCGTGTTCATCGGCGTGATCATCGGCGTGATCTTCGTGCGGGTGCAGCGCGGCACTGGCGTTCTCGATGCGCTGTGCGTCGGTGCGCGTCCCCAGCAATTCACGCCGCTCTTCGGAATATCTGCGCACGCGCATGCCGATATCGGGGATCAGCGCCGCCAGCAGAAACAGTGACATCACCGAGGCGGGAACGGTGAGCACCCATTTCCATGCCGCCTCGTACTTCAGGTGCATGAAGAACAAAATCACCAACAGTGCCTTGGCGCTGGAGACGATCAGCATGAATGAACGCCCCACCGCCGGGCGGTCGTGATACGGCCACGCTTCGGAGTAGGTCATGAACGAGCAGGTGGTCAGCAGACACAAGGCGACGAACACATAGACGTACTTGGCAATGCCGTGGCTGCCGCCGTGCATCGCCTCGTGATGGCCGTGCTCGCCGTTGGGCACGAGCGGGTCGGCGTGCGGACTTCCCGGCAGGTGGACTACGGGCTTTGGATCGTGGGCATCAGACATGAGGCAGCACCCGAAAAACGTCCAGCGTTCAGAACAAGTACAACAACGGGAACAGGAAGATCCACACCAAGTCGACGAAATGCCAGTATAGCCCGAGGTTCTCGACGCCGTGATGGCAAGTGGCGTCGAGCTTCCAGGTGAATAGCATGATCGCGAAGAAGATCAGCCCCACCAGCACGTGGATGGCATGGAACCCGGTGAGCAGGAAGTACGTACTTGCCCACATGTTGCCGCCGGGAATGACGATCGGCAGCCGCAGCCAAGACTCGGTTTCGTTAAGTCCGCCGTGGACGTGCTCGTGCGATCCCGAAGGCGGCAGCGGATAAATCTCGGCCGCTAGGTTCACTAGCGCCGTCGGATCGGACGTGCTGGCCTTGTCCTTAAGTTGGTTCAATATTGCCAGCTTTTCACCGTCCTCGGTCGGCTTGCCGCCCTTATCGGTCAATTGCTCGGGAGGCAGCTTCGCGTAGTGCAGTAGGTGCTCTTGGACACGCTTGCGCACGCCCGAGCCGTAGTACAGGTCGGGCCGCTCGTAGATCGGGCCGCGGGGATAGGCCGGGTAGATGCCGTGGTCGAACTTGGCTGTGTACTCGTACCCTTTGACACCCAGAAACACGCATCCCAGGGTTAGCGTCAGCGCCATCCAGACCTTGGCCCCCGCGGCATTGTTCACGCGCGCCGCCTCGAAGCAAAGCACAATGGTGACGCTGGAGCAAATCAGCACGAACGTGTTAAACGCCCCGATCGGCTCGCTGAGATGCACGGCGTGCGTTGACGGCCAGACCACCGCCCCGAAGCGAATGACAATGTACGTGCCGATCAGCGCGGCGAAGAACATGATCTCCGTCGACAGAAACAGCCACATGAACAACTTGCCGTTATTCAGCGGCAGCGCCTGCTGATAGATCAGCTTCGGCGGGTGATGAGCGTGTCCGGCGTCGTGAGCAACAGTGGCCATAAGCAGGAGTCGGGAGTCAGGTGCAGAAAATCATGCAAAACAGCAACACCGGCAAATACACCAGCGAGGCACGCAGCAACAGCCGGGCGGTGCGCTCGCCGGGGCGGTAGTAAAAGGCGATGGCCAAGGCCAGTTGCCCCAGCCCGAGCACAAGCGCCACAGCCACATACTCAAGCCCGGCAAAATGCGTGACGCTTGGCAGCAGGCTCACCGGCACCAGCAGCATTGCCGAGCACACCGCCTGGATGCCGCTCAACTGGCCGCTGGAGTCGACGACCGGCAGCATCTTCATGCCGGCCGCGCGGTACTGATCGCGGTACAGCCAGGCGATCGCCATGAAGTGTGGAAACTGCCACAGGAACACCACTAGGAACAGTGCCCAGGCGGCCATGCCGAATCGGCCGTGCACGGCTGAGAAACCCATCAGCACCGGCAGCCCACCGGCCACCGCGCCCACGACGGTGTTGAGCGTCGTGCGCGGCTTCATCGGCGTGTAAACGCACACGTACAGCCACCAACTGAACAGACCCAACAGCGCCGTCAGCAAGTTTACCGCCACGGCCAGGTACACGAGTCCGGCCAGCCCGGTGATCGCGGCGAACGACAGCGCCTCCGCGGCCGACAATCGCCCGGCGGGCAAGGGCCGGTCGGCGGTGCGCGGCATGCGGGCGTCGAGATGCCGTTCGAGCCACTGGTTGCAGGCGCTCGCGCTGGCGGCGACCAGCGCCGTGCCGAGCATCGCGTGCACCAGCACGAACACGTCGCCCGACGACCAGCGTGCCATCGACCCGGCGGCGAGCACCGTGAGCAATTCGAGGACGGCAATCTTAGGCTTGGTCAGCTCCAGGTAGTCGGCCGCGCGCGCCAGCCCCGACGTCCGTGGGTTCGCGGCAACCGCATTGAAGGTTGAGGTGTCCGCCACGGCGGATTCACAGATCAGGCCCGACGCACTCATGCCGCCACTCCCAAGGAAACACCCGTTAAGGCGGCGACCGGCGCCGCCGCACACACCCATCGCAGCGACCGCAGCGCCACGAGCACGCTCACGGCCAGGATCAACGAACCATTGGCCACGTGGGCCGTGGTCACGAGCGCCTGGCCCAGGCTCTCGTGCACGACCACGTGCCGCTCGGCCCACGCGTAGCCCTGGAACCAAACGGGCCAGCCGTAATTCGCCACCCACGTGCCGATGCCCAGCGCAAGCTGCACGCCGACGAGCGCCACCAAGGCCGTCGCAGGGCGAACGAGCCGTGGCTGGTCGCGATACTCCCGCCAAATTCGCGCCGATAACAAGCCAACGTGCAGCACCAGGACGCCGGCAATCAGCAGATGCCATACCACCGCATCAGCAAATTCGTTGGGAGCCAATTGCAGGTCGGGATGTCGCAGCCGAGCGCCCATCACAATTTGCAGAAAGGCGACCGCCGCCGTGAACGTGGCCAGCACGTGCAAACGGGTCGCTCGGGCATAAACCCGCGGCGAAGCGCCCAGCCACCCGCGCGACGTGAACGCCGCCAGCGCGACGCACATGGCAAAGAACGCGGGGCCGGTGCAGGCGTGGATCTTGGCCAGCAGGCGCTCGTCCATTCGCACGCGCATGCCGCCGAGCACACCCTGCGCGATCACGGCGGCCAGCAGCGCGACACCGTACCAGCGGAGCCAGCGACGCCGCTCGGCCGCGAAGAGGCAAGCGACTTCGACGATCACCAGCAGCCCCACGCTTGCGGCCAGCAGGCGATGCCCGTGCTCGATGAACAGGTCCCACGGCCCTGCAATCCACGTTTGCCACGGGTACAGGAACAAGTTGTAGCCATAAGTCGTCGGCCAATCGGGTACCGCCATGCCCGCCTCGTAGGTCGTCACCAAGCCGCCGACCCACACCAGCGGAAACGTCGCGCAGACCAGCGCCACGGCCAGGCGATGCGGCAGACGAGAGTCGTGTGTTTCGGCGATCGAAGGCATGGTAGACCGAATGACGAATGTCTAAGGTCGAATGACTAAAGAATGACGAAGTCCAAATGACGAACATTCGAGCTTCGTCATTCGGCATTCTTTTGTCATTCGGAATTCGGCATTGGTCATTTCTTAATGTCCTGGCTGCACGAGCGGCCGGTCGGTCGGCGGCGGCTGCCACTGCGGGTAGTAATCGGTGTCGACTTCGGGTGAGCCATATTCGTACGGTCCTCGATAGACCAGCGGCTGGGCGTCGAAGTTGCCGTGTCCCGGCGGGCTGGGGGCGAACCATTCCAGCGAGTTCGAGTGCCACGGGTTGCGGCCGCACTTCGGTCCCCAAAAGATGCTGTAGAGGAAATTCGCCGCGAAGATCAACTGGCTGGCACCCATGCTCAGGGCGCAGATGGTGATGAAGCGGTTCATCGCCAGCATGTTGGCGAACGTCTCGTAGTGATACGGATCGGCCAGGCGGCGCGGGAAGCCACCGGCGCCAAGAATGTGCATCGGGAAGAACGTGCCGTTGAAGAAGATGAACGACAGGAAGAAATGGAACTTGCCGGCGGTTTCGTTCATCATCCGGCCGAACATCTTGGGGAACCAGAAATAGATCGCGCCGAACACGCCGAACGCCGTGCCGCCGAACAACACGTAATGGATGTGGGCCACGATGAAATAGGTGTCGTGGATGAAAATGTCGACCGGCGTGGCGGCCATGAAGATCCCCGACAGCCCGCCGATGATGAACATCGACACGAAGCTGAGCGCGAACAGCATCGCCGTGGTGTAGAGGATCCGCCCACCCCAGACGGTGCCGATCCAGTTGAACACTTTGATGGCACTTGGTAGCGCGATCATCATCGTCGACACCATGAACGTCATGCCCAGGGCCGGGTTCATGCCCGACATGAACATGTGGTGCCCCCACACGATGAACCCCAGCCCCGCAATGCCGCCGATCGAGTAGACCATCGGCTTATAGCCGAACAGCGGCTTGCGGGCGAAGCAACTGATGATGTCGCTGACCATGCCCATTGCCGGCAGGATCATGATGTACACGGCCGGATGCGAGTAGAACCAGAACAGGTGCTGCCACAGCAGCGCTTGTCCGCCGCCCGCAACCGCCTCGGCGTTGTTCACGATCAGCCCTTCGGGCAGGAAGAAACAGGTGCGGGCCACGCGATCGAGCAGTTGCATGAACAGCGCCGCGGTGAGCACCGGCAGGGCGAACGCCTGTAAAATGGCGGTGATGAACATCGCCCAAATCGTCATCGGCAGGTGGAACATCGTCATGCCCGGGGCGCGCATCTGGATGATGGTGGTCATGTAGTTGACACTGCCCATCATCGAGCTGACGCCGACGAAGATCAGCCCCTGCAGCCAGAGCGTTTGCCCGGCGTGGCTGCCGGGGGCGGCCGACTGCACCGCCGACAGCGGCGGATAGCCGGTCCAGCCACTCGCAGACGCTCCGCCGGTGACGAAGAACGACGCGATCATGCACACGAACGCCGGCCACATGAACCAATAGCTGAGCATGTTCAGCGTGGGGAAGGCCATGTCGTCGGCGCCGATCATCAGCGGGATCAAAAAGTTGCCGAACGCGCCGGCGAGGATCGGGATGATCACGAAGAAGATCATCACGCTGGCGTGCATGGTGAACAGCATCGTGTAGAACTCGGGGGAAATCTGTCCCCCTTCGCCGCTGAACAGCATCTGCCCGACGATCGGCATGTTCGACCACGGCCAGGCCAACTGCCAGCGCACGCCCAGGGCCAGCAATCCGCCGACGACGAACCATAGCAGCGTCGAGAACAGGAACTGGATGCCGATCACCTTATGATCGAGCGAGAACACATATTTGCGAAGGAAGCTCAGCTCGTGGTGCTCGGCAGCGACTTGGTGATCGTGCGTCGCCCCAGCCTCGTGCAGATGCTTTTCTTCGGTAAAAACGCTCATGGGAAGTCTCGGCAGAGTTATGAATTATGAGTGGTGGGTTATGAATGACGACTCACTACTCATAACTACTTCATCGTGTTCTGTTCGTTGGCAATTTTCTTCAGCCACGCTTCGTACTGTTCGCGGGGCTCGATGGTGATCCGCCCCTTCATCTTATAGTGTCCCCAACCGCACAACTCGGCGCACACCAGGTCGTACTGTCCGACGTCCGTCGCGCGGAACCACACGGGAATCATCATGCCGGGGACCGCGTCCTGCTTGATCCGCAGGTTCGGCAGGAAGAAATCGTGCAGCACGTCCATGCTCTTCAGGTCGACCAGCACGTCCTCGTCCACCGGCACGTGCAAATCGTTCACCCAGTGAATGTCGTCGGGCGTGTCGAAATGGCCGTCGGGCCCCGGCCAGCGCAGCCGCCACTCGAACTGCCGGGCCATCACTTCCACCGTGGGCGCCATTGGCGGCTTGCGAATCTTCACGTCGGCCCAGGCGTTCATCTGGTAGATGGCGATGAACAGCAACGTCGCCGCCGGCAGGATGGTCCACACCACTTCCAGGTTGTGGCTGCCGTGCGTGAACTTCACCGGATCGCGATGGCTCGTGGCCTCGTATCGCCACAAGAACCAGAACAGCGCCACCTCGGTGGCGACGAACACCGCGCCGGTCAACAGCAGGATGAAGTTCCAGAGGTGGTCGATCTCGTGGCCGTGCTCGGAGATGTCGCGCGGCATCCACATCCCGCCGGCGGCGGCCCAGACGAAGATGCCAACCCCGGCAATCGGGACCAGCAAGAACAGAAAGGCCCAATATCGTCCCACGGTCGTCTCCAGGCGCGCCGTTTAGCCGGCGGACTTGTCCGCCGCACGGCGACCAGCGTCGCCGGCTAAACGCATACTTGTGCGCTCAATTCCTTGCTTTGTTCAATGTAATCGCGTTGCCCAGTGCCGGGTCCATCCCCGTGTACGGCAACGTGCGGATGTAATCAATAATCTGCCAAATCTCTTCCGGCTTCAGGTTCGCAGGGTTGCCGGCCTTGATGAACCCGCCGGGCATCGGCGTGCCGTTGATTCCGGCGTGCACGCGGCGATACATGTCGGCCGGGCTGCGGCCGAAGCGGTAAATGCCCAGCCGCAAGTTGCGCGGCTGAACCTGCTGCTCGGGAAGCAGGTACGTGTGCAGCGAGATATGCAAATCATTTTGCAGCTTACCGACTTCTTCGCCCTTGGCCCGCTCCTCGCTGATGATGCGCTCAAGCTCAGCCTGTCGCTTGTCCTTGTTCCAATCGTCGAACAAGGCCACTTCGCTGCCGTCGCCCAAAGCGGTCGGCCCATGGCATTTCATACACTGGGCCTTGGGACCGCGGAACAATGCCTCGCCGGCGGCAAGCCACTGATTCCGATCGGCAACCTGCGGATGATCGGGCACCTGGATCACCTGCTGCTCGGCGGCGGCCCAACCGTACTGGCCATTGGCCACGTCGGAGACATACTTCGCCAGCCCGTCGTGCGACATGTCGAGCGCGTCTTCTTCGTTGTACACCGTGATGCCCATCGCCAGCTCCACCTCGCCGCGGATCGACAGGTACTTCACGTACTCGACGAGCGCTTCCACCTCATCATCCGGCAGCAGCGCGAACGACGGCATCGCCGTGCCGGCAATGCCGTCGAGCAGCACGCGCTTCAGATCGGCGTGGGTCGGCTTGGCCGAGCGCTCGGTGCTCTTGAACTTGTACAGCCCTCGGCGGTAATCGCGCGGATACGGCATGAGAAACTGCGCGGTCGGTCCGGCGCCGTCGCCGGTGATGCCGTGGCAATGCACACAGTGCCTGCGATACAGGCCGCGCTGGGTGCCGTCGGCATTGCCTCCCGCGGGGCCGGCGGCCATTTGAACTTTTGCCAGATCCAACCCGCTTTCCGGGAACACGTACGGATCGTCGGGCGTGCCGAACATCGCGTACAGCGCGGTGGCAATATCTTGCCGCCCCTTGATCCGCTGTTCGTTGTCCTTCACGCCGGGAGCGAAGTCGGCAGGGTTCTTCCCCTGCATGTTCAGGTGAAACCGCGGCGACGTATTCTTGCCGCAGCCGGCGACAAGCAGCAGGCAGAGAGCAGCGGGCAGAGAGCAGTGGCGGATGCGGCAATTCAACCCCTCTCCCTTTGGGAGAGGGTGGTCGCCGCCGCGGCGACCGGGTGAGGGTGAGGCGGGTACTCGGCGTCGATGCCGCTTCACCCTCATCCGGCCTTCGGCCACCTTCTCCCGAAGGGAGAAGGGCTGGTTCGGCGCTTGCTCATGTCGACGACACATGTTCATTTCACTCAAGCTCATTGCAACGACGAGGCGGGAATCTCGATGACCTTCAAATCCTCGACGCCGTCGGCAGGAATCTTTTTCTTGAAGCGGCCCTTCGTGGCGAGCCCCGGCACGTCGAAATTGTTGCCCGGCCGCTCGTGCCATACCTGGAACTCGATCTCTTCGCCGGCCGGCAGGTTGGCGATCTCGAACGAACCGTCGGGCTTGGTCACCGCGAAGTACGGGTCTTCGCGGGCCATGATGTACGCCTTCATCCACGGATGAATGCTGCACGTCGTATCGACCGGCATGGCTACCGGCTTGGCAAACTTGTATTCCGCCTCGCCGCCCGAGGGGAGCAACGGATTGATGCCCTGCTGGCCCGGCGGCGTGAGGCTGGTGTTGTGGCCGATGGGGTCCGAGTTCTTGATGACGATCGTGTCCTTGGTCTGCGCCGCGAACACGTGCGACAGGAACATGCAACCCTTCTGATCGAACTCGAC
>DATAXP010000062.1:0-14761 GCA_036272935.1 Pirellulales bacterium | reverse complement strand
AATGGTCCGTGAGGACTGCGCAGCCCGCTGGATGGGGTGGGTGGTGAGGGGTGAGGGGGGCACGGCGGGGTCGGGAGACCCGCGCCGAGCGCTGGGGTGGCTTTTTCTTGGCTGGAGCGATGCGGAGTCGTCGATTAGCGTGCGCGGTTGGAAAGATATCGCTCTTTGACAACTCGAACTGTGTTTGTGCTCGTCGGATTAATGGGCCCGGACCAAAAAACGAGGCTCGTTTTTTGGCCTACTCCCCCTGGGACCCTCAGGAACCCAAAGAATAAACTCGATGAGTTTTTTGGTCCGGAACGCCCTCAGGGAGACCTGCGGTCGGCCATTGCGGCGGGGTTAGGAGACCCGCGCCGAGCGCAGGCTCGCCGGCAGCTTTTTGCTGGTTTTCCTAAATTCACGCCGGCAGGTTGCCCGATATTTCCGTCTGCGCAAACCTTGCCGGCTTCGTCGAGGACATTGCGCTCGCAATCGGCGGTTGCGATGAACTTGGTGCCGGAAGTGCCAGCATGGAAGCGCCGTCGATCGAAGAGCTGATCGCTCGCCGATGCTGTCGACCACGGCTGCGGCGATGGCTAGCACCGCTGGCGGTGGGCGCGGCCATCCTGCACGGCGGTTGCTCGCGGCCTTTGCAATGGGCGCGCAACGGCTTCAAGGTCGGGCCGAATTACTGCAAGCCGCTGGCGCCGGTGGCACCCGAGTGGATCTACGCCGATGATCCGCGCGTCGCCAGTGCCCCACCGCGCGACGGGGATTGGTGGAATGTCTTTCAGGACCCGACACTCAACGGATTGGTCTGCCGCGCCTATCGGCAGAACCTAAATTTGCGTTCAATCGGCACCCGCGTGCTGCAAGCCCGGGCTCAACAGGCGATCGCCGTCGGCAACGTGCTGCCACAGAATCAGCAAGTGCTGGGGTTGTATCCCAGCGGCGTGCTCGGCAAGGCGCCGAACCATATCGACGTCACCGCGTTCAACCTGAGCTGGGAGCTCGATTTCTGGGGCAAGTACCGACGGCAAATCGAAACGGCCAACGCCCGGCTCGATGCTTCGGTCGAGAGTTACGACGACGCGTTGGTAACGCTACTGGCCGACGTTGCGACCAACTACGTGCAGTACCGCGTGGCCCAGCAGCAAATCAAGATTGCGGAAGCGAATCTGCAAACGCAGGAAAAGCTGGTGGCCCTGGCCGAGCAGCAGGAAAAGGTCGGCACGGCGAACATAGTCGACGTCGAGCAATTGCGTACGCTGATGGAACAGACGCGTTCGTCGATTCCGGCATTCCGCATCACGCAAGGCCAGGCAAACGATCGGCTGTGCATCCTCATGGGCGAGCCGCCGCGCGATCTCGAGGCGGTACTTGGCGGGGCGCCGCAGTCGGGCACTGCACCGTTGCCGACGATGCCCATCGAAGTCGACGCGGGAGTGCCGTCGGATCTGCTATTGCGCCGACCCGACGTGCGCAATGCCGAACGATTGGTGGCGGCACAAAGCCCGCAGATCGGAGTGGCGAAGGCTGATTTGTTGCCCAGCCTGAGCATCGGCACGACGCTCGGCTACGGCGATATCGACCTTGGCCCGGCGCTGGCCACCAGCGGCGGCCTGGCCTTCATCACCCCTCAGTTCTCGTGGAAAATCTTGAACTACGGTCGCCTGCTAAACAACATCCGCTTGCAGGATGCACGCACTCAAGAGCTGGTTGCCAGCTACCAAAACAAGGTGCTCACCGCCGCCCAGGAAGTGCAGACCGCGCTGCGCGGCTTCTTGCGATCGCAGGAGCAGGCCGAGGCGCTAGCGAGCAGCGCTGCGGCAGCGCTGGAGGCCACCGACGTGCAAGAGAAGCTGTTCACCGACGTTAAAGCCGACGTGAATCGCTTGTTTACCCTTGAGAACTCAAAGCTCCAGCAGCAGCAGAATCTTGCCGTGGCTCAGGGGAACATCGCGCTGAATCTGATCAACGTGTACCGGGCGCTCGGCGGCGGTTGGGACCTAAGGCTGCATCCCGAAGCATGCGATCTCCCGGCGGCTGAGCAGTCGCATGAAACGGTTCCGGCCGAAGCGGTGCCGGAAGGGGACGTCGAGGAAGATTCGCCGGTGGCGACGGAACCGGAATGAGCCCCGCAACACGGAGCGACACGATGGAACGCATGGTACGGATCACGGCAGTGGTCATCGCGATGACATGGATGATGCCAGGACCTGCCCCGCGCGCGCAAACGCCGTACGGCGGAACATGTGCCTCAGCATGCTGCGGGCCGTGTTCCGCACCGTCGAGCTTGCTCCAGCGCTTTGCACCGGCCGGCGGCTGGCATCCCGACGGCGGACGGTTGCTGCACTGGTGGAATCCGTGCTGCTTCCCGCACTGCGGTGTGCCCGACGACTATTGCCGCAAGCCGATGCCCTGCATCTGCTGGGGACCTTGCTGCCGGCAGTGAGACAAGATTTCTGTGTGCCGCAAGCTCAGTGCTCACGAGTAATCATCGACAAGAACCAGGTTCGCCGCTCGGTCTGGTCGATCCAGTTTTCGATCATGCTGGTGGTCGCCACGTCGTTGTGTTGGTCGCACACTTCGTGAGCCTCGCGGAGCGACCGCGTGAGCGCTTGATTGTCGTCGGCCAGTTCAGCCAGCATGTCCAACGGCGCGACGAATTCCTCGTCGTTGTCCTTCAGGCGCTGATGGCGCGAAACGTCGCCGATCGAATGCAGCGTCGTGCCGCCGATCTTTCGAGCGCGCTCGGCCAGGTCGTCGGTCATGCCGAAAACCTGCTCCGAATGCTCGTCGAGCAGCAGGTGATAGTCGCGAAAATGCTGACCAGTCATGTGCCAATGGAAGTTCTTGGTCTTCAGATACAACGCGAACACGTCGGCCAGCAGCTTACGCAGTTCGTCGCAAATCGCCTCGACGCCATCCGGTTCCAGATCGGTCGGGGTGTCGAGCACGCCCTTGCCATTGAGGCTCGCCTTGGAATGCTTAGCCATGACGGTTTTCTCCTTGAAATTAAGGCAGATCGAAAAGCATGATCTCCGCCGGCTCATCGGCGGCGATCGTCAGCGAAGACTCATCGCTCACCGCGGCACCGTCGCTGGTGCCCAGCGCCGTACCATTCAGCGTCACCTTTCCGCGTAGCACCTGCAGCCAGGCATAGCGCCCCGGCGACAACACGTGGTTCAGATGCTGTCCGGCGGCCAACGACGACAGGTACACCTCGGCATTTTGCTGGATGACGAGCGAACCATCGCGGCCATCGGGCGAGGCGACCAGGCGCAGCTTGTCGCAGCGCTCGGCCTCGGGAAACGACTTTTGCTTGTAGCTCGGCGCGTGTCCCGGGCGATCGGGCAGCAGCCAAATCTGATAGAAGTGTGCGGGCTCGGTGGCTGACGGGTTGAACTCGCTGTGTCGCACGCCGGTGCCGGCCGTCATTCGCTGAAACTCGCCGGGCCGCAGCACCGAGCCGTGCCCGAGGCTGTCCTTGTGCTCGAGGCCTCCTTCGAGCACGTACGAGATGATCTCCATGTCGCGGTGGCCGTGCATGCCGAAACCCTGGCCAGGCTGCACACGGTCCTCGTTGATCACGCGCAGCACACGGAAACCGGAGTAGCGCGGATCGTAGTAGTCGTTAAACGAGAACGTATGGCGCGTGTTGAGCCAGCCGTAATCACCGCCGCCACGTTCGCTTGCCGGCCTGAGCTGAATCATGCGCAAGCACCTCAATCGCTCGTCCGATCGCCGCTCATTACGCACCGCGCAGCTTCGCACCGCGGCGCGGTGGCCCGTCGGAGCACCCCCGATTCTAGGATGTTGCGGTCAACGCGGGAAGTTGCTCGACGCAGCGCAAACGGTCTACGACACGTTGACCCGTCGAGTTCGGCGGCTGATATTGAATCTCAAGCCTTGTGAATACACCCTGTCCTTGAGCGCAACCATGCTTTGTCGATCGGTTAGCACACGATTAGGCCGTTTCACCGCTGCCGTCATGTCGGCGGCGACGGTCCTCCACACAACACTCCTTTTCGCAGTGGACACTTCGCAAAAGGACGCCTCTCGTCCGAACTTCATTTTCATCCTTGCTGACGATCTGGGGATCGGCGACCTCGGCTGTTACGGGCAGGCCAAAATCCAGACGCCAAACGTCGACCGGCTGGCTGCCGACGGGATGAAGTTCACGAACTTCTATTCCGGCGCGGCGGTGTGTGCCCCGAGCCGATGCACGTTGATGACCGGCAAGCACCTCGGCCACGCCACGGTGCGCGACAACATGCAGCGCGCTCCCAAGGGCGCGGGCGAAGGGCAGCACGCGATGCAATCGGGCACGGTCACCGTGGCGCAATTGCTCAAGCGGGCCGGCTACGCCACCGCGATCGTCGGCAAGTGGGGCCTGGGCATGCCGGAAGATCACAGCAGCCCGTTGGATTTCGGGTTCGACCATTCCTACGGCTACCTGTGCCAAGGCATGGCGCACACGTTCTATCCGCCGCACCTGTGGCGAGATGACAAGCAGGAGCCGTTGGCCGGCAATCCCCCGTACTACTATGGTCAGAAAGAGCCGATCCCCGTTTCCGGTGCGGATTACTCGCACGACCTGATGGCCGACGACGCCCTGGCCTGGGTGCGTGGCCACAAGGATTCGCCGTTCTTTCTGTACCTCGCCTTCACGATCCCGCACCTGTCGCTGCAGGTGCCCGAGGACTCGCTTTCTGAATACCGTGGCCGCTGGCCTGAAACGCCGGTAACCGACTCGAAGCACTATGCCAACCACAGCGAGCCGCGCGCCGCATATGCCGCCATGATCACGCGGATGGATCGCGACATCGGCCGACTGATGGCGCTGCTCAAGCATTTGCAGATCGACGACAACACGCTTGTGATGTTTGCCAGCGACAATGGCGCGGTGTTCCCGCTTTCTGGGACCGATCCCGAATTCTTCCAAAGCACTGCCAAGCTGCGCGGCTACAAGCAAGACCTGTATGAAGGTGGTATCCGCACCCCGATGCTTGCCCGTTGGCCGGGACATATTCAGCCGGGATCGACGAGCGATTTTATCGGTGCCTTTTGGGACATTCTGCCCACGTTCTGCGAATTGACAGGTGTGGAGGCGCCGAGCGACATCGACGGCATTAGCATCGTTCCCACGCTGCTCGGAAAAACACCGCAGCACGAGCATGAGTATCTCTACTGGGAGTACCATGCCGCTGGCAAGGCCCAGGCGGTTCGCTTCGGTCCCTGGAAGGCGGTTCGCAACAAGGTAAGCAAGGAACCCGACGCGACACCGGAGTTGTACAACCTTGCCGACGATCCCGGCGAAATGACGAACGTCGCCGCCGAGCATCCCGACGTTGCCGCAAAAGCCGCCGCCTACATGAAAGCCGCGCACGCGCCGAGCTGGGAGCCGAAGTGGAACTTCTGAGCGGCGGCTCCGCGGTCTAAGATGGGCTCTCTAGCGTGCGCGGAACGACCGTCCGACGTTTGCGCAAGGAGAATCGGCCCATGCCCGTAGCGATTGAGTTGCTCAAAGTTGTCCCGCTGTTTCAATTGCTCGACGACGACGAGTTGCGCGAGCTCGCCGCGCATATCGACGAGCGCAGCTACGCCGCCGGCCAGACGGTGTTCAAAGCCGGCGATCCCGGCGGCGAAATGCACGTGGTGCTCGAGGGCTATGCCGAAACGTTCGTTGTCGATCACGACGGCCACCGCGTGACGATCGACGAGTGCGACGCCGGCGACATCTTCGGTGAATTGTCGCTGCTGGACAGCGAGCCACGCTCGGCCAGCGTTGTGGCCACGCGAGCATTGCGCACCTGCGTGATTGAGCGTAGCGATTTGGCCAAGCTGTTCGCTCGCCGGCCGATGGCTGCGATGGATGTGCTCCAGGTGCTCGGCCGCCGCATTCGTCGGACCGACGAAATGCTGCGCGAACGAGCACTTCGCAATCCGAATTTGGTGATCGAAGAGCAGTCAAGCCTTGGCGATTGGGTTGCTGACGTGGTGGCCACCTTCGGCGGCTCGTGGATGTTCATCCACCTGTCGATCGCCATCATCTTGGGATGGATCGCCTTGAATTGGTGGGTGCTCAAGGTACCGTTCGATCCAGCGCCGTTCATCGGCTTGAACCTGGTGCTATCGCTGATCGCGGCACTGCAAGCGCCGGTGATCATGATGAGCCAGAACCGGCAGGATGCGAAGGACCGTGTCCGCTCGGAGCTTGAATACCAGGTGAACGTTCGCGCCGAGTTGGGGGTTCGCGAGCTGCAGCAAGAGCTGGGACGTTTGAAAGAAAACTTGATGGAGCTGCTGGTGCAGCGCGGCGCAAAGAGTTGAACGGGCACGATCGTTGACAATGCCCGAACCGCGATCTTAGGGTGAACCGTGCGATGATCGAAATACCCGTTGCTCTGGTGACTGGCGGATCGCGCGGCATCGGCCGAGCGATTGCACTGGAGCTGTCGCGCTCGGGACATGCGGTCGCGGTGAATTACGCGCATCGAGCCGAAGCCGCCGAACAAGTCGTCGCCGAGATTCGCTCGGCCGGGGGCGATGCCCTGGCCGTTCGAGCCGACGTCGCCGCCGCTACGGATCGCGAGGCCATGGTCGCGAAGATCGTCGACCGCTTCGGCCGCATCGACGTACTGGTAAACAACGCTGGGATCACGTCGCGGGGACGCCGCGACCTGCTCGAAGCGACCGAGGAAAGTTGGGACCAGGTATTCGCGACGAACCTGAAAGGGCCATTCTTTCTAGCACAGCGCGTCGCCCGAGTGATGATCGACCAAGTCCAACAACAGCAGCTTGCCGCTGGAACGATCGTAAATGTCTCGTCGATCTCGGCCTACGCGGTCAGCACCGATCGGGCCGACTACTGTCTCACGAAGGCCGCCACCGGGATGATGACTTGGCTGTTCGCCGATCGGCTCGCCGAGTTTGGCATACATGTCTTCGAGGTCTGCCCAGGCGTGATCGCCACGGACATGACCGGCCCGGTAAAGGCCAAGTACGACCGGCTAATCAGCGAGGGGTTCGCCCCGATTCGTCGCTGGGGCCAGCCGGAAGATGTCGCCAAGGCGGTCGCGGCCTTGGTCCGTGGCGAGCTGCCGTTCTCGACGGGGCAGCGGATCGACATCGACGGCGGATTCCATATCCGGCGACTATGAAATGGGTTACGCACCGCCAAAGTAAAAAGGATAGCATTGGCTTCGTTTCGGTCGCAATGGTTTTCCGGCGATTGTTCCGGTGGAAGGTCTAATTAGCATAGAAGTTATCTGTATCGAGTGCGGACACGTGTCTCATGACCCCCGTTGCTACATCGTTTCGGACCTCGCTGCGCATCACCTGCGCCCGCTCGTTCGCTGAGCTGACCGAGCACGCGACGGCGTGGAACCGTCTCGCCGGGGAAGTGCCGTTTCGACGCTGGGAGTGGTGCGAAAGCTGGTGGCGACACTTCGCACGCCCCGCCGACTCGCTGTTGATCCCGCTGGTGTGGGATGCCGAGGACACGCTCATCGGCGCCGCGCCGTTTTACGTCCAAACGTCGCTCTTGTCCGGTCGGACGATTCGGCTGCTCGGCGACGGCGAGGTCTGTTCCGACTACCTGTCGATCATTGCCGTGCCAGGACTCGAGCGCATCGTTGCGCAGCGAATCGCCCGTTGGTTGTGCTGCCATGTGCGGCGTGATTGGGACCTGGTAAAGCTCGAAGGGGTAGCTGGCGACGATCCGGGCTGTGCCTGGCTTGCCGAGAGCATGCACCGCCTCGGTCATTTGGTCGTCCAGCGGCACTTGGCCAACGCCTGGCGCATTGCGTTGCCGAGATCGTGGCCCGATTTGGTCGCCAAAATGTCGAAACCTCGCCGCCGCAAGATCAAGACGCTCGAATCGCGCTACTTCGCTGCCGGCAAAGCGAAACTGCACACGGTCGACGACGCCGGCAAATTGGCGTGCGGCCTCGAGGTGCTGCATCGGCTGCATCAGCGGCGGCGCGAGAGCAAAGGCGATAAGGGATGCTTCGCGTCCGATCGGTTCGCGGCCTTCCATGCCGATGTCGCCCGGCAACTGCTGGCCGCGGGTGCGCTGCGGCTGAACTGGATCGAATTGGACGGCGAACCGGTCGCGGTCGATTATGGGTTCAACGGCGGTGGTGTGGCCTACGCTTACCAGAGCGGGTTCGATCCGGCAGCCGCGCTGCATAACCCCGGCTGGATGCAAACCATCGCGTCGCTACGGCAAGCAATCAATGCAGGTTATGAGCACTTCGATTTCATGCGCGGCGATGAGCCGTACAAGGCTGGGTGGCAGGCGCAGGCCGTGCCGCTGAGTGAAATGCGCATCGTCGGCGGCCATCTTCCCGCCCATCTGCGCCATGCAGCCTGGACGCTGCTGCGCAAGCCGCGAAAGCTTCTCGACTGGTCGCGGCAGATCCTCACTGCGCGCCGACACGGTGCGCCGCAAGAGCCAGCATTCGTCGAAACCGACGCTTGACGATCCTGGCGCTTCGCCGGACCATGAACCTCCGCGCCGCATTCATGCCAGGAGCGCCTGGGCGATGGACTTCGCAATTTTAGGCTTCGATGAACAGATGAAGGCCTGGGCGCGCGCCGCAATCAGCTTAGGGCACCGTGTCACCACGGTGTACGACGCTCGCGGTATCTCGGCCGCTGATGTTAAAAGCACGTGCCCCACGGCCACAGTCGTCGATCGTTGGGAAGCAGTGCTTGGCGAGCGCGTGGCCGACGCGGTGTTCGTCGCTCGCGCCACGCCCGAGGAAGCCGGCTCGCGCACCGATCAGTTGCGAACCTTGCTTCAGGCGGAGATGCCATTGATGGTTGCCCATCCGGTGGTCGATTCGATGCTCGACTACTTCGAGCTCGATCTGTTTCGGCAGGAGAGCGGCGTCCCGCTTGTGCCAGGAGTCCCCGAGCGTGCGCATCCGGCGATCGACCGCTTGGCCGAGTTGATCGCCGAGGACGCTCGCTCGCAAATCGGAGACGTCGAGCAGCTTGTTTGGGAACGATTCCTCGTGGATCGATCGCAGCGCGCCGTGCTTGGCGCGTTGGTGCGCGATGCCGACGTGCTGCGCCGGTTGGCGGGCGAGGTCTTCAAGCTAGGAGCGATGGCGGCTACAGGACAATCGGCCGACGCGCGCTGGTCGACGCTTGCCGTGCAAATGACTTCAGAATCAGGCATTCTCGCACGTTGGTCGGTGGCGCCGGCGATCGAACAGGCAGGGGCACGGCTGACGCTGTTGGGCACCGACGGAAAGGCGGTGCTCGGCATGCCGTCGCAGAACGATTGGAAACTGGAACTTCAATTGGCGAGTGAAACCATCACGCAGCAATATCTCGACTGGAACGGCCCAACCGAAGCGATCGAGCAGCTCGTCGCGGCCATCGAGGGCGATCCGCCCGCAGCCACCTGGCTCGACGCCTGCCGCGACATGGAACTTGCCGATGCCGTCGGGCGCAGCCTTGATCGGGGCCGAACGGTCGACTTGCACCATGAAGAGCACAGCGAACAAAGCACGTTCAAAGGGATCATGGCCGCCGGCGGCTGCCTGGTGCTGCTCGCGGCGTTGGCGATCATGGTCGTCGCCACGACCGTGGGAAACCTGAACTTCCCGGGAGCGCAAATCTGGCCCTTCGCGCTTGCCGCGGGTTTGGTGGTATTCCTGCTGCTGCAAACGCTGAAGTTCGTCTTTCCGCCGGAACGAAGGTAAGGGCGCGTCGTCCGCCGCGCGGAAATGCGGCTAACTTGATGCCAGCGCGGCGCTCTCTTCAGCGAAGTGGCATGCGGCCAGATGATCGTTCGCTTCGGCAATCGGCCGCAACGGCGGAACGTCACGGCGGCACGTCTCCGGCTTACCCTTCAGCTCGTACAGCGGGCAGCGAGGATGGAAAGGGCAACCCGAGGGAATGTTGATCGGTGAAGGAATTTCGTCGTCGGTCGCCACGATTTTCGGCCGCCGCTTTGTCGGGTCGGGAACCGGAATGGCCGCCAGCAGCACGCGCGTGTACGGGTGACGTGGGTCGTCGAACAGTGCTTCGGTCGGCGCCTGCTCGACGATCTTGCCGAGGTACATCACCGCCACCTCGTGGCTCACGTGCCGCACCGCGCCGAGATCGTGACTGATCATCAGGTACGCGATACCGTGCTGCTGCTGCAAATCGCCAAGCAGGTTGATCACCTGGGCACGGATCGAAACATCGAGCGCGCTGGTCGGTTCGTCGCAGACAATGAACGCCGGGTTCAATGCCAGCGCCCGGGCAATGCCGACGCGCTGGCGCTGCCCGCCTGAGAATTCGTGCGGATAGCGGTTCATCGCCTCGGCATTCAATCCAACCTGCGACAACAGTTCAGCGACGCGTTCGCGTGCATGCCGCCGGCGCTTCACGCCATGGATCACTAACGGCTCGGCGACCGTCGCGCCGACGGTCATCCGCGGGTTCAGCGATCCGTAAGGGTCCTGAAAGATGATCTGCATCTTGCGGCGCAGAGCGCGCAGCTCTCGCCGCGGCAAGTCGAACACGCTTTGCCCTTCAAACAGCACCTGGCCCGCGGTCGGGGAAATCAGCCGCAGGATGGTGCGCCCGACGGTCGTCTTACCGCAGCCGCTCTCGCCGACCAGCCCCAGAGTGCGTCCGCGGCCAAGACTAAAACTCACGCCATCGACCGCTCGCACGTGCTGCCTTACGCGAGAGAACAACCCGCCGCGCACGGGAAACCACTTCGCCAGATCGCGCACTTCGAGCAGCGCTGTGGCGCCGCTTGATTCTTTGGCCCCCGGCGATTCGCCCGGGGCTAACGTACCGGTGCTCATGGCGAACCTTTCTGTTTCGCGAGTTCATCGGCGAACCAGCAGGCCGACCAGTGCCCCGCCTCGATCTCAGCCAGCGGCGGCTGCTCGGTGCATTTTTCGGGTTTGCCTTTCGATTCGTACAGCGCGCAGCGGGCGCGGAAGCGGCAACCTGTAGGAAAGTTGGTCGGAGCCGGCACCGAACCCTCGATTGCCTGTAAGCGGTCCTGGTGCCGATCGACGCGCACCAAGCTGCTGAACAGGCCTTGCGTATAGGGATGCAGCGGACGAGCAAACAGCGGCCGCACTTCGGCCCGCTCGACAACTTTCCCCGCGTACATCACCACCACGTCGTCGGCCATCTCGGCCACCACGCCCAGGTCGTGCGTAATCAGCAAGATCGACATGCCGTGCTCGTTCTGGCTCTTGCGCAGCAAGTCGAGGATCCGTGCCTGGATCGTTACGTCGAGCGCGGTGGTCGGCTCATCGGCAATCAGCAGCTTCGGTTTACACGACAAAGCCATCGCGATCATGGCGCGCTGCTTCATCCCGCCGGAAAGCTCATGGGGATATTGATCGATGCGCCGTTCGGGCTCGCTCATCCGCACCTCGGACAAGGCCTTAAGCACTTCATCACGGACCTCGGCTTCGGGCACGTCGCGATGCAGGCGGATCGCCTCGGCAATCTGGTTGCCGATGGTAAATACCGGGTTAAGACTGGTTGCCGGCTCCTGAAAGATCATGGCGATGTCGCCGCCGCGAATTTCCTGCAATTCGGCAGCATCGAGTGCCAGCAGGTCGCGCCCCTCGAACTGAATCCGCCCGTCGACGATCTCACCGGGTGGAATCGGAATCAGTCGCAGGATGGTGAGCGCGGTGACTGTCTTTCCGCAGCCGCTTTCGCCGACGACGGCTAGCGTTTTGCCGCGAGGCACCGAGAAGGAAACACCGTCGACCGCCCGGGCCAGGCCATGTTCCGTGTGAAAGTAAGTTTTGAGCTGCACAATCTCAAGCAGCGGCTGCGACCGATGGCTAGCAGCGTCGGGAGCGGCGATTGCCGCAGTGGCAGCGTCAGAGTCAGCGGAGTCGCGTTCGGCGGAGTCGTCCATAAAACTCTGGGTTTTTGAGCAACGGATTCTAGGAAGGCCGCGGCGGACGGTCAATCACGGATCGTGCTACCGCTGCTTGCAACTTCAGTGCCCCGCGCCTGTGAAGCTAGGCGCAGTTTGCGGTTGATGCGCTAGCCGGTGAAGGCCTTTGGCGCTTGGACCGATTTAGTCATTTAGTTGCTCGGTGCTTGCGGTTCCGATCATTTGGAAGCACCCGTCGAGGGTCGGCTTCGCAACATCTCCGACACGGCTGGCCACGACGAGTCCACCATGCGCCATTGTTCCGCCCGTGATCTGGGCCGCCGCTTGCTCCTTGTACTTGCCTTGGCAGGCGGCGTCGGGGTGTCGCCATGCCGCCGCGCTGCGGCAGAGATTTCCGACACGCGCCGCACGCCGATCGTTACCGCGGTGCAGCGTGCGCGGCCGGCAATCGTCAACATTCACGGCGAGAAACTGGTCGACGCCACCGATCCGCGCGATGCGCGCACGGCCGACGGCAAGCGCAAGGTCAACGGTATGGGGACCGGCGTGATCCTCGACGAGCGCGGCTACATCATCACCAACCACCACGTGGTCGACGGTGTGAAAAAGATCATCGTCACCACCGCGGCCCGCGAAACCTTCGTCGCCCGGCTGGTATCGCGCGATCCGGCAACCGATCTGGCCATCATCAAGATCGACGCCGACCACGATCTGCAAGTCATCGCGATCGGCACATCCGGCGACTTGATGCCCGGGGAGACGGTGATTGCCGTCGGCAACGCCTACGGCTACGAGCATACCGTGACGCGCGGCATCATCAGCGCCTTGCATCGCAGCGTACAGGTCAGCGACGCACAGCAGTACGAGGACCTGATCCAGACCGACGCCAGCATCAACCCGGGCAACTCGGGTGGGCCGCTACTGAATATCGACGGCGAGATGATCGGCATCAACGTGGCCGTGCGGGCCGGTGCCCAGGGGATCGGCTTCGCGATTCCGACCGACAAAGTGCTGACCGTGGCGGCCGACCTGCTCAGCACGCGCCGGGTCGAACGGACCTGGCACGGCGTGCAGGCGCACACGACCGAGTCGGGCGATGTCGAAGTGCTGGCGCTCGACGAGGCCAGCCCGGCGTCCGACAGCGGATTGCAGGCCGGCGACGTGATCACCTCGATCGGCGGCATGCCGGTCGCTCGGGCCATCGACATCGAGCGCGCCTTTTTGGGGCGCGAGGCCGGTGAACCGGTCGATGTGAGTGTCCGGCGCCGGCAACAACCGATGACCGTCAAGTTGGCGCTGGCCAAGACCGACGGCGATCCGGCGTGGGACATGTTGGGCCTGAAGCTCGAGCCGCAGTCGGCCAAGCAATTCCAGCAGCATCGCACGCATTATCGCGGCGGACTGACGGTGACCGACGTCCGCACCGACAGCCCCGCCGCCCGGCAAGGCATCCGTCGCGGCGACGTGCTGGTGGGCATGCACGTTTGGGAAACAGTGACGATGGAGAACGTCACTTACATTCTCGCTCGCCCCGACTTCCCGCAGCTCGATCCGCTGAAGTTCTACATTCTCCGCGGAAGCGAAACGTTGTACGGACACCTGAACGTGTCGCAGCGCACGGCTGCCCAGGCGCGCTAACTTGCCGGTGCTGGTGGGTACTAATTCCCGCGCGGCGCGGCGGGTCAAGTCCCGCGTCGGCCATCGACTTTGTACCCCACCCTGGACCCCGGGGTAACGGGTACAAACTCGCCCCACTTCCAGCGCGCGCCGACTTGGTACCCGATCGCGATAAATGGGTACAAACTGGCATGACGGCCGCTTTGAATTCAAATCTGAAGATCAAATAATCTACTCTTCCTCGACCGATAGCGATTGGCCGTTGTCTGCCGGTCCCAGCGCCAAAATGAACGGCACGGCATGCTGAGCCCATTCCTCCGAGCTCGGATACGAGCTCGCCGAAGAGCCGAACGTGCTTTGGAGCATATCGGTGTCGATGATGCCAGGGTTGAGCGGCACGGCGGCCATGCCCTTGGGCAGTTCCTCGGCCAGCGCCTTCGTCAGTCCTTCGATGGCGAACTTCGTGGCACAGTAAGGCGCCACCTCGGCCGACACCGATCGCCCCCAGCCGGAACTGAAGTTCACGATCACGCCGCGTCGGCGCTCGACCATCGCTGGCACGAAATGGCGGATGACATTCGCCACGCCCCCGACGTTCACGGCAAGGATCGCCGCGATTTCCTCGGCCGTTAGTTCCCACAGCGGCGCGTTGCGGTTGATGATCGCCGCATTGTTCACGAGCAAGTCAGGCGGTCCAGCATTGCCGAGTACCTTGTCGGCCCAGGCCTGCACCTGATCATCTCGCGTTACGTCGACGACCGTGAATGTGTTTGCTGCCGAGTGCTCGCGGCCGAGCACCTCGATGGCCGCGGCGTCGCGTGCGCACCCATGAACCGTGTGGCCTGCCGCGATGAAGCCCTTGGCCATCGCACGACCCAAACCGCGACTGACGCCGGTGACCACAATTTGTTTTGGTTCCATAGCGGTTCAGCAGCGTGGACCTAGCGAAGCGATTCCAGTGGCTCCAGCCGCATCGCCGACAGTGCCGGAACCAGACCGCCCAGTCCACCCATCACGAGCGTGAACAGTGCGGCGGTCGCCAGGATGTCGTAATCGACGACAAGCCGCAGCACAACGAATTTCCCGCCACCTTGGCCGCTGGAGATGATGCTGGTCGCGGTCAAGCCGTCGGCCTGGTATCCGAGCACCGCGCCGATCATTCCGCCGACCACCGCGATCAGCAGCGATTCGAGCAGGAACGACACCAGAATCTGGCCGCGACGGTAACCAATGATCCGCAGCACGCCGATATCCTTCGTTCGTCCAGCGATCGCT
>DATAXP010000061.1:0-3033 GCA_036272935.1 Pirellulales bacterium | reverse complement strand
CTGCTACGATTGGTGACCGGCGTGCTGATCGAGATCAGCGAAGAATGGGAGACCGCCAAACGCTACGTGACTTTTGAAACCAAGTAACACTCACCCCCAACCGATTCAGACACTTTTACAGAAAAAAAGCGACGGTATCCGCGCTCGAAGCGACCACCACGATCGACAACGCCGACATCCAGGGCGCCGCCGACAATGCCAACGCCTGGAGCGCCGGCGCGCAGGAGCAAGACGGCAACGACACACGAACGTTGCCGCGGCCAGCGACATGGCGGAGCTGCTCATCTTCAGCCGCGCGCTCAGCGATGCCGAACTGGGCGAGCTGTTTGCCTGGGCCGATTCGCGGTACCGCGGCACGTCGTCGAGCAGCAGTTCAACGAGTCCGCCGCCAAGTTCCAGTTCGAGCTCGTCACAGCCCAGCTCCAGTTCATCGCACCCAAGCTCTTCGAGCGCACCGTCGTCGAGCTCGTCAACGAGCCCATCATCCTCCAGCTCCTCCAGCAGCAGTTCCTCAAGCAGCTCGTCCAGCAGCAGTTCGTCCTCCGGGTCCAGCAGCTCGACCAGCAGCCCCAGCAGCAGTTCCAGCAGCTCGTCCAGTTCTTCCAGCGGCCTTTGCGACCGGTGTAAAATAAAGTGGATTGATGGGGCTGAGATAACGGATGACAATCGTAACCTCCTCCCCGGGCAAAACGTCGCCCTTCAGCTCGTTTGCGACCCGGGGAGCACCGTAGCCATCAATACATGGACGATTCCTGGAAGCATCTTCGCGTCGTACCAGCTTACGGACGATAGCAGTGTACTAAATGCGGTCACTAACAAAACCACGAACCCAATCAGTTTCTGTTGGGCCGATGTCGGCGATGGACGGCAGGTAAGTGTCAGCTTTACTGTAAACGGCGAAGATTGCAGCAAAAGTGCCAGTTTCAACGTAAAGGATCCAGGCGTTATTTTTCCGTCTGGATTTGATCCACCGCCGACCGCCATAATCCAGTTCACTCCGGCCGGCACGACTGACAACATCGCATTGATCGGGGATGACGCCGAGGAAGAAAACGGCATCGAGTTTCGGGCGATCGTGAAGACGCCCGACGGTTTCCCAAACGGGGCCTGGGAGTTCGGACAGATAATTACCGACAGTACGCGGCGAACGAATGTGTCGGGGACCTGCCTGCGAAGAACAAGCGGGATAAAGACCCTAAGTGACGATCCGTGGCCGTATGCGACCGGAAGCGAGGTGGACGATCTACAGTTGCCTCCGCCATACCCCGCAGACGGAGCGTCAATTGCGAGCGTAGTGGACAACCCCGGAATGACTACCATGCAACCGGCTACGCATGTCGATGGGAAAGACTCGTACATGATGTACATCATGTTCCTTCCACCAGCTAGCCCTCACGCAGGGGCGAGCCAGTGGGTTCCGTTGCGGTCCGTCAGTTGGAACACGAACTGGTGTCTCGACAGGCTCGACGGAGTCATGACGCTAATTAGCAGCGGCGGGCCGCCCGCGAAGAATTGGCAGGTAAACAGGATACATCCAAAATGGACTGCAAAGTGGTCGGGACTTCCAGCAAATATCACGATTTGTCTCCCATGCGGTTCTACTTAACCGCGGCCCAAATAACGTCATTTGGCTTTGGACCGCTCGCGCGGTGATTTTGATGGCGATGTATTATTCCCGCATTGGCGCCGGGCTCGCGTTGGTTTTAGGGTGCTTTTATCACCTTGGAGCCGAACATATAAGCGAACAGGCGCAAGTAATTGCGCAGGATGGGACAGGTATTGAGGTACGGCTCAAGCGCGCCTGCGCACTAAACGGCAAATGCCCGCTGACAATTGCCCTCTGGAACGAAGGGAATAAAAAAGTCGTCGTCACCGATCGTGGTTACCTCCCTTGCTGTCGTGTGACCATCGTGAACCAAGCAACGGGCACTCCCGTGGCGCTAACTATTCACGGCGAGTCAACGGTGGTGGAGAATCCGCAGTTTGGAGGCAGCCAAGCCTTCGTCAAGCTCGGCGCCCAGCGACGGATTTGGTCGCACGACATGCGAAAGTGCTTCGCCCTTGGTCCGGGGCATTATCAGCTCGGGCTTCGTGTGTTCCTTCGAGTCGACGGCAAAGGCGCCGAAATCGCCGTTGAGCCGGTCGATTTCGAGATAACCTCACAATAATTACGGGTGGCGGCCCGCAGTAGTGGTGCTTCCCACCATGTGTTCCTTCACGTTCGACCTACTCCATGAACCATCTCTGCGTCATCGCGTTTCCGTCGAAGGTGGGTGGGGCGGATACGGAGCTGGATCACCAGATTCACTGCTGGCAGGCGCTGGGCTTGCAGGTGCATCTGATCCATACCGGCACGATCGACGCCAACTTGCAGGCAATGCGGATGGAGGATCGCGGCTGCGTGATCCATGAACCGCGTGATTGGCGGGCCTGCCGCGGCATGCACGTCATTTCGTACTGCAACGGCGAGTTCCTCAAAGCACCTGCCTCAAATCAAGGAGCACGCGCGCGGCACGACGTTCGTCAACTGCATGACCTGGCTGTTCGATGCCGAGCTCGCCGCCCATCGTCTGGGGCTGATCGATCAGTTCGCGTATCAGACCGATCACGCGCTGGCGAAAGTCAAAGATCGGCTCGTCGAGGCCAATCCGAGCTTCCGGCCGTTCAAGGTGAGTCCTTACTTTCATGCCGCCGATTTCCCGTTCATCGCCGATCGGCCGCGCGACCGGTTCCGCTTCGGCCGCGTGAGCCGCGAGGATGCCGACAAGTTTCACCAGGCGCAGCTTTGGGTGTACGAAGGGATGGTCGCCCCGGTGCTGAAGGAGGGAATCATCCTGGGGATCAACGACCGCATCCGCAAGAAGATCGGCAGCGAGCCGGACTGGATCAAGGGCTACCCGGCCGGGGCGATCCCTGCGCAGCAGGTGTATGCCCATAGCGATTGCACCATCCAGATGACCGACACCTACGAGAACCTGCCGCGGGTGGCGTTCGAGGCGATGTCGAGCGGCAGCGTGCTCGTGGTCGACGACC
>DATAXP010000060.1:0-1789 GCA_036272935.1 Pirellulales bacterium | reverse complement strand
AGCAGGGCAAGGCCGACATGTACAACGCCTGCGAATGGGGCAACTACTGCCGCGTCCAGGACACCGACCAGAACAGCCGCCAGCTCGGCCGCCGCGCCATCATCGCCTATTCGGCGCTCGTGGTTCGGCCTGACTCGCCCGTTTACACGCCGCAGCAGATGGCCAATCGGCTGATCGGGCTGCCGTTCTATTTCGGCACGCACTACATCGCGCTGCACATGCTGGAAGGCTTCGTGCCGCGCGACCTGATCAAGGTTTGCCGGGCCCCGAACGGCTCGCGCTATCGGCTCGATGCGCTGATGAACGGCGAGATCGAAGCCACTACGCTGACCGAACCGCACATCACGCTCGCCGAGAAGATGGGCTGCCGCACCATCTGCTCGGCCTTCTTCCACGGCACCGAGGTTGCCTCGAACCGGGTCGACGCCGAGACCTACGCCGCCTTCAACCGCGCGGTGCGCGAGGCGGTGAAGCGCATCAACGCCAACAAGAAGGCGTACATGCATTACTTCATCGACTACTACGCCAAGAAGGATCCGCAGATCGCCGCGCTCAAGGTCGAGGATTTGCGCGAGAGCCGGCTCGTGGTCTGCGATCCGGCGCCGATTCCGGCCGAAGAGATGCAACGCACCTACGACTGGCTCAAGAGCTGGGGCATGCTGGAAGAAACCGCCTCGCCGCTGCAGCTGGTGAATGCGGAGCTGCAGAACGAAGCGCACCGGACCGCGGCGGAGTAAGGGTCGGTACGAGAAGACTGTCATCACCCGCGAAACGGGTGATCCAGTAAGTACCGAACGGATTTAGCCTAGGCGAGTAGTCTGGGCTACTGGATGCCCCGCCTTCGCGGGGCATGACAGTTTTGACAGACCGGGATTCTCTAGACATGCGCAACGGACACGGCGACGACATTGCCAAGCTGATCGGGCCCGGGCGCGTGCACCGGCGCGTCTATACCGATCCCGACCTGTTCGAACTGGAAATGGCGCGCATCTTCGGCCGCGCCTGGCTGTTTGTCGGTCATACCAGCCAAGTGCCCAACCCGGGCGACTACATCACCAGCGAACTCGGCCGCCAGCCGGTAATCATGACGCGCCACAGCGACGGCGCGGTCCATGTGCTGCTCAACCGCTGCACCCACCGCGGCGCCAAGGTGGTCAACGAACGGCGCGGTCACGCCCAGCGACTGGTGTGCTGCTACCACGGCTGGGCTTACGATACCGACGGCAAGCTCGCCACGGTTCCGGTGCCCGAGGGCTGCGGCGCGGACTTCAACAAGGATGCATTCGGGCTCGCGCGTGCGCCGCGCGTCGGCGAATATCGCGGCTTCGTGTTCGCAAGCCTCGCCGACAAGGGCCCGAGTTTCGAAGACCATATCGGTCCGATGAAGGGCAACATCGACGATCTGGTCGATCGTGCGCCCGACGGCACACTTGCGCTCGACGCCGGCATGCACCGCTATGTCTACAACGGCAACTGGAAGCTCCAGGTCGAGAACGTGCTGGATTCGTATCACGTGCCGTTCGGCCACGCCTCCACGGTCAACCAGCAGGGCGTGCAGTTCGCCCGACGCGAGGGCGATCAGAAGGGTGCCGCGGTCATCGAGACCGAGAAGAAACAAACCGCGGCGTCGTGGAAAGATCGCAAGAGTTTTAATGCCGGCAACGGCCACGGCTGGACCAGCAACACGACGCTCGACGATGGCAAACGATCGAGCCCGGTGTTCGACGAATACAAGCGCGTGCTGGCCGAAAAGGTCGGCGCCGAGCGCGCGGCCGAAATCCTGACGCCG
>DATAXP010000059.1:0-67671 GCA_036272935.1 Pirellulales bacterium | reverse complement strand
TTGCCGTTGCTCCCGCCGCAGTCGCACAACAGCAGCAGACCGGAGGCGTGCCAGTAGTGTCGTTGCCCCAGCCGCTGCCACCACCGCCCGATGGCGTCGCACGCCAGTTGGCTCGTGTCCGCGCCGCGCGCCAAGAGCAGCCATCTTTCATCTGCGTGATGCGCGCTTCGGCATCATTCGGCGAAACCCAATCCTCGTTGCTGACCTTCTTCTTCCGCTTTTTATCCCAGCGGCGAAGCGCCTCGGCGCTGGGCTGCTCGCCGGGTGACGCCGCCCCTTCGTCTTGCATCAGCCGCGTGACGTACTCGTTCCAGTTCTCGCCCGTGTCGCGGCGCACGATGCTCTTCATCGCCGCGTTGGCCTCGAGCGTCGTACTGTCCACGCCCACGGTCTTGCCGGCCAGCAGCTTCTTCTCCTGGGCGATGCGCAGCACGAATTGAAACACCTCTTGGAACACTTCGACGGGCAGACGCTTGCGCGTGTTGGTCAGCGTCGAGTGATCCGGCGTCTTGCACCCCAGCTCAATGCCCAGGAACTCACGCAAGCTGAGACTATCGGCGCACCGCCACGCAATGCCTCGCTGACTGTCGATCCCCTCGAAGTACCCGACCAGCAGCATGCGAAAGTACACGCCGGGCGGAATGCTCGGCTGACCACGCGGTTGTTCTTGCTCGTAATACCTTTGGCAACGCTGCTCGATCCAGCGGTCGAAGCCGAACTCCTCGAGCAATTGGTTCAGCCGCTTGTAAAACGGATGCCCCTGCGAACGCGGCAATTCCTCAGCCGTCACAAACAACGCTTCCTGCCGCGACTTCCGCTTGCCCATCGCCATCGCCGTGTGCCTCCCTGCATGACCTCTGGCCCGACTTCCGCCTGACCATACCATGCGCGTCAAGCGGAATACGAGCTATGGTCAAATGTTGTGGACGAAGATTGTTTTCAGGCGGCAGCGACTTGGGGTTTGACTCCGTCGGTGAATTGGATGCCGGCGATGACGTCGGGCAGCAGTTTCGATCCGTTCAGTAGTCGCCAATGTTTGGCGGCGGACTCCATGAGTTTGTAGACCATCGTGAGGCACCGTCTTTACCCAATCTGGTCGACGTCGAGAGTTTTGGTGGCGAATGGCACTTCATCATTCCGCCAAAGAGAGGGCGCCTTCACATCAATTGGCAATATGCAAGGGGCCCAGTACAGGGCGGCGACGGCGAGGCCCAAGATTTTGTTCGTCTGACGCTAACGGCTCGCGGGCCGACAGCAAGCGACGAAGGAGTGGGCGCTGTTCTTCCGGGAATCGACTTAGGTCGTGCAACGATTGTGAAATCGTTCGAACGGTTGATGACCGATGAGGCAAACCGACATTGGGGACTAAAGAAATGAGCACGATTGCTGAACAGAGACCTTCCATCACTCCACCAGTAAAGAAGGCGGTCGAGACCGGTGCCGATGTCAAGTCGCCGCTCACCGCTGGATCTGAGCGTGCGCGATGGCAAGAGTTGATCGACACAATGCTCATCACGTGGCTCAGAAATCCCGACCTGCTTGCTGACGATGGTGCCGAGGCACCTGACCCTCGCATCATTCGGCTGTCGATTGATTTTGCGGAGCGATACAGAGATGAAGATCGCCCGGCGCCCGACCGCATCGTAAGCGATCCTAATGGCGGAATCATCTTTCGGCGACGCGACGGCGCAATGTCAGAAATTGTTCACATCTGGGACGATGGTGCAGTCGAGTACCAACGTCTTGAAGGAAACACGATCGTAAAGCGCGAGCCTCTCACTTTCTGATGGGCCCCGATGATTCGTCGCTATGCCTTTCTTGCGAGGGGCTTGCGTGCCAGATGAAGTTGAACCGGTTGCTGACGATGAGATTTTGTACCGACGAGTGCCACAATCGAAGGGCTGGTACGATCCCGTAACTGGGGAACTCGACCGCAGCGAATCGGAAGGAGACGGCTGCTACTCTTGATCGCGAGCGAATTCTCGCGAACTTGCGCATTAGGGTTGATGGGCCGTTCTTGACGCCAGCCGCCGGGCCAAACTTCTCGTAACCATCGGAACGCTGCCTTTGCCAACCCCTTTGACGACGCCCTTTGTGAACCGTAGAGTGCATTGATGCACAAAGTTTTGATTGTCGTGGGCGACGCGACCGAGACGGTCGACACGCTGTATCCCTACTACCGCGTTCAGGAAGAAGGCTGGAAGCCGATCGTCGCCGCTCCCGAACTGCGGCAATACCAGATGGTGATGCACCAGGTGAAGCCTGGCTGGACCATCACCAAGGAATGGGAAGGTTACGCGATCGATGCCGACATCGCGTTCGCCGACATCAAGCCTGAGGAGTACATTGGCATTTTCTTCTCAGGTGGTCGGGCGCCGGAATACATTCGCGAGGACGAAGACCTGCTGCGGATCACGCGCTGGTTCTTCGAACATAACCTGCCGGTGGCCAGTGTGTGCCACGGCGTCGAGATTCCCGCGCGGGCCGGCTGCGTGAAGGGGCGGCGGATGGCCACGGTGGCCAAGTGCAAGTTCGATCTCGAAGTCTGCGGCGGCATCTTCGTCAACCAGCCGTGCGTGATCGACGGCAACCTGGTGAGCGGCCGCACCTACCACGACCACGGCCACTACATCTTCCCTTGGATTCGCCTGCTGCGGGCCGAAGCCGCCAAGCGCGAAAAGTCCTCGCCGCGCTGAAGTAGAAGAATAACCACAGAGGCACCGAGACACAGAGGACGCGCGGAGAAGATTACTTAGATATCCGCTCCGTGCTTTCTCCGTGCCTGTGTGTCTCGGTGGTTTTTTCTGCCGCCGCTGATATCATGCCAGCAGTTCTTTCACCACGCGGCCGTGGACGTCCGTGAGGCGGAAGTCGCGGCCGGCGTAGCGGAACACGAGCCGCGTGTGATCGAAGCCGAGCAGGTGCAAGATGGTCGCGTGCAGGTCGTGTACGTGCACCGGGTCCTCGGCCACACTCAGGCCCACTTCGTCGGTCTTGCCGTGCACGTAGCCCGCGCGCGTGCCGCCGCCGGCCAGCCACATCGTATAGCCGGTGTGGTGATGGTCGCGACCGAAGGTTTTGCCCGCCGGCAGTTGCACGGTCGGCGTGCGTCCCATCTCGCCGCCCCAGATGATCAGCGTCTCGTCCAACAGGCCGCGGCGCTTCAGGTCGGTCAGCAGCGCAGCGAGCGCGGTATCGCATTCCTTGGCCAGCCGGCGATGCGATTCTTCGAGCTTGGCGTGCGAGTCCCACGGCTGCCCGGCTCCGTGCCAAAGCTGCACATAGCGCACGCCGCGCTCGACCAACCGGCGGGCGATGAGCATCTGGCGCCCCTGCACGTTGTCGCCGTACAGGGCTCGCACCGATTCGGGCTCACGGTGGATATCGAAGGCGTCGCCCGCTTCGCGCTGCATGCGGAAGGCCAGCTCGAGCGACGCGATGCGAGCATCGAGCTGGGCGTCGTCCTCGCGCTGGTGGCGGTGCAGCTCATTGAGTTGCTGAATGTAGTCGAGCTGCCGGCGCTGCTGACGGGGCACGAGTAGTTCGTTGTGGATGTTCGCCACCAGCTTGTCGGGGCTGGTTTCTTGCGAGTCGATGTACGTGCCTTGGTAAATGCCCGGCAGAAAGGCGCTGCGCCAGTTGCTTCCTTGTGCCGTCGGCAGGCCGGCCGGGCACATGGTCACGAACCCCGGCAGGCTTTGGTTCTCGGTCCCCAGGCCGTACAGCACCCAGGAGCCCATGCTGGGACGCACCTGGCTCACGTCGCCGCAGTTCATCATCAACAAGCCCGGCTCGTGGTTGGGCACGTCGGTTTCCATCGAGCGAATCAGGCACAGATCGTCGGCGTGCGTGGCGAGCTTCGGGAACAGCTCGCTGATGTCCATGCCGCACTTGCCGTGCTTGGCAAACTTGAACGGCGAGGCGAAAGCCACTCCGCCGACACGCTTGTCCCCCTTGAGCTTTTCGTCGAGCAGCTTGCCGTGATATTTCTCGAGCGCGGGCTTGGGATCGAACGTATCGACCTGCGAAGGCCCGCCGTTAGCGAAGATGTGAATGATCCGCTTGGCGCGTGGCGCAAAGTGCGGCTGCTTGGGCGCGAGCGACGAGCTGGGCGCGGCATCGGGCTGAGCCGTGTCGTTGGTCGCCGCCATTCCCATCTCGGCTAGCAGCGACGACAAGGCGATCGAACCAAATCCCCAGCCGACGTGCTGGAGCATCTCGCGGCGCGAGGGACGGAAAGCGGAAGGCAAGCGCATGATTGTCTAATCCAAAAACAGGAATTCGTTGGTCAGCAGCAGCGCCTGGGCCAGTTGCTCCCAGGCAGAAAGTGGCGGCGGCGGGGGTGGCGCGAAATCGGCCCGCGCGTCCCACACGTCCATCTCGGCCGAGGTGGCTCGTTGGCTTCCGCTGATGCGCACCACCGGCGCCCAGTTGAAGCCGTCGGAGGTGTTGGTCTGCATCGGATCGATGATGAAGTCGATCGTGTCGCCGCGCTTCACATGAATATGCTTGGCGTCGACCTCGATCTTGTCGTTCTTCACGACCCACTCCAGCGACACGCCTCGGGAACTGATGATCCGGGCCCGAACGCCGTCCCCTTTATCGCTCAAATGAGTCAGCGTGCCGGAGATGTCGACCGTGGTGTCGCACGGGGCGCGCCAGCGGCGGATGGCCGAGGTGGCGATGGTTTTACCCGGGTGGCCGCCGTTCTTGTTGAGCCGCACGTGGCCTAGTTTCGGATCGGGATATGTTTCGGTGGGCTGGTAGTAGCCGTTGATGAACACCGTCATCGGCGTGAAGCGATCATCGGCCGAAACCGAGGGATCGCCGGGACCGTAGCCGCATTGCCACACAGGGAGCGATGGGTTTTCGCGCTGCGACTTCTCGGCCGCGGCGAGGAACGCGTGCCCCACCTTCACTTCCACGGGCGACGGCTTGCGGCCGAACGCGTGTTCGTACAACGCGCGCAGCCGGGTCGGCTCGTCGCCTTGTGCGGTCACGTTGACCTGGCGGCACATTGCCCGGGCTTGCTCGATCACGAACGGATGGTTCATGCCGAACAGCGCCTGCTGCGGAATGGTCGTCTCGGCCCGCTCGGGAGTGCTCACGTCTGGGTTGGCGAAGTCGAAGATCGTGAAAATCGGATCGATGTTCAGTCGATCGACTAGCCCATACACCGTGCGGCGATGGGTGAACGGCTGCTCGGACAGCGGCACCGCGCGTCCGCCGATGGTCTCGTCGAGCTGGCCGGAGCAGGCGAGCATCGCGTCGCGCATGGATTCGAAATCGAGCCGCCGCCGGTTGACTCGCCACAACAGCCGGTTCTCGGGATCCTTGGCCGCATACTCCGGCACGATGTGGCTGGCTTGCCGATACGCGTTCGACAGCACGAGCTGCCGATGCAGCCGCTTCATGCTCCAGCCGTGCTCCATGAAGTCGGCCGCGAGCCAATCGAGCAGATCGGGATGGCTGGGCCTAGAGCTGCGGAAGCCAAAATCGCCCGGCGTGTCGCACAGCCCCTTGCCGAAGTGGTGCATCCACACGCGGTTGACGAACACCCGCGCGGTGAGCGGGTTCTTGGGATCGGCAATCGCCTCGGCAAGGTCGCGCCGGCCGCTGCCGTGCGTGAACGGCCGCTGCTGGGGATCGAGCACGCTGAGGAACCGGCGCGGCACGCGCTCGCCGCGCTTCGTGGGATCGCCGCGAACGAAGACTGCGGCATCGCCCGGCTTGGGCTTATCGACGAGCATGAACGCCCTGGCCGGCGAGCCGGGATGGGTGCTCTCGACTTCCTTGATCGCAGCCTCGTACTTGGCGAGCACGTTGCGGTTGTTGCCGAACAGTCGCGAGCCGTTGATCGCCTGCGTGGGGGTGATCGCGAAAGGCCCTTGATCGTTGGCGGCAAACAGCGACTGGCGAACCTGTTCCAGGTCCGCATTCGCCAACGCGGTCGGCGGATGGTTCTGCTTGCTTTTCTTCACGCTGGCGTTCTTTGTGAGCTGCTGCCATTGGTCGGCGGCGCGCTGGAAGACCTCGCCGTACGCGTCGAGCAGCGCCTGCTTGTTGGCGGGCGGATGGTCGCGCAGGGCCGCGAGGATGATCGGGTTGATCGGCTGCGGATCGCGTTCGCCGGTGGTGCCGGCCTTGGTGATCTTTTTCAGATGGCCGGCGAAGTTCTTGTCGATCACCACCAGCAGCGAGAACAGGGGGCCAAGCACCGAATCGCTTTGCCACTTGGTTTCGCGACGCAGGCGGTCGAAATTGTCGGCCAGCGGCGTCATCGCGCTCTCGTCGACCTTGCGCCGGTCGATCACGCCGCGGATCGAATCACTACGGGCGACGGCCATCTCGTACACACCGGCCAGGTACTCGGCGGGACGCTGCCGCAAGTCGGCATAGGCCTTGTCGCGCAACGATTCGCCGTACTTGTCGAGTTCGGCGACCTTCTCGGCGTGGGCCTTGTCGTACTCCGCCACCAGTTGCGGCGGCGGGCTCATCCCTTCGAGCGTGGGAAGCTCGGCCGGCTCCTCGCAACTGTTGAACACACCGTAGAGTGCGTAGTAGTCGGTTGTCGGGATCGGATCGTATTTGTGATCGTGGCAGCGGGCGCAGGTGACCGCCAGTCCCAGGAAGCCGCGACCGACCATGTCGATACGGTCGGCAATCTGCTCGTTGGCGTTGTTGATGAACCGCGGGCCGACCATCAGCAACCCCAGCGCCGCGAGGTTCTGCGCATGCGGATCGTCGGTATACGCGTCGGCGGCGAGCTGCTGGCGGACGAACTCGTCGTACGGGATGTCGCGGTTCAGCGCCCGGATCACCCAATCGCGATAGGTGTATGCATACGGGTAGCGGCGGTCGTTGGGCACGGGAATGAAATCGCGCATGTCGGAGTAGCGCGCGATGTCGAGCCAGTGGCGGCCCCAGCGCTCGCCGTAGTGCGGGCTGGTCAGCAGGCGATCGACCACGTTGGCTACCGCCTTCGGATCGCGATCGGCGATGAAGTCGAGCACCTCTTGCTCAGTGGGCGGCAGGCCGATCAGGTCGAACGACAAGCGGCGCAGCAGCGAGCGGCGGTCGACGGTCGCCGAGGGTTGCATGCCTTCGCTTTCGAGCTTCGCCAACACGAAGGCATCGATCGGCGTGCGGGCCCACTCGGTGTTGTTGACCTTGGGGACCGGCGGCTTACGCACCGGTTGAAAGGCCCAGTGCGTCTTGGCCTCGGCGAACAACCGCTTCTGATCGCCGAGCACCACGCCGGAAGATTCCATCGCTCCGCCCGGCCACGCTGCCCCCTGGCGAATCCATGTTTCGAGCGCGGCAATCTCCTCGGCGGGCAGCTCCTCATCGGGAGGCATTTCGAGGCTCTCGTGCTTCACCGCCAGAATGAGCAGACTTTCCTCGGGCTTGCCGATGACGATCGCCGGGCCCGTGCCTCCGCCTTTAAGCACCGCCTCGCGCGAGTCGAGCCGCAGTCCCGACTCCTGCTTGCTCGATCCGTGGCAGCGCACGCAGCGCTCGACCAACAGCGGCCGCACGCGCAGCTCGAAGAACTCACCCGGCTTGGGCGCTCCAGGCGGAGCGGCGAAGGCAGCGCTCGCTGCGACCGTCGATGTCAAACCGATTGCAAGTAGTATCGCGCGCATAACACCTCAGGAGACTGCACAAAGGCAGTATGGATTATAAAGCGGCAACGTGGCATGACCCAGCGGAAACGGTGTTTTTGCTAACCGTCGCTCGGTTAATCGTCGCCTGCGCTAATCGTCTCTGTCGTGCGACTTTACGTAACTCTTAGGCAGGGCGGCGACCCGGGCGGCGAGCCTCGCCGTGAAGCAAAACTCTTGATTTAGGTTACGTATTCTTCTTGGCTTCCTTGGCCTTCGCTTGCTCCAAGCGAATCTCTGCCTCCAGCCGCCGCGCCTTGATCTTCAAGACGGGTACCTGGGTTTCTTCGGCGCGCTGCGCACGGGCCTCGGCCCACTGCTCGTACTGCTTCAACAGCTCTACCATCTTCCCGTAGAGCGCGATCCGATCCGACTCCTTCTCAGCGACATCGAGTTTCGCTTCGAGGAGCAGCGACTGTGCCTCATATACCTCATCAAACTGTACACGCGCGCTTTGGAACAGGACGGTGTTGATGTTCACCAGCGTCTCCAAGACGTCAATCCGCTGCTCCTGTAGCTCCTTGCATTTCTTGGCGCAATCTTCGATCTGTTGCTGGCGTGACGGGTTTACCGCGTTCTGCGCTCTGGCAACATCCAACGGCAAAGTCGCAGCGATGACAGTCAGAATGAGTGCGAACATCTTCATGGTGGACCTCCGAGTGTGGATTGTGGACGCGCCTAAGCGGCGGCGCGGCACAACCCAGCAGAACGGTGTTTCCGCTCAGTCGTCGCCTGCGTTAGTCGTCGCCTGCGTTAGTCGTCTCTGTCGTCCGACTTGACGTAGCTCTTGGGCAGGGTGGCGACCCAGGCGTCGAGCTTTGCCGTCAAGGCTTGCGCGATGTCGGGGCGCCCGGCGGCGAGGTTGCGGTGCTCGCCAGGGTCGGCGACCACGTCGTACAATTCTACCGTGCCGCGGCGGCGATGCGAGCCGTGCAGCTTCCACTGGCCGTCGCGGATCGCCGGGTCGCTGTTGGTGGCGCTGGTCTTCCACAGCAGCGGCTTGTTGCGCACGTGCGTGCTCTGGCCCAGCCAGGCGGCCGAGGCGTCTTCGCCGTCGAAATCGCCCGCGTCGATCTTCACGCCGGCTATCCGGCACAATGTTGGCAGCCAATCGGCGCCGCTGATGACCGATTCCTTATCAACCCTCGCGCTGGGCACGTGCCCCGGCCAGCGGACGATGAACGGGATGCGCACGCCTCCTTCGAGTTGGCTGTGCTTGCCGCCGCGGAACGGCCCGGGATAGCCCATCGCGTTCAGGCGATTGTCGTCGCCGTCGACCGCCTTGCGTTTCTTCTTCTGCTCTTCGACTTCGGCGGCGCCGGCGCAACCCTGGTCGCTCGAGACGGCAACGATCGTCGTCTCGCGCAGCCCCAGCTCGTCGAGCCGGCGGAGCAAGCGACCCACGTCGTCGTCAGCCGATTTCACGTCGGCCAGGTACGCACGCATGTGCTGATTCACATCGCCGCCGAGCTTCTTGCAGTAGGCAAACTTCGATTGCATCTCGGGCGGGAACTTCGATTCGTCGACCGATAGCGGACCGAAAGCTTCGAGCAACTCGCTGGACGGATCGATCGGATGATGCGGGATGTGTCCCCATACGTTCACGTAGAACGGCTCGTCACGGTGCTGTTCGATGAACGCGATCGCGTCGTCATAGATATAGCTGTCGCGCCCGCCGGACGTGTTGCGGCGTTTTTTCTTCCCGCCAGCGTCGTCTTGCTCGGAGCCGATCGTGTCGATGCCGTAAGTGCCCGGCGCGGTGTCGGGGCCGATGTGCCACTTGCCGAAATGCCCGGTCGCGTAGCCTTGCTGCTTCAGCAGCGCGGTGATCGTCGGCCGAAGGGCAAAGCCGCCGGCGGCCGGGTAGACCGGGTACGTCGCCGGGAATTTCGAAGTCATGAAGCCGGTGCGGCTAGGGCAGCAGGTGACTCCCGTGGCGTAACACTGCAGAAAGCGCAGCCCCTCATCGGCAAGCCGATCGATGTTCGGCGTTTTCGCGTACGGATGACCGTAGCAGTGCAGATCGCCCCAGCCCAGGTCATCGAGCAGAATGAAGACGACGTTCGGCCGCGACCGGTCCGCGGCGTGCGCGCCGGCGCCGACGATCAACAAGGCAACAAAGGCAAGCAGTCTGCGAGTCGTCATATCGCTCCAGCTTCGCTGCATGGACGTGGATTTGCAAGCGGTGGTGGTGGCGCGATCGCTATTGCTCGATATTGACCTCGCACACGCAGCGAAAGCCGCCGTAGCCGATGCGATACGCCGGCGAGCCGTTGTTGCGGTAGGCGCTGCGGCAGTGCAAGGCGTCGAAGTCGAAGCTGCCGCCGCGAAAGACGCACGTCGGGCCGAATGCCGGGCCGTTGATCGCTTTCGCCCACGGCTTTTGGTACCACTGCTCGTCGTAGAAATCCTGGCACCACTCCCACGCGTTCCCGTGCATGTCGTGCAAGCCGAACTGATTCGCGGGTTTCAGGCCGACGGGATGCGCGACGTCGCTGGCGTTCTTCGAGTACCAAGCGTGCCGCGGCAATTCTCGGGCATCATCTCCGAAGGAGTACTGCGTGGTTGTGCCGGCCCGGCAGGCGTACTCCCACTCGGCCTCGGTCGGCAGGCGATAGCGCGCGGCAGTGTGCCGCATTGAGGCCGATTTCGGTCGCTCCTGGTGGACGAAGGAGGTAACCGTTCACACGCCGGGGAGTAGGAAGGCGCGGATTGAGCCGCAAAGTGGGCGTGCAGGGCGGCGGTTAGGTATTCAAAGCTGCTGCGAGACTGTCGATGGCAGGTTTCGACGACGGTCAGAATCGTCTCGACGAAGCGACTGCCGCGGGCGCTTTGCGTGCCGAACGACAGCTTGCGCCAGATGACGGCGGGGCGCAAGGCACGTTCGCTGGCGTTGTTGGTCGGCTCGACTTCCTCGATCTCCAGAAACGTCCACAGCCAGTCGCGATGGTCGTACAGCGGCTCGCACATCCCGACCAGCTTCGCGTTGCCGCTGTACACACCGCGCAGCAGCAAGCGGTCGATCTCCTGGCGGATCGGTCGCAGCCGGCGCAACATTCCTCGGCGCGTGATCGTGCCGTCGCGATCACGCGTCCCGTGTCGAAACAACGCGCGCGTGCAACGCAGCAGATCGCGTCCCAGGCGTTTGACTTGGTGGTCGGGATGATCGACCAGCGCCTGAAAGTCCCGCTTCAAATGTGCCCAGCACCACGGCGGCCTGCCGACGTTCCAATACATCTTCGCCCGATCGCAGTTCACCACGCCGGTGTAGGTTTCGCTGAGCAGTTCGCCCAAGACCGTCGCGGCCCGCGTGGTCCGCAGCGCGAAGACCGTATACCTGCTGGCGACGAACGTCCACAGCCAACTCTTGAGTCGAGCTTCCTTGGTCGGCGATTCGTCGATGCCCAACACCGCTTCGCTCGGCAAGCGCGTCGTCAGTTCGTCGTAGGCCGGCGCGAGCGCGGCGGTCGCTTGATTCTGCAGCTTGACCACCCAGCCCGGCGAACAAGGCTGATCCAGCACCTGTTCCAGGAACAACGCGACCCGTCGCTTGCTCTGCTTGAAGCAGCCCATCAGCAGCGCGACGAGTGCCACCAGCCGTGGGCCGGCTTGGCTTGGCGGCACCCCGGGGGGAAGCGCGCCGCAGGTGCGCGTCGAGCAACCTGGACACGTCAGTCGGTGCAATTGGTATTCGGTCACCAGCGGCTTGAATTCGGGAATGTCCCAGACCTGGTGCCGCCGCGGCGCCGGATCGGAGCCGGCCAGCCCCCCGCCGCAGCGGCGACACGCCACGCCGGACCAGCGACACCACCCGCGCGCATGGTTCGACTGCGATCAACGCACGCTGGTACTTGGCATGTCCCGGCTGACCGCCCCGCTTCTTGCCGCTACTTTTCTTCGGCGACACCGGCTTGGCATGCGGATGCTCGCTGCTCGGCGGCAGCGAGGAATTACGGGGTGTCTTGTTCACCCGCGCCTCCAGCTCCGCGATCTTCGCCAGCAGAATACGAATGATCGCCTGCGCCTCCGGCGACTGCCGAGCAATCAGCTCTTCCGTGACCAGCGGCTCCTGCGACATGCCCTAGGTGTCACCGAATTCGCCGATTCAGAAAAGATCAATTCCGACGCCCGCATCCGTTCGAGCTGTGAACGGTTACTAATCGATGCCAGTTCGTTTGCCAATCCGCTGGGCGGCGGCCACTTCGATTTTCTGACGAGCAATAATTCCAGCAACCTGATTCTCGAATTCACTCCGGTCCCCGAGCCCAGCACGCTGCTGCTGGGGACGTTGGCGATCGGATCGATCGCTTGGAAGTTGCGGCGCCACAAACGCCCACATTGATGCAACGCTAATTAGAGCTTGTGAGTCGGGGCAGCGCTGCCCCGACTTTTTTCGACATCATTATTATCCTTGGATCTGCCGGTGATCTTTGAAATCCGTGCCCAGGGCGAAACGCTGCTCGATGATTCGCTCCTCGCGATGGTTGAAAGCTCGTTTGGCGAGTTGACCAGTGGATTTCGCGACGCGATCGACGTGCTTTCCGTTTCGATCAGCTCTTCGGACTGCGCTCAGCCAGGCCTCGTTTACTCCTGCCGCACCGTGGTTCGCTTGCACGATCGGCCGGGCTTCGAAATGATGGAAACGCACGCCGACCGGCAGTTGGCGATCGAACAGTCGGCCTTGGCCGCGTATCAGTCTTTAGCAAGCCGCTTGCGATAGGCCTCGCGGCCGATCCAGCTCGGCTAGCGGCGCGGCGTGCGCTGCCTGCCCGCCGCTCGAGTGCGAAGAGACGTTCAACCGATTGCGGCCTCTTGACCGATCTCGAACAACGTGGTTTGCTCGATGAAGCGTTGTTGGTTCGAGGATGCCTATGATTGCACCGCTCACACGGATATTGTTCCTGCTGCTTCTCGCGGTGATGTTCTTTGCCGCGACCGACGCGACAAAGGCGGACCCCGCGCCTGTCCCCAGCGCGGCACTCGAGCGCACCCCGCCGCTCCAGCCGGAGCCGGCGCGGCAAGCGATTGTCGTGCGACCTGGTTTCCGCGTGGAACTGGTGGCGGCCGAGCCGCTGGTGCGCAGCCCGATCGCGATCGACTTCGACGAAGACGCTCGGATGTATGTCGTCGAGTACCCGGAATACAACGACTACGCCGCCACGCGCCCGCATGGCCACGGCGCCATCCGTCGACTGGAAGATCGCGACGGCGACGGTCGGTATGAGCACGCCGACGAATTCGCCGATGACGTGCCCTTCGCCAGCGGCGTGCTGTGCTACGACGGCGGCGTGTTCGTCGGCTCCGCGCCCGACCTGCTGTATCTGAAGGACACCGACGGCGACGGCAAGGCCGACGTGCGCCGGCGCGTGCTCACCGGCTTCCAGCGCGATCATGCCGGCGAAGCGATGCTCAACAGCCTGCGCTGGGGACTCGATCAAAACGTGCACCTGTCGACCGGCCTGGCCGGTGGCAGCGTGCACCGCGCCGATCGGCCCGACGAGCGGCCGCGCTCCGTGCGCAACATGGGCGTGGCGCTCGATCCCCGCAGCGGCGATTGGTGGATCACCGGCGGCGGCGGCCAGTACGGGATGTGCTTCGACGATTGGGGCCGAAAGTTTGCCAGCTCGAACTCGTCCGCCGCGTGGCAGGTGATGTACGACAACCGTTATGTCGCCCGCAACCCAGTCGTCACCGCTCCTGCCGCTGGTGTGGTGATCATGCCGGAGGGAAAGTTCACGCAACTGTTCCGCATCAGCCCTGTGGAGCAATGGCGAGTCGCCCGGGAAGCGCTGCGGCAACAGCAACACGACAGCCGCGAGCAAGGCGTCACGTCGAATATCTTCACTTCGGCTTGCGGCGGGACGGTCTATCGCGGCGACGCCTATCCAAGCGAGTATCGCGGCCAATACTTCGTCGGCGAAGTGGCCAACAACCTGGTGTTCCGCGCCCGCTTGGAGCCGGACGGCTGCAAGTTCCAGGCGATCCGGGCCGATGAAGGAGTCGAGTTCCTCGCCTCACGCGATATTTGGTTTCGCCCGACCCAAATCAACGGCGGTCCCGATGGCTGCCTGTACGTCGTCGATATGTGTCGCGAGCTGATCGAAGGGGCCGATTTCCTGCCCGACGACCTGCTCAAGCAACTCGATCCCTCGGCCGGCGTCGATCGCGGGCGGATCTACCGGATCGTCCCCGACGGTTTTCGCCGCCCCACGCCGCCGCGTCTCAGCCGAGCTACGACCGACGAATTGGTGACATTGCTCGCCAGCCGCGACGGCTGGCATCGCGACACCGCCAGCCGGTTGCTCGCCGAGCGCCGCGATCCGGCGTCGATCGCCCGGTTGCGCGCCCTCGCGCGCCAAGCCGAGCAGCCGTTGGCTCGCGTACACGCGCTGTGGGTGCTGACCGCGCTCGGCGCACTGGAAGCGGACGACGTGTGCTCGGCGCTCGCAGCCTCTGAGCCTGAGGCGCGCGAGAGCGCGGCAGTGCTTGCCGAGCACCTGGCCGACGACCAGCGCGTGCTCGAGGCTTTGGCGCGGTTGGCTGACGATCCAGCGATTCGCGTCCGCTGCCAAGCGTCTTTGTCGCTCGGTCTGTTCCACGGTGCCACGGCCGACGAGGCACTGGCAACGCTGGCCCGGCGAGATGCCGGCGATACCTGGATCAACCTGGGCATCCGCTGCTCCGCCACCGGCGATCGCGCCGGCTGGTTGGTCAACCGACTTGCTGCTGATGCCGACTTCGCGCGCCAACCGCCCGGTAGCACGTTGCTCGCGCAGCTCGCTCAGCAAATTGGCGCAGCCAATGATCGTGCCGAGGTCGAGCGGCTGTTGCAGCTCGTGGAACATATGCCGGAAGCGGACGACGCGCTAGGTGATTCGTTGGTTCGTAGCTTGATGATGGGCCGCCCCGCCGCCAAGCCCATCGAGCTGCCGCCCAAATGCCAGCTGCACTGGGGTCGACGGCTCGAAACGGCCTGCGGCGTCGCGCTCGATGCCAAGCAAACGTCCGACGCGCGGAAAGCGGCCATCCAGCTCGTCGCCTTTCTGCCGCTGGACCAATCGCAGGAAACGTGGCGAGCGCTGTTGGATCGCTCGGATGACGAAGCCGTGCAGACCGCCGCCATCAAGCGGTTGGCGAAGTATCGCGATCCCGAGGTCGCCGACCTGCTGCTGGCGGCATGGCCGGCCCTGTCGAAGCCGGCGCGGCAAGCCGCTGTAGAAACGCTGCTCGAACGTCGCCAGTGGACGGAGGCCTTGTTCTCGGCAGTCGAACGCGGCCAGATCGCGCGCGACGAGGTCGATGCCGGACGTGTGCAATTGCTGTACTTGTCGCCCGAGGCGGCCGTTCGTGATCGGGCAGTCCGCGTGTTCGGCGCGCCGGTGACCGAGTCGCGTGCCGAGGTGGTGGCTGCGTATCGCAGCGCGCTCGACACGCGCGGCGACGTGAAGCGCGGCAGAGTGGTGTTCCGTGCCCGTTGCGCGGCTTGTCATCGGCTGGAAGACAACGGCCGGACGCTCGGCGCCGACCTGGCCGCCGTCGGCGATCGCGGGGCGGCCAGCGTGCTGCTGAACATCCTCGATCCCAACCGCGAGGTGAAACCGAACTTTCAGGTACACACGTTGCTCACCAGCGACGGGCGCGTGCTTACCGGACTGGTCAGCGGCGAAACAGCCACGAGCCTCGCCGTTCACCAGGCCGACGGCAGCACCACGACCATCCTGCGCCGCGACATTGAGGAACAACAGAACACCGGCCGATCGTTCATGCCCGAGGGGCTCGAAAAGCAGATCACGGTGGCCGAGATGGCCGACCTGCTGGCGTACCTGCTGGCCAAGAAGTAATCGTGCGAATCGATCATGCGAACCATTGCTGCGCTTCACACCATCGTCGGCCTTGCAATGGTTGCCGCACTGCCGATCGCGGCCGCCGAGCCGACGCAGACCTGGAAGGCCGGCGTGGCCGAAGTGACCATCACGCCCACGGCGCCGGTTTGGATGTCGGGCTACCGACGTGATCGCCCCAGCGAAGGCACCGCCCAAGATTTGCGGGCCAAGGCGCTCGTGCTGGAAGATGCCGCGGGCCGGCGCGCGGTGCTGATCACCATGGACCTGGTCGGCATCGACCGTGCGACATCCGAGCGCGCCTGCCAGCAACTGGCCAGCAAATATGGGCTCGAGCGCCGGCAGATCGCATTCAACTGCTCGCACACCCATCACGGCCCCGCCGTGGGACGCAATCTCGAAGGGCTGCTGCTCATCGACGACGCCCAGTGGCAGCGGATCGACGCCTATACCGGGCAGTTGATTGACAAGCTGGTCGGGCTTACCGGCGAAGCGATCGCGCATTTGCAACCGGCGCTAGTCTCTCGCGGCCAAGGTTGCTGCACGGTGGCCGTCAATCGGCGCACCAACCCGCGCAACGACGTGCCCCAGGTGCGCGAGCGTGGCCAGTTGCGCGGCCCCAGCGATTTCGATGTTCCCTTGCTCGCGGTGCGCGGCGCTGACGGCAAGCTGTTGGCCGTTGCGTTCGGCTATGCCTGCCATCCGACAACGTTGCCGGTCGATTACCAATTCTCGGGCGATTACGCCGGCTACGCCCAGGCAGCCATCGAAGCAGCGCATCCCGGCGCGATCGCGCTGTTCTGGGCCGGCTGCGGCGGCGACCAGGCCCCGCGCCCCCGAGATACTGTGGAACTCGCCCAGCATTATGGCGGGCGATTGGCGGTCGCCGTTGACGAAGTGCTTGCCGGGGCGATGCAACCGGTCACCGGACCATTGCTAACAAGCTACGCGGAAATCCCGCTGCGGCTCGAAAAGCCTCCCACGCGCGATGAGCTCGAACAGAACACCCAATCGCGCAACGCGCATGTTGCCGCGCTCGCCCGGCGATTGCTGGCAGGCCTCGACGCTGGCCAGTCACTGCGCGAGACGTATCCCTATCCGATCGAGGTATGGCAGTTGGGCGAACAGCGCTGGATTTTTTTGGGCGGCGAAGTGGTGGTCGATTATGCACTGCGGCTGAAGCATGAACTGGGGCCGGCCACCTGGGTCGCAGGCTACTCGAACGACGTGATGGCGTACATCCCGTCGCGGCGCGTGCTCGCCGAAGGAGGCTACGAAGGGGCCAACGCCCAGGTCTACTACGGTCTGCCGAACCGCTGGTCGCAGGCGATCGAATCGCAGATTGTCGACGAAGCGCAGCGGCAATGCCGGGCGCTGGCGGCGACCGCATCCGGGACCAATTCCGCCCGATGACCGCGATGACCGAATTCTGGATCGACGTCGGCGGCACGTTCACCGACTGTTTCATGCGGTCGCCCGACGGCCAACTGCGGCGGCACAAGCTGCTCAGCTCCGGAATCGTCAAGGGTGCCGTTGCCGCGAACTCTTCACAGCAGCGCATTGTCGATCCCGCGCGCTCGGCCGATCCCGACGGTTTTTGGCGCGGCTACGAGCTGCGACTGGTCGATGCCACCGGTCGCCGAGTCGCCGCGTCGCAAGTCGCCGGGTTCGATCGCCCCAGCGGCACGCTCGAGCTGGCCGAGCCACTGGATGCCGCGCCGCACGCGGACCAAGCATACGAGCTGGCGTCGCCCGACGAAGCGCCGGTGATGGCGATCCGCTGGTTGTTGGGGCTGCGGCTCGACGAGCCGATCCCGCCTTGCGTGGTGCGGCTGGGCACGACGCGCGGCACGAACGCCCTGCTCACTCGCCGTGGCGCGCGCACCGCCTTCATCACCACCCGTGGCTTCGGCGACATCCTGCACATCGGCTACCAGAACCGTCCGCGCTTGTTCGACCTGACGATCCGCAAGCCCGAGCCGCTGTTTGTCGCCATGGTCGAAATCGACGAGCGGACCACGGTCGACGGCCAGGTGCTCAAAGCGCCCGACCGCGCCGCCGTGCGCCAGCAGCTTGCCGCGCTGCGCGAGCAGCAGATCGATTCCCTGGCGATCTGCCTGTTGCACGCCTACAGATTTCCCGAGCACGAGCAGATGGTCGAAGGCATCGCGCGGGAGCTTGCCTTCGACGAGATCAGCACCAGCAGCCGGGTCGCACCGCTGGTAAAGATTGTCTCGCGCGGCGACACCACGGTGGTCGACGCCTATTTGAACCCGGTGCTGCGTCAGTACGTGCAACGACTGCGCCGCGCGCTGCCACAAGCTCAGTTGCGATTGATGACCAGCGCCGGCGGGCTCGTCGCGGCCGAGCAGTTTGTCGGCAAAGACAGCATCCTTTCGGGGCCTGCCGGAGGCGTGGTGGGCTTCTCGCGCGTGGCCCAGGCTGTCGGGTTCGAGCGTGCCATCGGCTTCGACATGGGTGGCACCAGTACCGACGTGGCCCGCTTCGACGCCCGCTACGAACTAGAGTACGAAACCGAGAAAGCGGGCGTGCGCGTCGTGGCGCCGATGATGGCCATTCACACGGTGGCCGCCGGCGGCGGCAGCATCTGTGCGTTCGACGGCGTGAAGCTCGTCGTCGGGCCCGATAGCTCCGGGGCCGATCCGGGTCCGGCCTGCTACGGTCGCGGCGGCCCGCTGAGCGTGACCGACCTGAATTTTTATTTGGGCAAGATTCTGCCCGATTCGTTTCCGTTTCCGCTCGATCGGACAGCGGTCGGAGCGCGGCTGAACGCGCTCATCGATCAGATCATTGCCGCGACCGGCCGCCGCTACTCGCCGCACGAGCTGTGCGAAGGTTTTCTGCGCGTGGCCAATGCCAACATGGTCAAGGCGGTGCAAGCCATTTCGATTGCCAAGGGAGCCGACCCGCGCGATTACGTGCTCGTGGCGTTCGGCGGTGCCGCGCCGCAGCATGCTTGCGCCGTGGCGCGGGAACTTGGCATCCGGCAGGTGCTCAATCATCCTGATTCCGGCATATTGAGCGCCTACGGCATCGGCCTGGCCGAGGTCTCGCGGCACCGCGCTGCCGGCGTCTATCGCCCCTACTCGGCCGAAACAGTCGCCGCGTTGCGCACGACGTTCGACGAGCTGGCGGCCCCCGCGCGCGATGAAGTGCAGGCCGAAGGCATCCTTGCGACGCGCATCGACGTGCGCGAACTGCTCGACCTGCGCTATCGAGGCCTCGACGCGTATCTGACCATCGAACGACCGGCTGATGGCGATTGGCCCGCGGCGTACGAAGCGGCCCACGAAAAACTCTACGGCTATCGCCACGCCGGCCGGGAACTGGAGATTGTGGCCGCGCGTGTCGAGGTGACGGGGCGAACCGAGCAGCTTGCCGTGCCGCCGTTGCCGATGCTTGATCGCAAGCTCGAAGCCCAGGGGCAGGTCACCAGCTGGTTCGACAACGAACCTTCCGTAACAAAGCTCTTCACGCGGTCCAAGTTGCAGCCGGGCGACGTGATCACCGGCCCGGCGATCGTGCGCGAAGCGATCTCCACGACCGTCATCGACCCCGGCTGGAGGGCGCGCGTGCTGGAATATGGCGAGCTGCTGATCGAGCATCACGACACCAAACCGCAAGCCTCGGTGAGCACGGCAGCCGATCCGGTGATGCTGGAAGTGTTCAACAACCAGTTCGCCGCGATCGCCGAGCAGATGGGGATCACGCTCCGCAACACCGCCAGCAGCGTGAACGTGAAGGAGCGGCTCGATTTTAGTTGTGCGCTGTTCACCTCCACGGGCGAGTTGGTGGTCAACGCGCCGCACATCCCCGTGCACCTGGGGGCGATGAGCGAGACGGTGCGCCGTACGTTGGCCGATAATCCCGACATGGCCGCCGGCGACGTGTTCGTCACCAACGATCCGTACCGCGGCGGCTCGCATCTGCCCGATGTCACGGTCGTCACGCCGGTGTACGATCCGCAAAGCGGGCGGCTGCTGTTTTTTACCGCCAGCCGTGCTCACCATGCCGAGATCGGTGGCATCCGTCCCGGCTCGCTGCCGCCGTTCTCGCGCAACCTGGCCGAAGAGGGCGTGCTGATTCGCAATTTCAAGCTGCTCGATCGAGGCCAGTCGCGGTTCGAGCAACTGCGCGACGAGTTGCTTGGCGCCGTGTATCCCACGCGGAACGTGGCCGACAATCTCGCCGATCTTGCGGCCCAAGCGGCGGCGAACAACCAGGGAGCACGCGACCTGCTGCGGTTGGTCGAGCGCTACGGCTGGTCAGTGGTCGAAGCCTACATGCGGCACATCCAAGCGGCGGCCGAGCGGAAGATGCGCGCGGCACTGGCGAAGTTTCCGCCGGGTCGATACGAGTTTCTCGATCACTTGGACGATGGCTCGCCGATCTGCGTCGCGATCACCATCGCGCCGCCGGCAGCAGACGGCCAGCAGTCTGCCATCGCGGCCACGATCGACTTCGCCGGCACCGGGCCGGTGCTGCCGGGAAACCTGAATGCCAACCGGGCGATTGTCACGGCGGCGGTGATGTACTCGCTACGCGTGCTGATCGACGAGGATATTCCGTTGAACCAGGGGGTGCTGGCTGCGGTGCGTCTGGTCCTGCCCGAGTGCCTGCTCCGACCGCCCGAGGGGGCCATGCCGGAAACGTGTCCCGCGGTCGTCGGCGGCAACACCGAAACGTCGCAGCGCGTGGTCGATGTGCTGTTGGGCGCGCTGGGCCTCGCCGCCGCCAGCCAAGGGACAATGAACAACGTGGTCTTCGGCGACGCGACGTTCGGCTATTACGAGACGATCTGCGGCGGCAGCGGTGCGACCGCCGCGGGTCCGGGTGCCGATGCTGTTCAAGTACACATGACCAACACTCGGCTCACCGATGCCGAAGTACTCGAGCAGCGCTGGCCGGTGCGGGTGTTGGAGTTTTCGATACGTCGCGGCTCGGGAGGCGCGGGGGTGCATCGTGGCGGCGACGGCATCGTGCGGCGGCTCGAGTTTCTGCGCGCGCTCGAAGTGTCGATCCTCTCGCAGCGCCGCGGTCCCTGGGCGCCCTACGGCCAGGCAGGCGGTCAGCCCGGCGCGCTGGGGCGCAACTGGCTGCGGCGGGCCGATGGATCGATCGAAACGTTGAAGTACGGTGACCAGTTCCAATCCCAACCAGGCGATCAACTGATCATCGAAACGCCCGGCGGCGGCGGCTGGGGAGCACCGTGAACGCCTATCGACCGGAGACCAGGCTGCGGTCGATCCCCGAGCCGTGGCAGTCGGGGCAGGTCACCGTGCCGCTGCCGTGGCAGTGTGAGCAGGGAACGCGGATCGTCTGTGTCTCGGTGATTCTGCGGCCGCTGATCGGCTCCGTGCTCGCCACGGTCTGCTGCCGTGGCACGGTGCCGCGCGAGCAGCCGGGGGCGGGGCACTTCACCTTCGTTTTGCCGTTGCAGAAGACGCACGAGTTGTCTTGCAGGTAACCGTCGCCGAGCCGCTTCGACAAGCCGACGTCTTGCGCTTTGCCACGCGCAACCACCGAGACGGTGCTCTTGGCGGCCTGCTGCTCGATTTGGCCCCACGGCTGATCGGCCTTGTTGCGCGGCGTCGGCTGAAAGCCTTCGATCGATTCTTGCAGGAAGTGCTTGGCGCGCACCATGGGAATGCCCGCGCAGTAGTGCACCGCCGAGGCATCGAACCCTTTGCAGTGGATCGCGACCACATTGCCCATGCTGTCGGACACCGGTCCGCCGCCGCGGCCCGGGTCCGTGGCGTTGTACTGCACCATGTTCCAGGCCGAGGTGCTGGGCGGAAACATGATGTTGCCGTGCGTCGACTTGACGTTCATGCCCATCACATCCGACAGGCCGAAGCTGGTCACGCAAACTTCGCTGCCGACGCGGAACACCAGATCGTCATCGATCGGCAGCGGCGGGCAGTTCAGGGCGTCGCACTTCAGCACGGCCAGGTCGCTGTCTTTGCTCGAAGCGACCAACGTGGCCGGCAGCATGCTTCCTTTGTCGTTGGGATTCGAAACCTGGAAGTCGGAAGCACCCTTGGTGAAGTTGCGATTGGTGAGAATATAGTTACCGAACACGACGAATCCGGCCCCCGAGCCGATCGGGATCATCTCGTCGGGCGAGCCGCTGGCGGCCGATGCGGCCAGCGACGGATCGGCGGCGGCCTCTTCCAGCGAGTCGATCGGCACCAGCAAATACTGCCAGCCGCGATGCTTGTCGGCACCGAACACTTTGTTCGTCACCACCATCGAGGCGTACACGTCGCTCAACTGGCTGAGCACCGACGGCGGCACCATGATCTTCCGCTTGCCGGCCTGGTCGAGCAGGCGGCCGATATTCTGCGCCAGCCGCTGGTCGTAGCGGATGCCGGCCGCCTTCTTCCAGTGCTGCACGGCCTCGGCCTGCTGGCCAAGGCGAATTTCGACCAGCGCCAGGTTGTTGAGCACGGCGACGTTTTGCGGATCGCGGCGCAGGCAGACCTCGTAGTGCTGGTTGGCCTTGTCGAAATTACGGGCTGCCAGAGCATACACGGTGGCGATCACGAAGTCGGCCTGGATGCCGTCGGGGTCGGTCTTGCTGGCCTCGAGCAATTTCTCCAAAGCGATGCGGTCCTGGCTAAGCCGCACCATTTCCAGACCTTGGTTGATGAGGAACGAGGCCTGGACTCGCGCATTGCGCACCTCATCGACCGTACACCATTTGCGGCCCAGGCGCACCAGTCCTTTGTCGACCATGCCTTGCCATTCGGCGGCCTTTTCCTGGGCGGCGGTGCGCACGCTGTCGGGAATCGAGCCGTCCGACAAGAACATCGTCAGCAGCAGCGCTGCCTCGTCGGCAGTTCTGCACTCCTCGGCCTCGGCAACGACCGCTTTGAGCGCGCGGGTCGCGTCGGCCTCGCTTTTCTTCGGCTGTTTGGGATCGACGACCGGTTGCGGCGTTGCTGCGGTCGATGATTTTGTTCCGGTCGAGGGGGTCGTGCCGGTGGCCTGGCGAACGAACGCCTTGTCGGCGTCGCTGAGCTTGTCGAGCGGCACATTGATCACCGGGCCGTCTTTCTTACGCAAGGCGACCATGCCGTCCGGCTTCAACTCGACGAACTCGGCAAGCGTGGTGTGGAGTCCACCGTTGGCGGTCCAAGTACGGTACTCGCCATGGGCGACGAGATACGAAACGCAAACGACTACCAATGTCATCGCAACCAATGTCGCTTGCTTACGCATGCGTGCCCCTTTCCCGGGTTGGAGATAATCGTGTTCCCAGCACGTGAACCTCGGCACCAAACCGCGCCGTCGGCGTCCGCAGAATTTCGTTATGCTAGACGGTGATCCGCGGGAAAGTAAAGGTTTTTTTCCGCGTTTCCGAATCGGACCCAGACGGCGTCGCGCGAGCCTGGCGGTTCGGTAAAACTTGCGGTCTGTGGTCGACAGTTTTATCATGCAATTGCGATCGGGAGCGGCCTTTCGGACCCCGTCGAGCCGCGCGCAACAGGGCATGTTCAATGCAATCGTCGGTACGCGGCACATCCACATCGCCCCAGGCACCTTCGCCGCGAGGGCGTTTCCGAGCCACGTGGTACGGCGGGATTGCCGGACTGCTGATCTTGGGCGCGGCCCTCTGCGGCGCGGTGGCTGTCTTTTCGTCGACCGGATCAACGTCGAGCGGCGGCTTGGGGCCCGATCCGGTTCCTCGGCTTCAGCAGCAGTGGAACGAGCGCGCCGCCAAGGCAGAAAAATCGCTGATGATCGACAGCAGTGCGCTGCGCTCGCAAGCGCGCTACCACAACGCCGACGAGTTCATCGCCGAGCTCAATGCGTCGGCACCAGGCTCGTCGAGCGATGCCGCGCGAACGATCGACGAGCTCGATCGCGATCTCACCTCGATTGCGTCGATCGAGCGTGAGCGGTCGGAAAAGATCGACCGTCAACTGTTGCTCGAATCCGGTTCGGCCGAGCAGCAAAGCGAGACGCTGCTGGCGCTGCGCGCCGAGCGCGCGGCGGCGGATGAAGCAGCGACGAATCTGGCGGCGATGACGCGAACGCTCGAGCGGCTGCGGCGGGCGGCTGGTTCGGGAAGCAAGAACTACGACGCCGCGGCAATCGTCGAGATCAAGGCCCTCCGCGAACTCGAAGCGGCGTGCAAGCAGGATCGCCGTACCGAATTGTCCCCCGAAGCAGTCGATCGCGCGGCCGAGCTTGCCGAGTCGAAGAATGCCGACCTGGCATGGACGGCGCTGACTGCATTGGCGCGCAGCGGCCACAAGGCGGGCTCGCGCCTCGCTGTCGAACGGTTGACGCGCGAATCTCCGCCGCGCCTAAGTGAGCTGTGCTGGTCGCTGTTGGTCTCGAGCGAAAGCACCTCGATCGAGGCAGCAACCCGTGCGCTCGAAGCCGACCCCCGGCGATTCGACCACGCAAAACTTCCAGCATTGATTGCCCTCGTCGCCGCCAGTCCGGCAGCGTATCAGCCGATCGCTGCGTTCGCGGCGGCGCAGTGTCGCAACGCCGAGGAGCGGTTGGCGCTGGTGCGCGCTCAGTTGCCGGCGCTTACTTCCGAGCAGGCGCGTGCCATCGAGCGCGAGTGCGACGCCGGACTGCTCAGCGACCACGCGGGGGATGTGATCGCCGCGATCGTCCAATGCCGATCGCGAGCTGCTTACCCGCTAGCCAAGGTGTTGCTCGACAGGCACCGCATGGTGGTCCCGCCAGCGATTTCCGAAGCCGAACTCCAGGAGTTCTTCCGCGACGAGCCGCCGTTGGCCGGGCGCATCGCCCAGCAGATGTTGCTTTACGGCGATGCGACGCTCCGCGGCGTGGCGCTGGCAATCTATCGCGACGATCGCTCGGAGATCGATGCCGAGGCCGTCGGCAAGCGGCTGCGCGACGCACCGATCCCCGACAGCACCGCCCTGGTGAACGATCTGCTGCCGGCTGACGATTCGCGCAGCGTGGACCTGGCGGCGGCTGTGCTGGCCAACGCCAACGATCTGAACGCTGTGACGACAAAGTATGACAAGGCGTCGCTTGAGATGATCGCCGACGAGCGCGTGCGGCTGCCGTTGATGAAAGTTGCGCTCGGCGGAGACGAGTCGAGCCGCGCCTGGGCGATGCGCCAACTGCTGCGGCCAGCGTTCATCGAGCAATTCCTTGCGGCCGACGCAACCCGGCGAAAGCAAACAGCCCTGCTCGCGTCGATCGTCAAGGTGCTTGACGGTAATTTGATCGCGTTGAAGAAGGACGACGTCTCGCCCGATTCCGACAAGGGCTTACAGGTAGCGGTGCGCGATTTCTCAAAACTACCCAAGGATGTCGATCCCGGCGAGTGGAGCGCCGACGGCGCACAGCGAAAGTCGCTGGCCGAATTGCTCGGGACGCTCAGGATGAGTGCCAGTGCCGACGCAGCGTTCGGTCCCGAGTTGGAAAGGATCACCCGCTATGTGAAGATGCTCGACGAGTATTGCGTGCTGGCGTTCGATCTGGCCACCGTCTACGACGTGACGATCACCAAGCAACTCAACGGCGCGCGCCGCGATCTGCTGAAACGCGGCGTCGATTCGTGGAATTTCCGATTCATGGCCGCAGCCTTGGCGACGTTTCGCCGCCAGCGTCCCGAGTGGGAGTCGTTGACCAAGACGCTCGACGGCGAGTTCGGCACCTTGCCGCGCTGCCTGCGGATGCCCGCGCCAGCAACAGCCACCAAATAGTGTCGCACCGATCGATCTGCGAGCGCACACGCGATTCCCCAATATGGCAAGCTCCGCAACGCTCACCCGCCGCCGTCGCCGCAACGTGGTGGTTGTTGCGGCGGTCATGGTGCTATTGGGAGGCGGGGCGATCGCCGCGATCGTTTCGCGCAGCAGCGACCGTGGCACGACCGAGACGCCCAGCGATGAACTGGCGGTATTCGCCGAGCACGCGCGACCGGTGCACTGCCTCGGCGCGTCGCCCGATGGCAGCCTGATTGCCAGTGCCGGCGACGACGCCGAAATCCGCCTTTGGGACCCGCAAAGCCGGCAACCGCGCGGCATGCTTGCTGTCCGCGGGCGAATCAACGCCGTCGCGATCAGCCCCGACTCGCGGCAGGTCGCCAGCGGCGGCGACGATGGCGTCGTCCGAGTGTGGAACGCCACGACGGGCACCGAAGAGTTCTCGCTTAGCGGACACCAGGGGGCCGTGACCGGCGTGGCTTACTATCCGGCGCAATCGCATCTACTCTCGTGCGGCGACGACGGCCAATTGATTCTGTGGGACCTGTTGAACAAGTCTGCCTCGCAAAAGCGCGAACTGTTGCGAGGAAAGATTCTGTGCCTGGCCATCAGTGCCGACGGCCGGCGGGCGATCACCGGCGAATCGACCGGCATGCTGCACGTTTGGGACGTCGCAACCTTCCGGGAACTGGCGCGGCTCGAAGGACACTCGGGACCTGTGCGATCGGCGGCCATTTCCCCCGTCGAGATGCGTGCCGCCTCGTGCAGCGACGACGGCACCGTGCGCTGGTGGGACTTGGAATCGCAACAGCCCATCGCCACCTGGACTCCGATGAGCGCGCCGGCCCGGCCGACCGCCGTGGCCGTCAGTCCCGGCGGAACGCGCATCCTCTGCGGCTCGAGCGATCGGCTGGCCAGGCTGATCTCGTGCGAAGATGGCGGCGTGATGCGCACCTTCACCGGCCACAGCGACGCGCTGACCTGTGACGTTTTTTTTCCCAACGGGGCCGTCGCCGCCACCGGATCGTTCGACCACACCGTGCGGCTATGGAACCTTGGTGCGCCATCGCAGGTCGAGCGCAAACGGATCGAACAATCGGTCGAGGAGGTGCGCAATCGGATCGAGCAGCGGCAACGGTTCGCCCGGCAGATGCAGCTCGGCCGGCAAAGCGCGACCGACGGCAACCCGCGGCGGGCGGCCGACGAGTTCACCGCCGCCTCGAAGATCGCCGATCCCGGCTCGCTGGATCAGGTGACCGCCTTGGCGGCTACGGTGGCCGCGACGGCCGGCGACCGCGCCCGCGAGTCGTATCTTGCCGATTGCGAAGCCGGAAAGGCAGCCGCCGCGCGCGAGGATTACGCCGAGGCGATGCGCTGCTTCCAGCGCGCGATGGCGGTGTTTCCCAATCGCAACGAGGCACTCGAAGGTTACCAACAAGCGGCCCACGCCCAGCAGCTTAAAGGCGCGCTGGAAGGACTCAAGGCGACCAGCACGTTGACGTTTTCCAGCCTGCTGCCCAAGACCGGGGCTCTGCGGCTGGGCAGAGATTTCGTCTGCCTGCTCCCCGCCACGGGAAGCGCGGCAAGCCGCACGTCGGTCGGCCAGCAGCCGTCGTGGGCATTGATCACCACGCCGCTGGTGTGCGACATCGCGCTGGAGACACCGGTTGCGGTTCCCGACGACCGGATCGTGCTGCACTTTCAACTCGTACACCACGAGCGGTCAGCCGGGGCGGTGAAGAAGGACGCGAAGGACGAGGCGGCACGCGACAAGATCGTCGCCGAGCTAAAGCATCCCTTGGCTGCGGGCTCGAAGCAGCAACGGTTCCACGAACAGGTTCCCTCGCCGGCCGGGGGTTGGCCTAAGGGAGACTATTCGGTCCGCAGCGAGCTGATCGTCAACGACCGCGTCGTGAACGAGCGGCCCGCCGAGCGCTTCGCGATGGGGGTGATCCACTGGCGTGAAACGGACGTCGAGCTGACCGCCTCGGAAGTGCAGGACGCCGGCTATGCGGTCGATTCGGGGGTGACGGTCGAGCGCGGCGACGCGCTGCTCGTCACGGCCACGGGCACCGTCGCTCCGGGGCCGGTGGCGTTCTACCGTGAACTGCTGGCCGAGCCTTCGCTGGGGGCGCCGCGACCAGCGAAGCCCGAGGGGATCAAGTGGTGGCAGGACCGGCCGGCGTTGCATCGCTATGGACTGGTCGATGTGAAATCGAATTACGCCGCCCTGTTGATGCGGGTGGGGATTGTCGGCTGGGTCGCCTATAACGATCCGCTGCCGCCACACACGATGCCCCTGGCGGGCAAGCTGGAGCTTTCGATCAACTCGATCCTGCAATCGCGCCCGCCGGGCGGCGTGCTGCGCACCGTGCCGCGCGACGATCGCACGTACTGGCAGCCCGACTCGGGCAGCTTCAAGGTGACGATCCTGCATGGTACGTTTGATTTTCCGGAAAAGCTGTCGCTGGAGATGTGCGAGTTTCTGCTGCGACGTTTCGAGTTCTAAAGAGCGTGATTCTATGAACAACAAGCTTGTTGCCCTGGCCTTCGTGGGTGTTGTCGTGCTCCTTGGCGCGGCGTGGCTCGTGCATTACGAGGCCCAGCAAACGCGCGAGGCCATGCGCGAGATTGCCCGCGACCAGATTCCGCAAGGCGTGCGCGAAGGCATCCACGACTCGACCGCGCCGATCAGCGACCGCGCGCGGAAGGTTGACGACTCGGTCGACCGCATGGCCTCGACGATCGAAAAACTCGGAACCGAGGCGATCGGCGCGGTACGCGATCGTGCGGCGGGCGAGAGCAGCTTGCCCGGTGCGGTGGCTGACCTGGCGAGCGACGTGCTCGGGCGCATGCGCGACAAGGCAACCGACGCCGCGACCGGCGGTCGATCGCTCCCCTCGCCGGGCGACGCGGCCAGCGTGCTTGGCGACGTGGCGGGATCGACCGGCGGCGCTTCAGGCGATCGCGGCAATCCCAACGGCGACGCCAACAAGCGAAGCTCGGGCGGCCTGGTCGATCGGGTGTTCGATGCCGCCACGCAGGTCACCAAGGCCGGCGATAACGTGGGACAAAAATGGCTCGAGCTTTCCGAAGCCGAAGAGCGCGACTGGGGACGCAAGCTGCACGAGCAAGTGCTGGCCGATCAAAAAGCAATTATCGACGCGAAGATTCAGACTCGGCTAGTGCGCCTGGCGGCACCCATCTTGGCTAAGCGCAAACGAACCGGCATCGAGTACACCTTCACCGCGCTGGAAACCAAGCCCGACGACATCAACGCGTTTTCGTTGGCCGGCGGCTATATCTACGTGCACCAAGGACTGCTGGATTTCGTGAAGACCGACGAGGAATTGCAGTTCGTGCTGGGACACGAGATCGCGCATGTCGACCTGCGGCACTGCGCCAAGCAGCTCACCTATTCGGCACGTGCTACGCAGGTCGCCAATGCAACGGCGGGTAACGTCGTGGCCGTGCTCAACAACCTGGCGACGCGCAGCTTCACGAAGGACCAGGAATACGACGCCGATGCCTACGCATTCAAGGCGGTGCGTGCCGCCGGGCAGACGGCTGACCAGGCGCTGTCGTTTCCGCGGCGTTTCAACCAATATCTGCACGATCGGCAGGCGCAACGCGGCGACCAGGACACCGGATCAACGTCGCCGGCGGGGACCGTGTTCCGCCGCGTTCATCAACACTTCGAGACGCATCCGTCGCAGGACGATCGGCTGAAGCGCCTCGAGGCGCTTGCCGCGCAGCAATCACCGCTGCCGTGAGTCCCGCTGCTGGCTGGCCGCGCTGTTCATCGCAGCTGGGAATCTGTCCGAAAACGGCAAGCCAACTCGTTGGTCGCGTGGGGCAGACATTCCTGCCTGCCTTCGGCCGCGACTGTCGCGGCAGACACGAATGTCTGCCCCACGCGGTCTTCAGAGCGGCGCTAGACTTTGCGCAACTGCTAGCACGCAGGTGCTCTGGCCGCGGCCGGCAGCGATCGGTACACTTCGCACCCTTGGCGCAGCTCGCGCCGATGCTGCACGCACACGGACCGAAGCCCAAAGGACCGCCTCGATGCGACGATCATGCTTGCTGGTGTGCTGTTGGCTGGCCGGTGCGGCGCGTCTGGCGGCCGACGAGCCGTTGCAGACCACCACCGAGTTCGGCATCACGGTGACGGCTGACGAGCTAGCCGCCGCGATCCAGGAGATGGAAGACTTTTGGGGCTCGATGCACGCGTATCTGTCGGGCAAGGATTTCACGCAGGGTGACGAGTCATCACGCCGTCAGACGCTGAAGTTCTTCAACTCGGTGCAGGAAGGCTTTTACAAGAAGCTGTTCGACGGCGGCGATGAGCACGTCGTGGACCTGGTCGATTATCTCTCGCTGCGGCTGCGGAAGTTCGCCATGTATCGGCGACTGCGCGAAACCGTCGACAACGACGCCGTACTGGCCGAGTTGGTCGAACATTGGGAGCGCTCGCATCGCGACTGTAACGCCCTGCCCGCCGACGAGCAGGCCGAGCGTCTCGCGAAGCTACTGGAGCAGATGAACCACGAGATGCAGCGGCTAGGCGTGCCCGACGAGCGCCGCGCCGAGGCGTCGGCCGTCTGGTCATTGCAAGCCGACTGCTTCGCGCGGATGAACGGCACCGAGGCGGGCAAGATGATGATCGGCTTCGAGCACCAGGCGCGCGAGTTGGATCGCCCCTCGGCGGAGCTGATCCGACAGGTCGCCAACGCGATTGATTGGGCGACGATCACCAAGCCCGAGTCGGCAAGCCTGACCGTCGCGCGATTCAAGACGGCGCAGGGCGATCTGGCGCGCATGCGCAACGCGCGCGTCTCGTCGAAGCCGGCGGAACGGAAATAGGCTACAGGCTACGGACTACAGGCGCGGCATTCGGGTTTTTCCTGTAGCCCGGAGCCCGGAGCCCGTCGCCCGATGCCTCGCCTCAATCCGGATTCTTCTCGACGGCCTGATTGTCGGCCGGCTGCGTGCCTCCCGTGCCGGTCGGACCACTGCCGATGCCGCCCGTCCCCATGCCGATGCCAGTCGTGTTGCCCGGACCGGTTTCGCTTTCGGCGGCGCCGACATCGCGACTGGAGCGCACGTCGCCGGGGGTGGGCTCGTACGAACATCCAACGCTTACCAGCGCGCAAGCCACGATCATGCGTAAGTAGACATTCATCGGTAGTTCCTTTCGCCCACCAGTTTACGGAATCAAACGCTCGTGTCAAAAGCCCCTACGCTGGCCGAACGCTGGCCGCCGGGCTAGCGCCAGGATGTTCATCCATGAGATCGTCACGTGCTTGCGATCGAGCAGGTATTCGGGCGATTGCGGATCGGTGAGTTGCCGCAGCTCGGTGAGGTGTTCGTCGTCGAGAGACGGACCGACGCGCTGGCTCAGCCGAGCTAGATAGTTGCGCATGAAATAGTGTTCCGCCGGCGCCAGAGGCGTCGTGCGGTCGATGACCTGGCTGCGCAGGCTCATCGGCTCGAAACCCGCCTCGGCCAGGACGGCCGATAGTTCGCGGCCGACGTAGAACTTCTCTGGCCGACGCGACTGGTTGCACAATGCGCGGCGTTCGGCTTGGCGCACGGCTAATTCCAGCTCACTCGGCCACGGCAAAAGCACTTCGTGGATCGAATCGTTTTCCAACACGCCAATCGTGCCGCCGGGACGCAGTGCGCCGCGCAGACGACGCAGTGCAGCGACTGGCTCGGACAAGCTGTACAAGCTCTGCGCGCACCAGACGAAGTCGAACGATTCGGCCTCGAGCGGAAAGCGCTCCAGGGTGCCGCAAACGTACGAGCCGCTTCCTTCCCTGCTATGCCGAAGATACGGCAAGCTCGAATCGAGGCCGATCACCATACCTTGCGGTGCGACCCGCGGGGCCAGCAAGCTGGCGTAGAAGCCGTCGCCGCAGGCCATGTCGAGCACGCGCATGCCATCGCGCAACGGCAACGAGTCGACGATGGCTGTCAGTTCGGCACGGAAACCTTCATGGAAGGCTTTGAGCGCGTCGGCGTAGGCCGGCGCTCGATCGTTTTCCGAACATCGGGAAAGTTCGCTCGTAGCCGTGGCCATGCTGATCGTGCGTCGAACTCAAAAACGAAAGGCCCGCGCCGGTCCGTTTTCGGGTGCCAGGCGCAGGCCTTCCTTGGAACCAATGGTTTGCCCAAGTCGTTATTTGTGCTTCACGGCGTGCGCGGCGTCGGAGGCAGCCTGCTTGGCCTTCTCGACCGCGTCCTTCGCCCTACCGACGGCCTGATCCTTTTTGCCTTCGGCGCGCAACTTGTCGTCGTCCACTGCCGCCCCGGCGGCTTCTTTCACACGACCCTTCGCTTCGTCCATTTTACCGGCCATGATCGCAACCTCCGCAAGTCGAACTTGCTATCGTCGTTTGATTGCCCGCTGGACCATGGTCGCAAACACCATGCCGGTTCGCCGATCCGGTCACCAAAAGTTTGCCGGCCTGTGTCTAGCGCATTAAGATAAACGGACTTCGCTGTGCTCTGCCCCGCCCGCCTTCCTGCCGAGCCACCTGAATGCCGCGCGTTGCTTTTCTGGCCGCCGCGATCGCTTTGTTGCCTGCCTCATTGCTGGCCAGCGAAACGATCGACTACATGCGCCAGGTCCGGCCGATCTTCCAGCAGCATTGCGTCCGCTGCCACGGCGCCGACGAGCAGAACGGCGACCTGCGGCTGGACACCGCCGCCAGCATGCTCCAAGGGGGCAACAGCGGCTCGGCCATCGTCGCCGGCCGCAGCGGCGAGAGCTTGCTGATCGATGCCGTCACCACGGGCGAAAATAGCTCCACCATGCCGCCGGAAGGCGAAGGGGACCGGCTCACCGCTGCCGAGTTGAAGATCATCCGGCAGTGGATCGACCAAGGGGCCAAGGGACCAGCCGACGAACAAGCCGCCGACGTCAGCAAGCCGAAGGGGAGCGACCACTGGGCATATCAACCGCTGCGGCGCGACATCCAACCGCCGGCGCTCGACGATCCTTGGATTCGCAACGGCATCGACGCGTTTGTGCTCGAGCAGCTGCGTGCGGCGAAGCTCAAGCCGTCGCCGGAGGCCGATCGCGCCACGCTCATTCGCCGGCTGAGCCTCGACTTGCTCGGCTTGCCACCGTCGCCGGCCGAGACCGACGAGTTTGTGAACGACACGTCGCCCGAAGCCTACGAGCGGTTGGTCGACCGCTTGCTCGCCTCGCCGCACTACGGTGAGCGCTGGGGACGGCACTGGCTCGATCTGGCCCGCTACGCCGACAGTAACGGCTACACGATCGACAGCGGCCGCAGCATCTGGAAGTATCGCGATTGGGTCGTTGAGGCGCTCAATCGCGACCTGCCGTTCAACGAGTTCACGATCGAGCAGATCGCCGGCGACATGCTCCCGAAGGCAGCTCTCGACCAGATCATCGCCACCGGGTTCCATCGCAACACACAGAAGAACGAAGAAGGGGGAATCGACAAAGAGCAGTTCCGCGTCGAGGCGGTGGTCGATCGCGTGAGCACCACGGGCAGCGTGTTCCTGGGGCTGACGGTCGGCTGCGCCCGTTGCCACGATCACAAGTACGACCGTGTCTCGCAGCGCGAGTTCTATCAACTGTTCGCGGTCTTCAACGGGGCCGATGAGCCGACCCTCTCGGTGCCCACCGAGCAGCAATCGAAGGAAGAGCCGGCACTGCTGGCCGAGATCGAAGATGTGCGCCGACGGATTGCCGATGTCGACGAGAACAACGCCATCCGGCAGCGCGAGTGGGAAGAACGCCTGGCGGCGGAGCTCGCCGAATTGGCCAAGTCGAAGACTGCCCCCGACACGCTGGGCGTCATGGAACCGTTTCGCGCGGCGCTCAAAGTGCCCGCCGAGGAGCGCACGCCGGCGCAAAAAAAACTGCTCGGTGAGGAGTTCAAGAAGCACGATCGCGATCGGCTGGTGATCGTCGAGTCGCTCGACGAGCTGCTCGAGCGGCAGAAGCAGCTCAAGGCGAACGTCACCACCACGCTGGTGATGAAGGAACTGAAGCAGCCGCGCGACACGTTCGTCCATCTGCGCGGCGACTTCTTGCGACCGGGAGCGAAAGTCGAGCCTGCGGTGCCGGCAGTCCTGCCTCCGCTGGCGGCTGCGAAAGGGAAGCGGCCGACGCGGCTCGATTTCGCCCGTTGGCTGGTCGATCCGGCCAATCCGCTCACGCCGCGCGTGACGGTGAACCGCGTGTGGCAGCAGTATTTCGGCCAGGGAATCGTGGCGACCGAGAACGACTTCGGCACGCAAGGAGATCGGCCGACCCATCCTGAACTGCTCGACTGGCTGGCGGCGGACTTCGTTCGCGGGGCGGGGGGCTGGGAACTGGGGGTTGGGGATGATGCTGCTGGGCAGTCCCCAGCCCCTAGTCCCCAGCCCCCGACTGCCTGGAGTCTCAAGGCCCTCCACCGCCTCATTGTTACCAGCGCCACATATCGGCAAAGCTCGCAGGGTCGGGCCGACGTGCGCTCCCGCGATCCCTACAACAAGCTGCTGGCCCGGCAAGCGCGGCTGCGGCTCGAGGCCGAGGTGATTCGCGACTCGGCGCTGGCTGCCAGTGGCTTGCTCTCGCCGACGCTCGGTGGTCCGGGGGTTTATCCGCCGCAGCCCGACGGCGTGTTCCGCTTCACGCAGCGCGCGAAGTTCTGGAAGGAGAGCACCGGCGAGGATCGCTATCGCCGCACGCTGTACACCTATTTCTGGCGCACCAGCCCGTATCCCCTGCTGACGACGTTCGACGCTCCCGACGCGGCAACCACGTGCACCCGCCGGCCACGCTCGAACACGCCGCTGCAAGCCCTGACGCTGGCCAACGATCGCGGCTTCATGGAACTGGCAGGTGGGATGGCGAAGCGCGTGTTAGCCGAGGCACCTTCAGGCGACGATGGCGGGCGGCTGCGGTACGCGTTTCGGCTGTGCCTGGTCCGTGCGCCAGGCGATGGGGAGTTGAAGGACCTGCAGAAGTTTCTAGCCAGGCAGCGTCAGAGCACCGACGACGACGTGAAGGCCTGGACCGCCGTGGCTCGGGTGCTGATGAATACCGACGAGTTTGTGACACGGGAATAAACGAGCATGTCGCACGATCCGCTGCTGAACGTTACGCGTCGGCAATTCTTCGGCCAGGCCGGTTTGAGCATCGGTTCGGTGGCGCTGGCGTCGCTGTTGGCTGATGGCGCCGCGGGAGCAACTGCCGAGCGTGCCGGCGATCCGATGGCGCCGCGGCCCGCGCATTTCCCGGCCAAGGCGAAGCGCATGATCTTTCTGTTCATGGCCGGCGGCCCAAGCCAGCTCGACTTGTTCGACGACAAACCAAAGTTGCGAGAGCTTGACGGCCGGGTCGTGCCGCAGGAATACACCAAGAACAAGCGGTTCGCGTTCATCAAGGGGGATGCGAAGCTGCTCGGCTCGCGCCGCAAATTCTCGCGGCACGGCCAATCGGGGGCCGAGATCAGCGAGCTGCTGCCGCACCTGGGCAGCGTGGCCGACGACATCGCGATTGTGCGGAGCATGAAGACCGACGTGTTCAACCACGGCCCCGCAAAGTTGTTCGTCAACACCGGCTCGTCGCGGTTCGGCATGCCGAGCATGGGCTCATGGATCACCTACGGCATCGGCAGCGAGGCGCACGACCTGCCGGGATTCGTGGTGCTGCAATCGGGTCCGCGCGGGCCGCGCGGCGGCAGCGTGTTGTGGAGCTCGGGATTCCTGCCGACCGCGCACCAGGGAGTGCCGCTGCTGCCGGGGCCCGAGCCGATCTTGAATCTCGCCCGCCCCGCCGGCGTCGACGCTACCGAGCAGCAGCAGTTCTTCGACACAGTCGCGGCGCTGAACCGCCGGCATCAACGAGCGGTCGACGATCCGGAAGTTGCCACGCGCATCGCTGCTTACGAGATGGCCTACCGCATGCAGTCGAGCGCCCCGGAACTGATGGACATCTCGGGCGAGACGGCCTCGACACTGGCGGCCTACGGTGTCGAGCCTGGCAAAACTTCGTTCGCCAATAACTGTCTGTTGGCCCGTCGGCTGGTCGAGCGCGGCGTGCGGTTCGTGCAGCTTTATCACACCGACTGGGACCATCACGGCAACAAGGACACGAACCTCGGCGAGCCGCTAGACAAGATCTGCCGCGAGGTCGATCAACCCGCCGCGGCCTTGGTGGCCGACCTGAAACAGCGCGGCCTGTTGGACGACACTCTGGTTATTTGGGGCGGAGAGTTTGGCCGCACGCCGATGGGCGAGCCGCGCGACCTGATCGGGCGCGACCATCACGTCGATGGCTACTCGATGTGGCTGGCCGGCGGCGGCGTGAAGCGCGGCATCACGCTTGGGGGGACCGACGAGCTGGGCTACAACGCCGTCGAAGACCAGGTGCACGTGCACGATCTACAGGCGACGATCCTGCACCTGCTGGGACTCGATCACAAGCGGCTGACGTTCAAGTTCCAGGGCCGCAACTTCCGCCTGACCGACGTGGAAGGCGAGGTCGTGCAAAAGCTGCTGGCGTAGCCGGTGGGCTACAGGCTTCGGGCTACGGGCTACGGGAGGCGTGCTCGCCGTTTTCCTGGAGCCCGGAGCCTGTAGTCCGTGACCCTTCTTTGTCGTGCCGTAGGCGGTATACCAGGTACCACACCGCCGCGATATTGATCACGAGGATTGCCACGCGCAGTATCGTCACGCGCCGCCAGATTTCGTACAGCTCCATCGGAATCAGCGAGCCGGTGATGAAGATGGTGAAGTACTCGGCCCAGCGACGCTGCGCCAACAGTCCGCAGCCTTCGGTCAGCAGCAGGGCGGCGTAGAAGAACGATCCGGCACTGAGCTCGTGCAGTTGCCGCTCGTCGAGGTTGAGCACCTTGCTCGCTGCCATGTTGAAGATATGGTTGCCTGGGTCGACGCGCATCGTGTGGGCCCAACGAGCAATCGTCTCCGCGGCGTCGTGGTGCAGCAGTTGGATCGCCCCGAATGCCACGGCCAGCAGCAGCGCCGCCTTGAACAGCTTGAACACTCCGATGGCGACAACGATCCAGTCGCGCCGAGGTTTCGATCTTTCGTGGCCTTGATCCATCAGCAACGTCTCGCTCACAAAATACGCAGGCCGTGCGGCAACGATTCGCCGAATACCAACCCTTGCTCCTCGTCGGCAAGCTGGCCGGCCTCACGCGCCAACTGCACAAAGTGTTCCGGCGCTCCGTGTCGCTCGAGCCACACAATCGCCTGTTGGCGCACGTCGTCGGCAACGTCGCGATAGCGATCGAGCGTCCGGCGAGTCAATTGCATCACGGCCAATGCTGCGGTTTCCGGCTCCTGTTTCATCGTCATGATACGCCTGGCCCACTTGGTGGCCACCTCGGGCGCGATTGTGGCATTCAACGGGCCATAGGTCGGCTGCCGAGTGCCTAGTCGGCCGAGCGCCCAAAGCTGCGCAGCGGAGATCGTCGGCGTCTTCTCGCGAGCCGCGAACTCGATTGCCAGGTTCCCGAGCTCTTCTTTCGTCGCCGTGTTCAACAGTTCCATCGCTCCCAGTGCTCGCCACAACTCGGCCGCTTCGTGGGCCGCCGGCCTGAAGTCGCCGCCGCGCCCCTTCTCTCGCGCCCGCTGAACGGCGCGCAGCTCCGCCAGCACCGGCTCGGCCAGCGACTTCTGCTGCCCCGCGACGAGGCCGCCGGCGATCCGCCGCCACAGAATCCACCACTCCGCGCGTCCCGTGGGGCTGGCATGGGTGAGCTTCCTTTGCATTAGCCGCCACGTTTGCTGCACGCGCCAGTCGTCGAGCGCCACGCCGTAGCCGGGGCGCAGGGCGAAGCCGACCAGGTGCAGCCAGCGGGCTTCATGCGCGGCGCTCCGTCGACGCCCCGCCTCGATTTCCGCGGCTGCTTCCCACAGCGATCGCAATAGCGATGGCGGCCAATCGGCTCGCGGCATGCCAATCGCCTCGGCCAGGCGCTTCATCAGCCCTTCAGGTGGAACCGGTTCGCTCGACGCACTGAACGCGCGTTCGATCAGGCCGCGTGCAGCAGCAACAATCTCCTCGTCGAGCATGCCGCGCTGCTCGCCGGAGCCAGTGTGCCCACGGCGATCGGTTTCGGTCGCGGCGCGAACGTCAAATTGCAATCGCCAGCGCCGCGGGCCCGACGTTTCGGCGCACCACATCTCGAGCGTGCCGATCTCGGTGAGCCGAGCGTGCAAATGCACCGGCAGCGTCGCCGCCTCGCCGCGCTGGCGCCCCGTTTCGAGCACCGTGCGAATCGGCGGTAAAGAGGTCATCTGTTCGGGATCGACCGGCACCAGCTCGCCGGGGCGATCGGTCAAGCGCGTCGCCGAGGTGTGCAGTGGGAATTCGACCGGCTCGCGCACGCGCAATTCGAATTGCCGGTCTCGCAACTCGATCTCGGTTCCCTCTTCGATCCCGGCCGGCACGACACACACGGCCGACGGCTCGTTGGTGGTGCTTGCCACGCCGAGGTAGTATGTTCGCGCCAACCCCGCGGCGATCCGCACGCCTTGGCCTCGCCGCACCATGCCGTAGTACGCCGCGCCGTGGGCCACCGCCAGATCGAGTCGCTCGTTGCTGAGCACCTGCGGCGACCAACGCGACTTTGTTCGCTGCTCGTGGAACCAACTGGCCAAGACGTCCAGCAGCCGCTCGCGCAGCACGTCCGAAGCGAAGAACCCGCCGTTGAACAGCACCAGGTCGGGCCGCGCGGGATCGTGGTCGGACGCCGCGGCGGCGCTGTCCTCCGACTCGTCGAGCGCCACGTGGCGATGGGCCGTGAGAAACGCAGCCAGGTAGCGGGTCATCGCGGCGTCGGGGGCATAGGGGAGGCCGAACTCGCGGAACCCGGAGCGCTGCTTGCTCGGTCGGGCGTCGAGCGGCACGGCCGGCAAAAATCCGTCGAAGAACAGGTGCCGCACTTCGTCGCGGCTGAGTTCGACCTGCATGCCGCCGCCGAGTAATCGAGCGCCGGAACCCGGCAGATGCACGACTAGCGACTCCGGCGCGTTGGGCGCAAGCAGCGTCTCTTTCGCCTGCCGGCCTTTCTGTACCAACACGCTCCAAGCGCGCGGCTCGAGCTTGCCGTCGCCTGTCAGCCGGCGCTCGACGTGGTGCGCGAGAGCCAGATCGAGATTGTCGCCGCCGAGGATCAGGTGCTCGCCGACCGCCACGCGATGGAACCGCACCTTGCCGTCGGCCTGGCCACGCACGCGCAGCAAGGTGAAGTCGCTGGTCCCGCCGCCGATGTCGCACACCAGAATCTTCTGCCCGGGGCGAACGACGCGCTCCCAATCGGCACCCTGGGCATTGATCCACGCATAGAACGCCGCCTGCGGCTCCTCGACCAGCAAGACGCGCGGCAGGCCGGCCCGCGCGGCGGAGCGCACGGTCAACTCGCGCGCCACCTCGTCAAAACTCGCCGGCAACGTGAGCACGACGTCCTGCTCCTCCAGCGGATGATCGGCGAAGCGGGCATTCCACACCGAGCGCAGATGGGCCAGGTAACGCGCACTGGCCTCGACCGGCGAGAGCTTTTCAACGTCCGGCGCGCCGTGCCAAGGGAGCAGTTCGGCCGAGCGATCGACTCCTGAGTGGCACAGCCACGACTTGGCGCTGGCAATCAGCCGCCCGGGCACCAGCACACCGTGGTCGCGCGCCATCACGCCGACGGCGTAATCCGGATCGTCGAGTGACCACGGCAGCCGCAGTGCTCCGGCGGGGAATTCTTCCGCGCCACGTTGGTAGTGGAACGACGGCAGCGTCTCGCGCGTCTCGATGGTCCCTGGCGCGACCAATTGCGGAATGTCGAACGTGCGAACCCGCCACGGTTCCTCCGCCGTGTCGACGTAAGCCAGCGCGCTGTTGGTCGTCCCCAAGTCGATGCCGACGACGAAGCGGCTGGGTTGCGGGTCGAGAGAAGGACCTGGCTCCATGTGGTCCGGCATCCTATGACGGCGTTCGACGATTACGCCCGCTCGAATTGCGCCCAATCGACGCCAAGTTGTCGGATCGCGGCGCGAAGCGTGCCGATTTTCAAATCGCGGCTCCCGTGGTCGGGCATCACCGTCGCTCGTCCGTTCGCCGGGTTAAGCCATTTCCGATGCGAACCGCTGCCTCGCCTGGCGACTTCATGACAACCAAGGGTCATGAGCTTTCTGGCCACGTCATGGTATTTCATGCGCTTTCTACAAGCGCATCAGACCAGACCACCTCACCCGTCAATGGCAATTGAATCGCCGCGGGCAGCGGACGGCCCTGGTCGGCGTAGAGTTCAATGACAGTATTTAAGGCGTCGCGAGTGTTCGAGTATGCATCTTCGAGGCTATCGCCTTCGGTCACCAACTCCGGCAACACCGGCGAGGTAACGGTATAACCGCCTTCCGGTTGAGGACTGAAAACCAATGGCACCCGATACAGCATGTCTTTCTTACCTCCCTGGCGAGCGGCGAATCTCACGATCAATTCTAACTCGCAATCCTTGCCGCTGCACTGCTTACTCCGCGTCGTCGCGGACGCTGAACTCGAGTTTCCAGCGGTGGTCGCTCACGGTGCTCACGCACCAGAGCTCGAACACTCCCAGCTCGGTAATTTTCGCGTGGAAGCGGACCGGCACGTAAGCATCGGTCAGTGCTTCGTCGCGAGGCAAGGTTGCTTCGAGCGAGTCGGTTTCGGCCAGCTCCGTGTCGTTCCACGATCGCAGGTTGGTGCCGGGCGTGTCGGCTTTGCGCGTCGCTGAGCTGAAGAAACGGAAGCGTGCAGGCTCGCCGACGATCAGTCCAATCTCGTCGCCGGGCACGTCTGTTTCGGTCCCTTCCTCCATGCCGAACGGCGCGACACACACCGCGTGCAGCGGCCGCTCGGCGCCGGGGATCGCCAGGCCGGCGCTTTCGATGCCCACGTAATACGAGCGTGCCGTGCCGCCGCGGATGCGCACGCCGCGCCCCTGTTTCACGGCGGCGTAGTACGCGGCGCCGCGGGCCACCGCGAGGTCGAGATCGTGGTTCCCTTCGAGGCCGCGCGGTGCGCCCGCCTTGCCGAACCAGCCGCCGAGCACGTCGACCAGCCGCTCGCGCAGCGCGAGAGCCTTGAACACGCCGCCGTTGAACAGCACGTGCGTGGGGCGGATCGGTTGGCCGGGAGCGTCGCCGTTGGCGGCGAGGAACTCGGCCAGGTGGCGCGTGATCGCGGTATCGCTTTCGTACGGCAGGCCGAGCTGGCGGAAGCCGCTGCTGCGACGGCGCTGGGGACGGTCGTCGATCGAGCAGGTGGGAAAGAAACCGTCGGCCAATAGGTTCGTTGCCGCTTTGCGATCGAGTTCGGCGGTGATGGTGCCGCCGACGAGCTTGCTCGAGCGGCCGAGAATGCTGACCGGATGTTTCTTCGGACCGTCGGCCACCAGCAACGATTCCTTCGCGGCGCGGCAGGCGTGCCACAGCGAAACCGACTGCCACGGATCGAGCGCAGCTCCCTTGGCCTGAAACGCCTCGGTCATGTGATGCGCCAGGGCGAGGTCCATGTTGTCGCCGCCGACCAGAACGTGGTTGCCCACCGCGACGCGTTCGAGGAACAGCTCGCCGGCTTCTTCGCGCACACGGATGAGCGTGAAGTCGGTGGTGCCGCCGCCGACGTCGCAGACCAGCAGCACCTCGCCCACCGCGAGCTGCCGCCGCCAGCGCTCGCCCGCATCGGCAAGCCAAGAGTAGGCCGCCGCTTGCGGCTCCTCGAGCAGCACCAGGTTCTCGGGCAGCCCGGCGGCAATGGCCGCTTCGCGGGTCAACTCGCGCGCCGCGGCATCGAACGAAGCGGGAACCGTGACCACCACCTTCTGCTTGGCAATCGGTGACTTGGGCATTGCTTGTTGCCAGGCATCGACCAGGTGTTGCAGGTAGCGGCGCGACGCTTCGACCGGCGAAACCTTAGGCGCCTCGCTCGGCGCACCGAACGGCAGCAGCGCCTGGTGGCGATCGAACTGGCTTTGGCTGAGCCACGACTTGGCCGCCACGACGGTCCGCGTCGGCACCGCGGCAGATTGCAATCGGGCGATCTCGCCGACGGCAAAATCCCGCCCCTTGCCCCACGGCAGGTCGAACGCCTTCGATGCACGTTCGGCCTCGGTGGCCAGATACAGGAACGACGGCAGCAGCGGCCGCGGTTCGAGCGTGGCGGGCGCGACCAGTTGGGGCACCGGCAGGATCTCGACCGACGCCTGCTCATCGCCCAGCGGGGCGTAGGCCAACGCGCTGTTGGTCGTCCCCAGGTCGATGCCGATCGCGAAATCCGACATGGCGAGCGCGTTGCAAGCAACGCGGCTAACAATTAGTGGGTCAACTTCTTGTACTTGAAGCGGTGCGGTTGGTCGGCCTCGATCCCCAGGCGCTGCTTGCGTTGCTCGTGGTAGGCTTGGAAGTTGCCTTCGCACCAGTGGACGTACGCCTCGTCCTCGAACGCCAGGATGTGCGTCGCCAGGCGATCGAGGAACCAGCGATCGTGACTGATCACCACCACGCAGCCGGCGTAGCTGGTGATCGCTTCTTCCAGGGCCCGCAGCGTGTCGACATCCAGGTCGTTCGTCGGCTCATCGAGCAGCAGCACGTTCGAGCCTTGCCGCAGCAGCTTGGCCAAGTGTACACGGTTGCGCTCGCCGCCGGAAAGATTGCCGACGAGTTTTTGCTGATCGGTCCCCATGAAGTTGAACCGGGCCACATACGAGCGCGAGTTCATCTTCTTGCCGACCAGGTCGATCGTGTCGTGGCCGCCGGAGATTTCCTCGTACACGGTCTTGTTCGGATCGAGCGCGTCGCGATTTTGGTCGACGTAGCCCAGCTCGACGGTCGGGCCGACGCGAACTTCGCCGGAATCGGGTTCTTCCTGTCCCACCAGCATGCGGAACAGCGTCGTCTTGCCGACGCCATTGGGACCAATCACGCCGACGATCCCGCCCGGCGGTAGGCGGAAGCTGAGGTTGTCGATCAGCACGCGGTCGCCATAGCTCTTGGTGACGTTCTTGCACTCGATCACCAGATCGCCGAGGTGCTTGCCGGGCGGAATCTGGATTTCGATTTCCTCTTCGTGATCGAGGGCCGCTTCGGCCTCGAGCTTTTCAAAGGCCGTGATGCGCGCCTTGTTCTTGGCCTGCCGCGCCTTGGGCGACATGCGAATCCACTCGAGCTCTTTTTCGAGCGTCTTCTGCCGGGCCGAGGCCTGCTTCTCTTCCAGCTTGAGCCGCTTCTGCTTCTGGTCGAGCCACGACGAATAGTTGCCTTCCCAGGGGATGCCGCGGCCGCGGTCGAGCTCGAGAATCCACTGGGCCACATTGTCGAGAAAGTAGCGATCGTGCGTCACGGCGACGACCGTCCCCGTGTACTCGGCCAGGTGGCGTTCGAGCCACGACACGCTTTCGGCATCGAGGTGATTCGTCGGCTCGTCGAGCAGCAACAGATCGGGTTTCCGCAGCAGCGTGGTACACAGCGCGACGCGCCGGCGTTCACCGCCCGAGAGTTTTGCCACATCGGCATCGCCCGGCGGAAGCTGCATCGCCTCCATGGCGATCTCAAGTTGCCGGTCCAGGTCCCACGCGTTCGAAGCGTCGATTTGGTCCTGCACCTTGGCCTGCTCCTTGAGCAGTTTTTCCATCGCGTCGTCGTCGAGCGGCTCGGCGAACCGGGCGTTGATCTCGTCGAACCGCCGCAGCAGGGCGCGTGTCGGCTCGACCGCCTCTTCAACGTTGCCGAGCACGTCTTTCTCGGGGTTGAGTTGCGGCTCCTGCGGCACGAAGCCGACGGTGAAGCCGGTGCTCAGCTTCGCCTCGCCTTCAAAGGCCCGATCGACGCCGCCCATGATGCGCAGCAGCGTGCTCTTGCCCGAGCCGTTGCGACCCAGCACGCCGATCTTCGCCCCGGGATAGAACGACAGCCAGATATCCTTGAGAATCTCGCGGGGACCAATTTTCTTGGTCAAGCTGGAGATTTGGTAGATGTATTGCGGACCCATGAAGCGCACTCGCCGACAGCTTGCAAAACCGTGCATTCTATCGGCGCGGGCGAGTTCTCGACAGGGGCGGATGCAGTAGTATAGGGACTAAGGAGGGAACCGATGCTCGGACTTAGCCCAATCGAGTTGATCATTATCGCGGCGATCGCGCTCGTGTTTGTCGTCGGCGTCTGCGGCGGGGTCGTAGCCTTGCTGATCGTTCTCGTGAAGAGCCGGCGGGACGACAGGTAGGGTGCGTCAAGCGACAGCACGACGCACCGGGGGTAACTACCGTCCCGATTCGCTTAGCAAGCTGTCAAGCCGGGTTGCCAACTCGTTCGGCAGCGTGGAAAGCAAATCGCGCCCGATGAGTCCGACGTCGATCAGATCGCGCAGATGCACACGGTCCTGATCCCGGTTGGCCATCAGCTTCATGCCGATCAGCGCGGCGAGCGACACCACTGCTTTGCCCGGCTCGATTAGTTCACGCTCATCGACGCTGGGCGAGGCTGTCGGCATGTTCCTCGAGCGCACCGACCCGAATCCACGCAAGGCGGTGCAGATTGTATGGGCGGATGAGAAAGTACGGCCGGACGCATCACCTCGAAGTAATCGAACCCGGCTGATGCGGCCGCGGCCCGGGCGCGCGGCAAGTCGGCGCGTCGTAGCAGCAGATCGACATCCTTGGTCGTGCGCACCGCGGCGGGGTCTTTCGTTGCCACCCAGAGCGCGACCGCCTGGCCGCCCACCAGGGCGAAGTCAACCTTCGCCGCCTCGAACGCGCTTGCGATACGCTCCAGGCGATCAGTCACATCATCGAGCGCCATGATGTATCGCTCCCAGATGCCGTGATTCGCGGCTGCCGGCGCCGTTGCAGGGGATGCTTCTCGGGCTTCGCTCATGATGGGATTCGCTCACGCTTCAGCATAGTCGTGGCCGCTGCGCGAAGCCATCACGACCAGCAGCAGACCGGCGCACATCAGCCCGGCGGCGAGCCACAGCGGCAACTCGGCCCCCGAGGCGAATAACCGATTGCCGGCCAAGGGACCGAGAATGCGCGCCAGCGCCGAGGTGCTCTGAGCGAGCCCTAAGATGCCACCTTGGCGCACTGGGTTGCTCCGCCGGCTCAGCAGCGAATTGACGCTGGGCGTGATGAAGGCGAAGCCGGTGACCACCACCGCTAGCGCCACCAAGAGCGAGCCCGTCGAGCCGCCGGTCGCTGCGAGCGAAAGCAGCGCGAACCCCAGCACCTCGATGATCGCGCCGGCCGTGGCCAGGGCACCTTCCGACACGCGCGTCGACAGCCGGCGCACGATGCCCCCCTGCACCAGCGACAGCGTGATGCCGACGAACGCGAACGTCAGGCAAACTTGCTGGAAGGAAAACCGAAACGCTCCGTGCTCGTCCTTGATCAGCAGCGCCATCGTCGATTCGAAGTTCGCAAACGAGAAGACGCACACGAAGTTCGTCAGCAGCAGCGGTCCGATGCTCGGCGTGCCGAGCGCTTCGCGCAGCGACGAGAAATCGACTAACCGTCGGGCGGCATGTTCGCTTTCGGCGCTCAACGACTCGGGCAACCAGAAGATTGCCAAGATGAATGCCGCCAGTGAGAGCGCCGCGGCCGCGTAGCCCGGTCCTGGCCCAGGATCGCCCGTTCCGGTCGGAACGGCGAGGTATCCGAACAATGGTCCGAACGTGAACCCCAAGCCGAACGCCGCGCCGATCAGCGCCATCCCCTTGGTGCGAGTTTCCTTGGTCGTGGTGTCGGCAATGTATGCCTGGGCGGTCGAGATGGTTGCCCCGGCAATGCCCGCCCCGATGCGGCTGACGAACAGCAACCCCAGGTGCTTCCACATCGTCGCCAGGCCGAACAGCGTGTAGAACACGGCCGAGCCGGCCAGCCCCACGAGCAGCACCGGCCGGCGGCCAATCCGGTCGCTCAGCCGGCCCCACCACGGCGCGAACAGAAACTGCATCGCCGAGAAGCTCGACATCAGCAGCCCGATGATCCAGCCGGTCGAGGTGCTCGACAGTCCGTACTCGGCAGCGAACAGCTTGCCGTACAGCGGCAACAGCGGCAGCACAATGCCGAAGCCGAGCAGATCGATGAACACGGTGATGAAAATGATCAGCAGCGAGCCGTGGCGATGCATTGCGGAGGGGGCTGGGGACTAGGGGCTGGGGATTCCAAATCTCACATCTGAGGTTTCTCGATTCGTGTTCAACTGTAGCACGGCGCTCGGCGGCAGGGCAGAGATGCGGCTGCTGGCAACTAGTCGAAGTTCCCAGGCGTTTCTATGATTACCACATGCCCACGTCGCACGAACAGCGCCAGCGGCTCGCGTCGCTCGATCCCGAAGCGCTCGATGCCGAGCAGCTTCGCCGCCTGAACGATCTGTTGGCGCGCCTGCTGCCGGCCAATCGCTTCTATGCCGAGAAGCTCGCCGACGTGGAATTGCCGCTGCGCTCGCTCGACGAGCTGGCGGCGCTGCCGTACACGTTCAAGGAAGAGTTGCTGGGGCCGGGCGGAACCAGTGTATTGCCGGCGAACCTGACGTTCGCCCGCGACCGCTACGTGCGGTTCCATCAAACCTCGGGCACGCACGGCAGGCCGTTGGCCGTGCTCGACACCGCCGACGATTGGGCGTGGTGGATCGACTGCTGGCAATACGTGCTCGACGCGGCCGAGATTACCGCCGACGACACGGTGGCGATGGCGTTCTCGTTCGGGCCATTCGTGGGTTTCTGGAGCGCGTTCGACGCTGCCGCGGCCCGTGGCTGCCTGATGATCCCGCTCGGGGGCATGAACACGCTGGTGCGGCTGGAGCTGATCCGCTCATCGCAGGCCACCGTGGTCTTTTGCACGCCAAGCTATGCGCTGCACATGGCCGAGGTGGCCGCCGAGCGCAAGATCGACGTCGCCGAGTGGAACGTGCGTAAGCTGGTGCTCTCGGGCGAGCCGGGCGGGTCGGTCGCGGCGATCCGCGAACGCATCGAAGCGGCTTGGGGTGCGAAGGTCGTCGACCACGGCGGGGGCAGCGAAGTGGGGCCCTGGGGATACACCGATCGCGCGCGCCGCGGGCTGCACGTGCTCGAGAGCGAATTCCTTGCCGAGTTCTTGTCGGTCGAAACCGGTCAGCCGGCCGGCGAAGGAGAACTGGCGGAGCTGGTGCTCACGAACCTTGGGCGCGTCGGCTGCCCGGTGATTCGCTACCGCACCGGCGACCTGGTGCGCCCCATGTGGCAGCACGACGAGCCCTGCCGGTTCGTGCTGCTGCCCGGCGGCATCCTCGGTCGCAGCGACGACATGCTCATCATCCGTGGCGTGAACATCTACCCCAGCGCCATCGAGCAGATCCTGCGCAGCTTTCCCGAGGTGCTCGAGTACCGAATGATCGCCAGCCGCGCGGGCGAGATGGATCAACTCACGATCGAGGTGGAAGACCGCCTCGATCAACCGCAGCGCATTGCCGAGGAGTTGCAGATTCGCTTGGGATTGAAAGTCGACGTCATTTGTGTGCCACTGACGTCGTTGCCGCGCTTCGACGGCAAAGGGCGGCGGTTCGTCGATCGCCGCGGTGCGTTGAACGTTGAAACATAACCCCTCACCCCCCGGCCCCTCTCCCGCAAGGGGAGAGGGGAGACGAGCATGATCGACTGTCCTACGGTGTCGAAAGCTGATATCCAGCACCATTACGATTGGGCGACGCCGTTCTATCGGCTGCTGTGGGGCGTACACATCCATCATGGGCTATGGGATCGTGAAGCGTCGCCGAAGGCGGCCCAAAGCAGGCTCGTCGAGGCGATGATCGAGCGCGCGGGCATCGAGCGCGGCCAGCGCGTGCTCGACGTCGGCTGCGGCATGGGAGGCTCGTCGATCCACCTGGCCCGTGCGGCCGGTTGCGACGTGACCGGCATCACGCTCAGCCCGGTGCAGCGCGTGTGGGCGGCCACGACGGCGCGCTGGCAGCGCGTGAGTGGCCAGGTGCGGTTCCTGCGCGCCGATGCGGAAAAGATCGAGTTTCCCGCCGCGAGCTTCGACGTGGTCTGGAGTATCGAGTGCACCGAGCACCTGTTCGACAAGCCGCGCTTCTTCCGGCGCGCCGCCGAGTGGTTGAAGCCCGGCGGACGCATGGCGATTTGTGCCTGGCTGGCCGGCAGCGACGACCTGAGCGCCGAGGCGGCTGAGCAGGTGCGGCTCGTCGGGGAAGGATTCTTGTGCGCTTCGCTGGGCTCGCGCCGTGAGTACGGCACCTGGATGAGCGATGCCGGACTGATGAGCGTGTCGTACGACGATTGGACCGACCAGATCGCCCGGACTTGGGAAGTGTGCCACGAGCGCGTTGAGCGCAGCGGCGTGCGCGTGATCGCCCGGCGAATCCGCAACATGGAACGGTTCCTCGACCGCTTCCAGATGATTCTCGATGCCTACCGGCGTGGGCTGATGCGCTATGGTTGCTTCGTGTATCGCAAGCCGAGCTGAGTGTGGTGGCAGGCCTGTTGAGTATTCGGGTGCCACTGGCAGCCAGAGCGCTTTCCAGCTAGCTGTAGCGGCGAGGTCGGGTGCCATGCTCACGCTTGCGTGAGCATGTCCGCGACGAGCGTGGACATGGCACCCCGACAGGACGCCACACCGTTGCGAAACGCGCTCGTCTGCCAGTGTTGTTGCGATTTTCCATGCACTGGCTGGCAAGCAGCCGGTGGTACGCAACTTTGCTCGTAATCCCCAATGCTTCCACAGCCCTCTTACTGCGGCAACTGCGGGCGATACGTGAGGCGCGCCAGGCCCAATGCGGCAACGAGCAACGCCCCCGAGAGATAGAACGCGTTATCGAGGCTGCCGGTGGTGTCCTTGATGTAGCCGGCCAACTGCGGGACGAAGAACGCGATCCCCCAGCCGATGAACACCAAGCCGTATTTCAGCCCCAGGTCCTTGGTGCCAAAATAGTCGGCTGTTATGGCGGGCATGATCGACAGTCCGCCGCCGTATTGCCAGTAGGCGATGCCGACCGCCGCGAACAGCAGAGCCACGCTTCCCGACTGCATGATCCAAGGCATCAGAAACAGGCAGACCGCCGAGATGCCGCCATTGACGATGTAGGCGTTGGCCCGGCCGATGCGGTCGGAGTAGATGCCGGTGGCGATGCGGCCGGCGGCGTTCACCAGTCCGCCGAACGACGCCAGCAGCCAGCCATGCGCGGCGAACAAGGCGCTTTTCTGGGCGGTGGCGTTGAGCATCGGCGTGGCGTTGGCGATCACCAACAGGCCGGACTGCGCCGAGCCGATGAACAGAAACACCAATGCGAAAAACTGCCAGGTGCCGACCATCGACGACACGGGCCATTGCGTTGCAGTCATCGCCGCGGGCTGTGCGGCGGTGCTCGACGCTGGCAGTGCCGCTACCGTGTAACCCTCGGGCGGTGCGACCAGGAACCGCGCGGCGATGACGATCACCGTGGCGAACAACAATCCCAGCCCGATAAAACTGCCCGAAATGCCATGCTCGGCGATCAAGTATTTGGCCAGCGGCGCGATGTAGATCGCCGCGCCGCCGTAACCGCTGACGACCAGGCCGACGACCAGCCCGCGGCGATGCGCCGGAAACCACTTCAGCGCCGCGGGCGTCGCGGCGGCGTACCCCAGTCCCATGCCGATGCCCCCCAGCAGGCCGAAGCCGACGATCAGGCCGAGGTACGACTTCATCAGCCCGGCCAGCACGCAGCCCGCCCCGAGCAGCAGGCCGCTGAGCGTCGCCCCGATGCGCGGGCCGAGCTTATCTTGCACCAACCCGCCGGGGATCATGAACACGGCAAACGTCACGCCGCAGATGGCGTAGGCCCAGGTGGCTTGTGCGTCGGTCCAGTACGACCAGCCGGCGTCGAGCCCGGACATGGGGCTGCCAGCGGGATGCTCGGCCGTGGCGATCAGGTTCGCCTTCCACACGCTCCAGGCATAAAGGATGCCCAGGCAGAGGTTCACGACCATGCCGGCCACGGTCACGACCCAGGCTTGCGCGGGGACGCGCGGCGCGACAGGTGCGGTCATGGTGTCGATCGTGGGTGCGCGTGGACGACCAAATATGAAGGTCGTCCCAGCATAGCAGCCCGCCGAGCGACACTGTAGGTCGGCGAAAGGATTCGCCTCCCACAACAAAAGCCTCGGGAGTCGCTACGCGAACAGCGGTTCGATCAGCTTGCCTTCGCGCGAGATCATCACCGGGCGGCCGGTGTTGGTGTGATATTCCTTGTGCGGGTTGATGCCCAAGGCGTGGAACAGCGAATAGGCCACGTCGTCTGGCGCGATGGCGTCGCCGGCCGGGCCTTGGCCCAGCTCATCGCTAGAGCCGATCACCTGGCCCGTCTTCATCCCGCCACCGGCCATCAGGCAGAACATCGCCCGCGGCCAGTGATCACGGCCGCCACGTTGGTTGATCTTCGGGGTGCGGCCAAATTCGCCGCTGACCATGATGGCAGTGGTTTCCAACAGGCCGCGCTCTTCGAGCGTGGTGAGCAATGCCGAGAGGCTGCGGTCGAGTGCCGGAATTTCCTTTTCGAGCCGCGTGTAAATGCCTTCGTGCATGTCCCATTTGCCGGTCTGAATGGTGACGAAACGGGCACCCGCTTCGATCAGCCGGCAGGCGAGCAGCGCGCCTTGGTTGGTTTCCCCATCGCCGAAGCGCTGAACGATGCTTTCCGGCTCTTTGCCGATGTCAAACGCCTGCCGGGCGCGGCTGGAGCTGATCATGGCGTACGCCTGCTCGGAGAACTCGTCGAGCCCGGCCAGCACGTCGCTGCGCTCCTCGATCTTGCGGAACGTGGTATCGACACTGGCCAGCAGCTTCTCGCGGCGGCTCACCTGGTCGATCGTCATTCCTTCTTGGAGCGAGATGCCACGGACCGAAAATTTTTGGCCCATGCGCGGCGTGGTGTTCGTCGAGAATGCACCGTAAGGCAGGCCGAGGTAGCCCGGGCCTTGATAAGAGTTGGGGATGGCGACGTACGGCGGCAGATCGTCGGGGCTTTGCAGTTCCTTGGCGACCACGGAGCCGATGGCCGGGAACTCCAGCGACGGCAGCGGACGGTTGCCGGTGAGCAGGTACTTGCTCCCCAGCTCGTGAGCGGCCAGCGTGTGGCTCACGCCGCGCAGGATGGTGAACTTGTCGGCACACTTGGCCAAGAGCGGCATCTGCTCGGAGATTTCCATGCCGGCGACGTTGGTCTTGATCGGCTTGAGTTGCCCGCGGTACTCGGCCGGTGCCTCGGGCTTGAGGTCGAAGGTGTCCATGTGCGTCGGCCCGCCGCCGAGGCGAATGTAGATGGCGGCCTTGGCCTTGGGCTTGTTGCCCGTGCCATCGTTGGCGGCTGGATCACTACCAACCGTGGCAGCCTTGGCCATCCGCAGGTAGTCAACCAGGTTCAGCCCCAGCCCGCCGAGCACGCCGACTTTCAGTACGTCGCGGCGTCGAAATCCGTCACAGAAACGAGGGTTGGACATGGGAACGGTTCCTACAGAGTTATGAATTGTGGGTTGAGTGATGAATAAAAGCAGTGGGCGATCAATGGTTGACGACAAATTCCTTCGAGTTCATCAGCGCCCACAACAGGTCGCGCAGGCCGCTGGCGAGGTCGGGCGACTGTGCCAGGTACTCGTCGGCACGTGCCAGTTCTTTCTCCGACGGTTGCCGGCTGAACGTGCGCAGGTACGCTTGGCGCACCAGGTCGGCGGCCTTGGTGGTCGCGGCAGCCTGGGCGTCGGCTTCCGACTTGCGTTCGGCCTCGAGCTTTGCCAGCTCGGATTTAATCCGTCGTCGCTCGTCGTCGAGCTTCGCACGGTGGCGATTGTCCTTGTTCTTGTCGAATTTCTCGTCCGTCTGCTTGACGCGCGACGCGAGCTGGTCGATGCGATCGTCGCGTGCCTTCAAGGCCGAGTCATTCGGCCGTTTCATGCCCTTGGTCGCGTGCTTCAGCCAGCCGTCGTTGCGTTCGATCAGATCGAACATCTCCTCGTCGTTGCGCAGATAAACCGTTTGCAGCAGCGACGGTTCGTTGGAGCGCTCGCAATCGCAGGGAGTTTCGCGTTTCGGCTTGCCGAACACGCTCAAGGCATAATTGCCGCCCGCTCCGCGGCGCGTGTAACCCTTCGACATGCCGATCGCGCATAGCTCAGCGGGGTCGTTGCTTCGCTTGGCCAGCTCGTCGGCCCCGGCGGTAGCCGTCATCACCGCGTCGAGCACCACCTCGGCCGGCAGACGCCGCGGCACCGCGTGGCTGAAGTTGCGCAGATCGAATTCATTCGTAGCGTTCGTCTTCCAGCTTAGTTGATAGGTGCGGCTCGTGGTGATCGTGCGGTGCAGCCATTTCAGGTCGTAATCGTGGGCGATGAACTCATCGGCGAGCCAACCGAGCAATGCCGCGTTGCTCGGCGCGTTGGCCAGGTTCATGTCGTCCGGCGGCTCGACGATGCCGACGTTGAAGTAATGCGCCCAGACCCGGTTGACCAGCGCCCGGGCAAAGTACGGATTATCCTTCTGACGCAGCCAATCCATCAACGGCTGGCGGGGATCGTCGTACGAGGCATCGACCAGCTCGTCGCCGCCGAGCACCTTGGGTGTGATCACACGGCTGGCGTCGACGCGCTTGCCCTTGTCGTTTTTGCTCTTGTCCTTCTCGCGCGTCCGCTCGCTGCGGGCGATGTACACCTCGTCGAACGGCACGTTCATTCCCTTGTCGACCGCCGCCCGCAGGATGTCGTCCTTCGCCTTCTGACCGATCTTCTTGCCGTCGAGCTTCAGCGACACCATCATGGCCCGCATTTTCTCGCGATCCTTCTCAGGGTAGCCGGTGGTCACGCGATCGAAGAACGCCGTGAAGTGCTGGAAGTCGTACTGGCTCCACTGATCGAACGGATGCTTGTGGCACTCGGCGCATTGCAGCCGGACGCCGAGGAACGCGTAGCTGAACGAGAGCGCCTTCTCGTTCGACTTCTTCATGTTGCGGCGCATCCAGTACCAAGGCATCGTCTCGCGATCGGCGTAGTCGGCCGTCGGCTTCGAGCAGAAATACGACCGCATCTCGGTGCAGTATTCGTCGAACGATTGATCCGGGGAGCTGCGCCCCGTGGCAAGCACCACGCCTTCGACCAGGTCGTCGTAGTGCATGTTCTCGGCAACGCGGCGCTCGACCCAGTTGTACCACTGCTCGGGGACCAGCGTATCGCGCGGGCCGATGTTCTTCAGTTGGCTCTCGGCATTGCCCCAGGTGTCGCAGAACTTGGTGGCCCACCAGGCGGCGTAGGCTGGGCGTTCGAGCAGCTCGTCGATCTTGCGGACTCGTTTCTTCGGCGACTTATCGGCCAGGAATGTTTCGACCTCCTCGGCCGTCGGCAGCGTGCCGGTGATATCCAGGCTCGCACGGCGGAGGAACTCGGAGTCGCTGCAAACTTCGGCAGGCACCACACCCAGCTTCCGCAACTTGGCGACCACCAGTTCGTCGACCTTCGTGGGCGTCGGGACGGTCGGATAGTTTTCGCCGTTCTTATCGCTCACCGGCAGCATCACCGACACCGGCACCACGCCGTTGTCGTAGAAGGCGACGATGTGCGTGTCTCCCTTGCCGACGACCGTAATCCGGCCGGTGGCGTCGACCTTTGCCACTGCTTCGTCGCTGGTCTGGAAGCGGCACAGCGGCGTCACGTCCTCGGCGGTGCCATCGGACCAGTGGCAGATGGCCTTGAGCTGCGCTTTTTCGCCGGTCTTGGCGAACACGATCTCGCGCGGCGTGACTTCCAGGCGATCGAATTTTGCCGACGTGGCTTCATCGACCGGCGCGGCGCCGGCTTCGATCCATCGCAGCAGGATGCGGTACTGCCAACTGCCGACGTCCAGGCGATGCCCGCCGCCGTGGTCATCGTCGGTGCCGGTCGGCTTGGCGAGAATCAGGCTTTCAACGGGTTTCTTTGGATCGACGCGCGGATGCTCGCCGGCGGTAAGCGCTTCGTGATCCATCTTGAAGTCGTAGCCGAACAATGAGAGCCGGAAGCCACCTTGTCCCTGGAACGAGCCGTGGCAGGCGCGGCCGTTGCACCCCAGGCGCCCCATCAGTGGCAGCACGTGCCGTTGCAGGTCGGGCACCTCGGCAGTCGCGGTCGAGGCGAACCGCTGGTTCGCCGGGCGAAGCACTTCTGCAGCGTCGGCCGGCAAACTGAGGCCACCGATCAGAAAACTCGCAAGAATGATCCGCTTCATCGGCTTGAAATCCTATTTCGTCCCGGAAAGGGAGATGCGGGGATAAAACGCGATGTGGAGATGACTGCAGTTAACTGCTCGTCGTTCCCACATCTCCTCTATCCCCCTATCTCCTTTTTTCTGTTCTGTTCTGTGATTCAATTGGCGGAAAGTTGCCAAAAGTTACGTCAATTCTTCCGCGTTTCGGCGGTTGTTTGATCGAGTAGCTTGTTGAGCCGCTGGTCGACCCATTGCTCGCGGTTGCGGCGGAACTGGGCCAGATGCTCCTGGGCCTCGGCCAGCTTGGCTTCGGCACGCTCCTCGTCGTTGACCAGCAGTTGCTCGCGCATGTCGAGCTGCTCGGCCAGCGTCTGCCGCAACTCTTGCTCGACTACGGGGTCGCGGCGCATGGTGAGCCGGGCGACCAGCACTTGGATGCGTGAGTTCAGCTTCCAATCTTGCAGCTCCAACTCGTAGCGATGCGGGTTGCGCTCCTCGATCTGGGCCAACTTCTCGCTCGACTGGAACAGGTCGCGGATCGCCCGCTGGTACTCTTGCGGGTTCGATTCCTTGAGCTGTTCGAGCAATTCGGCCAACTCGCCGTGGTGCATGCGCACAAAGGTCATCGCGGCCGCTTCGCGCTCGGGGGTGAAGCCGGTGACGTGGCGGCCCTTCCGACCAGTGGCTTTCGATTTGGCCGGAGCGTCGCCTTGCTTAGTTGCTGGCTCGGGCTTGGTCGTTGCATCCGGCTTGATTGCTGGCTCGGGCTTCACTGTTGGCTCGAAAGCGACGGCAGCCCAAGTGCCCAGCAGCAGCATGGCCACAACGATGGCCAATGTTCGACGCAACATCACAGCTTCAATCATCGCAGCCTCAATTCTCAGGTGAAGCGGTCGAGGGGGCCGGCTGGCCTGACATCGCAGCCAGCAGCCAGCTCGGAGCCGCGCCATCGGCAATACTCGCATCGGCCGCCATGCTCGGCACGTCCTGCGACACATCCGGTTCGTCCGGTAATGATGTCGGGACAGCATCTTGCGTTCGATACCACGCCAAGGCCAACGTCCGGCCGTCGCCCGCGGCGGCGATCGTCGCCTCGGTGCGGTGGTTGGTGGCTTTCGGACGCACGCTGTCGATGGCCAGCATCACGGCCAGGGCCGCGGCGACCCCCAACGACATCCACCCCACCGGTTGCATCCAGCCGCGACGCTCAAGCGGTAGCGCGATGATCGATGGTTCGCGCGCTGGTGCGGCCCATGCGTCGCCAGGCATGGCAGCAACGGCTGCCGACAACTCGACCACGCGGGCCACCGCATCGCGCGCCGTTTGGTCGGCTGCCAGCCGCTCGTCGAACTGCTCGGCTTCTTCGGCCGGTAATTCATCGGCGACGTATCGAAAGGCTGTCCAGAACAAGTCTTCGGCTGCGGGTGCCATGCCAACCTCAAATTGGGCGAAGCAAGCTGAAAGGTGATTATCGGGATATTCACTCATAACGACGTTTTGCCGCAGCGGTTTATTTGCTGCCGATTAGTGAGCATTTGCGGTGAACTGGCCCGCATAAGTGCTTCATTTTGCGTCACTTACCAAAAAGAGGGGCTACTCGCAGACCGCGTCGGCAGGCAATATAATGTCGTCGCCGGTGCCAAAGACCGATCTCGCGACTCGACGGGAGAAAGAGAAAGTAGTCATGAACATCGTCCGTCTGATCGCACGCCTCTTGCTCGGGTTGATCTTCACGGTATTTGGGTTCAACGGGTTCTTGCACTTCATCCCGATGCCGCCTCCCGAGGGTCTTGCCGGGGAGTTCATGGGGGCGATTTTCGGATCGGGCTACTGGATCGCGATCTTCGCCGTACAGGTGGTCGGCGGAGTGCTGCTGTTGAGCGGGCAGTTTGTCCCGTTGGCGCTCACGCTGCTGGGGCCGGTGATCGTCAATATTCTGTTGTTCCACGCGTGCATGGAGCCCAAGGGCTTGCCCCCGGCCATCGTGGTGGCGGTGTTGTGGGGAATTGTGTTCTCGGGCGTACACCGGGCATTCGCCGGCGTGTTGGCGCGGCGCGCGGCGTGATGCCCAGCGGCAGCGCGCGGTCTTGCTGCTCGCGCGTCGCAGCAAGTTGACCGCCGCAGATCGGGCACCGATATTGGAGCCACGCTGCCCGCGATCGCCCGCCCACCTCGCTCGTGTGATTCTCATGCTCTCACCGTCCGCGCGTGTATTGCTGTCTGGGATGTTGGTTGTTCTTCAAGCGGCGTGGATGCTCGCCGCGGAGAGCCAACGGAAACCTGCTCGGCCGAACGTCGTCATCTTCCTGGCCGACGATCTCGGCTATGCCGATCTCGCTTGTTACGGAGCCGACTTCCACCGAACGCCGCATCTCGATCGGCTTGCCTCGCGGGCCGTTCGCTTTACCGATGGCTACGCCTCGGCGCCGGTCTGCACGCCGACACGTGCGGCGCTGATGACCGGCAAATTCCCGGCTCGGCTTGGCATGACCATCTGGGCCGAGGCGGCCGAGGATCCGCCGCCGTTGAAATACAAGCCGCTGATCCCCGCCACGAGCGAACACAACCTGTCGCACGACGAGACGACCGTCGCCTCGTACCTGCAACGTGTCGGCTACCGCACCGCGCTTGTCGGCAAGTGGCACCTGGGCGATGCCCGGCATTATCCCGAAACCCACGGCTTCGACGTGAACATTGGCGGAACATTGTGGGGTGCGCCGCACACGTTCTTCTATCCGTACCGTGGCAAGGGCCTGTACGGCAGCGAGTATCGCTATGTGCCGCATTTGGAAAATGGCAAGCCCGGTGAGTACCTGACCGACCGGCTGACCGACGAGGCGATTCGCTTCATCGAACACTCCGGCGGCGAACCGTTCTTCTTGTACCTCGCGCATCACGCTCCGCACACGCCGATCGAAGCGAAGCCGGAGGACGTCAGCCTGTTCGAGGCGCGCGTCGAGCCGAGCGCCCACCACCGCAATCCCACCTACGCGGCCATGGTCAAGAGCCTCGACGAAAGCGTGGGCCGCGTGCTCAAGTGCCTCGACGATCGCGGCCTGGCCGAGCGGACGCTGGTGATCGTGACCAGCGACAACGGCGGCTATATCGGCATGGATAACAACCGTCGGCAGCCATGTACCGACAATTCGCCGCTGCGCTCCGGCAAGGGTGCTTTGTACGAAGGCGGAATCCGAGTGCCGCTCATCGTGCGTGCGCCGGCGGGCAAAGTGACCGGCGGCGTCTGCAGCGAACCGGTGATGACGACCGACCTGTTTTTCACGGTGCTGGCGGCGGCGGGCATCGCACCGGCAGGCGATGGCCCGCGCGACGGCATCGACCTTTCGCCATTGCTCAGCAATCCGCGCGCGAAGCTCGATCGCGAAGCGCTCTACTTCCACTACCCGCACTATTACGCAACCACGTCGCCCGTCAGCGCCGTGCGAACGCGCGATTGGAAGTTGATCGAGTTCTTGGAGGACGACAGGAGAGAGCTGTACAACCTGGCCAACGACCTTGGTGAGCAACGCAACCTGGCCGACGAGCAGCCGCAGCGGGCCAAGGAACTAACCGAGCAATTGCATCATTGGCGGGACAGCGTCGGCGCGCGGATGCCGCAGCCGAACCCTGACTACAAACCGCCCAAAAATCGTCGCTAGTTTTTCATGGCATTCACACGAATCACGATTGCGATTCTGCTCGCGTCCGCCGCGGCGGTGCATGCCGCGCCGAGGAACGTGTTGCTGCTGATCAGCGACAATCACGTCGCGACCGACATAGGCTGCTACGGTCACCAGGACATCCGCACGCCGAACCTCGATCGCCTTGCCGCGCGCGGCACGCGCTTCTCGAATGCCTTTGCGATCGTTTCGTCGTGTGGTCCCAGCCGGGCGGTGATCTACACCGGGCTGCTCACCCACGCCAACGGGCAATACACGCACGGTCATTCGTTCCACAACGGCGTGCTGCTTGCCGGCGTGAAGCCGGTGTTCGACATCATCAAGGCCGGCGGCTATCGCACCGCGCTGTTCGGCAAGACCAGCTTTCGGTCGCTTCCCGGGCAATACGAGCTGGACCTGATCAGCAGCCACGGCGGCGATCGCAACATTCCCGCCCTGGCGCGCGAAGCCGAGGAGTTCATTCGCGACGGAGGCGACACACCATTCCTGGTGGCAATCTGCACGCACGACCCGCACCCCATCGGCAAACCGGTCGAACAGCGGAAGAAGTACAAGCCGGCCGCCCCGCGCACGATCGACCCAGCCACGCTGCACTTGCCGAACTATGTGCCCGATCGTCCCGACGTGCGCGAAAGTTTCGCCGAGTATTACGAGCTGATCGAGCGGCTCGACGACGGCTTCGGCCAGGCGCTGGCGATGCTCGAGCGCACCGGAAAAACCGACGACACGCTCGTGATGTTCTTCTCCGACCATGGCAGCTCGTATCCGCACGGCTACACTCAGTACGAGCCAGGCGTCCACGTGCCGATGATTGTGGTCAACCCGCAGGCCAAGCAGCGCGGCGTCGTGAGCGACGCGATGGTCACGCTGGCCGACGTCACTCCGACCATCCTCGATTGGACCGGCGTCGCAGGCCCCGGTTATCCGTTGCACGGCCGCACCCTGCTGCCGATCCTCGAGCAAGAATCCGCCGCCGGCTGGGATTCGGTCGTACTCAGCCACGTGATGCACGAAGTGACGATGTACTATCCGATGCGGACGCTCCGCGAGCGGCGATACAAGTTGATCTGGAACCTTTGCTACCAGATGCCGTTTCTGAACGCGTCGGAGGTGGCGGACCAGTCGCCTTGGCGATTGACGATCGAGCGTGGCGACCCGTTGATTGGTAAGCGGACGGTCGAGAAGTACATCTGGCGCGACCCGATCGAGCTATACGACCTGCAAACCGATCCGGACGAAGTGGTGAATCTTGCCGACAACCCGGCGTATGCCGACTTGCGCCGGACGATGAGCGAAGAGTTGCTTCGCCGACTTCGCGAGACCGACGACCACTGGCTCGAGCGCTATCAGTTGCCCATGCCCGGCGAAACGGTCAACGTCACACTGCCGCCCCCGAAAGGCTACGCTCCACCGCGCAAGCCAAGCCGCGAGGGGTAAGACGATCGGGGCATTTAACCGACGTCTGGGCCGGCGAAGAGCTTCGTCAGCGGTTGGCCGGTGGCGAGCTTCTGCGGGCGACCGAGTTGGTCGTGCCATTCGATGCCAGGATCGAGGCCGAACCGCCAGAACAGCGTAGCGGCCAAATCGCCGGGCGTGACCGGATCGGTGTTGGGATAGGCGCCGTTCTTGTCGCTCGATCCGTAGATCATTCCGCCGTGCACGCCGCCGCCGGCAAGCACCGCGGTGAAGCAATCGGGCCAGTGATCGCGCCCGGCAAGCTTGTTGATCGTCGGCGTGCGGCCAAACTCGCCGAGCGCCACAACCAGCGTCGAATCGAGCAGACCTCGCTGCTGGATGTCTTCGATCAACGCCGCGAAGCCAAGGTCGCTTGGCGGAAGCAAATCGTCCTTCAACCGTGGCAGATTATTCTGGTGGCTGTCCCAATTGGTGAGAAAGTTGTTGCGGACCTTGTCGTTCACGTTCACAAATCGCACGCCCGCTTCGACGAGCCGGCGGGCCAGCAACAGACTTTGGCCGAACTTATTGCGGCCGTAGCGATCGCGCACCGCGTCCGGCTCTCGGCCAATCTCGAAGGCCCGGCGCACTTCCTCGGATCGCAGCAGGGAGAACGCTTTTTCTTGATACACGTCCATCGGATTGCCGCCGATGGCCGACGATTCGACCGACGCGAGCAGCGACTGCCGCGCCAGGAGCCGGTCGGCGGAGATATCGTCGGGCAGCCGCAACTCGTCGACGCGGAACTGCGGATCGTTCGGATCGCGCGTCACCTGCACCGGGTTGTACGCCGGGCCGAGAAACCCGGCGGTCTGGCCTGGCAGCACGACTACGTTGTACATGACGTGCGGCAAGGCGACGTGCGTCGGCATACCTCCACCGGCGGCGGCGAGCTTGCTGATTGCCGCGCCGTAACACGGAAAGGCGTTCGTGTCGTCGGCCAGCAATTCCTGATCGCCGCGCGTCGGCGTGCGGCCGCAGAGCGCCTCGACCGCCGCCGCGTTGTGGTTCCGCATCGCATGGTGCATGCTGCGCACGATGGTCAGCTTGTCGGCGATGCGTGCGCTGTGAGGCAGGTGCTCGCAGACCTGTAGCCCAGGGACACGGGTGGCGATCGGCCGAAACTCGCCGCGAATCGCGGCTGGGGCGTCGGGTTTCAGGTCCCAGGTGTCGAGATGGCTTGGCCCGCCATAGTAGAAGATCAGGATGCAGGAGCGAATCTTGCTTGCCGGGCTGCCCTTTGGCGACGCTTCCGCCCGCGCCAGCGCCGAATCGAGCAACGCCGGCAACAGCGTCGCCAGGCTCGCCGACGTACCGGCGCGAAGCAGCGTGCGGCGATCGAGACAGGTCGAAATCGATCCGGCGCGACGCGATTTTGTCATCATGGGCATTTCTACCGAAGCGCGGGACAATGGGCATCGCCGCGGTCTACACGCGGCTGAAAATCGAGTCGCTGAGCGTACCGGTGCTGTCGGCAAACGACTCTTGCTCGATGCCCAACGATCGCAGGATGCTGAGATACACGTTCGACATGCGGGTTTCATCACGGCGCCAGTATACGCCGTGCTTGAGGCCGAGGTTGTTGCCGCCGGCAATCATCGTCGGCAAGTTCCGCGGATTGTGCGTGGTGCTGCAGCCGCTGCCGAACAGCACGATCGTGTTGTCGAGCACGCTGCCGTCGCGATCGCGGTACTCGGTGAGTCTGGCAAGGAAGTGGGCGATCTGCTGCATCAAAAATCGATCGTACTGGGCGAACCGCAGTTGCCCGTCCTTATCGCCGGCATGCGACAGGCCGTGATGGGTGCTGAGCAGGCCAAGCTTGCGTGGAAAGGTGTCGCTGATCCCCATGCCATCTTCGCGGTTGAGCATGAACGTGACCGAGCGCGTGATGTCGGCATCGAATGCCAGCGCAATCAGGTCGTACATGTTGCGGTAATAGTCGGCAGGCTCGCCTTCATTGGTCACGTCCAGGTCGAGGTGCGAATAATCCTGCGGCTTCAACGGCACGTCGATCCAGCGCTCGGAGGCGATCAGCCGTGACTCGACCTCGCCAAGCGACGTGAGGTATTGGTCCATGCGCTCACGGTCGTTTTTGCCCAGCCGCTTATCGAGCGCGCGAGCGCTGTCGATCACGGCATCGACCAGCTTGATCCGCTGCTTGAGTTCCTGGCGCTGCGCATCGAGCGACGAGCAGTTGCCGGCGAATAGCCGATCGAACACGCGGCGCGGATTATTCTCGGCAGGGATCGGCCGGCCATCGAGGTTGTACGAGATTGTGCCCGTGCGCGAGAGAAACCCGGTGCCGGCATCGATCGACAACACCAACGACGGCTGACGGCAATGCTGCTTGGTGTGCAGCGCCACCACCTGGTCGAGTCCCACGGAGTTGAACGCCCCCGGGCGGGGATTGTGCAGCGGGGCGCCGGTGAGCCACATGTCGGAGCAGATGTGCGGGTCGGACTTCGCGCCGTTGGGATGGTGCAACCCGCCGAGGAAGCTGAGTTGCCGGCGGAACGCGCTGAGCGGCTCGGTCGACTTTCCAAAGATGAACTGACCATTGCGCTCGGCGGTCGGAAACCAACTCCATTCGTCGATCTCGTTTTCGGGCCGCGGCAGCGACATGCCGTTGGCGGTGTACAACGCGCAGAAGCGGCGCGGAATTCGCTCGGCCACCTCGGTCCCCATGGCGTCAAGCACCGGAAGGGCAAGCGTCATGCCGCCTAGGCCACGCAAGAACGCACGGCGCTCGAGTCGGACTGGAGTGCTCATGATCGGACTTCTCGAACGGCGGGAACGCGGGCGGACAGCGGGGCGCGGCGGAAACGGTCCAGATCACTTCTCGAGGAACAGCGGACTGTGGACGACGAAGCGAATCATGTCCTGCATGCGGTAGCCGGCAGGCTTTAGTTGTAATCCATCCTGTTTCAGGAACTCAAGTTCGTTGTAGGTCAAACTGCGGCCGCAGGCGTAGATTGCCAGGTGCTTGAGCACGCTGAAGGCGATCTGATCGATGCGATCATCGGCAAGATAGCGCTTCAGATCGGCGACGCCGGCGACCTCCGTGCCGTCGGGCAACGACGAGCGTGCGTCGACCGCCTGCGATTTGAAGCGTCCGCCGGCATCGAGCTCTTCGAACGGCAGGCCCCACGGATCGATCTTCTTATGGCACTGCGCGCAGCCAACCTGATTGCGATGCTGTTCCAGCCGCTGGCGAAGCGTGAGATGCTCGCTACTCTTTTCCAGCGCGGGGACATTCGGCGGCGGATCGTCGGGGGGTTCGGCGACAATGCGCCGCGCGATCCACGCCCCGCGCTTGACGGGATTCGACTCTCGGCCATCCGACAGCCCAGCCATGATCGCCGGCTGGGTCATCACGCCTCCTAAGCCGGGCCGACCATGTTTCAGCGGAGTGAACGAGAAACCGCTCTCACACTTGTTTGCCAGGCCGTAATACTCGGCGACGGTTTCGTTGGCAACGAGGAAGTCCGACTCGATCAGATTGCTCACTGGCAGATTGTTGCGGAACAAGTATTCGACAAATTGCACGGGCTCCCGGCGCAGTTGATCGCGCACGTGGCGGCTGAGCTTGGGAAACTGTTTCAAATCCGCTTCGAGAACATCGAATTTCGAAAGGCTGAGCCACTGCGTAGCGAACTCATCGGTAAATTGCGAGAAGCGGCGATCGGCCACCAAGCGGTCGACCTCCGCGTCGAGCTCCTGGTGCAGCTTGCCGGACGCGGCAAGCTCCATCAGCCGATGATCGGGCGGCGCGTTCCACAAGAAGTACGAGAGCTTCGACGCCAGCTCATGATCGTCCAGCGGCTCTACGGCCGGCGAACTACTGCGCTCGATCAGAAACAAGAACTGCGGCGAAGTGAGCACCACGCGCAGCGCATGCTTGATGCTCTCCTGAAACCCGGCGCCCTCGCCCATCGACGTCGTGAACACATCCATCAGAGCCGCTTCTTCGGCCGGAGCAACCGGACGGCGGAACGCACGGCTCGCAAACCGATGGATGATCTCGCGGGCATACGCGGGCTGATCGTCCTTGCGATCGAAGGCGATGAAAATGTTGCGGTGCGGCTCGGGGGGCCACGCCTCATACAGCGGCCCCTCGAATTCGACCGCACGGATCACAAGACGCGGCATGTCGCGGCCATCGGTGAATTCGCTGCGCACGCCGATCTCCTGGATGCCTGCCAGGTAGTTGACGTTGTCTTTCTCGACATCCGGGCTGGGGAAATTCTTGATCGCCCCAGTGAAGACGCGCTTCGACATTTCCCCGCTCGACACACTCTGCGGCGGTCCCACCGGGGCGAGTGTGCTTCCGCAATCGCGGCGCAACCCGACATGCACCCTCAACTGCGGCGAGCGCTGCTCGAACGTCGCAAACTGCCGGGCCACCTTGTGGTCGTCGGCCAGCCGCGTGAACGCGATTCGTTCTAGTTGCGTCAAGCCGCTGTAATCGGCCTTCACGTCTAACGGGCCAGCGGGCAGGCGAAGCGCCAGGAACGCCGGCTGCGGCATCTTCGCCACGAATTGGCGATAGCCTAGTTCCAGCGCCAACTCGGGGGGCTTCTCCTGCGCCTTGATTAACTTCCTGCCAGGCTCAACGAGCGCCAGGATCTCGGCTTCGTCGAGCGCGCGACGGTACAGCCGCACCTCGTCCAACTCGCCGATCAATGCCAGGCTGCCGGGCAGCCGACCCAGATGCAAATCGTTGCGCGGATGGTCGAGGTTCGCCGTGCCGATCGACCCCTTCGCAACGACATGGCCGTTCACGTACAAGCGGCTTTCGCCGGGGGCGCGTCGCACGACGGCTGCCAGGTGCTGCCAAGTGTCCTTGGCAATCGTGGCGCTGGGAGCCTCAATCGAGCCGTTGGGCACTGCCTCCGGGCCGAACGTTTCAAAGCGCAGGATGCCCTGATTGTCGGGCGAATCGAGATACCAGCCTTGTGTCGGCTCGAGCCTGCCGCGCGAGATGAAGCCCGTTTGCCGTATCTGCCGCGGATGAACCCATAGTGCGGCGGTGAAGTCTCCCTGGCCAACGTTCAATGCGTCATGCCGCTTCACCACGATCGACTGTCCGGAGAGCGAAGCTGAGGTGCCGAACGGCGAGCTAGTGAACTTTACCCCTTCCTGTGGTTGCCCGGCCAATTCCGGGCGCTCGGGATCGCTGGCCGCGTTGCCGTCCAGGTGCCACGCACCGATCAATCCTTCGGCGAGCCGCGAGGCATTCGCTCTTGGAATTTCGTGCGGCGAGGCATGCACGTCGATCTGGTAAATGCCCGGCTCGACGATCGTCACGCGTTGCGGCGTCTGCGGATCGCGGCAGACGACCGCCTGCGGCACCGGCGGTTGCGGCTTCGTGCCGCGATCGAGCAACAGGCCGTCGTCGTATTTGGCGGCGGTGACGGTGACGCGAAATCGACCGTGGTCGGGTAGTTCGCGCAACGCGATCTTGAAATTCGGGCTCGGGCCGTAAGTGTTATCGGTCGGCACCGACGGGCGCAGCAGCAATCCCTCGGGTCGCATGGCGTGGGCGTCCCCCATGGGATAGCCGACGCGACTGCGCATGCACGCAAACACGGCGTGATAGATGCTGTCGAAATCGCGCCACTCGCGAATCGTGCCGTTGCCGATGTAGCCTTCCAGAAATCGGAACTTCGTCCGCATTTCCAGCGGCTCGAACGGGAACGGCTTCCGCGGCGTAAGCTGCGTGACGACGAAGTCCTCGTTCTCCAGCAGCAGGCTTAGCGCGCCGAGGATCAGCTTGTCAGGATAAGGATCGGGATTGATCCTCGTGCCGAGATCGACCCGGAAGTTCTGGATCGTCGGCTTCGCGCTGGCGTCGACGATCGAGCGGTTGAGCGCCTCCTCGGCGATCTGAAAGTACGCCTCCAACGATAGCGGCGACAGTTGCAGCGTCTCTTGATTGTTGACGAAGCCGTCGCGCGACACGGCATCGGGAGGAAGCGCGTCGGCCAGCTCATCTTCAAGTCCGAGCAGCTCGCGCAGGGTGTTGCGGTACTGTGCCACGGTGAGCCGCCGCACCAGGCCGTTCTTCGGCCGCGGCCGCGAACGTGCGGCGTCGAGCGCGGCGTCGATCCAGGCGACCATCGTTTGCCGCTCGGCGGCGGTCGGCTGGCGCTCGTCGTCCGGTGGCATCACCTCGTCGGCAAGCTGCTTGCGAATCGCCGTCCAGAGCCGCAGGTGCCGATCCTCGAACGCCGCATCGAGCTGATCGACCCGCACACCAGACGAGGCTTCACCAGCGTTGTGGCACCGCACGCAATATTGCTTGAAGAACTCCTTGGCGTGGTCAAACGCAGGCGGTTCCGCGGCAGCGCGCTCGGCGCAAGCCGAGCTTAGCGATACCGCGAGCAGGGTGAACAACGACACGCCGAAAGCGAATCGTGCGTGGAGCATCGCGAAAACCAAGGTGGGAAAGCGGGCAGGCCTTTTAGTTTAAGGCCTCGCCGCGGGCCGACGCAACGAAAAATCGAGCCGGGTATAGGCGGCGTGCAAGCAATTTGATTGTGGGTGAAGATCGAACCCCTCGCCCTTTGGGAGAGGGTGGCCGCCGCCGCGGCGGCCGGGTGAGGGTGAGCTGGGTACTCGCCATCCATGCCGCTGCACCCTCATCCGCCCTTCGGGCACCTTCTCCCAAAGGGAGAAGGGCCGGTGTGTCGCTGCGCACCGGGCAACACACAAAAGAGACGCTCAGGCGGACGCGGAGATCACGAAACCACGAAGGGCTGCACGGAACTCGACAGGCTTTTTTTCGTCCTTTCGCGATTTCGTGATCTTCCGCCTGCTGCTACGGCACACGCATCGCGTCGAGATCGAGGCCGTTCTGGTGCAGGATCAGCTTCGTCACCTTGCCATCTTCTCCCGGCACGAACGTGATCTGCGCATCGACGACGGTGTAGAAGAACTCGGTTTTCGATCGTGCCAAGACGCGTACCGTGTCCTGCCCGGTGGCTTGCACCATCAGCCGGCCATCCTCGACGGTCACGGTCAAGCCGAAACCCGGCAGGATGGTGTAATTTCCGGCGTACGAGGCGAGCACCGCGGGATCGACTTCGACCGTTGCGGGGCGCGGCGGCGGCTTCACCTCGCTGCCGACGGCGACACGCGTGATCTGTTCGCCGAGTTGCGTGATGCGCTCGGTCGCCGTGTTCGAAAGCACCACAACGCCGATGCCGTGCCCCGGCACCACGGCCAGCCAGCTTGCGTAGCCGCCGGTCATGCCGTTATGCCAGCGGGTGAAGCGGTCGCGCGCGATGTGCCATCCCAGGCCAATCGCCAGCCCGCCTTTGATGTCGAACCGTTTTTGCTGGGCGAGGCGCATGGCCCGTGCGAGCGGCAGCTCATCTTTCCTATCATCGTCAGCGGCCAGATTGGCTTCGGCGAACCTGAGCATGTCGGCCACGGTCGAGCGGATCGCACCGGCACCGGCGAGCGTGGGAATGTCCCAGGTGTGCTCGGCAGCCAGAGCCGCGTTGTACGGCGGAGCCAGGCGGCTTCGCTGTTGGTCGGAGAGTTCGAGCACCGTGTCGGACATGCCCAGCGGCTGCGTGATCCGCTGGGCGAGAAGCTGGGCGTAGGTTGTGTCGGCCCGGGCCGCCAGCAGTTGGCCAAGCAGCCCCATGCCGTAGTTCGAGTACTCGTATTCACCGGGGGCGCGCCGCAGCTTGTGGCGGGCCAGGAACGCATACATCTGCTCGACGGTGTAATCGGCGTAGGGATTCTTCGCGTCGGCCGGATTGAGATTCTTGGGCAATCGTGGCAGGCCGGATGTGTGAGTCGCCAGGTTCTCGATCGTGATCGGCTTGTCATCGAACATCGGCACCTTGATGCCGGCCGGCACGTATTGCTGGATCGGATCGCTGAGTTGTACCTTGCCGCGCTCGACCATGTCGGCCAGCAGCGTGCCGGTGAACACCTTGCTGATCGAGCCGATCTCATAGATCGTATCGGCCGTGGGGACTGTGCCCGATCCCTTGGTGGTTTCGCCGTAGGCAATGAACTGCGTCTGGCCATCTTTGAGAATGCCGATCGCCAGACCAACGACGAGCCCATCGTCGACGAGAGGCCGCGCCAACGGATCGACCTTCTCGCGCAGATCGAGCGCCGAGACGACCGGCGCGCATGGCACGGCAATCGTAAGAATTGCCACAGCGGCGGCGATGCGAAGTACGCGCATCATCCCGCCATTCTAGGCAGCGGAAACTCAGTTCCACCACCAGCGTGCATTGGCCGCGGGGGCCGCGGAGCCGCGCACCGGGTCGAGTGCCGCGCTCTGCTCGGTCTTCTCGATCACTTCGTACGGCCGGATTTCCACGCCCCCCGACGCGCTGACCACGTAACCCGAGGGCCGGCGAACGACGCTGACCTTCGACGCGGTGGTGCGCGGCGCCTCATACTCGTTGGCCGGCAACTGCGTCGGGTCGGTCAGCAGCGAGAAGCTGCATCCCGCTTTCTCGGCCAGATGCTCCTTGGCCATCAGCGCCGCGACGACGGCAAAGTCCATGCAGTTGCGCAGCCGGGCGAAGATCGGGTCCTTGGCCGAGAGCTCGTCGTACCTGGCGGTGAACGACTTGGCCCATTGCGCAGCCGCGGGGCTTGATTTGCCGGTCTGCGCCTTGCTTCCGTCGTTCGAGAACAGCGTGTCTTCGGTCATTGCCTCGACGCTGCCGCCGCGCAGCTCCCAGGCGGTCCCGGCAGCGTTGGTCAATAGCGGAGCGTAGCGCGGCACCAGCCACCAACGTGGCGTCAGGCTTTGCACACCCCGCCCGGCGACGGTAATCATTTCCAGATACGATTTCAGGCCGTCAACGGGGGAAGTATCGAGATGCATGCCGATGCGCTTCATGCGATAGTCGGCCGCTACCAGCACCAACGCGAAGTGGCTCGATGCCGGCACGCCGGTGATCGAGATCACCTGCGGCCCCAGCACGCGTTCGATCTGCTCGGCGGTGTCGCCGGTGAGCGCCCGGAGCGACGAGGCGAAATGCCGCAGGTTCGTGAGCCCGTCGGGCGTCGGATCGATCGAGCAACTGATGCCGGTCGATTCGCTACGCCGCGCG
>DATAXP010000058.1:0-8121 GCA_036272935.1 Pirellulales bacterium | reverse complement strand
GATTCGTCCGTGAACGCATGGGTTCCCTCCCTGGGTTTGGTCTTCTTGACACAAACCATTCTCAGCAGGAACCCTGCGTTCACCTATCTCAATTCAAACGGACTTGGAACTACTGTCATTGGTCATTCCCGCGCTACGCCGTCTCGACCACTTCGCCTTCGGCGACGCGCTCGAACGTGAACTCACCGTCGCGATAGTCGACCTTCACGATGCTGTGCGGCGGGAATGAGCCGCGCAGCAGCGCACCGGCCAGCGGGTTCTGAATCTTCTGCTGCACCACGCGCTTCAGCGGCCTCGCTCCGTAGGTCGGGTCGTAACCCTCGGCCGCAATCTCGTTGATCGCCGCCGGCGTGACTTCCAAATCCAGCTCGTTCTGCTGCACCTGCTTGCGCAGCCGTTCGACTTGCAATTCCGCGATGCGATGGATGTCCTTGCGCGACAGCGGATGGAATACGATCGTCTCGTCCACCCGGTTCAGGAACTCCGGCAGGAAAATGCCTTGCAGCGCGGTGGTTGCCGCCTCGCGCACATCCTCGGCACTGCCCCCTTGGCGCGTGATTTCCTGGATCGCCTGGCTGCCGATGTTACTGGTCATCACGATTAGCGTGTTGGTGAAATCGACCGTGTGCCCCAGGCTGTCGCTTAGCCGGCCGTCGTCGAGCACTTGCAATAGGATGTTGAACACGTCGCGATGGGCTTTTTCAATCTCATCGAGCAGCACCACGCAATACGGCCGGCGGCGCACGGCCTCGGTCAGCCGGCCACCCTCTTCGTAGCCCACGTAGCCCGGCGGAGCGCCGATCAGCCGGCTCACGGTGTGCCGCTCCATGAACTCGCTCATGTCGAGGCGCACCATCGCGCTGGCGTCGTCGAACAGCACCTCGGCCAGCGCCTTGCACAATTCGGTTTTGCCGACGCCCGTGGGACCCAGGAAGATAAACGAGCCGATGGGCCGATTCGGGTCTTGCAGGCCACTGCGGCTGCGGCGCACGGCGTTGCTGACCGCCTCGACCGCCTCGTCCTGGCCGACGACCCGCTGGTGGATGCGCTCTTCCATCACCAGCAGCTTGGCGCGCTCGGTTTCCATCATCCGACTCACCGGAATGCCGGTCCACGCGCTCACCACTTCGGCAATCTCCTCGGGACCGACCTCTTGGCGCAAGAGGCGCCGCCCCGCTTGCGGCGTCTTCTCCCTTGGCTCATCGCGGTCCGCCGATTCCGCTTCGATCCGCTTGAGCAACTCCTTCCGCTTCACGTCGATCTGGTACAAGCGCTGATAGTCGTTCTCGGGGATCGCGTTGCCGGCAGCCTGCCGCTCCTTGATGGCGTTGGCGAGTTGCTTGTACTCGAGATCGACACGGTCCAGTTCCGCGCGCACCTGCGTCACATCGCCAAGGCCGCGCTTCTCGCTCTCCCACTGCTCGCGCAGGCTGCCGAGCTTCACTTTCAGCTCGGCAATCTCTTCGTTGATCTCGGCAAGCCGTTCCTGGGCGTGTTCCTCGGTCTCCTCGGCAAGTTGCCGGGCGGCGAGTTCGAGCTGCGTGATGCGGCGCTGCACCTCGTCGATCTCGGTCGGCACGCTTTGCAGCTCCATCGCCAGCCGGCTCGCGGCCTCGTCGACCAGGTCGATCGCCTTGTCGGGCAGGAACCGGTCGGCAATGTAGCGATGCGACAGCTTCGCCGCGGCGACCAGGGCCGAGTCCTTGATCTTCACGCCCTTGTGGTGCGCCTCGTAGCGACCCTTGAGGCCGCGCAAGATGGCAATCGTGTCTTCGACGTTTGGCTCGCCGACCATCACCGGCTGAAAGCGGCGCTCCAGGGCGGCATCTTTCTCGATGTACTTGCGGTATTCGTCGAGCGTGGTCGCACCGATGCAGCGCAGCTCGCCGCGAGCGAGGGCCGGCTTGAGCAGGTTGGCGGCGTCGTTGCCGCCTTCGGCCGCTCCGGCGCCCACGACCGTATGCAGCTCGTCGATGAACATTACCACGTTGCCGTTGTCGGCCACTTCTTTGAGCACGGCCTTGAGGCGTTCTTCGAACTCGCCACGGAACTTGGTGCCGGCAATCAGCGCGCCCATGTCCAGGGCGATCACTTTCCGCCCCTTGAGTGCTTCGGGAACATCGCCGGCCACGATGCGCTGGGCGAGCCCTTCGACGATGGCGGTCTTGCCGACCCCTGGCTCGCCGATGAGCACCGGGTTGTTCTTGGTGCGGCGCGACAACACCTGGATGACCCGGCGGATTTCCTGATCGCGGCCGATCACCGGGTCGAGCTTCCCTTTTTGGGCGCGCTCGACCAGGTCGATGCCGTACTTCTCGAGCGCCTGGAACTTGGCTTCCGGCGTTTGATCGGCGACGCGCGTGCTGCCGCGCACCTTTTGCAGGGCCTTGAGCAGATCGCCTTCGGTGATCGCGTTCAGCTTCAGCAGGTTGCGAGCCTTCGTGTCGACCTTGGCCAGGGCCAGCAGCAGATGCTCGACCGATACGAAGTCGTCTTTCATGGTCGACGCTTCGCGGTCGGCCGCTTCGAGCACTTGCATCAGTTGCTGCCCGGCGCCGGGAGGCGAGCCGCCACTGGAGCGCGGCAGATGCTTCAACTCGGCATCGACCATCTGCTGCAACTGCGCACGGTTGGCGCCGAGCTTATCGAGCACCGCCCCGGCGATGCCTTCGTGCTCGCTGAGGATGCCCGAGAGCAGATGCAGCGGATCAACCTGCGGATTGCCAGCCTCGGCGGCCAGCTCCTGCGCGCGCTGCACGGCCTCTTGGGCCTTCACCGTTAGTTTGTCAAAACGAAAAGGCATAGTTAGGGGGCTGGGGGTTAGGGGCTGGGGGACTAGGGTTCTGTTCTAGCCCCTAGTCCCCAACCGCAAGCCCCTTGTTTTTTACTTCTTCACTTCGAACTCGGCGTCGATCGCGTCGTCGTCGCCGCCCATCTTGCCGGCGCCGGCGGCTGCGGTGTCGCCCGGGGGTGGGCTGCCGGCGGCGCGGTTGGCGCTGGCGTACATTGTCTTCTGCAAGGCGTTCGAGGCCTGCTCCAGATCGCTGATCGCCGAGCGGATCGACTGCACGTTGTCGCCCTTAGCGACCTCGCGTGCCTTGGCGATGGCCGCCTCGAGCGGCTGCTTATCGTTGTCGCTCAGCTTGTCGGCGTTCTCCTTCATCAGCTTCTCGATCTGGAAGCACATGCCTTCGGCCTGGTTGCGGGCCTCGGCCAGCTCGCGTTTCTTCTTGTCCTCGGCGGCATGGCTCTCGGCATCCTTGCGCATCCGTTCGATCTCCGACTGATCCAGTCCGCTCGATTGCTCGATGCGCACGGTCTGCTCCTTGCCCGTGCCCAAGTCTTTCGCTGCCACGTTGAGGATGCCGTTGGCGTCGATGTCGAACTTCACTTCGATCTGCGGCACGCCGCGCGGCGCGGCGCCGATCCCTTCCAGGTTGAACTGGCCAAGCAGCCGGTTGTCGCCAGCCATCTCGCGCTCGCCTTGGAACACGCGCACGGTGACGGCGGTCTGATTGTCGTCGGCGGTGCTGAACACCTGCTTCCGCTCGGCCGGGATGGTGGTGTTCTTCTCGACCAGCTTGGTCATGATGCCACCCAGGGTTTCGATGCCCAGGCTCAGCGGCGTCACGTCGAGCAGCAGCACATCGCTGACCTCGCCGGCCAGCACGCCACCTTGGATCGCGGCGCCGATGGCGACCACTTCGTCGGGATTGACCCCTTTGTGCGGCTCCTTGTTGAAAATCTTCTTCACCAGTTCCTGCACCTTGGGGACGCGCGTCGAACCGCCCACCAGCACCACTTCGTCGATGTCGCTCGGCTGCATCTTCGCGTCCTTCATCGCCTGCATCACCGGGCCGCGGCAGCGCTCGATCAGGTGATCTTCCAACTGCTCGAACTTCGCGCGGGTGAGGTTGATCTGCAGGTGCTTGGGACCGTTGGCGTCGGCCGTGATGAACGGCAGGTTGATGTCGGTGCTCTGGCTGCTGCTCAGTTCCTTCTTGGCCTTCTCGCAGGCCTCTTGCAGCCGTTGCAGCGCCATCGTGTCCTTGCGCAGATCGATGCCTTGTTCCTTCTTGAACTCGTCGGCCACGTAGTTCACCAGCACCTGGTCGAAGTCGTCGCCGCCGAGGTGCGTGTCGCCGTTGGTGCTCTTCACCTGGAACAAGCCCTGATCGACCACCAGCACCGACACGTCGAACGTGCCGCCGCCGAGGTCGAACACCAGGATCTTTTCGGTCTCTTTGCTCTCGAGGCCATAGGCCAGCGACGCAGCGGTGGGCTCGTTGATGATGCGGGCGACTTCGAGGCCGGCAATCTGGCCGGCGTCCTTGGTCGCCTGGCGCTGGGCGTCGTTGAAGTACGCCGGCACCGTGATGACCGCCTTGTTCACCTTGTGCCCCAGGTATGCCTCGGCCGCCTCTTTGAGCTTGCGAAGGATCATCGCCGAGATTTCCGGCGGCGTGTACTCCTTGTTGCCGACCTTGACCTTTACATACTCTTCCGGCCCGCCGACGACCTGGTAGGGGACGATCTTCTCTTCGCTGGCCACCTCGCTGTGCCGGCGGCCCATGAAGCGCTTGATCGAGTAGACGGTGCGCGTGGGGTTGGTGACCGCCTGGCGACGGGCCGGCTCGCCGACCAGCACTTCCCCTTTGTCGTTGAACGCGACGACGCTGGGGGTGAGCCGATTGCCTTCCGCGTTCGGAATGACTTTCGCATCGCCCCCTTCCATCACGGCGACGACCGAGTTGGTCGTGCCGAGGTCGATCCCGATGATCTTTTCGCCTTTTGCCATGTGTTGCTCCTTACGCCTCTTCGCAACCGCCGCCCAGCTTCGTTGCCTGCGAACGGGTTGAATGTTAATGCATGTTGTTTGGTTGAATGAGAATGTGCGCCGCAAAGGTCGAGCCAGGGGATGGGCTCCGCGCATGACAGAATCGCGCGCCAGGACGACGCGGCACGCATAAAAGCAAAGGCCATGCCGCATCCAGCTGCCGCAACTTAAACAACTCCAAAATCAATAGTTAGCAACGAATCGTTGTTCCAAAGCACTGCTAGGCTCCGCGAGCTTCCGGGCCTGAATGTCAAAATGGCAGCACCGCTTCGAGATAAGCCGGGCAAGACGTGTCAAAGCGGCAGCTCTGACGGCTCGTTTGCTTGACACCCCCATACACCGCAAGTACATAAGGAACTCTCCGGGGCCTGCCGCGTGCAGGTCGTTGGCACGCCACGACTTAAAGGCTGCGACGATGGCCAAAGAGCCAAGCGGATCAAAGAAATCGGCCCACGCCAGCCAAGCGAGCCTGCGGCATGACATCGAGCGGGCAGATCGTGACCTGCTGAAGCTGCTGAACACCCGGGCCGCGCTCAGCAGCAAGCTTGCCAGCGTCGCCGATGCGGCCGATCCGCACATCTTGGCGGCCGGCGACTTTCAGCCGGTGCTCGACCGTGTGATCGAGCAGAACAAAGGGCCGCTGTCGAACAACTGCGTGCGGACCATCTACCGCGAGCTGCTCAGCGGCGCCCGGGCGCTCGAACGGCACGAGCGCGTGGCCTTCCTGGGGCCCTCGTACAGCTACAGCCATCTGGCGGCGCTCGAGCGTTTTGGCACCAGCATCGAACAGGTGCCGGTCGGCAGCATCTCGGCCGTGTTCGAGGAGGTGAACCGCGGACACGTCGAGTACGGCGTGGTGCCGGTCGAGAACTCGACCGATGGCCGCATTGCCGACACGCTCGACATGTTCACCCGGCTGCGCGTGCGCATCTGCGGCGAAGTGCATCTGCCGATCCATCACACGCTGCTGGGACGTTGCGAGCGGGCCGACGTGATCGAGGTATACAGCCGGCCGCAGGCGCTCAGCCAATGCCGCAACTGGCTCATCAAGCATCTGCCCAATGCCCGAGCGGTCGAAGTCACCAGCACCTCGACCGCGGCGCAACTCGCCCAGGACAAGCAAGGCGCCGCGGCCATCGCCAGCGTGCAGGCCGGCGTGTATTACGGACTGAACGTGCTGGCCGAGAACATCGAAGATAACGCCGCCAACGTCACGCGGTTCGTGGTGATCGGCCACGACTCGGCCCCGCGCTCGGGCCGGGACCAGTTGGCGCTGATGTTCGAGATCGAGCACAAGCCGGGCGGCCTGGCCGACGCGCTGGCGATCTTCAAGCGCAACCGGTTGAACCTGACGTGGATCGAATCGTTCCCGATCGCGCGGCCCGAAGGGGGCTACATGTTCTTCGTCGAGCTCGACGGCCACGAAACCGACGCCCGCGTCCGCAAGGCATTGGCCGCCCTGGAGCGCAAAGCGCTACGAATGGAAATACTCGGCTCATTCCCGCGCAGCAAAGCATAGCTCGGGCGGATGAACCGCAGAGGCACGGAGACACAGAGAGGAAAAGAACGAGACGGAAATAATCGCGGATGAACGGGAATACGAACAAATCATTTTCGTGGATTCGCCTTCATTTCCGGCCCATCATGCTGCTTCTCCGTGCCTCTGTGTCTCTGTGGTAAGTCATGCCTGCGAAACAGACACGCTGTTCCTGGGTATCGCTCGACAAACCCGACTATGTGCGCTACCACGACGAGGAATGGGGCGTGCCGGTGCACGACGACCGGCATCTGTTCGAGATGCTGATTCTCGAAGGGGCGCAGGCCGGGCTGAGCTGGTACACGATCCTGCGTCGCCGCGACGGCTACCGCCGCGCGTTCAAAGAGTTCGACCCCGCGAAAGCGGCACGCATGACCGACGCGCAGCTCGAGCGTGTGCTACTCACCGGCGACATCATCCGCAACCGGCTCAAGGTGTTCAGCGTCCGCACGAACGCACGCGCGTATCTTGCGATCCAAAAAGAGTTCGGCTCGTTCGACGCGTATCTCTGGGCCTTCGTCGACAACAAGCCGCTGGTGAATCGCCCCAAGTCGATGGCCGACGTGCCGGCCCGCACCGCAATCTCAGATGCCCTCTCAAAAGACCTCAAGCGCCGCGGCATGACCTTCGTCGGCAGCACGATCATCTACGCCTACCTGCAAGCCGTCGGCCTGGTGAACGACCACATGCAGGGCTGCTTTAAGCTACATTTGGGCTAAGAGCCCAAATGTAAAAGCATGGTGCCACTGGCTGCTCGTCAGCCAGTGCTTTCACGTCCATTGATGGTTGCGAGCAGAATTGCCAATGTCAAAGCGGAGCCGATCCTCGGCCGACTACCCGCACGCCGGATCGTCTTAGTCCCTCAATCAGTTCCACTGGCTGACGAGCAGCCAGTGGAACCCGGCACCTGTTGGACGGCTGAAGGATGCAGGCGGAGGCTGCCGCGAGGTTTCCTTCGGCAGACCGACCCTTGCCTCTTTACAGGCACGACGGCAGGGTCACGCGATAATTGAATACCAAACGAAAAAGAAGAAAATACTGCAAATCAAGGACGCCAATCCGTGGCCGGCCTCTCCCTTACCGATCAGATAGATGGCACCAACCAAGCCTAAGAGCGGAGCAATCGCGGCAAGCAAGTAGGCGCAAACGATTGTCCCAGCGCCGATGCCCGTGTGTGGATCTCGATTGTCGCGCACGTCAACGTGAACGTGTCGGACGTTCTGCACGTGCGAACAAAAAGGGGCTACATCAAGGAGCGAAGCGGTCGCCGCTAACGGCTTCCAGGCAACGTGACCATGCTGGCAGTAAAGTATGTTCGCAGTGACACGACCAGCGCTCCACATAGATTTGAGCTAATTGATCGTAAACGGACCGTGTTGCTGGTTATTCACGTTTAAAAAGAACGCATCAACGAACGCACTATTTGGTACCTGGATCGATACCCGGAGCTGTGCCCTGCAATTCGGGCACGCGATTACCTCTCCGCCACGCATGGCTGCCCCCAGAATCGCACGGCCGCAATGCGGGCAATTGATCTCAGCCATTTTTGGCCGTTTTTGCGAGGTTGAGCAGCAGCGTCCAACAGGGCAAACGCACGTTGTTCGTGGAAGAGGATTGTTCGCAGTGTGCTTGCCGGAGTGAAGGCTAGCAGCGAAAGATTGTCCGTGGCTGGAGGCATTGTATTCTCTCACGGAGGTCGGTCGCATGGCGCAGCGCGTGCTGTCACTGGTCGAGTGTTTTTCGGAGG
>DATAXP010000057.1:0-120148 GCA_036272935.1 Pirellulales bacterium | reverse complement strand
AGGCTTCTCGCGTGTGGTCTTGTCGAGAATGCGCTGCACGGTCCGGGCCGGAATGCTCGGCGTGCGCCCTGGCCGCGGCGCATCCTTCTCGATCCCGGCCACGCGCGAGGCGGCGAAACGCCTCCGCCACAACGAGACCGTTTTCTTCGACGTGCCGAGTTCCTCGGCGATGTCCTGGTTCATCCGTCCCGCGGCCGCCGCCAGCACGATCCGCGCCCGCAACACCAGCCGCGCCGGCGTGCTGCGCCCCCGCGACCAGCGACGCAAGACGCTCCGCTCCTCCTCACTCAACGCAATCGGCGACGCGCGCTTCATGGATTTCATCCTCCTCCAAAGAATGAAACCCCGCACCCGATCAAAAGTAACGCTATTTCGGCGACACTACACTAGCCGGATGGCTTGCCTGCTCATCGCTCATTGCTAACTGCTACTAACCGTGACCTACACTTGCAAGAGCGCCCCGAAGCGCTCTCGGGGCCGTCGCTGCGCGCGGTGGAATGCCGCGAAATAGCCGTTAAATCATGGCCATTGCCGAAGACGAACCGATCACCATCCTGCCGGACGAACCGCGCCCGGCGGGCGGGCCGCGGGCCGAATCGCTCTCCGAGAGCGTGGCGGTTTTGCTGGCCTTGATGATTGTGCAGCGGCTGATTGGCTTCGTCCGCAGTGTGCTCTTTTGCCGCTGGCTGTCGCCCGAGCAGCTTGGCCAGTGGGACATGGCCTACGGATTCCTGATGTTCGCGGCCCCGCTGGCGGTGCTGGGTCTGCCGGGGAGCTTCGGGCGCTACGTCGAGCATTACCGCCAGCGCGAGCAGCTGCGCAGCTTTTTGCGGCGCGCGTGCATCACCAGCCTTGGGCTGGGAACTGCCGCCATGACGTGCCTGGTGCTGGTGCCGAGTTGGTTTGCCTCGCTGATTTTCGGCAGCGACGCTCCGCCGGGGATGATGCCGATCATCACCGTCGGCTTGGCGGCGACGATCGTGTTCAACCTGCTCACGTCGCTGTTCATCGCCCTGCGGCGCAGCCGAGTGGTGTCGCTGATGCAGTTCGTTTCGTCGTTGGTGTTCGCCAGCCTCGGAACATTCCTGCTGTGGCGAGCGGCCGATCCCCGCGGCGCCATCGCGGCGTTCACCGTCAGCTACCTCGTCGCGATCGCATGGGCGATGTTTTGGATGCGTTCAATGTGGCGCTCGTTACCGCAGTGCGGCGACCCGCTGTCGTACCGTTCGATGTGGACGCGGCTGATGCCGTTCGCCTTCGGCCTGTGGGTGACGAATTGGCTGCTGAACATGTTCGAAATTGCCGACCGGTTTCTGCTGGTTCACACCAGCGGCCTCGATTCGGCCACCGCGCTCGACCTGGTCGGACAGTACCACAGTGCCCGGCTGGTCCCGGTGCTGATGGTGAGCATCGCCGAGTTGCTGGCGGCGGTGATGATGCCGCACCTCAGCGGCGACTGGGAAATGGGTCGGCCGGAGCACGTGTCACGGCGGTTAGGGTTCGTGCTCAAGCTATTCGGCCTGGCGGCGACCGTCGGTGCGGCTGTGTTTTTGATCGCCGCTCCCGTGCTGTTCCGTGTCGCGTTCCACGCCAAGTTCGGCGCCGGTGAAATGATTCTGCCCTGGACGCTGATGTACTGCGTTTGGACGAGCCTGGCGTCGATCGGGTTCAACTATCTATGGTGCGCCGAACGATCGCGATTGGTGACCGGAACGCTGGCCCTCGGTTTGGCGCTGAACGTGGCGTTGAACGTGGTGCTGCTGCCGGTGTGGGGACTGTGGGGGGCCGTGATCTCGACGACGATTGCCAAGGGGATGGTGCTGGTGCTCATCGCCCTGGCGAGCCGGTGGCATGGCATGCGGATCGATCGCGGGCTGGTGCTGGTGGCAGCCTTGCCGCTGCTGCTGGCCGTCAATCCGTGGGCGGCGCTAGCCGCGGCGACGCTGGTCGCGCTGGCCCGCGGGCCAAGGCTGCGCTGCTGGACCCCGCGCGAATTGGCGCACGTGCAATCGCAGTGGCAGAACTACCGCGCACGAGCGATGGCGCTGCTCGCGCGCTGTTGAGGTACTCGGATTCCTAGGCAAGGTTGGGTGCCACCCGCCGCGGCGGGCCAGTGCATGGAAAACCGCCAGAACACTGGCAGACAAGCTGCCAGTGGCACCCGGCGCCTTAAATGCGCCCTGCCGGCTCGGCGATCGCCAGTTCTTCGAACACGCCTTCCAGCGTGTGGACGTCGGCGCGCGGCAGCTTTTTGCCGGCTGCGGCGACCAGGGCCAGCTCGGCTAGTTGCTGCACGCGGCGCGGAATGCCGTGCGAGAGTTCGTGCAGCCGCGAGAGTGCTTCACTGTCGAACGCCGGTTCGTTGCGACCGGCTCGCGACAATACGTGGTCGATGTAACTGCGCACGTCCGGCGCTTCCCACGGCCAAAGATCGATCCGCAGATCGGCCAACTCCAGCAGCCGGCGGCCAAGGCGATGCACGCCGCTGCGGCGAGCCGCGAGGACCATGGTCAGATGTGCATCGGCAGGAACTGGCCACTGCGCAAGTCGCGCCAACTGGGCGAGCACTTCGGCAGACGCTTCGTCGGCATCATCGACCAGCACGACCGAAGCGAGACGCTGATACTGATGCTCGGCCAGCCGGTCGGCGACCGCTTGCCATAGCTCACGGCCTCCGCGCTCGGCTTCGACATTGTGCCCCCACGCCATCGCAATCGACGCAAGAAATTCGCAGACATCGATGCCCAACGCGCTGACCTTCGCGACTCGGCGAGGATTGCCACGCAATTGGTCGGCAAACACGTCGAGCACCAGCGACTTGCCCACGCCCCAATCGCCCAACAGCAGCCCGAGCCGGCGGCGACCCGAGGCCAAAAAGTGCAAGCGGGCCAGTGCCTCTTCGCGGCCCGGTGTGGCAAACAGCGCCGGCTCACCCGTGGTGGCCGCGAACGGCGGCTCGCGCAGACCCCAGTAGTTTTCGTACATGGTCGATCCCTCGCGGCGCGGCGGCCGATTCGCACCCTCCATGCTGCCGCGCACCAGCGCGCAGCGGCCCCTAACTAGTACAATCGTCACGATTCGGACGTGGCCATGAATCGAAGTGCCTCCCGCAATGCTCCGAGGGCTCAGTGCCAGCACGTTACTTCGTCGAAACGCCGATCACCGGCGACCGTGCCGTGCTAGCTGCCGCCGAGGCGCATCATTTGGCCCATGTGATGCGCGCGCGGGCTGGCGATGAAGTGACGCTGTTCGACGGCAGCGGTTTCGATTTCAGCGCCCGCATCGAACGGATCGGCCGCAGCGAGGTCGAGCTGAGCATCACGTCGCGCACGGCGGTCGATCACGAATTGCCGATCGAGCTGACGCTGGCCGTCGCGCTGCCGAAGGGAGATCGGCAAGCATGGCTGGTCGAAAAGGCGACCGAACTTGGCGTGACGCGGCTCGTGCCGCTGGTGACCGAGCGCGGCGTGGCGCAGCCGGTCGAGAAAGCGCTCGTGCGGTTGCGGCGCACGGTGATCGAGGCATCGAAGCAATGCGGCCGCGCTCGGCTGATGCAGGTTGCCGAGCCGCGGTCGATCGCCGAGATCGTCGTCGCAGCCGAGGCCACAGCGGAGCGAATCATCGCCCATGTCGATGGCGCCGCGTTGCCGCCCGGTGCTCGAGCACCGGGCGCAAGCGTGATCGCAGCCGTCGGTCCCGAAGGAGGTTGGACCGATGCCGAACTCGCCATCGCCGCCGAGCACGGCTGGTTCGTGACATCGCTGGGGCCGCGCACGTTGCGTGTCGAAACCGCTGCCATCGCGCTAGCGGTGCTGATTGCGGCTAGCTGACCACATTTCTTTACCAGCCAGGGCGTTGACACTCTTTTCGGGAATCTCTAAGATTGCCGATTCCCCTATGGGTTGGCTGGGTGTTGATGGCAGGTTGCTGCGCGGACGGGAGCGTGTGTTGTGGCTGGAACGACCAACGAAGTGATCCGCATCCGGATGGAGTCGTACGACCATTCGGTGCTCGACCAAAGTGCTGCCGAGATCGTCGATACCGCGAAGCGGACCGGCTCGGAAGTACACGGTCCGATTCCGCTGCCGACGCGGATCGAACGCTACACGGTGCTTTCCAGTCCGCACGTGGATAAGAAGGCCCGCCAGCAGTTCGAGATTCGCACCCACAAGCGCGTGATCGACATCATCCGCTCGACCGCCAAGACCATCGAAGCGCTGAACAAGCTGAGCCTGCCGGCGGGCGTAGACATCAAAATCAAGGCCAGCAGCCGGCACTAATAAATGACAAACGAGCCGCGACCGTAAGGGAGCGGATTGGCAAACCTATGTAACGGACGCCAGGTGGAAAGGACGCGGCACACAGAGTCCGCAATCCTCCGCCGGCAACGGACCACAAGGCAATGGCGATGAATCTTGGACTACTCGGCCGCAAGGTCGGGATGACGCAGATATTCGGCTCCTCGGGCGAGGTGATTCCGGTCACCGTGATCGAAGCCGGGCCGTGTCACGTGCTGCAAATCCGTACGGCCGAGCGCGACGGATATGAAGCGGTCCAAGTGGGCTTCGACGACAAGCCCCGCCATTTGGCCAGTCGTGCCGAACGTGGTCACGTTGCCAAGCTCGACAGCAAGCGTTCGCGGCGCCTTTCCAGTGCCGGCGCTGCGGTGGCCGATCGGGCCGGTTCCGAGCCGAAGCGTTTCATCCGCGAGTTCCGCGGTCCGGCCGGCGATGTGAAAGTCGGCCAGGTGCTCGATCTCAAGCTGCTGGAAGGCGTGGTGAGTGTCGACGTTACGGGCACCAGCAAGGGGCGCGGCACCGCCGGCCTGATGAAGCGGCACAACTTCAAGGGGCAGCGCGCCACGCACGGCGTCAAGAAGGTGCATCGCCACTCGGGCGGCACCAGTGCCAACACCTTCCCGGCCCGCGTGATGAAGGGGAAGAAGATGGTTGGCCGGATGGGCAACGAGCGCAGCACGATGCGCAACATCCGGGTGGTGCGGATCGACGCCGAGCAGAACCTGGTGCTGGTTCGCGGCGCGGTGCCCGGCCCGAACGGCGGCTACGTGATCATTCGCAAGACGAACAAGATGTAAATCATGGCAAAGCTTCCCATCTTCGATCGCAGCGGCAAAGAGGTTGGATCGTACGAGATCGATCCGACAGTATTCGCGCCGCGCATCAACAAGCAATTGCTGCACGACGTGGTGGTGATGTACCAGGCCAACCAGCGTCTGGGGACATTCAAGACCAAGAGCCGCGGCGAAGTGGCCGGCACCACGAAGAAGATGTATCGCCAGAAGGGAACCGGCAACGCCCGGGCCGGTTCGCGTCGCAGCGGCGTGCGTCGTGGCGGAGGGCACATCTTCGCCAAGCGGCCGCGCGATTTTTCGTATCACCTGCCGCGCAAGGCGATGCAACTGGCCACGCGGATGGCCATCGCTTCCAAGATTCGCGACGAGCAGGTGGTGGTGATCGACGACTTGTCGTTTGCCGCCCCCAAGACCAAGGAGATGGCCGGCATTTTGCGGGCGCTGAAATGCGATGGCGGCTCGCTGCTGGTGGCCACCGCGGCGCTCGACAAGAACGTGTACATGAGTGCCCGGAACATTGCCGACGTGTGTGTTTCGCCCGTGTCGGACCTGAATGCCTGGAGCGTGCTGCGGCCGCGCAAGGTGCTGATGACGCGCGGCGCGCTCGATAAGATTCGCGAACGGGCTAGTTCCCAGACCAAGCCGAAAGCCTCGCTTGCGGTTTAGCAAAGGTTATCTTCATGGCGACCGACACGACCACCGAACCGTCCGAAAGCCCGCGGCTCGAACCGCACCAGATCATCCTGCGCCCGCTGGTGACCGAGAAGGGGATGCACCGCTCGACGCGGCACAACGCTTACGCCTTCGAGGTGGTCAGTCAGGCGAACAAATACGACGTGCGCCGGGCGATCGAGGAGTTGTTTCACGTGCGCGTGATCGCCGTGCGCACGATCAACCGCAAGGGCAAACCGCGGCGGTCACGCTTCAGCAGCGGCCACACAAAGGACTGGAAAAAGGCGATCGTGAAACTGCACAGCGAAGATCGGATTGATTTCTTCTAACAAGTCATAAAGCCCACGGACGGCCGTCCGTGGGCTTGAGAGAATCGTCATGGGAATTCGTCGTTATAAGCCTGTCACTGCCGGTCGCCGCGGGGCGAGCGTCAGCGATTTTGCCGAGCTGACCAAAGGGGCCAAGCCGGAAAAGTCGCTGCTCGTGCCGAAGAAGAAAACCGGCGGCCGCAACAACCAGGGAATGATCACCTCCCGGCATCGCGGCGGCGGTCACAAGCGCCATTTGCGCCTGGTCGATTTCTTCCGCGACAAGGACGGCGTCCCAGCCCGGGTGCATTCGATCCAGTACGATCCGAACCGCTCGGCCCGCGTTGCCCTGCTGCACTACGCCGACGGCGAGAAGCGCTACATCCTCGCTCCGCACGGCCTGACGCAAGGGCAGGAACTGCTCAGCGGCCCCGATGCTCCGCCGAACGTCGGCAACTGTCTGCCGCTCAAGAACATTCCGCTCGGCAGCCCGATTTACTGCATCGAGTTGCAACCCGGTCGCGGCGGCGTGCTCTGCCGCAGTGCCGGCGTCGGGGCGGTGCTGGGGGCGCGCGATGCCAACTGGGCACAGATCACGCTGCCCAGCGGCGAGGTGCGCCGCGTGCCGGCCACCTGCCGGGCGACGATCGGCATGCCGAGCAATCCGGACCACATGAACATCGTGATGGGCAAGGCGGGACGCAATCGTTGGAAGGGCTGGCGGCCCCACGTGCGCGGCACGGCCATGAACCCGATCGACCATCCACACGGCGGTGGCGAAGGTCGCACCAAGGGTGGCCGCCATCCGGTGAGCCCCACCGGCAAGAGCGCCAAGGGTGGCCAGACCCGCAAGCGCCGCAAGCCGTCGAATGCCGCGATCGTGCGGCGGCGGCGCTCGCGGCGATACGGACAATTGAAGATCAGGTAACAAGTTAGCCGCGTCGCAAGCGACGCGGCTAAATATACGGATACTATGCATCATGGGACGTTCGCTGAAAAAAGGCCCGTTCATCAATCCCAAGTTGTATGGGAAGGTGGAACGCTTGAATCAGATGGGCCAGAAGGCGCCGATCAAGACCTGGGCCCGGGCCTGCACGGTTGTCCCCGAGTTCGTCGGCCACACGTTCATGGTCCACAACGGCAAGCAGCACGTGAAGGTGTTCATCACCGAAGACATGGTCGGCCACAAGCTCGGCGAGTTCGCCCCGACGCGGACCTTCCGCGGCCACGGCGGCACCAAGAAGGCCGCTGACACCAAGTAAGCTGACACCAAGTAATTTGTCGAGAGCCTGTCATGCCCTACAAGGCCACCCACAAACACGCTCGCATCAGTGCCCGCAAGGTGCGGCTGATTGCCGACCTGATTCGCGGCAAGCATGCCGACGAAGCGCTCGACCTGCTGCGCTACATGCCGCAGCGCGGGGCGCGCTTGATCGAAAAGGTGCTCAAGAGCGCCCTGGGCAATGCCGAAGAGCAGCGGGCCACGAACGTCACGAACCTGGTGGTGACCGAGGCGCGTGTCGACGAAGGGCCGATGTTCAAACGGGTGCAGCCCCGTTCGCGCGGCCAGGCGTTCCTGATCAAGAAGCGCACCAGCCACATTCACGTCACGCTCGACAGCCTGTACGCACAAGCGGCGGCCGAGACCGAAGAGTAAACCACCTCACCCTGCGATTCGAGATTTATGGGCCAGAAAGTCAATCCGACGAGTTTCCGCACCGGCGTGATGGTCGGTTGGAAAAGCCGCTGGTACGCCTCGAAGAAGGAGTTCAGCGAACTGCTGCTCGAGGATCATAAGATCCGCAAGTTCATCAAGGCGAAGTATAAGTTCGCCGGCATTCCGAAGATCGAGATCGAGCGGACCCGCGATGAGGTGAAGGTGTCGATGTTCACCGCGCGGCCGGGCGTGATCATCGGCCGCAAGGGGCAGGAAGTCGAACGCCTACAGGCCGAGCTGCAAGACCTGGTTGGCCGCCGGATCAACATCAAGATCGAGGAAGTGGGCCGTCCGGAAATCCAGGCGCAGTTGGTTGCCGAGGACATTGCCGAGCAGCTATCCAAGCGGGCCAGCTTCCGGCGCACGATGAAGCGGTCGATCGAGCAAACGATGGACGCGGGGGCCAAGGGAATCAAGGTGCAGTTGTCGGGACGATTGGCGGGTTCGGAAATGGCGCGCTGCGAGAAGGCGGGCGCCGGCAGCCTGCCGCTCTCGACGCTGCGAGCCAAGGTGGATTACGGATTCACCGAGGCGATGACGCCGCAAGGTCACATCGGCGTCAAGGTATGGGTCAATCAAGGCATGTATCACGAGGAGCCGACCGATGGCGTTGATGCCCAAGAGGGTCAAGCACCGAAAAAGCCAAAGAGGACGTATAAGAGGTAACGCCACGCGCGGCAACCGCGTCGTCTTTGGTGATTTCGGCTTGCAGGCCGTGCAAGGGGGCTGGCTGCCGGCGGCGACGATCGAGGCCGGGCGCATCAGTGCGCAGCAGTATCTGCGCACCGAGGGGCGACTGTACATCCGCGTCTTCCCGCACAAGAGCATCAGCAGCATTCCGCTGGAAACGCGCATGGGCAAAGGCAAAGGCGAACCGGAGTATTGGGCCGCGGTGATCAAGCCGGGCACGATCCTGTACGAAATCGGCGGCGTGAGCGAAGAGGCGGCGCGGATTTGCTTCCGCCGCCTGGCGCACAAGATGCCGCTGCGCGTGCGGTTCATCCGCCGCCGCGCAATGTAGTTAGTGGAAAGGCAACGACCATGAACGCCAAAGAACTACGCGAGATGAGCGACGAGCAGCTCGGCCTCACCATCAAGGAGGCGGCCGAGACGCTGTTTCGCCTGCGGTTGAAGAACCAGACCGAACGGCTCGACACCCCCAGCGAACTGCGCAAGAACCGTCGGCTGATCGCCCGCGTGAAAACCATTCAATCCGAGCGTGCGGCCAAGGCGGTCGGCGCGACCAAGTAATCCGCGACCAAGTAATCAACGTTCGAGAGCACGAGTAAACCATGCCCAAGCGCCTCGCCATCGGCACCGTCACCCGCGACAAGGCCAAGAAGACGCGTCGGGTCGAGATTCCCCGGCTCGTGAAGCATCCGAAATACGGCAAGATCCTGAAGCGGAAGACCGTCTGCCATGTGCATGACGAGCAAGAAGAATCGCACAACGGCGACACGGTGGAAATCCGCGAGTGCCCGCCGCGCTCACGCCTGAAGCGCTGGGAGCTGGTGCGCATCGTGACCAAGAGCAAGTTGGTCGACCTGCACGCGCTGCGTCACAGCGAGACGGAAACCAAGTAACCCGCGGCCACGCGCCGCGTCGCGTTTTCAGAAACAAGGGTGGGATGAACCATGATCCAGATGCAGACACGACTTACGGTGGCCGACAACACCGGCGCCAAGGAGGTCATGTGCATCAAGGTGCTCGGCGGGTCGCGGAAGCGCACCGCCGGCCTGGGCGATGTTGTGGTCTGTAGCGTCAAGAGCGTGCTGGCCGGCAGCGACGTGAAAAAGGGGGCCGTGGTCCGCGGCGTCGTGGTCCGCTGCAAGCAGCCGACGCGCCGCACCGACGGCAGCTACGTGCGGTTCGACACGAATGCTTTGGTGTTGATCGACAACGAGAAGAACCCGCGCGGCACGCGTATCTTCGGCGCCGTGGCCCGCGAGCTGCGCGAGAAGAACTTTATGAAGATCGTGAGCCTCGCGGCGGAAGTGGTGTAGCCATGCATATTATCGTCGGCGATACGGTGGAAGTGATCGCGGGGAACGACCGCGGACAGCGCGGCAAGGTGCTCAGCGTCGATCACACGGCGGGCAAGCTCGTGGTCGAGGGGATGAACCGCGTGCTGAAGCATCTCAAGCGCAGCCAGAAGAACCCGCAAGGCGGGCGGCTGTCGAAGGAGATGCCGATCCAGCTATCGAACGTGATGCTGGTATCACCGGCCACCGGCAAGCCAACGCGCACCGGCGTGCGGATCACGAGCGACGGCGCCCGCGAGCTGTACTGCAAGTCGTCGGGAAGCATGATCCGCCGACTGTCGCCTCCGAAGAAACAACGCATTCCGAAAACCAAAGCAACCGCCAAGTAGAACCAGTAGGGTGCCATGCCCACGCTCGCCGTGGGCATGCTCACGCAGCGTGAGCATGGCACCCACGAAGATGGGACTCGAGACCATGGCCGCCAAGACCGCCGAGAAAAAGAAGAAAGACAAAGACGCACCCGCCGGGTCGACTGGCAAGGCGCCGCCGCCGCGCCTCTGGCTGCAATACCAGCAGACGATCCTGCCGGCCCTGGCCAAGACGCTGGGTCGCGAAAATCGCCTGTCGCTGCCGCGGCTGGAGAAGATCGTCGTCAACATGGGCGTCGGCAGCGCGATCACCGAAAAGAAACACATGGAAGAAGCCACGGCCGCGCTCGGCCAGATCACCGGCCAGAAGCCGAGCGTCCGCCGCGCCCGCAAGGCGATCGCGAACTTCCGCCTGCGCGAAGGTCTCGAGATCGGTGCCAAGGTGACCATGCGCGGAGCGCGGATGTACGAGTTCCTCGACCGCCTGATCTCAATCGCCTTGCCGCGCGTGCGCGATTTCCGCGGTCTGAACCCCAACGCGTTCGATGGCCACGGCAACTACAGCCTGGGGCTCGCCGAGCAGTTGGTGTTCCCGGAATTGAACCCTGACAAGTTCATCCGGCCGCAGGGAATGAACATCACGATGGTCACGAGTGTCGAAAACAACGAGGAGGCCCGCGAGCTGCTGCGCGGCTTCGGCCTGCCGTTCAAGGTGGAAGAGAAATCGAAGACCGGAGCGGCTTGAGCGCCCACGAACCGATCACGCGTTTAACCTATCCATTCATTAGGACCGTTCATGGCCAGTAAGTCGAAGATTGCCAAGGCCAACCGCACGCCAAAGTTCTCGTCACGGCGCGAGTCGCGTTGCAAGCTCTGCGGCCGCCCCCGGGCGGTGTATCGCAAGTTCCGCCTCTGCCGGATTTGCATCCGCAAGTTGGGGGATGAAGGGCTGATTCCGGGACTACGCAAGGCGAGTTGGTAACTGAAAGCTGCTCGAATATTTGAGATCGAGGGAAACCTGAACCGATGATGACCGACCCGATCGCCGACATGTTGACCCGCATCCGCAATGCGGTCCGCGTCGAGCGCCAGTATGTCGAGATGCCCTTGTCGAAGGTGAAGCGCGGCCTGGCCGAAGTGCTCAAGCGCGAAGGCTTCATCTGGGACTTCGAGGAAGTCGCAGCGGAGCCGGCCAAGCAACTGCGCCTGCAACTGAAGTACGGCCCCAACGGCGAGCGCGTGATCCGGCACATCAAGCGCGTCAGCAAGCCGGGGCGCCGCGTGTACTCGGGGGCCGACGGCCTGCGCCCGGTGCTCAACGGCCTGGGGATCACGGTGCTCAGCACCAGCCACGGCGTGGTGAGCGATCGCGAGGCGCGGCAACGGCACTTGGGCGGCGAGGTGCTGTGCGAGTTGTGGTAGGCGTTCGTCATTCGTCATTCGAGATTCGTCATTAGGTTGCTGCCATGTCGCGTATCGGAAAAAAGCCCGTCGCCGTCCCCGCTGGTGTGAAGGTCGGCGTCGATGGTCAGACGATCAACATCGAAGGCAAGCTCGGCAAGCTGGCGTGGACGTTTCGCCCCGAAGTGAAGGTGTCGTTCGACGACGCCAAGAGGCAGGTGGTCGTCGATCGCAAGGGAGACTCGCGGCCGGCCCGTGCGCTGCACGGCCTGACCCGCGCGGTGATCAACAACATGATGCGCGGCGTGACCGACGGCTACGAGAAGAAGCTGGAGATCGTCGGCGTCGGCTACCTGGCGGCGATCCAGAAGAATATTCTGCAACTGCGCGTCGGCTACGCCAACGAAGTACATCTGGAGATTCCCACAGGATTGACGGTCAGCTGCCCCGATCAGACGCACGTCGTCATCAAGGGAATCGACAAGCAAAAGGTCGGCCAGTTTGCGGCCGAAGTGCGGGCGGTGCGCAAGCCCGAGCCGTACAAGGGCAAGGGCGTGCGGTACGAAGGCGAAGTCGTCCGCCGCAAGGCCGGCAAGGCGATGACGAAGTAACACAGTTTAGCCGGTCGCCGCGGCGACCGCGTTTTGTTCGAGGCATTGACCCATGAACCACGAAAAAACCATCTTTCAGCAGCGCATGCGTCGTCGGCGTCGGGTGCGCAATCGCTTGAAGGGAGATGCGAGCCGGCCGCGGTTGAGCGTCTTCCGCAGCCACAAGCACACTTACGTGCAGTTGATCGACGATCACGACGGCCGAACGCTCGTCAGCGCCAGCACGCACGAGAAGGACGCGCCGGCCGAGATCAAGTACGGCGGCAACAAAGGGGCCGCGATGGCCGTCGGCAAGCTCATCGCCGAGCGCGCCATGGCCGCCGGAATTAAGGACGTGGCGTTCGATCGCCGCGAGTACAAGTATCATGGCCGGATCGCGGCGCTGGCCGACGCGGCCCGCGAAGCGGGATTGAATTTCTAACCCAACCCATCAGCCCGGCCTCTGGCCGGGGGCAAAACATGGCATCCAACGTTCGAGAGTCTTCCGGCGGCGAACAGCAGCAACAGCGTGGCCGTGGCCGCCGCGGCGACGGTCCGCGCGACAACCAGCGCGAGAGCCGCGACGGCGTGATGGAAAAGGTCGTCAAGATTCGCCGCTGCGCCGCGGTGGTCAAAGGTGGCCGCCGGTTCAGCTTCAGCGCGATGGTGGTCGTCGGCGATGGCCGCGGCCGCGTCGGCTGGGGGCACGGCAAGGCGAACGAAGTGCCGCCGAGCGTCGAAAAGGCGGTGAAGGACGGCACGCGCAACATGTTTATGGTGCCGCTGTCCGGCAAGACCATTCCGCACACGGTGCAGGGGAACTTCGGAGCCGCGAAAGTGGTGCTGATTCCCGCGGCGCCGGGCACCGGCGTGATCGCCGGATCGAGCGTCCGGGCCGTGTGCGAAGCGACCGGCATTCACGACATTCTGAGCAAGAGCTTCGGCTCGACCAATCCGGCGAACCTCGTCAAGGCCACGATCGCGGCGCTCAAGCTGCTGCGCACCCGTGCCGACGTGGAACGCCTGCGAGGAGTTTCGCTGGCATGAACCTCAACGACGTCCATCGTGGCATCAAGAAACACAAGCGCCGCCGCCGTGTCGGCCGAGGACCGGGCTCTGGTTGGGGCAAGACGGCAGGTCGCGGCGACAAGGGGCAGGGCCAGCTTGCCGGCTGGACCTCGCACCCGGCGTTCGAAGGCGGCCAGATGCCTCTCTCGCGCCGCATTCCCAAGCGCGGCTTCCACAACCAGTGGGCCTACGAAATCCACAGCGTCAACGTCGGCCAGCTCGACGAGGCGTTCAAGTCGGGCGACAGCGTGACGATCGAGTCGCTGCGGGCCGCGAACCTGGTACACGGACGGTTCGACCAGTTGAAGATCCTCGGCGACGGCGAGCTGAAGAAGAAGCTGAAGATTTCGGCTCATCGCTTCAGCGCCAGCGCCTTGGAAAAGATCAAGCAGGCCGGTGGCGAGGCGATCGTCGTGCCGGGACCGAAACCGGTGGTGAAGAACAAGCAGAAGATGAAGAAATAACGAATGACGAAGCTCGAATGACGAAAGCAGCCCGAAATCCGAATGACGAACGGATGTCGTTGCCTTCGGTTTTCGTTATTCGTCATTCGGACTTCGTCATTCGCCATTGGAGCGACACCGAAGCGCTGGGAGGCGCAACGAACTATGTGGGAAAAAGTCCGCGTCATCTTCACGATCCCCGAGCTGCGGCAGAAAATTCTGCTCACGCTGCTGCTGCTGGCCATCTATCGCGTCGGCTGGCAGATTCCGCTGCTGATCGTCGATCCCGAGGAGATGGCGAACTTCTTCAAGGCGCAGAGCAACTCCGGCCTGGGGCAGTTCCTGTCCTCGGTAGCCACGTTCAGCGCCTCGAACCTCGACCAGGCCACTATCTTCGGCCTGGGGATCATGCCGTACATCTCGGCGTCGATCATTTTCCAACTGTTGGCCAGCGTGTGGAAGCCGCTCGAGGAGTTGCAAAAGGAAGGTGAGAGCGGCCGCAAGAAGATCAACGAATACACCCGCTATGCCACGGTGTTTTTGTGCATTGGGCAGAGCTTCTTCTACGTGAAGTTCCTGGTCGCCAATCACATGGTCCGCGACGAGTTCATGTCCGGGCCCGAGAGCCTGCCAATCCGCTGGTATATCATCAGCGTGATGACCATGACCGCCGGCACCATCTTTCTGATGTGGCTTGGCGAGCAGATCGACGAGTTCGGCATCGGCAACGGCATCAGCTTGCTGATCATGGCCGGCATTCTGGCTCGCATGCCTGCCGCGGGATTGAACCTGGTGAAGCCGCTGGCCGAAGGAGGCTTGCAGCTTAGCGGCGGCGCCGGGCAGATGGGGGTCGAAACGCTGATCGTGCTGGTGATCTTGTTCGTGGCGGTGGTGGCCGGTGTGGTGTTCATCACGCAGGGCCAGCGGCGCATTCCCACGCAAAGCGCTAAGCACGTCCGCGGCCGGCGCGTGTACGGCGGCACTCGGCAGTACCTGCCGCTGCGCGTGAACCAGGCCGGCGTGATGCCGATCATCTTCGCCAGCAGCTTGCTGATGTTCCCTACGTTCTTTTTCACCTGGCTGGCCGACAAGGTGAACAGTTCGTGGATGCACTCGCTGAGCAACGGCTTCCGTTCGCCGAGCGCCTGGCTGCACAACATGCTGTACATCGCGCTGATCTACTTCTTCTGCTACTTCTGGACGGCGATCAGCTTCAATCCCAAGGACATGTCGGAGAACCTGAAGGGATTCGGCTCGTTCATTCCCGGCTATCGTCCCGGCAAGCGCACGGCCGACTACCTGGAAAAAGTGATGGTGCGCATCACCTACGTCGGTGCCGGGTTCTTGGCGGCCGTGGCAATCGCCCCGACGGTCGTCAGCACGTGGCTGGGCATCGATCCTCAAATCGCCAGCTTTTACGGCGGCACGAGCCTGCTGATTGCCGTCAGCGTGGCATTCGATCTGGTACAGAAGATTGACAGCCACCTCGTCATGCGCAACTATCGAGGCTTGTTGGAGTCCTGATCCAGAGCAGGCCGGCGGGTTCCACACGGGGCAGCTCGACCGCCTCCCACGCACGCGGCAGCGACCGGCAACCTTTGAAAGCCGGACATTACAATGCGGATAGTTTTCATTGGTCCGCCCGGGGCCGGCAAAGGGACGCAGTGCGAGCGCTTGGTCGAGCGGCTGCACATTCCGCATCTCTCGACCGGGCAGATGCTCCGTCAGGCGGCCAAGGACCGTACTCCCGCCGGCTTGCAGGCCCAGGAGTATATGCTCTCGGGGCAACTGGTCCCTGATCCCATCATTCTCGACATGGTGGCCGAGCGGCTGTCGCGTCCCGATTGCGGGTCCGGCGCGCTGTTCGACGGCTTTCCGCGGACGCTCAAGCAGGCCGAGGCGCTCGACGCCTCGTTGGCCGTGGCGGGCTGCCCGCTTGACCTGGTCCTTAATCTGAAAGTAGAGGACGAGGAGCTGCTGCGCCGGATGGCCGCCCGCAAGCGGGCCGACGATCAGCCGAAGGTGTTTGCCGAGCGGCTGCAATCGTATCGCCGGCAGACGGCGCCGCTGCTCGACTACTACGGAGCACAATCGCTGCTGCGGGTGATCGACGGCGTGGGAACTCCCGACGAGGTGTTCGCCCGCATCGAGCGCTGGCTTCCGCCGCGCACGCCCTTGTAGAGTCCGGCGGCGAGTAGTCTACTTGAGTGATGAAACCTATCGTGGCGCTGTTGCGATTCGGGGAGTGTGACCGGCTTTGATTACGTTACGTTCCCCGCGCGAGATCGCCTGCATGCGGCAGGCCGGCCTGCTGGTGTGGCAGGCCCATCAGCTTGCCGCCGACATGGTCCGCCCCGGCGTCACCACCGGCGAGATCGACGCTGCCATCGAGCGCTTCTTCGCCGAGCACAAGGCGCAGCCGCTGTTCAAAGGGGTGCCGGGCAAAGTGCCGTTCCCCGCGGTCACCTGCATCTCGGTGAACCACGAGGTGGTGCACGGCATCCCGGGAGCGCGCAAGCTCGTCGAGGGGGACGTGGTGAGCATCGATACCGGCTGCAAGCTTGATGGCTGGTGCGGCGATTCGGCAGTCACCGTGCCCGTGGGCCGCGTCGATCCCGAAGTCGCGCGGCTGCTGCGCGTCACCCGCGAGACGCTCGACCTGGCGATCGAGCTGATGGCCACCAAGCAGCGCTGGAGCGAAGTGGCACGCGAAATGGAAGTGCATGTGAAAAGGGCGGGCTTCTTCGTGGTCGAGAGCTTCGTTGGCCACGGCATCGGCCGCGGCATGCACGAAGACCCGCAGGTGCCGAACTTCGTCAGCCCGCAGCTTCGCAAAGGCGGCGACTTCGAGTTGCAATCCGGACTGGTGATCGCCGTGGAGCCGATGGTGAACATGGGCACCAAGCGCGTGAAGGCAATGCCCGATCATTGGACGCAAGTCACTGCCGACGGCAAGCCTAGCGCTCACTTCGAGCACACCATCGCGATGACTAGCGCTGGCCCAGTGCCACTGACAGCAAGCCCCGACGATCCGCGCGTCGCGGCGCTAAAAAGCTAACAGGCAGGCATCGGGCTACAGACTACAGGTGTCGGGCTACGGACTACAGGCTTCAGGCTACGGCCAGCATTAGTTTTCTTACCTGTAGCCCGCCGCCTGGCGCCTGGCCTCCGCTCCTTGCCCCTGACCGGGGCAGCGGCTATCCTGATCGGCGATGCACGCGCGGGCCGTCGAGGGACTCCGGCCACGGTTGGCGTCACAGTCCGCGGGGCGAGCTGTTTTGGCTCGCCCGGGGTTCAAAAGGTAAGTTTTCACGGGGTCACCTCACCACTGAAAAGGGAGAGATCGCAATGAAGAAGTTGTTATCGCTGGCTGTCGCCTTGGCGGCGGTCGTTGCCGTTGCCTACGCCGCGGAATTGAAGAGCGGGCTGCAAAGCGGCGATGCGATCGGTGCGTTCGATGTCACCAAGGTGGCCGGCGCGACCGACGACGGAGTGGAAGTGGGCAAGACGTTGTGCTACCGCTGCAAATACGGTAGCCGTCCGATGGTGATGGTCTTCACCCGCCAGACCGACGAGAAAATGGCCGACCTGATCAAGCAGCTCGACAGCGCTGTGGCCAAGAACTCGGACACTCAACTGCGGGCGTTCGTGAATGTGCTGGGCGATGATCGTGCCGATGCCGAGAAGGCTGCCGAGCAACTGGCGAGCGCCACCAAGCCGGCGAACGTGCCGGTCGTGGTGCCGGTCGAGTTCAAGAACGGTCCGGACAACTACGGCATCAACCCGCAGGCCGACGTCACGATCATTCTTGCCACCGACGGCAAGGTGACCGGCAACCACACGTTCGAGAAGGGCCTGAGCTGCGAGAGCTGCGTCGAGAGCATCATGACCGATGTCTCCAAGCTGACCAGCAAGTAAGCTCCTTGGTCGGATTCAACGACGTTGGCAAAGTCGTTTCGCGGGCCGCGTACCTCACCGGGACGCGGCCCGTTTTTTATTCCTGGTTCTGCCCGGGCCGCAATGCTACGCCTCGGCAGGTGAGGCTGCCACTTGGCTGTAGCCGTCGACACTCGGTTCGGTCGTCGGCGAGGTGTACCTGGCGAAGTACATCCAGCAAACCAAAAGGCACACAACGCCCACCGCACTCATCGCCCAGCACGCCGCCTCAAAGAATCCGAGCAAGCCGGCCCCCGCCGCCCCGCTTCCTTCAGCGGCGAAGGCACGGTGGCCGAGCATCACTGTGATATAGCCCAGGTAGCCGAACGCATCGGTCAGATACATCAGGAAGCCGATATTCGCGCGGTCGCCGGTCATGGCGATCAACCGCTCGAAGATTGTCGTGTGTACCGCCACGTACGGCAGGTACAGGCCGAGGCCGACCAGCACCATGAAGCTGAAACCGTCGAGGCCGTAGCCTCGGCCAACCAGCACCGCGGGGATCAACAGCAAGCCGAGCATCGAGACGGCCATGGCGGAAAAAAATGCCCGGCGATTATCGCGCACCAGCACGCTCAACCCGGTGAGCGCCATCACACCGAGGCCCACCATGATTTCGGAAGTGGTAAATCGCTCCGGATGCTCGCCGTAGCCCAGGCCGATCCAAATCTCGCGCGCGAAGTCGGCCCGGATGCTTCGCAACACGGTCACCACCAGATACATGCCCATGACTCCCAACAAGCCGGGAGCATAGCGCTTGAAAAAGGCGCGTCTGTCGGCGGCCAACATCGGTTGGCGCTCGCTGCGTGCCGCGACGTCTCGGCCGTCGGGCGGAGGCACGCAGCCGAGCATCGCCACGAACACGACGAGCGCCGGCGCGAATAGCAACCCCGCGACCGCCGGCATCCACGCTTCCGACACGCCCGCCCCCAGCAGCCAACTGCCGACCGACTTCGTAAACCCGTCGGCCACAATGAAGCTCGCGCACAGGCCGGCGGCCAGCAACTCGGTCATCACGCGCCCTTCGAGCACTCCCAGCACCATGCCGAACACCATCCCCAGCGGCAGCCCGTTGGCAAACAGGCACGCGGCATTCCACGGAGCCGGCACAACCGCGAATGCCAACAGCGCCGCTTCGGCCCACGCAATTAGCAGCAAAATTGCCACCATCCGCCGCTGCGGTGTGATCTCGGCGACGAACTTGATGCCCAGAAACTTCGACAGCGTGTAGCCCAATACCTGGGCCGCGACGAAGAACGCCTTGTCGCTCACGTCGCCCCCCGCGACCCCTTCGTAGCCCGCGGCGGTGAACGGCTTGCGAAAGCCGTACATGCAGAAGTACGTGCCGAACGCGGCCACGACGGCCCAGGCGGTGAACACCGGCGTCGGCACGGCAATTTCCCGACCGCGAGTTCCCAGCCGCAGATGTGCCATTACCGATTCCCTCGATCGCCCGCCATCACGGCATCCTAATACGCGATCGTGAGGCTTGCGTTAGATGCGGGCAATTTTATCCTCGCGATTGAAGTGCCGCACGAAACGCGCACAATGAATGCCGCCATGGACATCGTGCAGCAAATCGTCGATCTGTTCCGCAAGCGTGGCGGCTCGCAATACGGCGGCGAGCGCGTCACCCAACAAGAGCACGCGCTGCAGGCCGCATGGTTGGCCGAGCAGGCAGGCTCCGGCGCCGCGCTGATCACCGCGGCCCTGCTGCACGACATCGGCCACTTGCTGCACCATTTGCCCAACGACGCGCCGGACCACGGCATCGACGACCATCACGAGCGCGCAGGCTACCATTGGCTCGCCCGCTCGTTCGACGCCACGGTGACCGAACCAGTGCGGCTGCACGTTGCCGCCAAGCGCTACTTGTGCGCGGTCGATCCGAGTTACCTCGGCACGCTCAGCCCGCCGTCGGTGCAAAGCTTGGAGCTGCAAGGTGGCGCAATGAGTGCCGACGAAGTGGCCGAGTTCGAGCAGTTGCCGAACTACGCCGACGCCGTGCGACTGCGCCGCTGGGACGACACGGCCAAGGTCGCCAATCTGCCGACACCCGACATCGAGCACTTCGTGCCATACCTGCGGCGCGCCCGCAAGCAGCCCAGCGCAGAGTAAGCGATGGCCGAACATGCCGACCTCGCGGTGATCGGTGGCGGAATCGTTGGGTTGGCGCATGCCTGGTCGGCAGCACGGCGTGGCAAGCGCGTGCTGCTCTTCGAGCGCACCGCCGCGGCTCAAGGAGCGAGTATTCGCAACTTCGGCATGATCTGGCCCATTGGCCAGCCAGCCGGGCCACTGTACGCGCTCGCCATGCGGAGCCGCGAGCTTTGGCTCGACGCGGCCAAGGCAACCGGCCTGTGGCTGAACCCCTGCGGCTCGCTGCACCTCGCGCGGCGGAAAGACGAGCTGGCGGTGCTCGAAGAGTTCGCGGCAGCCGCTAGCGCCGAGCGTCCTTGCGAAGTGCTCAGCGCAGCCGAGGCGTGCGATCGTTCGCCGGCGGTGCGGCGCGACGGCCTGCTCGGCGCCCTATGGAGCCCAACCGAGCAGTGCGTCGATCCTCGGCAGGCGCTGCGGCTGCTGCCGCGCTGGCTGCACGAAGGCCTGCGCGTCGAGATGCATTATCAAACGACGATCTCGCACGCCGAGTCCACGCGGTTGACAGCCGCCGATGGCCGCTCGTGGCATGCCGAGCAAACGATCATTTGTAGCGGCGCGGATTTCGAGACGCTGTTTCCCGAGGCGTCCGCCGCGGCCGGTCTGCGCCGCTGCAAGTTGCAGATGCTCCGCACGGTGGCGCAACCGGGCGGCTGGCGCCTGGGGCCGCATCTGGCCGGCGGCCTCACGCTGCGACATTACGCAAGTTTCGAGGCCTGCCCGTCGCTGCCGGCTCTCAAGCGCCGCATCGCCAACGAGAACCCGGAGCTTGATCGGTACGGCATCCACGTAATGGCCGCTCAGAATGAAGCGGGCGAAGTGCTGCTTGGCGATTCACACGAGTATGACCAATCGATCGAGCCGTTCGATAAGCAGCAGATCGATGAGCTGATCCTTGTCGAGCTGCGAAAGCTGCTCGAACTGCTGGACTGGACGATCGCCCAGCGCTGGCACGGCATCTACGCCAGGCACGCGACCGAGCCGGTGTTCAGCGTCGAAGTCGCCCCAAACGTCACGATCTTTTCCGCCACCGGCGGCGCCGGCATGACGCTCGCCTTCGGCCTGGCGGAACAGTTCTGGCAATCGCGGTAATCTACGATCGGCTTGCTACTCCGCCGCGCCGCGATAGGCGATTGCGCGGCGCACGGCCGGCGGGACCGGCGCGTCGCGCCCCTTTACGGCCCGCCACAAGATTTCGTTCAGCTCGAAATCGTCGATCCGGTCGTACTCGCTGAAGTCCATTCGGTCCGAGCGGCCGGCGCCGTAGGCGAGCGCGTCGTTCTTGGTGTCGAGATCGATCCGTGCCGGCTCGTGCTGGTAGGCGGTGAGGTTGGGTTCGCTGGTGAACGATTCGAACATCGGCCGAGCCGCGGCGTCGAACTGGCTCAGCGGCGGCAGGCCCAGCAGCAATTCGATCGTGCGGATCATGCTCACCGTGCTGTACTGCGAGCTGTCGAGCTGTCCGCGGCGCACATACGGACTGATCACCAATCCCACCGTGCGATGGGCGTCGACGTGGTCCGGACCGTTCTGGGCGTCGTCCTCGATTACGAAGATCGCGATCTTCGGCCAATACTTGCTCTTTGAAACCGCTTCAACCAACCGCCCCAGCGCCAAGTCGTTGCTCGCCACGCACGCCTGCGGCGTGTAGGTGCCCGGCTTGGTGCCGGTCGTGTGGTCTTCGCCCAGGCTCATCACGATGAAGTTCGGCAAGTTGTCGTGCTTCTCGAACTCGGCGAGCTCTTCCAGGAATACCGCCACGCGGTCGGTGTCGCGTACCGCCTTTTTCTTGGAGGTCGGCAGACCGTACTTCGGGCAGACGTGTCCGACCAGCCCCGGCACACGCCCTTCCATCACGAACGTGCCACCGGGCTGGCTCACCCGGCCGCCGTATTCGCCGTAGCTGCGGTACGTGAGCCCGTTGCGGGCACAGGTGTCCCACAGGTATCCCGACGGGGCGTTCGACAAGTCCCCTTCATCGTCGTCGTCGATGCCAGTGCGCTTCGAGTAGGTGAGTGCCCAGTTGCGGGCGATGTAATCGGTGTTGTAGGCCATCGTCGACCACGGATGCCCATCGGCCGACACGTGCCCGTTGCAGTACAGGTTGTCCAGCAGCACAAACTCGTTGGCGAGCTTGTGATGGTTTGGCGTGATTTGTTCGCCGAACATCACCAGGCTGGGGTCGCCGTTGCCGCGCGGCAGGTCGCCGAACACCTGGTCGTATGTGCGGTTCTCCTTGATGATATAGATCACATGCTTGATCGGCGAAGGCTCGCCGACCTTGGTCGGCACCACCGTCTTGCGCTCGTGCGGCGCGGCCGAAAGTTGCGCATCGGAATACGGACAGTTGCGATACACGCGGTCGGTGTAGGCGGCCAATTGCTCTTCGTCGGGGATCGGCACGATCGACAGCGCTCCGCCCAGCGTGGTGCCCACGTGCATGAACGGCACCTTGTGGTATGGCGGCTTGCGATCGCCTGGCTTCACCGGCGGCGACGGCGTGCGATCGTGATCGGCCGCGACGTTGCTATGTGTCGCGTTCCCTTTGCCCACGCCGACCAGCAGGTGCTTGCCATCGCGCGTGACAGCGACGCTCGTCGGATACCAACCGGTGGGAATGAAGCCGCGCACCGCGCTGCGGTCGCGATCCTCGATATCGACCACCACGATGCAGTTGTTATCGGCGTTGGCGACGTAAAGCGTCTCACCTTCGGGATCGATCGCCAAGGCGTCGGGCGTGCTCCCTTCGGGCGCCTTGGTGAACAGCGAAGTGACGATGGTTTCGGTCACGATCCCTCGCCGCACGTCAATCACCGACACACAGTTGCTCGACGCGCAGGCGACGAACAGCCGATCGTCCTCGGGATGCAACAGCATCTGATTCGGATGCTCACCGACCGGGATCCGCTTGACGACGCGCAGTTCGACGGGATCGACCGCTAGCACGCACCGGTCGGCCCAGTCGCTGACGAACACCTGGCCGTTGCGGGCCACCACGACGTCGTACGGCCGCTTGCCGGCCACGGTCACGCGCTCGGCCCGTTCGCCTGCCGGATCGATCGCCGTGAGCAACCCCATGTTGGCGTCCTTGTCGTCCGCTGCAGCGCCCCAGGCCAGCGATTTGTTATCGCCCTTGGTCGGCAAGCTGCACGAGTAGATCACATTTCGCTTGCGGTCGTACGCTAAGCCGGTGCGAAAGCGATGCTCGCCTTTTTTCAAGCGAGCGGTCATCGCATCGACCAACTCCTTTTCGCTGCCACCGGTGCGTTTGAGTTCGTTCCGCAGGCGATAAGTGTGCAGCACATTGCCGCCCCCGCCCGACCACCACAGTCGCCCTGACGGCTCATCGAACGCCAGGCCGAACCAGCTTTCGCGCACGCCCTCCGTGGCCAGCTTCTTGCCGGTCTCCAGATCGACGAGCGTCAGCTCGTGAGCATTGTACCCGCTGGTGGCGACCAGCGCGCGATTCTTGTCGAGCGGCACGATGTTCAACGGCAGATCGGCGAGCGGCACCTGCCGACCCACCGGCGAGATCGTCCAACCGTTGGGCAGCAGGAACCCGTCGGACGTTGGCCCCGCGTAGCGCGGCGGCTCGTCGGCATGGTTCGCGGTCGGAACGAGCAATGCGCCGAGAATCAGCGCGGCGGCGAAACGTTTCATGTGGCGGTTCCTTGCTAAAGGAGCCGCCGATTGTAGCACGACGCCCGCCGTTCAGCCCGTGCCGGCGACAATCACCACGCGCGCCAGCCGCGCGGGAAGTACATCGGCTGCACGAACCCGCTGTAGTACGGCGACGGTGGCGGCGCTCGGTAGAACGTTGTCACCGGCGCCAGATAGGTGACCGGCGCCGCGACGGCCTGTTGCGGAGCGTAGTATGTCGTCGTCGGTGCGATGTAGTTCGTGGCGGGTGCAGCGGTCGCGGGAACCGCGTAGGTCGGCTGTTCGACAGTGCTCGGCGCGTAGAAGGTTGTCGTCGGCGCGCCATAGGTTGTTGGCGCTCCTGACGGAAGCACCGGCGACGGGGCGGTCCAGTTCGGTGTCGCGTACACCGGGCCGGTGTAGGGGTTCGAGAACGGCCAGCAAGTGCGCGGTGCAACGGCCGGTCCGATCACAGTCGATGGCACCTGCGCGGCGGGCTCGGTGATCACCGGGGCTGCTGGGACGGGTGTGGCCGGTGCCGACGGCGCATAGGTTGGTGGCTGGACAGCGTAGGTTGGCGGAGCCGTCTGCGCGGGGACGGTGTATGCCGGCGGCGGCGCTACAGTCGGCTGCGTCAACACGGGCTGAGGTGTCACGACCGTTGGTGCGGTTGCCACTGCGGCCGGCTGCGCGCCGACCACCTGGAAGTGCTGATCCATCAGCGGGCGCATGATGATCGAATCGCTGGCCAGGCACGGTGCGGCGATCATCCACAGGGCCGCAGCGGTTCGTAACGTGGTCCGAATCATGGGCACACCTCGTCCAGCAGGTATGGCGAACTGTTTCGCAACTTTAGTTCATTCTGTCGGTGTCGAGCGTAACGAAAAGACCCTAAGCACTAGGAATGCCGAAAAGACAAACCGTTCTGCCAGCACGACCGTTGCCAGCGCACCGCTTTGCCTGAACGCTCAAGTTTGACGGCGTTTTGCCTCGCCGGTACTTGTTCACCCACGGCCGGCTGCGATGATACGCTTGGCCGTCGTTCCTACTTCTTACGTGGCTGGATGGACGCATGATCTCTGCACGTTCGCGATTGGCTCCGCTCGCGATTATCGCGGCTGTTTGGGCGCTCTGCGGGGCGACAGTCCATGCCGAGATTGCCACCGGTTCGCACGGCATGGTTGCCAGCGTTCATCCCTTGGCGACCGATGCCGGCGTGGCCGCGTTGCGTGCCGGAGGCAATGCGATCGATGCTGCCGTGGCGACCGCGCTGGCGCTGGGCGTGGTCGACGGGCACAACTCGGGGATCGGCGGCGGATGTTTCATGCTGGCCCGGCTGGCTGACGGCACGTTCGTCGCTTTGGATGGCCGCGAGATGGCCCCAGCCGCCGCGAGCCGCGACATGTTCATCCACGATGGCCAGGCCAACAGCGCCGCCTCGCAGACCGGGCCATTGGCCAGCGCCGTGCCGGGAGCTTTGGCCTTGTACGATGAGGCGATCCGCCGCTATGGCAAACTCGCGCTGGCCGACGCGCTGCGCCCGGGTGCGGAGATTGCCGGGCGTGGCTTTCCGATCGACGTGAAGTATGCGGCAAAGCTGAAGGGCAACGCCGCGACGCTCGCCCGGTTCCCGGCGTCCCGCGCCGTGCTGCTCAAGGCCGATGGTTCGCCGCTTGCCGAAGGCGACACGCTCGTTCAAAAGGACTTGGCGGCCACGTACCGCTCGATCGCCGCCGATGGTATCGCTTGGTTCTATCGCGGCCCGTTCGCCCGGATGACAGCGGCGTGGATGCAATCCAACGGCGGCATCATGACCGAAGCCGATTTTGCCGCGTACCAGTTGCAGCGTCGCGAGCCGCTGATGACGACCTATCGTGGCTACGCGATCGTCGGCTTCCCGCCGCCCAGTTCGGGAGGCGTGCACGTGGCGCAGATGCTCGGCATGCTCGAGCGCTTCGATCTGGCGGCAGTCGAACGCCGCAACCCGGCTGATCGCATCCACGTCGAGGCCGAGGCGATGAAACTCGCTTTTGCCGATCGAGCCTACTGGCTCGGCGATCCGGCGTTCGCTCGCGTGCCGCGGGGGCTCATCGATCGGGCGTACATCGAGTCGCTAAGCCGTCGCATCGATCCGCATCGCGCCACGCCGGTTCCGACCCACGGCAACCCGCCCGATCCCAACGACGAACTATTCGGCAAGCACACAACGCACATCACCGCCGCCGACTCGCGGGGGAACATCGTCGCGCTGACCGCCACGGTGAACACGGCGTTCGGCTCGAAGGTGATCGTCCCTGGCACGGGCGTAATCATGAACAACCAGATGGACGATTTTTCGATCCAGCCCGGCGTGCCCAATAGTTTCAGGCTTGTTGGCGCCGAGGCGAACGCCATCGCCCCTGGCAAACGACCGCTGTCGTCGATGACGCCGACAATCGTCCTGAAAGATGCGCGGCCGGTGATGACGGTCGGCGCGGCGGGTGGGCCGACGATCATCACGCAGGTATTGCTGGCGATCACCAACCGGCTCGATCTCGGCGATCCGATCGACGCGGCAATCGCTCGGCCACGGTTTCATCACCAATGGTCCCCCGATACGTTATGGGTCGAGGAGACGATGCCGGCGGCAGTGATCAAGGAGCTGGAAGCACGTGGTCATAACGTGAAGGTACGCGCTCCCGCCGGTGCGACCCAGGCGATCGTGTTCGATCTCGCAGGCAAGCTGATCGGCGCCAGCGAGCCGCGCGTCCCTGGCAAGGCGGCCGGATTTTAGCGATGATGGATGAGATTATTCTGTCACACGTGAGACCTTCGCTCATGACGCGCCTCGCTTTCGCTTGCCTCTTCGCGGCCCTCATCAGTTTCGTTCACCCCGCCCATGCCGGACAGTTCAACCCGGTGCTGAACATCGGTGACGCCGCGCCGGCCTGGAGCAACTTGCCCGGGACCGACGGCAAGAGCCACTCGCTGGCCGACCTGAAGGACAAAGACGCGGTGGTTGTGGTGTTCACCTGCAATAGCTGCCCAGTGGCGGCCGATTACGAGGACCGCATCATCGCGATGGCCAAGAAGTTCGCCGACCCGCAAGGGAAGGCCGCGGTCGTGGCGATCAACGTGAACAAGATTCCCGAAGACAGCCTCGAAAAGATGCGCGAGCGTGCTGAGGCGAAGGGCTTCCCGTTCCCCTACCTGTTCGACGAGTCGCAGAAGATCGCCAAGGATTACGGAGCGACGTTCACGCCCGAGTTCTTCGTGCTGAACCGCGAGCGCAAGATCGTCTACATGGGTGGCATGGACGACAACAGCAACCCCGCCGAAGTGAAAACGAACTATCTCGACGCAGGGATCGAGGCGGCGATCGCCGGCAGCAAGCCAGCGACGACCGAGACGGTGGCCCGCGGCTGCATGATCCGCTACGCCCGTGAGCGGCGACGGAACTAGAGCCCTCCCGAAAACCGCTGGCCAACCCGTTGGTCGCGTGGGGCAGACATTCGTGTCTGCCATGAGAATCGTGACCGAAGGCAGGCAGAAATGCCTGCCCACGCGGTTTTCGAACAGGCCTTGGTCGTTACGCCGTCAGCCGGTCACGCAGGGCCTTCGCTCGCGCTGGAATCGGCGACGGTGCAGGGAGTTGGTAGGCGGTGTCGAGTTGCTCGACGGCAAGGGCAATGAATCGCGGCCCAGGTGCCGCCAGGCAGCTTGCCGCAGCGGCCCGCCAGGCGTCGAGCCGATCGAACGACCAGGCGCTGGTGAAGCCGGCTCCGCGGGCGATCGCTAGGTAATCGACCTTGGCATCGACGGCCGCGGTCGGTTGGCCGCCGGTCACCTCGTAGCGGCGATTGTCGAGCAGCACGATCGTCAGGTTTTTCGCTCCCGAAGCGGCAGTCGTCACCAGGCTTCCCAGGCTCATCAGCAGTCCACCATCGCCGGTAAACGCGATCACTTCCCGCCTGGATTGAGCCAGCGCCAAGCCCAAACCCAGCGCGGTCGAATGTCCCATTGCCGAGGGAAGATAGTGGAAATCGAGCGGATGCTGCGACAGCTTCGGCCACTCGCGTGCCGAGCCCATCGTCGTCACGACAATCTGGTCGGTCCGCAGGGCGGCAAGCACCTCGAGCGCCGGCAATAAAGGCATCGATGACATTCGCGCCGCCGTTTTCATGACGTCCCAGCAGTATATCGCCACCGGGCGAACATGTATTCTAGGGTGAAATCAATTTCTTCTTCGACGACTCGACGGGCCCCTTTGATGCCTACGTTGCTTGACTCTCCCAACCGCATTCTTCCCGCGCTGGTGACGCCACTGACGGCCGACGGCAAGCTCGACACGGTCGGCGCCGAGCGGTTGATTGCACATTTGTACGACCAAGGGGTCGGCGGTCTGTATGTGACCGGAAGCACCGGCGAAGGGATTTATCTCGAAACGGATATCCGCCACAAGCTGGTCGAGCTGGCGGTGGCCATGTCGCGCGGCCGCGGTAGGGTGATTGCCCACGTCGGCGCGGTCGAGGGGTCGCGCGCCTTGGAACTGGCAGCGCACGCCGCCCGCGTCGGTGCCGATGCCGTGGCGAGCGTGCCGCCGTTCGTCGGCGGCTATCGCTGGGACGAAGTGTACGGCTACTACGTGCGGCTGTGTGAGGCGAGCAAGCTACCGGTCGTTGCGTACTACATCCCGGGACTTACGGGCCAGGCATTTTCGCTCGACAGCCTTGGCAGCCTCGCCGAGTTGCCGAACGTTGCCGGGTTCAAGGTCACCGACACGAACCTGTATTCGCTCGATCGCCTGTTGCCGCGACTGCGCAACGACCAGGTGATCTACAACGGCCCCGACGAGCTGCTGGCGTTCGGGTTGATGCTCGGCGCGCACGGCGGCATCGGCACGACGTACAACTTCATGCCGAAGGCGATTCTCGAGATCGCGGCACATGTCGCCGCCGGTCGTCACACCGAGGCGGTCGCGGCCCAGAAACGCGCCAACGAGGCGATCGAAGTGCTGCTGGCGTTTCCACCGTTGCCGGCCACGAAGCAGATTCTTTATTGGCAAGGCCTGATCGCCTCACCAGCTTGCGCGGCCCCGCGTGGCGCGATCAGCGAAGCGCAGCAGCAGGAGTTGCGGCGCCGGATTTCGGCAACCATCGTCGGTCCGACGTTGGTACGCTAACGCATGTCGTCCATTGCCCATTAGCCCCCGGCGAGTCGCCGGGGGTCAGCGGCTCTCACGCCTTTAGGTGCCAAACTCCGGCCGGCGGCGCAGCAACTGCCCTTGCAGCCGCTGCACGATCGAGCTGTGCATCTGGCTGACGCGGCTCTCAGAAAGATCGAGCGTCGCGCCGATCTCCTTCATCGTCAGCTCTTCGTAGTAGTAGAGAATGATAATCAGCCGCTCGTTGCGGTTGAGCCCCTTGGTCACGAGCCGCATCAGATCACTTTTCTGGATGCGGCGCGTGGGGTCTTCGCCTTTTTTGTCTTCAAGGATGTCGATTTCGCGGACATCCTTGTAGCTGTCGGTCTCGTACCACTTCTTGTTCAGGCTGATGAGGCCGACGGCGTTGGCCTCGAGCACCATTTTTTCCAGCTCGGGAATGGAGATCTGCAGTTGCGCGGCCAGCTCGGCGTCGCTGGGTTGGCGGCCCAGCCTGGTTTCGAGCGATTTCATCGCCTCGTTGAGCTTGCTGGCCTTCGAGCGCACCAGGCGCGGCACCCAGTCCATCGTGCGCAGCTCGTCGAGCATCGCACCGCGGATACGCGGCACGCAGTAGGTTTCGAACTTCACGCCGCGCCCCAGGTCGAACGCGTCGATGGCGTCCATGAGCCCGAACACGCCGGCGCTCACCAGGTCGTCGAGCTCGACTCCTTCTGGCAGGCGCGACCAGATGCGTTCGCCGTTGTACTTGACCAGCGGCAAATAAAGCTCAACCAGACGGTTTCGCAAATCCTCGTTTTTCGGATCGGTCTTGAAAGCATCCCAAAGCTGAGCGACATCTTCGACTGCGAGCATGGTTGCCATTCCGTCCTCCGTGACTGGTATCGCTGACCTACCGCGTCGGCCCAGTGGCCGGCCGCGGCGCGGACCGCATCCTTGCGATCTGCGAACTGTCGATGCCAAGGCCGTCGACCAACGGCGTGCCCTGTTGAGCGGCGGTCGTGAGGCCCCGGCGGGCCGCCGTCAATCTTCGCGTCGTCGTTACGGTTTAACACCTGCGTCGACACCGACAGTCGGTCCTATGATCGGCAGAAGGGCTGGGTTGAGTTGAACGATTTTGCGAATTGTTCGTGATCGACGCGTGGCAGTGAAGTCGGCGCCCGGCAGACACTAATTCACCACGCAGGCGCAGAGCCCACAGAGAAAACACGGAGCAGCAGGGCAAATGCTCATCGAACAGCGCTCTTGAGAGGGCAGCGCGGTGATGAATGCTGCAACGACGTTTTCCTTACAGACTTCCGCTCCGTGCGTCCTCCGTGCCTTCGTGTCTTCGTGTCTTCGTGTTTGATCCGCCTGCCCTATAATGCGCGTCGTTTTACGCGGCTCGCTTCCAGCCTGTGGGGCCAGTTGATGATCCGGCAAGCTGTTGCGCGATGTGTTCGAATTGCTTTGCAGCCACGCTGTCTTCGGCGGCGGTGAGCAGCACCTGCAAGTCGGCCGTCGCGGCGCCGACCACGGCGTCTTGCGACAAGCACCCTGCCGGAGTCATGGCGATGCCGAGGAACCGCTTCGCCGCGCGAGCCAGCCGATCGTGGACGTCGTCGGCCACGCGAGCGTTGGGAACCGCGTTGACGAACGTACACAATGCCGAGGCCATTTCGCGGGTGGCCAGCGACTTGATCATGGCGTAGGTGTCCATGATCGCCATCGTGTCGGGAGTGGTGACCAGCAGCACACGGTCGGCCGCCTCCCAGAAGCGTGCCATCGTCCCATCGGCGTTGGAGCCTGCATCGATGACCACGAAATCGGCGTACGCCCCCAGGCAGTTCAACTCGTCGAGCAGCCGTTGCTGGGCGCGTGGCGAGCCGTCGATCGTTTCGCGATGCCCCCACACGCCCGGCAGCACCAGTACTCCGCCGGGACCGCGCGTCAGCGCTTCGTGCAACGAGCGACGACCCGCGAGCACGTCGGCGATGCTTTCGACCGTTTCGACGTGGCACAGCTTCGTCGCGTCGGCGTGCTGCATGTCGGCATCGACGAGCACCGTGCGGCGACCATCGCGCGCCAGCGCCGCGGCCAGGTTCACGGCCACCGTCGTGGTGCCGCTGCCACTCTTGCCGCTGGCGACCACGATCAGTCGCGGCGGCGCGTGGGCTGAATCCGCCGCGGCGTGTCGCGCCGGGGTGCGAATCAGTTTGCGAAGATCGTTGGCCTGGTCGGTCATGGGCAATTTACCGTTGCGCCCCGGTCACGTGTTCGTCGGTGCCAAGAATGAGCTGCGCGATCCGGCTTCGTTCGGCCGCCGCGATATCGTCCGGCACGTTCTGCCCATCGGTCAAATAGCTGATCGGCAAGCGGCAATCTCGTAGCAGCGGCAGCAAGTGGCCGAAGCTGTTCGCTTCGTCGAGCTTGGTGAAGATCAACGCGCTGGTGCCCACGTCGGCAAAGCACTCGGCAGTGCGCCGCAGCGTGCTCGCCCCGGCGGCGACGCTCAGCACCAGGTGTACTTCGTCGGTTTCGGCCTCGGCCAGGAACGACTTGAGTTCCTGGATCTTCACCTCGTCTTTCGGACTGCGCCCGGCGGTGTCAATTAACACCAGTTCCAGGTGAGCCATCGCGCGCACTGCCTGGCGCATCTCGCGCGGCGTCGAGACAACCTGCATCGGCAGGTCCATGATGTCGGCGTAAGTGCGCAGTTGCTCGACCGCGGCGATGCGGTACGTGTCGACCGTGATCAGGCCGATCTTGCGCTTCTCGCGCAGCCGGTAGTTGGCCGCCAGCTTGGCGATCGTCGTGGTCTTGCCGACTCCCGTGGGGCCGACCAGTGAGACGCGCCGGCAGCATCCCGGATGGATCGCCAAGGGACCGGTGATCGAAATCTCTTCCTCGAGCATGCCGGCCAGGTGGGCCTTGATGAGCAACAGGTCGTCGAGCCCGGGCCGAGCGATGGTCGTGCGCGCCCGTTCGACCAGTTCACGGGCCAGCTCTTCGCCCACCTCGACGTCGAGCAGATCGGTGTAGAGCCGAAACAGCACATCGGGCAGCTCAGCTGCTTGATTGGGACGCGTGCGACGGCAAAGGTTTTCGACCAGCGCCTGCAACTCGTTGAGCTGCCCCTTGACTTCGTCGTGCATCGAATGGCGTGACGGAGCGACGGCCCTTTTCCCAACACTCGGCGGCGCGACCGACGACGGCTGCGGAGCGTCGAGCGCTTCGGGGGCCGGAAGGCGGCTAGGTACGTTGACCCCCAGGGCTGCGGTCACCTCGATGCGGCGCAAGGCGGGAAACCAGCCGAGCGGGCCCGAAGCATTGACTTCGCGCGTGTGCAGCACGGCGGCCTCAGGGCCCAGACTGCGGCGCACCTGGGCCAACGCCTCTTGGATCGTTCGCGCTCGAAAAGTTTGCACGTTCATAGAGAGTTGCTGGTTGCGAGTTGCTGGTTGCTAGTAGCCACCGCGATTGATTCGACACGGGTATCGGCGGAGATTTCCTCGTAGCTGAGCACGACGAGCTGCGGCAGCCGGGAATCGGTGATCTGTTTCAGTGCCGGCCGAATGTCGGGGGCGACTAGCACCACGGGGGCACTGGCCTGCCGCTCGAAGCGCTCGGTTGCCAGAGCGATCGTGCGGCAAATCTCATCGATTTCGGACGGAGGCATTCGGATGGCCGAGCCGCCGTCGTGCTCGACGAGCCCCGCGCGCAGGCGAGCTTCCACATCCGCGTCGATCGTCACGACACGCAAACGATTCTGGCCGTCGCGATACCGTGCCGAGATGCTCCGCGCCAGGCGGCGGCGCACGCATTCGGTAAGCCGTGCGATGCTTTTGTCGCGCCCCGCTTCATCGCCCAGCGTTTCGAGAATCGTTTCCAGCGAGCGGATCGACACGCCTTCAGCCAGTAGCGCCTGGAGCACTTGCTGAACTTCGGCCAACTTCATCACGCCGGGGATCAGTTCGTCGACCACTGCCGGCGAACGCTGCCTGAGCTCGTCGATCAGATGCTTTGCGGCATCGCGCGTCAGCAGCTCGCTGGCATGCCCTGTGACAACCGCCGCCACGTGGGCGACCATCGTGCTGACCGGCTCGACGATGCGGCAACCTTGGGCAACGGCGCGGCTTTGGTCGGCCGGCTCGATCCACACTCCCGCCGCTCCGCTGGCTGGATCGCTTCCCGCGGGTCCATTCAGGCGAACAGCACCATTGGCCGGATAAATCGCCAACAGCCTGGAAGGCCAAATCGTCGCTTCGGCCACGGCATGACCGGCGAGCTTGATGCGATACTGGTTCGTTTCCAGGCGAGTGTTATCGCGGATGCGCAGCTTGGGCATGATGATGCCCAGATCGTGGGCGATGTTCTGCCGAACACGCGCAACACGCTCCAACAAGTCGCCGCCGCGCTTGGTATCTGCAAATCGCAGCAGTCCGACGCCCAATTCGAGCTCGATTGGATCGACGACCAGGTGGTTCTCAATACGTTCGTCGGTAGGCCGTCGCTCGGCGGCTGCCTTGGCGGCGGCGGTTTGCTCGGTCTGCTGACGACGCGAGATGCTTGCGGCCAGCGCCAGGCACGCTCCGCCGAGGCCCAGCAGCGGCACGGTCGGCAGGTTCGTCAACACCAGCAAGGCGAGGAACGCCCCGGTCACCACGAGCGCCCGCGGCCGCGAGAGCAGCTGTCGCACGAACTCTTGTGGCAAGTTGCTCTCGGTGTTGCTGCGTGTCACCAGCAGGCCAGCGGCCAGCGAAATCAGAAACGCGGGAACCTGGCTCGCCAGTCCGTCGCCGATCGTCAACTTCGTGAACACCTCGCCCGCTTGGCTGATCGACATGCCGGCATCGAAGATTCCGATGAACAGTCCGCCGACAATGTTCACCGCGATGATGGCGATGCCTGCAATTGCATCGCCGCGGACGAATTTGCTGGCACCATCCATGGCCCCGAAAAAGTCGGCCTGCTGGGCCACCTCGGCGCGGCGGCGGCGGGCCTCGGCCTGGTCGATTGTGCCGGCGTTCACGTCGGCATCGATCGCCATTTGTCGCCCTGGCAAACCATCAAGCGCGAAGCGAGCAGCAACCTCGCTGATGCGGGTCGCACCTTTCGTAATGACAACAAATTGAATCACCACCAAGATCGCGAAGATTACGAGCCCGACGGCCACCTTGTCGCCGGCGACGAACTCGCCGAATGCTCGCACTACTTCGCCGGCGGCGTCGAGTCCGTGCGATTGACCGCGCGTCAGGATCAAGCGTGTCGTGGCGACGTTCAGCACGAGCCGCCCCAAAGTGGTCGCCAGTAGCAGCGACGGGAACACATTGAACTCCAGCGGCGTCTTCACATACACGGTCGTCAGTAGCATGATCACTGCCGCGGCGATGTTCAGCGTCAGCAGCACGTCCATGAGCACCGGCGGCATCGGCATCAGGATGACCAGCACGCTAGCAACCAGCCCGACGGGAAGCGCCAAGTCGGCGGCCCGGCCGAACGCGGTGCGCATGCCAATCGATGGCAAGGCAGTCGTTGCCATGCAGTCTCCGATGGGAATTCGATGCCGCGGTGGGTAACGCAGGGGCGGCTGTGAAGAGGGGCGAAAAGTAGTCGAATCGACCGCGGCTGTCCAGTCCGTTTGCCGGCACCGGCTGCGCGATGACATGACGAACGCGAAACGTTTGGGCTGGCTAGAGTTGCTGTCGTGCAATCGCTTTTGCTTCAGTTTGACAAAATGTCGGGGCGATAACACACTCCGACCGGCCCACGGAACCGGGCCCTTGCTAGCAGCGAGCAGAGCATGGAAGCGCGACGGTTAACCACAATCGCAGGCAAGTGTTGGCCACGGTGGCTATGCGCCGCCGCGTGCTGCGCGAGCCTCGGCTGCCAGCAGCAAGCGGGGCCGTTGCCAGCAACCGGCGAACACGCAGATTCGGAAAAGCTGTCACGCGGACGGATCGCGTTTATCGCTGGCTATCAGGCTGGCCGTGAGCAAGTGCGCCAGCAAAGCAAGCCGATGCTGGTGTTCTTCACCGCCAGTTGGTGCCACTACTGCCACGCGATGGCCGACGATGCATTCTGCCAAGATATGGTGGTTGCGCTGTCCGACCGGTTTGTGTGCGTGCTGGTCGATGCTGACGCCGAGCCTGAGGTCTGCCGACAATTCCGCGTCCGCAGTTTTCCCACCGTGCAGTTTCTCTCGGCGCAGGGAGTGCCCCTGAATCGGGTGACCGGCAAACAGCCGGCCGAGCAGTTGAGCATCGAAATGCAAGCGGCGTTGCAAGCCGTGGTGCGGCGCGTGCCCAAAGCCGGCGATGCACGATCGTTCTGACGGGTTCGCACCGGCAGGGGCGACAACAAGTCGTCAATGTTGTCGGCAGCAGGACTTCCGCCGCGGCTTCCGCGTTTGGGCGTTGCTCGTTAAGATAGGCAATTCAAAACGCCTCTTGCTTCGTTGACGTCGTCGATCGTTCGGGCGAGTCGCAGATAGGTTGGTCATCATGTCGGTCGCGGTCGAACCTTGGAAGTCGCAACAACAGTTGAGCCTCTCCGAGCACATCTTCGCACCGCGCTTCTGGGTGGGCATGAATCTGGGCGGTTGGCTGCGGCTACTCGCGCGCAATCGCTGGGACGTGAGCTGGCAGCATTGGCACGTCGCCATCGCCGTCACCGCCTGGGGCGTGTTCAACAGCTTCTGGTCGTATGTCCAGGCGCTGGTGTTCAATGCTCGAGTCGACAAGGTTCAGATCGACCAGCCGCCGATCTTCGTGCTGGGACATTGGCGTTCGGGGACCACGCTGCTGCACGAGCTGATGGTGCTCGACCAGCGCCACGGCTTTCCGAGCACGTTCGCTTGCCTGTCGCCGAATCATTTTCTGCTTACTGAGCCGCTGTTCAGCCGCTGGTCCGTTCTGCCGTCGCAGCGGCCGATGGACAACATGCCCGCCGGCTGGGATCGTCCGCAGGAAGACGAGTTCGCGCTGTGCAATCTCGGCATGCGGTCGCCGTATCTGACGATCGCCTTCCCGAATCATCCGCCGCAAGACCCCGAATACCTGACGATGGAGGGGCTCAGCGACCAGCAACTGACCGACTGGAAGGCCGGTTTGATGCGGTTCCTGAAGCAGCTTTACTACCGTGCGCCCAAGCGGCTGGTGCTGAAGAGTCCCACGCACACCGGCCGAGTTGGCACGCTACTGGAGATGTTCCCCGAGGCTCGCTTCGTGCACATCGTGCGCGATCCGTACACCGTGTATGCGTCGACGATGAACCTGTGGCGGAAGCTGTATCCGCGTCATGGCGTGCAGGTGCCCCGCTTCGAGGGACTGCAAGACTACGTGCTCGATACGTTCGCGAAGATGTATCGTAAGTTCGACGCCGACGTGCCGCGCATCCCACAGGGACACTTTTGCGAAGTGCGCTACGAAGACCTGGTGAACGATCCGCTGGGCGAGATCGAAAAGATCTACACGCAGCTCGAGCTCGGCGGTTTTGCCGAGGCCCGGCCAAAGCTCGAAGCGTTTGTGAACAGCATGGACGGCTACCAGACGAACCGTTACCCAAAGATCACCGACGCCGAGCGCCAACAGGTGGCCGAGCGCTGGGGACCGTTCATGCGGCGCTGCGGCTACGACGTCTGATGCGCGATCGGCTCTGTCCGGCCAATGGCGAGTGACGATGCGGACTGCGCTTGTCGCCGGCGCGAGGCCGCCGCGATCTTCGGCTGCTGGTTCTTCATCTCGTCGCGCAGCTCCCGCGGCGTCATGCGCAGATCACGCTCGCGCTGCCACCACTGCAAGGCGTAGTCAACTGCGCCCACGGCGACCAGCGCGCAGCCGAGCTTCAGCAGCGCCATGAGCAGGTGGCTCGTCAGGTACTCGGCAATTTGCGGCAGCGGTTGATCGACCAATCCCATCATTGCCGGCAGTTCATTGACCGCCAGCCAATAGGCCGCGCCGACCAACAGCATCAGCTTCACCATGCTCGCCGCCGCCCGCCCGGCACTGGCCGGAGAAAAGATTCGCGGCAATCCTTCCAGCGGATCGACCCGCCGCCAGTCGGGCAACAACCGCTGCGGCAGGATTTGCACACCGGTCTGCCCGACATTGGCCACGATTGCCAACGCCGCCAAGAGTGCGAGCATCGGCAACACCGTCTTCGCCAACTCGGCGAGCGCCGCGTCAGCTCGTTCGGTCATCAGCGCGGCATCGGCCGTCAACCACGCCTTTCCGCCAAGTTGCTCGGCGGCCAACGCGCCAAGGAACGTCGCCATCGATCCACCGAACCACAGGATCAACGCCAGACCACCGGCCACCGCCAAGGCACCCGTCAGTTGCGCACTTTTGGCGGCGTGTCCTTGCTGCCGCGCCAACTCGCGGCGATGCGGCGTGGCTTCGATCGTCGCTTCATCGTCGCGCTCGGGCATGCGGTGCTCCGTGAGGCCTGCCTCGCGGCGGCATTACTGGACGGCCAGGCTTCGCAGCAGCAGTTCGACGGTCGGTTCAATCTCGTCGCGCATCGCCAGTGCGATGCTCCCCAGCGAGAGACCAAGCACACCCAGGGCAACCAGCGCGTGGCATCCTGCACTCGCCGTCATCAAGTTCATTTGCGGCACTGCGCGCGCGAGCAAGCTTGCCAGCCCAGCGACCATCAACAGTGCCGCGACTGCTGGTGCCGCGGCGCGCAGCCCCAACGAGAAACCGTTCGCGAGCATCGTTACCAAGGCTTCGAGCGGCGCCGTTGATAGCGTCGCACTGCCTACCGGCACCACTGCGAAGCTCTCGATCAATCCACCGATGACGATCCGATGGCCGCCGAGAATCATGAACATGGTCAGGCCGAACAACATCAGGAAATGCGACAGCGCCGGCACCTCGACATCGAGCTGTGGATCGAACAACTCGGCCGTCGCCAGGCCTCCCAACTGGGCGATCAACTGCCCGGCAAGCTGCAAGCCGCCAATGACGATCGTCACGCCCAGCCCCAGTACCAATCCGACAAGCAGCTCACCGGCGCCCATCAATACCAGCCGGGGCCAAGCGAGTGCTGGGTCGATTGCCGCGGCAGTCTGTGTCGGCAGCAGTATCAACGCCAGCGCAAAAACGAACAAGCCGCGCACGGTCCAAGGGACGCCGATGCCCGCCAGCCACGGCGCCGCGACGAACAGCCCCGCCACGCGGGCCACGATCAGCCCGAATGTCACGGCATGCGCGGCCAACAAAAGCGGATCGAACATCGTGTCGCGTCGCGGCGGTGGCGCTCACAGGCGTTGCGGAATCTGCGTGAACAAATCGTGCACATATTGCTGCAACTGGGCGATCGCCCAGGGAAGCGTGAGCGAAAACGCGACCAACACTCCCACCAGTCGAGGCACCAGCGCGATCGACTGTTCCTGAATCTGCGTCAGCGCTTGGATCAGTCCAACCACGAGTCCGATGACCAGCCCGGTCACCAGCATTGGCGTGCTCAGCAACATCGCCATCGCCAACGCTTCGCGGCCCACGTCCACCACGTCGTGTGTGTCCATAGCGCTGCGTTCCCTCGGCGTCATTAGGTGAATGCCTGAAAACTTTCCAGCAGCATGCCGACGACCAGGTGCCAGCCATCGACCAACACGAATAGCAGTAGCTTGAAGGGCAGCGACACCATCGCCGGTGAGAGCGCTGATAGTCCCATCGCCGCCAGCACTGACGAGATCACCAAGTCGAGCACCATGAACGGCAGGAACACCTGGAAGCCGATCAAGAACGCTGTCTTGAGCTCGCTGAGCATGAAGGCCGGCATCAACGCTTCCAGCGGCACGTCGTCATAGCTCTGCGGCACCGCCGCCCCGGCGCTGCGATCGACGAACAGCCACACATCCTCGCTGTTGCCGGTTCGCTCGATCTGCAGGCTCATGAACTTGCGCACCGGCTTGCACCCCGAGTGCCACGCTTCGTCGAAACCGATCTTCTCGTCGGTGTAGGGCTTGATGCCATCCTCGTACACTTGCTTCCACACCGGCATCATCACGGCCAGCGTGACGAACAGCGCGATCGAGGTCATCACCTGGTTCGGTGGCAACTGCTGCGTTCCCAACGCCTGCCGCAAGAACCCCAGCACCACGGCGACGCGCACAAAGCAGGTCGTCATCAGCAGCGCCGCCGGCGCCAGGCTGACGACGGTCACCAGCAACATCATCTGCACGGTCGAGGAAAGTCCCTGCGGACTCAGCCACGCCGCCGGTCCACCCTTGAGCACCGTCGGCAATTCCTGCATCCTTGCGGCTGCCTCGGCCGGCTGCAGTGGCATGGGCGATTCTTGTGCCCAGGCCGTGCCGGTGCCTGCCGCCAGGCCGACGGTCAAAAACACGGCAAGTGCTCGGCTAGTCGACATCTGCCGGCTCCTGCGGCGCGTGCGCCATCGGACGGCAAAGCGCCACCAACCGCTCGACTTCAGCGCGATCGGTGATCTCCGCGATCGGTTCGCTGCCAGTGGCCGACGAGGCCAACAGGACCAGCTTGTTGCCGAATTTCACGAGCCGCACCTGTTGTCGACCCGCAAGCGGTGCGTGCCCTAGCACTTCGACAACTTCCGGCGACAATCTTCCCGCGGCGCGCGGCATGCCGCGCCGCATCAGCCACGCCGCGAGCAGGAACAGCCCCACAACAAGAACGGTGCTCGCCGCGACCGTCACTCCTGACGGGCTGGCCGTGGGAAGCCGCGTGGTCGAGCGCTTGCCTTGATCGGCTTGTTGAACGTCGTGTTGCGGAGGCGAGAGCGGAATCCCGGATGCAGGACGCTCGAAAACCGGCGGCGTGCTCGGCGTCAACGGGGCATCGTAAAGTGCCTGTCGAACAGGCCGGCCGCTTTGACCGGCAGCGACACCGCCGACCAGCAGCACGCAAATCGCGGCGAGCAGATTTCGACCCAGCGGGTTCATGCAGCCTCGGCGTGGCGTGAGCCGACCAACTCGGTGATCCGCACGCAGTAACAATCGTTCATCAACAACACTTCGCCGCGGGCGATCACGACGCCGTCGGCAACTACCTCGACTGGATCGCCCGACCGCTCGTCGAGCACCACGATCGAGCCATCACCGAGCGCCAGCACATCGTCGAGCGACAACTGCGTGCGCCCGAACGCAATCCGCAGTTCGACTTGCGCAGTATCGACAACCTCTGCGGGTGCCGCGCTGCTCGACAACTCGGCAAGCCGCAGCGGCTGCAAGTCTGGCAAATCGTGCGCGTCGAGATTCGTCATGCGCCTGCTTGCGTTCGGATGGCACAGCACTGGCTGGCAAGCAGCCAGTGGCACCGAGATCGTCCAACGGGCCGCTAGTTGTCCTGCAAAGCGGACTTTCGAGCAAGGTCAACCGCGGCCGGACTGTGTGCCCAATCAGGCGGCGCGCCGTTCGGTCTCGACACGCCACGTCTCGGCCTGCTTTTCCCGCAGCTTTTCGAGCAATCGCAGCTCCTGTTCTGCCACAGTCAAGGCCTCGCGGCGTGCTTCGACCTCGGCCGCCACGCTAGCTTGCTGCTGCTCGAGCTGGCGCTGCTCCAACTCGAGCGTTCGAGCGTAGCGGTGCGATTCGAGGAAGCGACCGAGGGACAGCGCGCCAAGGCTCGGTGCCGCCTCGCGTCGCACCTCGTTGGCTTCACCTAGCAGTGCCGACAGTTGAGCTTGAATCGATTGCTCGGCGCGGACCGCCTCCGCGAGTTGATAGCGTCGTTCATCGCGCACCGCCTCGCGCAGCCGTGCCACCGTTTCGAGCCGAAAACGAAATGCCGCCATGCCTAGCCTCCGTCGCAACGTGCCGCGAGCATCGCCAGCTCACGACTCGCATCGTCCATGGTCGATCGCTCATCGACCGTTTGTTTCAAATACGCTTCGATCGCCGGAAGCATCTCGATCGCCCGATCGACCCGCGAATCGGTGCCACGACGGTATACGCCCAGCGTGATCAGCTCCTCGTGGTCGCGGTGCGTCGCCAGTACTTCACGAATCACTCCGGCAGCGGTGCGATGGTCGGCCGTGGCCACGTCGGGCATCGAACGGCTGAGGCTGCCGAGGATGTCGATCGCCGGATAATGGTTGCGGGCCGCCAACTTTCGCGACAGCCACACGTGACCGTCGAGCAGGCCCCGCACGGCGTCGGCAATCGGCTCGTTGGGATCGTCGGCATCGACGAGCACGGAATACATCGCGGTGATGCTAGCAGCACTGGTGCGGCCGGCGCGCTCGACCAGCCTGGCCAGCCAGGCGAACACCGAAGGGGGAAACGCCCGCAGCGTCGCTGGCTCTCCGGCCGCCAGGCCGATTTCGCGCTGCGCCAAGGCGAAGCGAGTCAGCGAGTCCATAGCCAGCAGTACCTCGCGCCCCGTATCACGGAAATACTCGGCGATTGCCGTGGCGACCAAGGCCGCCCGCCGGCGTACCAGCGCCGGTTCGTCGCTCGTGGCGACCACCACCACGCTACGTGCGAGCCCTTCGGGTCCGAGATGGCGATCGATGAACTCGTTCACTTCGCGGCCGCGCTCGCCGACGAGCGCGATCACGTTCACATCGGCCTCGCTGCGGCGGGCCATCATTCCCAGCGCGACACTCTTGCCGACACCCGAGCCCGCGAAGATTCCCAGGCGTTGGCCGCGGCCACAAGTGAGCAAGCCGTCGATCGCGCGGATGCCGGTCGCCAGGGGGCGATTGATGGGCGGGCGCTGCGTCGGACTGGGTCCGGGACGCTCGAGCGGCACGCGGTCGATCAGCGCCGGCTGTGGGCGCCCATCGATACACTGGCCGTGGGCGTTCACGATCCTGCCGAGCAATTCCGGCCCCACGCGCAACCAATTCTTGCTGCGCACCAACCGCACGCGGTCACCCGCTCGCACGCCATCCATCGGGTCGAGCGCGGCAACCATCGCCTGGTTGCGATCGAATCCGATCACCTCGCCGCGCCGCGGCGCGTCGTCGCGGCCGATCACCTGTACCACGGCTCCCATCGGCGCTGGGAAGTCGGCTACTCCCAGTGCCGCGCCGGCCAGGCGGACTACCGTCCCTTCCAGAGCGGTAGGTGTCGTCGCGCGCAGCGTTTCGAGAAGAGTGAACATCGCGATCGTGAGCACCTTCGGGTCACGGCGGCCCGTCAGGTCAGCTCCTCCTCGATGCGTGCCAACTGGCTGGCGATCCGCTGGTCGATCATGCCATACCGAGTCTCGACGAGGCAGCCGCCGCGACCAACCTTGGCGTCGGTGGCGATTTCGATCGCGCCGTGGCGAGCAAACTCGGCGACCAAATGGTCAATCTCGTTTCCGAGCGCTTTGCAGTCGGTCGGGTGCAGCACCAGGCGCAAGTGGTCGCTTGCCGCGGCGAGCTCGAGTGCCTCGCGCACCAGGCCGAGGGGAATGTCGGGCGATTGTCGTAGCTCGCGGCGAACGATGCGCTCGGCGATTGCGCACGCTACGTGGACCGCTTGCTGCTCCCAGCGAGTGATACACGCGCTGCGGGCTTGTTCGATGGTCTTGGCCGCTTCGCGCAGCGCAGCAACGACAGGCTGCACACGCTCGGCGATCGTTGCTTCGGCTAGAGCCGTAGCCTGGCGGTATCCATCTTCAGCGGCGAGGCGGCGGATTTCCTCTGCTTCGCGTCGTGCCTGCTCAAGAATCGCGGCGGCTTGCTGCTGCGCAGCGTCGATGGACGGATCGGTCGCGCTTAACGCTGCGCGCTCGGCGGCCGAAAGCACTCGGCCGCGCTGCGATAGGCTCGTGATGGTGGCCATCGAAGTTCGTCGCTCCTTGCTCGGACGAGATTAGGCCGCGGTCGCCGTGGTGCGGCGCGTCGGCAACACAACGCGCCCTTCGGAACCCAATCGTGCGGCTAACTGGGCAAGCTCGTCCTGGGCACGCTCAACATCGCTGAGACGCGTCGGCCCGAGTCGCACCACTTCCTGCCGCAGCGTCGCGGCCTGGTCGGCCGGAAGCGACGCGAGAATCCTCGCGGCCAGCGGCGGACTGGCCGAGGCGGTCGCGAGCCGCACCACTTCAGGGCTGGCCAAGGCGAGCACTTCGGCAAGCGCGTCGTCGGTCAACTTGTTGAGATCGGTAAACTCGGGACGTTCCAGTCCCAAACGACCGGCCAGCGCCGCGTCCTGGCGTGCGACGGTTGAAAGGATCGCGTTGCGGCGTGGTGCATCGAGCGATTGCAGGATGCTGGTGGCCGAAGCCAACCCCACCGCGCGTCGTCGCTGGGTACTCAGCAACTCGACGATGCGCGATTGCAACCCCTGTTCGACTTCCTTGAGAATCTCGGGAGCCGTATCGTTCAGATCGACCAGGCGCTCGACAATCTCGCCTTGCACGGTCGCCGGCAGCGCGGCAAGGACTTCGGAGGCCTGCTCCGGCGGCAGATGCGCCAGCACCAAGGCGATCGCTTGCGGATGCTCGCCATCGAGCAAGGCCAGCAAATTCTGGCGGCCACTCTGACGCAGGAAACGGAAGGGCTCGGAGGGCGTCGCATTTTCCTCCGCTGCCATCGTGGCGGCGGCGGTGCCTTCCACGGAACCTTGAAGCTCTACATCCAGCGCGGCGGTGGGAGATGATGGCCGCAGCAGTGGACGCAGCGCCCAACATCCCCCGGCAATGCAAATCACCACGGCCAGCATGGCACCGATGATGATGCGCGTCCGCTCGAGCTGCGAATCGGTCGAGGCGGTGCCCGACGCCGAAGGCGCGCCGGCCGGCGCCGCTTGCGAGAAAGGCGTGACGGTGACGCGCGGCGAGGTGCGCTCGGCGGCGTCGGCAGTTTCAGGAAGCAATCGAGCCACGTGGGCACGAATCTTCTCGGTCTCTTCTTGCTCGACGCGGACCAGCAGGTTGCGGTCAGGTGGGCCGCCCGAAGATTGCCGTCGACAGATCGTCTCGAAATACGTGCTCGGAACTCCGACCGAAGCGGCGACGCGCCGCGGCTGCGTTGCCGCGGCATTGGCCGACTCGCTGCCGGCAGGCTGGGCGTCGAGTTCGACGTTGACGGTCACCGTCACACCGGGAACATACGACAGGGCGCTGTGGATCATCGTTTCGTACATCGCCTGATATTCGCGCACGCGGGCCAGGTACGGGTCGTCGGCCCCTGGGACCGGGCCCTCGTCGCCAGCGCTGTAGGCGCAGCCGTTCAGGTCGATCACCGTGACGGCGCTCGGGGCAAGGCCGGCGATGGCCGAGGCAACCAGGTGGCGGATCGCGTGGACCTGTTTCTCATCGAGCGTTTGCGTGCCTTGCGGCTTGACGCTGACGCTGGCCGTGGCGACCACCGTCGAGCGCAGGCCGCCGGTGCGATTCGTGTCGTAATGGACGGCGGCCTTGTCGATTCCCCGCATGGCGCAGACGATCATCGCCAGCTCGCGCTGCTTGGCGTTCTTAATCATCTCTTCTTGCTGCGCGCGGCTGGTGAACGGGTTGGCCTGCAACATGGCGCGGGTCATGTAGTCGCCAAAGTTCGCGGGCAGCGCGGCGTGATCGGCCAGGGCGGCCATGTAAGCCGCTTGCTGTGCACGCGGCACGCTCAGGCGACGACCTTCGACGACGTAGTCGTTAAGATTCGCCTTGCCGAAGGCCGCTTCCATGGCGGAGATCTCGGCAATCGACAAATCCTGGCCGCCGAACAAGTAGTTCGTCGAAGCGTGGTGTTCGCCAGCGTAGCGAATGCCCAGAACAACGAGCGCGACGACAATGAGTGCCCCGGCCACGGCGCGTGCCGCGGGGGGAGCTTGTCGGTATGCGTGCATTGCTTGGGCGAAGGCTTGATTCAGCAGATCCATCCATCCGCCTCCGGCAACCTTACCGCGGACCATGAGGCTATGCAGCGCGCGTCTCGGAACGGCGGCAGGGCAAACGGATCGTGAACGCCGCGCCCCCTTCGGGGCAATTGGCCGCCATGACATCGCCGCCGTGCATGGCGGCGAAGCGGCGAACCTGGCTAAGGCCGGGCACCACCGTGTCGAGCGTCGCGCTCGAGGCGGGCAAGCCGGGGCCGCTGTCGGCCACTTCAAGTTCAACGCCAAGGCGTCCGGCGTAGCCGGTGATCACCAACTCGCCGCCGCGCGGCATCGAGTCCAACGCGTTGTGCATCAGGCTCGTCAAGGCGCGCAGCAACATGCCGCGATCGGCCGAAACCTGCAGATCGCTTGGGACGTTCATCTCGAATACGACTCGCTGTGCATGCAGGCGCGCCGTGAGCTTCGCGCCAACCTCGTCGATCAGATCGCGAATGTTGCACGCGGCCAGCGAGAGAGCCGGCTCGATGGCGAACGGAAGCACGTGCGGTGCATCGGTTTCAGACATCGTGGTGCGGCGAACGTTTTTCATGGCCATCCTCGCATCGCCCCGTGGGTGGGCAGCCCGCGCGATCGCATGATTCGGCGGCAAAACTCGCGAGGGCTTGTACTCGAAACGGCCGACGAGTGTCAATGCTCGTTCGCCGCAAGCGGCCCGGGGACGGGCCACGCCAAGCGGTCGAAATTGGCGCCGTTAGGCGACGGCGGCGGGCTGGCGGGCAATCTGCTCCATCATCCAGCGGTCCGTGTCGCCGAGCATCATTGGCGATAGCTCGTGGCCGCACGGGTAGTGGCGGAGCGTGACCATCATCCCGGCCGAGTGGAGCAGGCGAAGATTGTCGCAAACATGCGGTGGCGGATAGACCTCGCTATCGCGACCGCTCGCGAGAAGGACCGGCAGACGACGCGCGTCGGCAATTCTGCGCAGCGGAGCACGCTCCTTGGGCAATTCCCCTTCGAGCGACAGCACACCGGCAAAGCGGCTGGGATAGGTTAGCGCCAAGCGCAGCGCCATCGTGCCGCCGGTGCCAAAGCCGGCCAGAAACACGCGATCTGGCGCAACGTGGTAGCGATCGGCGGCCATTTCGAGCGCGCTGAGCACCGCGTGCTCGGCCAGCGCGACGTGCGCCCGGCTTTGCGACCAGCTGTAGCCGCGCTGCCGCGCGGTGCCGTTGGTTGCCGCAGTGCTCACCATTGATACAGTGCCGCGCACCGCCAGGGCCACGTAGTTGCGCAAGCTCACCAGCGGCATGATGCGCTTGAGCTGCTGTTCGTCGCTGCCGGTGCCGTGCAGCCAGACGACCAGCGGATAGCCGTAGTTCGCCTCGTAGTGCATTGGCGCGAACAACGCCACACTCCCCTCGGCACTCTCGCCGCGGATTGGCACGAACAAGGCCGAATCAGCAAGGCCTTCGTTCGTCGGCGCCTCGGCGATCCGACAATTCACGACCTTGGGCTGGGGCCCCTGCGACAGCGGCGAGATGCGATTCATAGGCTCCTCGAGGAGATCGTCGCGGTTTGGAGATCGGATTCGCTCGTCGTGCGGTCGTCGCCGCACGACAGAATCCGATCGAGCGGAAACAATTCGCCGGGACACTCGGTCGCGACGAGATCACTGTGCCGGATCACGTTGGTTGCCGTGATGCCGTACTGCTCGCGCAGTTGGCGAACCAACTCGGCCGCGGCGGCAACTTGTCGCTCGGTCGGCTGCTCGGCGGTGAAATCGCCGACCAGGCAAATGCCTATGCCGTGCTCGTTGTATTCACGGTTGGCTGCATGGGCGCCGTGCAGTTGCTCGGTCCAACGGAACGTGGGCTCGACCAGGCCATCGGGCATCCCCTGGCCGTTGCCGATCACAAAGTGATAACCGATGCCCAGCCACGGTTTTCCCGCGCTGTCGACACGTTGGCGGTGGGCTTCGTCGATCGTTGCCACGTCGGCCGCGACGGTCGCCGTGTGATGGAAGACAACGTACTTCCACGCACGCGGCTGGGCGGCGGGCTGCCAGCTCACGGCGAGGCAATCGCTCGCTGCTACGCTTGCCGAGGATGCAGCTGCCGGCGATCCGGAGGGATCTCCGAATCGCCAAGCCTGGCGATCGTAACGCTGGGCAATATCGGTCGGCAGCGCTGCTTGCGGCGATGTTGGCGTTCCCGAAGGTTGGGCCACTGTGCTCCATTGCGACCGAGTGCTCCATTGCGACCCCGCTGGGGTGGCCGGCGCCAGGCTCGTTGCCTGTTGCGAACAGCTATTCGAGGCGGCTGCGGCGAGGATCATCATGCCCGACACCGGCCGGCACAGCAGCAGTCGTGGCGTACCAATGATCAACTCCTCGCGTTGCTGCAGGACGTGCTAGCGGAAGAGGCGGGCTAATGTCTCGGTGTCGCGGACTGTAACGCAGTGGTCGAGCGACCGTCAATCGCAGCTTCACGGGGACAACGCCATGCTGACGAGCGGCGCCGCGGACGGCCCCGACACGGTGCTAGCCGGCGAGCCGCTGCATCGCGGCAACCAGCTCTTTGACGGCATCGACGCTCTTCTGGAAGTCGGCCCGTTCCTTGGCGCTGAGTTCCAGCTCGATGATCCGCTCGACCCCGCCACTGCCCAGCACCACCGGCACGCCCACGTAATATCCCCCGACGCCATATTCCTTGCGGCAGAACGCGGCGCACGGCAGCACACGCTTCTTGTCGCGCACGACAGCCTCGACCATCTGCGCGGTGGCCGCGGCCGGCGCGTAGTACGCACTGCCGGTCTTGAGCAGGCCGACGATCTCGGCGCCGCCGGAGCGCGTGCGCTCGATGATCTCGTTGAGCCGTTGTTCGCCAATCAGGCGGGTAATCGGAATGCCGCCGACGCTGGTGAAGCTCGGCAACGGCACCATGGTATCACCGTGGCCGCCCATCAGCAGCGCGCTGATGTCCTCGACGCTCACGCCCAGTTCCATCGCCAGGAACGTGCGATAGCGCGCGGTGTCGAGCACGCCGGCCTGCCCGAGCACTCGTTCGGGAGCGAACTTGGTTACCTGCTGGGCGCGCTGCACCATGGCGTCCAACGGATTGCTGACCACGATGACGACCGCTTCGGGGCTCGACTGCTTGATTTCCTCGGCGACGCCGCCGACGATTTTGGCGTTGGTGCCCAACAGATCGTCGCGGCTCATGCCGGGCTTGCGGGCAATGCCCGCGGTGATCACCACCACGTCGCTGCCGGCGGTGTCGTCGTAGCTGTTCGTGCCGACGATGTTCGAATCGAAGCCCATGATCGGGCCCGCTTGCCGCAGGTCGAGGGCCTTACCTTTCGGCATGCCTTCGAGCTGCGGAATATCCAGCAGCACGATGTCGCCCAACTCGGCGGCGGCGCACCAATGGGCGGTCGTCGCGCCGACGTTGCCCGCTCCGATGATCGATATCTTCGCTCTTCGCATGGACGCTCCTCTTGGTCACGCGTCACAGGTGGTTTGTGATTGATCAGCCGTGAGTATGCGGCACGAGCGCGGCAAGTCAAGGGCTTGGCGCGTGCCGAGTGCTTGCGCGGCTACTAGCGCCACGCATCGCGCAGGAAGCGCACAAAGTTGCCGTGCGTAACGCCTTCGATATCCGCCACACTGTATCCGCGGCGCGACAGCATGTCGGGTAGCTTTTGCAAGTCGGCAATCGTGTCGAGATCCAGCGGGCACTGTTCTTTGCCGAAGCCGCCGTCGAGATCGGTGCCGATGCCGATGTTTCGCGCGTTGCCCGCCAACTGACAGATGTGATCCATGTGATCGATCAGCCGCTCGAGCTTCAGCACCATCGCTTCGGGCGTCGTCTGGAACAATTTCCAATCGGGGACCATCATCCACGCGTCGAGCACGCCGCCGATCACCGCGCCGCGCCCGAGCAATTCCTTGAGCTGTTCGTCGCTGAACTGGCGCACGCCAGGAACTAGCGCGCGACAATTCTGATGGCTCGCCCACACCGGGCCGTCGTAGTGGCGCATCGCTTCCCAAAAACTGTCGTCGCACAGGTGTGTGGCGTCGAGAATGATGCCCAGGCCCTGCATCGTGCGTAGCAATTCGGGACCTTGCGGCCCCAGGCCTCCGGTGGCGTGCGTACCTTGCGCGTAGCGGCCAGGACCGTAGTGCGCCGGCCCCAGCGCCCGCAGCCCTTGTTGGTAGGCGCGTTCGAGATGCCCGGGCGTGAGGATCGAATCGGCCCCTTCGAGGCTGAGGATGTAGCCGATCGGCGCGTTGGTGGTCGCTTCATCGCTCCACAAGGCGACGTGCCGATCGAGCCCGGCGCGATCGCGAATCTGTACCATCTCGCCTGCCTCTTCCATTGCGCGGTACCAGGCAAGCTGCCCTTGCGTTTGCGCCCAAGCGATCTCGGGGCTGTGCCAACCGGGGAGTTTGTTATCCGGGGCCACATAGCGGGCAATCTGCGTGGCCACGCACAGGCCGATGCGCCCGCGACGCATGTCGGGCAGCGCCACCGTATTGCGGCCGCGATCTTTCTTGTCGGTCTTACCGGTCTCGCGCTGGCGAATCTCGGCAACGCTGCGCGTCAGATCGCGGTTCCACTCCAGCGCGTTCATGCTCAGATCGAGGTGGCAATCGAAGATGAACATCGAATCTCCTGCGGTGGACGGCCCTCGGAGAACGGCACGCAGCGCTTGCGGTTTAGCACGAACCGAGGCGAAATTCAATGCACGCGCTGCGCGATGATCGCAACGATGCGCCCTTGGTGCGGTGTGATCACGAGCGTCGCGGCGTTGTCGCCCCCGACATTCAAGCGGCGGCGGAGCGACTCGGGCTCGATATCGACGCCTCGCTTCTTCACTTCGAGCCGGCCGATGCCACGCTCGCGCAGCCACGCCTTGAGCCGCCGCACATCGAGTGGCAACACTTCGCAGACTTTGAATACCTGCAAGGCGGGGCAATCGACGGGATGATCGGCGGTCAAATACCCAATGCCGGCAGCGACGGCCGCCAGCTCGAAGCGCGCGGCAAGGACGCCGGTCAGCCGTGCGGCCAACACCGCGGCATCGGGCTCGAACACGTAGCAGCCGATGCGCTCGGCCACTCGCGGATCGGTAGCGACACCGTCAGCAATAGATATGGTGAACGGTTCGCTGTTGCTTGAGCGTAGGACGGTCGCCGATTTGCCGCCCGGCGCGAAGGCGAGAGCGCCGAACCACGCGACAAGCTGCCGGCACTGGCCATCGCGGCTGATCCACTCGCGGTGTGCCGCGGCCAGCCACTCGGGCGGCGGCTCAGTGGCCGGGGCAAGCTTGATGGCGGCGCTCGCATTTCGCGCGAGCAATTCATCGAGCACGGCAAGCGGTGGTTGATATCCGGCAAGCTGCGTGGTGCGCCGGCCCGAGGCGCGCCGATCGGGATCGATGTGCCAGGCGGCGTAGTTCTCGACGTGCGCGGTGCAGGCATCGCCGATCTCGACATGCGTGGCGGGGCAATTCGCCGCGGCCAAAAGCACCGTGGCGGGATCGAGGTCAAAGGCATCGAGCTTGCCACGCTCCGCCAGCGCACTCAAATCGCCACCGATGCCGCAGCACAAGTCGAGGAGCGGCTGGCTGTGCGGAAACCGGCTTGCCTTGTACGCCGCGACTTGTTCGTCGGTCGCCTGCTCGAGCGCGACAGCGGTGAAGAACATCTCGTCAGCATGGGAGAACTTTTCCCGCGCGCGGCGGCGCAGCAGCGCCTGCTCGAGGACGAGTCGGGCGCGCTCGGGCGGCAACGAGCGGCGGAGATTTGCGACCTGCGCGACCGAAGGATCGTGCACGTTGACCAGTTGGTCGAGCCAAGGGCGCGCCTCGGGACCGACGAGCCAACGCAGGTCGTCGAGCGCCGGTCGGTAATTATCGCGGAAAAAGGCTCGGTCTTTCATCTGGGAAGCCACACCGGACGCAACGAACTTGCCGCTGGAAACGATCGGGCTGGGCGTGCCGCCCGTGCTGCAAGACACACGACCAACGATGCCGAAAAGATAATTATCGAAGCTTCCCGATCGCCCGACTATCGCGTATTTGCATGTTTCGTCGCAGCACGATCGTTCTGGTACTGCTGGGGGCCATCGGCCTGCCGTACGTCGTTTCCAATGGCGGACGCATTAGCCAGGCGGTGACCAAGGCCGGTTCGCATCTAGGGCTGACCGAGGCACCGGAGGCGAACGCATCGGCGGCCGGCGAACAGACGGTCGAGCAAAATGCGGCGCTGCCTGGCGGAGTCGGCCCGGCGACGGGGGCCTTGATGCCGACGGTCGAAGTGCAGCCGCTGCCGACGGTCTTCCGCTGGGACGTGACCACCGCCTGGGTGCTGGCCAACTGGAAGCGTGTCTCGACGAACCTGGCCGATATCGACCTGAAAGGCTACCGCGTCGCCCTCGTGAGCGGCACCAGCGAAGGGGACGTGGCTGGTTCGTTGACCTATTACTTCAACTCGCATCAGCGCGTGCAGCGGATCGTGTTCCAAGGCATCACCGGCGACGCGCGGCCGCTGGTACACCTGATGGCCACCCAGCATCAGTTCACCCGCCAGATCACGCCCGACCCGGGCGAGTATCTGTACAAGCTTTCCGAGCGCGGCAAGGTGATCGGCGAGCTGCGGATCACGGTGTCGCCCATCGTGCGGCAGGAAACTTCGCGCGAGCGATTCTCGGTGTCGCTACGGATGGACCGGCCGTCGAAGCTATAGACGCCGACATCAGCGAGCACTGGCTGCAAGCAGCCAGTGGCACGGTTAGCCAGTGGCACGATCAGCCTTGCGACGTGTTGCCGTCGACCGCTGCACTGTCGAGGCCGCGCAGGAAGTGCGTGGCGTCGGTGAACTCTTGGGGACGGAGCGTTTTTACGTCGGCGTTCATCTGCGTGCGCAGATTCTCAGTCAGTTCGTGAACGCGACCCGGCGAGACGTCGCCGTCCTGATGCTGGGCGCGTCGCGCGAACAGTTTTTCCAGTTCGGCGCGATCGTTGGCCGAGGCATCGCCCATCAAACCGGTTGGCCACTTGATGTGCCCCGTGACCGGATCAAGTTGTGAGACCGTGAGCGAGGTGTGCTGGGCCAACGCCGCATCGTACTTGCGGTCGCCGCGGGCAAGCTCAGCGGTGCGTGATCGCTCGGCGGCCGCCGCCTCTTGATTCACCTTGCGCATGTCGAAGTAGGTTTGCGTCGCTTTGAGCTTGTTGTCGAGCGCCATCGATTGGGCCTGTTCCGCATCGATCATCGCCTGGGCGGTGAGTTGATTGTAGACACCCTGGCTGCGAATCATGTTGCCCATCCCGGACGCATACGAACCGAAAACGGTCCCTCCGCCACCACCGCCGCCGTAGCCTCGACGATGGTAGCCGCGATAGTACTGCCCCAGGCAGACGCTAGTCGCGACGCTCAAGAACGCAAGAACCATCAATGCACGTTTCATGGGCGGGTCTTTCGGGCTTTGCGGGCGTTTTCGGTCGGGATTCTTACATCTCAGCCATGATTGGCCGAATATTCTGAGCATAGCTATCCGGCCCGCGGCAGGCAAATTAGCATAATTTAATCGCGTCGCAATTCAGCGCGTCGGTCGTCGCATCGGACCATTCACGAAGCGCGGGAGCAGCATCGATGGCCAGGTTGTATCGCGTTTGGGGAGTAGTTCCGGCAATTGGGTTGTGCCTCGTGCCGCTCGTTGCCTTCGGGCAGCCGTCTGCGGAAGGCATGAGCCCGGCAGCGCTGCAGGCACTTGGTCAAGGCGACAGTGCAGCGAAGGCTCATGCGGCCGACGCGATCGGCGACCAGGGAGCAAAAGCCAAAGGCGCCGTCGGCGCGCTGGCGGCCGCGTTGCACGATTCCGATCCAGCGGTGCGTTGGCACGTCGCACGGGCACTGGGGGCAATCGGTCCCGACGCTGCGCCGGCAGTCAGTTCGCTAACGGCAGCGCTCGCCGATAAGGATGCCAAGGTGCGTGCCTACTCCGCCTACGCGCTGGGCGAGATTGGCCCGGCCGCCAAGCCGGCGCTCTCGACGTTGGCCGGCATGATCGAGGACACCGATGCGACGGTCCGCCGCGAGGCGATCAAGGCGCTGGGTAAAGTTGGCCCGCATCCCGAGGTGGTCGATGCGCTCGTCGACGTGCTCAAGAAAGCTCCCGCGGCCGAGGTGCCGCCGGCGCTCCACTCGTTGGCCGAGTTCGGCGACGCGGTAGTGCCAGACATGATCGAGGCGCTCGATCATGAGAAGGCGCGCTACTGGGCGTGCCTGGTGTTGGCCGAGATCGGCCCGAAGGCCAAGGAGGCGGTGCCCGCCCTGGTGAAGGCACTCGGCGACAAACGCCGCGAAGTGCGCCGCGAAGCGGTGCTAGCGCTGGGGCACATCGGCCCCGGGGCGGCAGCAGCCGTACCGCAGATCGTGCCCTTGCTCGACGATCAAGGGGGCGGCGTTCGTTCGGGCTCGGTTTGGAGCCTGGGAGCGATGGGGCCTGCGGCGCAAGCGGCGTTGCCTGCACTGAAGAAGAAAACCGCCGACCCGGACGAAATGCTCTCGATGCTCTGCGCCTGGGCGATCGCCCGCATCGAGCCGGGGGACGCTGTGGCGCGCGGCCGCGCCCGCGAGAAGCTCTTGGCAACCACGACCAGCAAGCAGCCGCGTGTCCGCGCGACGGCGATTTTTGGGCTCGCCGATTTGAAATTTCACGATCCCGACGTGGTGCACGCACTCGTCCATGCGCTGGGCGATCCGGACAACCAAACGGCAGCCACTGCCGGGCAGGCACTAGTCGGCATGGGGGATGCAGCCGTCGGACCGTTGACCGAGTCGTTGAGCGATGAACCGCTGCGAGGCCACGCCGCCGCGGCGCTCGGAACCCTTGGGCCGCGCGCCAAGAGCGCCACCGGCGCGCTGGTCGCACGGCTTAACGACAAGAATCCTGAGGTGCGCGCCGAAACCCTCTATGCTTTGGGGGCCATTGCCCCGGGCGATGCACAAGTGTTGGCGGCCGTATCGAAATCCGCGGCCAGCGACACCGAACCGGCGGTGCGCTACGCGGCGATCGAGGCGCTGTCGGCCGCCGGCGCTGTCGCCCGCACGGCGCTTGAGGCGGCAACGCGCGACAAGGAGCCCCAAGTCGCGGCCGCCGCGCGCGAGGCGCTGGCGCGGCAGGCGGCGCGCTAACGGCGAGCGGGGGGTGTGAACGCCCCGATAGGTTCAAGAGCCTATCCGAAAACCGCTTTCAAACACGTTGGCCGTGGGGCAGACATTCCTGCCTGCCTTCGGTCACCATTCTGATGGCAGACAGGAATGCCTGCCCCACGCGGTTTTCAGATAGGCATTACGTACCAGGGCCAATACCGGCCCCGCTCGCCATGCGATCGCTCGCCACTACGCCAGCACACCTTCCAACTCGCGGGCCAGGCGTTTGCGCGCCACGTGCAGCCGGCGCTTGATGGTGCCGACCGGCGAATCGAACGCGGTGCTCATCTGGCTAAGCGACTGGCCGTCGACGTAGAACGCCACCAGCGTTTGCCGGTCGAGCGTGCCCAGCCGATTCAAACCAGCGCGCACCTGCGATTGCCGCTCGCGCGCGATGGCGTGCGTCAACGGGGTTTCGCTTTCGCTGGTAGCGCCGTCGAGCGTACCCTCGCCGGCAGTCGCCACCGGTGGCCGGCGCGTGATGCGGTTGCTCACGCGCCGCGCGGTGATCGAGCGCAGCCAGCCCGGCAGCGCCGCCGGCTCGCGTAGTTGCCCGATCTTGCGCAGCACCTGCATGAACACCTCTTGCACCACCTCCTGGGCCTCCGCATGGTTTCCCAGCCGGCGCAGGGCGATCGTGTAGACCAGGCGCTCGTAGCGCTGTGCCAACAGGCCGAAGGCGTCGCGGTCGCCCGCCTGGGCGGCCTCGACGACGAGAGCCAACGGTGCGTCGCTGTCGAGTTCTTCCGGAGCGAAAGTAGCCATCGGTGGTTCTCTCCGACACAAAGCCTGGAAGCGAAAACAGGTGACCAACAGTGGCGACGGAGGGCCGGATCGAGCGAGAGTTTTTCGTCCAGCGTGAAAGCGGGGACGAAAACCCTGGCGCGGCGGCCGGGAGTCGCGGTGGGACGGCGAACTTCAGTCAAGCTCCGAGTGCCGCGAGAGGCGGCACCGCGGGGCTACGAGGTTCGAGTCCGCACTCGGCCGTGCCGGCAATACGCCGAGCGCAGCAGCTCGTGCGACCCTAGCGGCAGCGCAGGACTTTGTTCCTGCACCGACGGCAAGTGTCGCGGCGACTGCGCGGCGCAATGGCGGCGCTTCGCGCAACGGCGATCGGCTTTCGCGCGACATCCAGCGCCGGCAATCGCGGCAGGTGCCGGAATTGCGGCGGCGGCCTGGGTCGCATCGCGCCGGGTTGACGTCGCGTCGCGCCACGTAAAGAGAGTCCACACACCGGCCAGCATGTCGACCATCTTCGTAACGATAACGTGACGAACCTGGCGACCGCCAAGGACGTTGCGTTGCGTGTTGCGAATGATGGACGTAACCATGACATGCTCCTGCGCCGCCGGGGCGCGTCTCAAAAAAAGAAGGAACACCTTTCGACTCAAGGCCGAACCATCGAGGCCGGGCAGCGGTCGTTCTCCTCAACCCTGCCAGCGCCGCCGCCGGAAGTCAATGCCGGCCGGGGCACCGCGGCCACCGAGGTAAAGGAAACACGACCGCCAACCTCCTAGACACGCATCGGTCTGAAAGGTTCGCGGGGGGTACACATCCACTTTTACGGTCGGAGTCAACCCTCCCGTCGCTAAGCGACGATGGCCGAGCGGGTTAGGTGGTTGACAGCAACACTCGGCAGGGGGAAACTGCGGCCTCAACCGCTCGAGCCACCGCAACGTTCGACGCCGAAACATGCCCCGCCGTTTCAAAGAAATCCTCGCCCGCAACGAGCTGGTTCGCATCTTCAGCGTGGGCCGGCTGCCGACGACCGTGACCGTCGACCTGTTCGGCCTGGCCGGCGGGTTCGACGGCTTTTGGATCGATCACGAGCACGTCGGTCTCACGTGGCTGGAAATACAAACGCTCGCAGTGGCCGCGCGGGCCAACGACTTCGACTGCTTTGTCCGCATCGCTCCCGACAATTACGCCTTGGTTACGCAGTGTCTCGAAGCCGGCGCCGGGGGCGTGATGGGGGCGATGATCCGCTCGGCAGCCCATGGCGAGGAATTCGTGACGACGACGAAGTTCGCGCCGCGCGGCCGCCGCGGGCTCAACACCCAGGGGCGCGACGCCGACTACACGCACAAGCCGGCCACGCGGTTCGCCGCCGAGGCCAATCGTGACCAGTTCTTGGCGCTACAGATCGAGACGCTCGGAGCGCTGGACGATGCCGAGGCGATTGCCGCCCTGGCCGATGTCGACCTGTTGTTCGTCGGCCCTTCCGACCTATCGCAGGCGCTTGGCGTATTGGGACAGTTCGAGCATCCTAAGCTGTGGGAAGCGATCGAGCGGGTGGCGCGCGCCTGCCGCAAGCACGGCAAGGCGTGGGGGACCGTCGCGCCCGACCCTCGCTTTGCCGACCGGGCCTACGAGCTGGGTTGCCGGATGATCAGCATCGCCCCCGAAGTGCGGGCGCTACGGCTGGGAATCGACGCGCTCAAGACGGCCTATGCGGGATTGTTCGCTCAATGAGGCGCGGGCGGCACAGGCGATTGTCGAGGAGTCGATCGTGAAGACCTTGCTCACCGAGCAGCAACTCCGCGATGGCGTGGCCCGAATGGCTGCGGAAATCAACGAGCATTATCGCGATCGCCGGTTGACGATCGTCGGCGTAATGACCGGCAGCATCGTGCTGGTGGCTGATCTGATCCGGCTGCTGAACATGCCGCTACGGGTCGGCGTGGTGCAGGCCCGCAGCTATCGTGGCGACGCTACGAGTCCCGGTGAGCTGACGATCAACTCCGACCTGTTGCCCGACATCCACGATCATCATGTGCTCGTGGTCGATGACATCTTCGACACCGGCAAGACATTGTTCCGATTGCTCGACCAAATGCGCGTGCTGCGGCCAACCACTCTGCGTTCCGCGGTACTGCTGCGCAAAGCGGGCCGGCAATGCGTGGCGATGGAGCCCGATCACGTGGCTTTCGAGATTCCCGATGCCTTCGTCGTCGGTTACGGGCTGGACTACCGCGACGAGTACCGGAACCTGCCGTACCTGGCAGCGTTAGAAGACCAGGACCTAGCAGCCCGTTGAAAGATGATGGTCTCGACTGTCGGAGGCGATTCGTCCTGTGGGAGGCGATTCCTATCGCCGAACAGTGTGTAAATCTATCCTGCCGGTCGGCGAAAGGATTCGCCTCCCACATTTTTCAACACGCTGTTTCGATCGACGTAGGGATCGCAGCAGGGGCCGATGTCGATGGCCGTGATGCCGCACGTCCTGCATATTCTGCCCAGTCGTCGGCCTTCGGGTTCCTGGGTGCAGTTAGGTCTGCTGACCGAGGGGCTGCACGGCGAGGGATATAGGTCTTCGGTGGCGGTGTTGTCGGCCGATTGCGACGAGCCCATTGCCGCCTTGCCATGCGGCAGCGAGCTGCACTTGCTCGGATCACGCCATCCGTTCGGCTTGCCGGCCTTACGGCGATTCCGTCGCTTGGTTGGCGAGTTGAAGCCCGATGTTCTGCACACCTGGTCGATTGGCGTGGCGCGCACGGCGCTGCTGGCTCGGGTCGCGAGCTTTACGGGGCCGGTGATTGCCGGCGTGCGACGCCCCGCGTCGATCGAATCGTCGCTGAGCTGGCCTGGCGCGCGGCAACTGTTGGGGCGCGTCGATCGTGTCATCACAAATGGGACAGAGCTGACCAAGGTGTGCGCAGCGCGCGGCCTCAACGAACAGTGCATTGAAACAATCCCCGATGCGGTGCAGCCTTGGCACGACGACACATCGCGGGAAGCACGGCACGCCGAGCTGACTGCGATGCTCGAACTGCCCGAGCACACACGGCTGCTCTTGGCCGTGGCCCGCCTGGAACATGCCTCGCGGTTGAAAGACCTGTTGTGGGCCATCGACCTGCTGCAAGTGATTCGCGACGACGTGCATCTGCTGCTGGTCGGGAATGGGCCGCTCGAGGATCGGCTGCGGAGATATTGCCGGCAGTTGACCGTCGATCGGCGGGTACACTTTCTTGGTTGTCGCGACGACGTGCCGCGATTGCTGCGAGGGATCGACGTGTTTGTCGCGCCGGGATGCTCCGTGGTGGCCCCTTGGGCGATGGTGCAGGCGGTGGCTTCGGGCGTGAGCGTCGTGGCTGCCGACAGCGCGGTGGCTCGTGAAACGCTTCCCGTTGAGGAGCACACTCGACTGGTCGCCAAGGGCGATCGTGCCGCGCTGGCGCGGGCGATCAACTTGGTCCTGGACGACGATGAGCCGCAGCATGCCCCATCACAACCGCCTGCGCTGGCAGCCCTGCAACGGCATACGGCAGAGGCGTACCTCGCCAGCTACCGCACGTTGTATCAGCAACTGTTGACAGCAAGCCGGCAGCAGATGCGGTAAGCTGCCCTCGGCTCCGCCAGTCGACAATCGGGCAAATTTGTCGAGCCGATTTGTCGATAGTGGTGTTGCCAATGGCGGGAAGCCGATAAACTAGCGGCATCGCCTGGAGACCGTGTCGAGCGGTCACCGACGCCGATCCCCAGCAAGCATTTACCAACCTCGGGGGCCTGGGAGCTGGCAGCGACATGGACAATGTTTTGGCCGTGGTATTGGCAGGCGGTAAGGGTTCGCGGCTTGAGCCGCTGACGCGCGATCGAGCGAAGCCGGCAGTACCGTTCGGCGGCGCCTACCGGATCATCGACTTCGCGCTTTCCAACTGCCTCAACAGCGGCATCCGCAAGATGCTGCTGCTCACGCAGTACAAGGCGATGAGCCTCGACCGGCACATCAACCTCGGCTGGCGAAGGTTTCTGTGCCGCGAGCTGGGCGAGTTCATCGACGTCGTCCCGCCGCAGCAGCGCATCGACGAGCATTGGTATCAGGGGACCGCCGATGCCGTGTACCAGAACATCTACACGCTCGAGAAAGAGCGGCCCGAGTACGTGGTGATCCTCGCCGGTGACCACATCTATAAAATGGATTACCACCGGCTGGTGGAGCATCACAAGCAGCACCATGCCGACCTAACCGTCGCGGCCCTGCCGGTGACGCTGCGCGAGGCCACCGACTTCGGCGTGATGCAGATCGAGAGCGATCGACGCATCGTCGGCTTTCAGGAGAAGCCGCGCGACCCCAAGCCGATTCCTGGCGACCCGGAACACGCGCTAGCGAGCATGGGCGTGTACTTGTTCACCGCGCGGTTCCTATTCGAGCAGCTTTGCCTCGACGCCACGCGCCCCAACAGCGCTCACGACTTCGGCAAGAACATCATTCCGTCGATCATCGACGCCTACCGCGTGATTGCCTTCCCGTTCCTGGACGAGAACCGCAAGAACGTTGCGTACTGGCGCGACGTCGGCACGCTCGACGCCTACTACGAGGCGAACATGGACCTGGTGGCGGTCGATCCGCTGCTGAACATGTACGACGAGCATTGGCCGATCCGCACGTACTTGCCGAACTATCCGCCGCCGAAGTTCGTGTTCGCCGAGCGCGGCAACGACGCTCGCTGCGGCCAGGCGCTCGATAGCATCGTGTGTTCAGGCTCGATCATTTCCGGCGGGCACGTCGAGCGTTCGGTGATCGGCTCGAACGTGCGCGTGAACAGCTTTGCCCACGTGTCGGGCTCGATCGTGTTCGAGAACGTGAACATCGGCCGGCATGCCAAGATCCGCAACGCGATCATCGACAAAGGGGTACACATTCCGGCCGGCATCGAGATCGGCTACGACCACGACCACGACCGCCAACGCGGCTTCACCGTCACCGATGAAGGCGTGGTCGTGATCGCCAAGGCCGACGGCGTCGAGCACTTCCTGGAAGCAGAAGCGCACGCGTAAGAGGGGTCCCCTGTTGTGGCACGGTCTCCCCGGCCCCGTTATGGCACGGTCTCCCGACCGTGCCCCCGGCCTGGCATGGTCGGAAGACCATGCCAGAACAGCCGGCAATGGCAAGCCGTGCAATCGGATGCCATAACCAACACGCAGCTTCGCACGAAGCCGTAGCACGTCACGAGGCGCCTTGCTCAAGCTCCTCGACCGTCACATTGGGGAGGCTTGCCGATTGCTGAGCATGCTCAATCGTCATGCTCACCAAATTACCGTCTCGATCCAAGTCGACGTAAATGTTCTCACTGATCTCACGCGAGTCGGCGATCGGAGAATTCGTGAATTCCAACAAGGCAGTGTCGGTATCGCGGAAATACTTGATCTTCATGGCTGGAAATCACGGTCGAAAAAGGCGTTGTGCACGGTTTCACCATCGGCAAGCAGTACAACTCGCAAGTACTTCGATTCGGGGTCGATAAACGCCAGCGGCGGAAACGTCCGTCGGATTGGCATTGCTCGCGCACTGGATGTTCAATCGCCTGCCGAATCCACTCGTCAAGTATACGAGCGCGATCGGGTCTCTGCCTTGTGAAGCGAAAATAGGCAGTCGTCTTCAAAGATGCCGCGGCTCACCGTAGGTCACGCTTGCGATCGCTCGCCTACGCTCGTCACAACGTTTCGTCGTCGCCGCCGGTCTGCACCGTCACTGCAAATCGCGCAGCAACTGCGCCAGCGCTTCGTGGGCCTCGGTCGTTTGGCGGACGACCAAGGCGTTGCTAGGGCCCCAGAAGCGGATCACCCCCGGTCCGCCGCGCTTCTCCCAGCTTTCGGGAGCGATGGTGTCTTCGATCAGCTCGACCAGTTCCGGACCAAGCGTTGCCGCCTGCTGTTGCTGACCTTGTCCCAGCGCTTGACCGCCGCCTGGCGGCAGCACCTGGCCGAGCGTGCCCCAGCGGATCAACCGTTGGCGCAGCGCCAGGCGCAGCGGCTCGCGGCGTGCGGCAGGCAAATCGGTCGCCTGCATCACTTGGTTGTAAAGGTTTGTCAGACGGCGCACGGCGGCTTCGTCGGGCAGCCCCTTCAACCGCGCCGCGTCGTACAACGCTTGTCGTACGGCCCGCTCCAACTCTGCGGGCGAAAGACGGTTGGGAGTCGGTGCCGGCGTTGTCGGCATCGGCTCCTCGGCCTGCGCCGCACCGGAAAAGATCACGACGATACCGGCCGCCACCAGTCCTACCAACGCGCCCCTGACCCATGACCACGAAGTGATCTGCATCTTGCCCTCCTTGCGCCGCGCAAATAGAAGGAAACGCTACTTCTTGTTCGGATGGTAGAACGTGCCGGCAATCGTCACGTTCAGCTTTCCTTGGTTGTCGCTAGGATCGGTGTCGTACATGCGAAGCATCAGCTTGCCAGTTTTCTCGGCCGTGAACTCGTACTGAGAACCGACCAGGAATGGCTTGATCTCATTACTACTGGTGCCGTCGTCGACCATGCCGACGAGCGCACCGAGCTTGAACTCTTGCAGCTCTTCGGGGACCGCCATGCCATCGCCCGAAACCTCGTGCGTCATGCGGAACGTCCACGAACCATCGGCACGAATGTGGATCGGCATTCCCGCAGCGACCACGACGCCCGTGTCCTGCCAACCCTTGTTGGCCATCACGTCCAACTGCTTCCTCTCGGCCGAGTACTGCTTGCCGATCAGCCGTTCGGTGGATTGCTGGGCGGGAGTGTAGGTGGGAATGAGCCGCAGCACTTCGGCGTAAACGGCGCGTGCCTTGTCGAGCTTGTTGTCGCGCTCATACTCGACGGCCAACTTCTCGGCCTCGATCACGAACTTCTTGTGGATCTCCAGCAGGCGCTTGTCATCGGGCGGCTTGTATTCTTCTTCCTTGTCCTTGTCGTCGTCCTTGGCTTGATTGTTGTTATTATTGCCGCCGCGCTGGCCGTTGTTGTAACCGTTGTTGCCGCCGCGCCGGTTCGTGCGACCCTGACCGTTGTTCAACCCTGGTTGCCCCTGACCGTTGTTCAACCCTGGTTGCTGAGCCCACAACGCCGATGCAACTGCCGAGCAAGCGACCACTGCCAGACACCAACGGACGGCGCGCGCAGACTTCATGGAATTTGCCTCTTCTGCCAAGAATCGGAGCGTGACGAGCGTCTTCCTACCTGTTCACTGATTAATTAGACCGTGTGGCCGGATTGCCGGCAAGAAAATCTTCTTCTGCCGCAGAAACCGCGGTCGATCGAAGCGCCTCAACGCCGGTCGACGCCAGCGCCAGCCGCCGCATCTCGGCGGCGATAAACAACGATCCGGCAACGCAGATCAATTCGTCGCCCGAAGCGGCCGGCCATACAGCCCGCCAGGCGGCGGCGGGATCGGGTTCGATCGACGCGCGGCCAGCTTGCGCCTCACCGGCTGCCAATCCCTGAGCGAGGGCCCACAACTCGTCGACGGGCACGCCGCGCGGGTTATTCTCGTAGCGGGTGAGCACCACACGGTCGAACCGTGGCAACAACCGGGCGAGCATGCCTGCCACGTCCTTGTCGCGCGTGGTGGCAAACAGCAGCGTGCGGCGCGCGACAGGAAAGCTCTCGTCCAGCGTCGCCAGCAGCGCTTCGACGCTGGCAACGTTGTGGGCTCCGTCGATGACGACGGCCGGCGATCGGGCCACCAGCTCGACCCGCGCCGGAAGCCGAGCTGCGGCCAAGCCGCGCCGCACCGCCTCGTCGCTGATCGACCATTGCTGCCGTCGCAGTTCCTCGATCACCTGCAAGGCCACCGCGGCGTTTGCCGCCTGGTGACGGCCCAACAGTCCCAGACTCAAGCCGTCGTTACGGACGGTGTGCCCCGGCAATCGGGACACAAAATCGATCTTCGGCGCAGCGTGCGGCAACCGTGCGTCGGCCGGGGGATGATAGGCGACGTCGAAATCGCGCCCCAGCTCGACCAGCCGGCAGCCGTGCTCGCAGGCCACACGGCGCACAACGTCGCGCGGTTCGGCGTCGACCACGCCGCTGACCACCGGCACGCCCGGCTTGATGATCCCCGCCTTCTCGCCGGCGATCTCAGCCAAGGTGTTGCCGAGCTGCTTGGTGTGATCGAAGCTGATGCTGGTGATCACCGTCACGGCCGGCGAGCAGACGTTCGTCGAGTCGAGCCGCCCGCCCATACCCACTTCCATCACGGCAACGTCGACCTGCTGCTCGACAAAGTGCAGCCAGGCCAATGCCGTGACCAATTCGAAATAGGTCGGACCTGTCTCGTGGCCGCCGACGGCGCGCGCCGCGGTGTCCATGTCGGCCACGACGGGGCGCAGGCGTTCGACCAGGCGCACGAACTCGGCGCTGTCGCACGCTTGGCCATCAATTGCGATGCGCTCCTCGACTCGATCCAGATGCGGCGAACTGAACAAGCCGGTGCGCAACCCCGAGGCGGTGAGCACGCTGGCCACCATTGCCGAGGTGGAACCCTTCCCCTTGGTGCCGGTGATGTGGATTGCCGGCAAGCGTCGATGCGGATTGTCGAGCCGCGCCAACAGCTCGTGCATGCGATCGAGCTTGAACTCGCGATCGCCGTAGCCGACGGTTGCCGCGCGTTCGTAGTTGATGCGCCCTGACAGCAGGGCCAACGCCTCGCGGTAGCCGGGGCATTCGGAGGTGTGATCCATCCGACCGAGTGTACCGGAACCACGTAGGCAGGCAAGAATGCCCGCGCCACCGATTAGTCGCCGACGTACGGCAGCAGCGCCATGAAGCGGGCGCGCTTGACCGCTTCCGACACGGCCCGCTGGCTGACCGCCGTGCAACCGGTCTTGCGCCGGCTGATGAGCTTCCCCTGGCGGCTGATCATCTTGCTCAGCAATTCCAGGTCCTTGTAATCGACATACATCGGCCGCGGCCGTGCGCCGTCGACAAAGACGGGGTCCTTCTTCTTCGCACGGGTCATCGTCTTGCTGCGCTTCTTTGCCATCGTCCGAAATCGATCTGCTGAGGGGGGCGTGGAAAACCAGAATTTCGAGTCCCAGATGATACCGGACGGCCGTCGGACCGTCAAACACACCCGCGACGTGGTGGTGTCCTAATTGACTTTCGCATTGTGGGCCTCTCTCTCCGAGAGAGGCATTTCGTCCCTCGGAGAGGGACGACTACTGTTCGTGACGGTCATTTTCGCGTTTCGGCCGCTTGCTTGAGTCGGGCGGCGTGCACCCGCGCCACGTCCCCCATGTAATGGTCGCTGGGGTATTTTTCGACGGCCAGGGTGATGTGCTCGCGAGCGCCTGCCGAGTCGCCGATCGCCTCGTCGTACAGGCCGATGTACAGGTGAGCATAGAACAGCCGCTCGCGCAGCTCGTCGTCGCTGCGGCGACCGGCGCGGGCCGCCTCGAGCACGTCGTCGGGCGTCCCCCGGCCGGCGAACAACTCGTAAATCTCGGTCATCGGCACACGGCGATCGTGTCCCACGCGGATCAACCGGCGGCGGGCCTCTTCGGGGCCAAGCTCGCGGGCCGTGCAGAGAAAATGCCACGTCGCGTTCTCGACGTCGTGCGGGTTAACGGTTTGGTGCAACTCGAATTGCCGCCGGCCATCGGCGAACCGCCCCGCATAGTAGTAAGCGATACCCCGTTGCCAGTGGTGAGGGGCCTTGTCGGGTTCGAGTTTCAGGAACCGATCGAAGTCGGCGATCGACGCGTCGATATCGCCGTGCTTGAAATGCTCGACGCCACGTGCCTGCCATGCGGCAGCGAGATTCGGGTTCAGCTCGAGCGCCTTGGAATAGTCGGCTATCGCGTCCGCGTGCTTGCCGTGGCTGGCCAGCAAGCCGGCGCGGGTCAGGTATCCACGCGTGTCGTCGGGGTTGGCGGCAATCGTTTCGCCAAGCCGACGCAGGCGCTCGGCGGTCTCGTCGTCGAGCACGTCGTCCGCTCCGGCTGCCGCGGCGAAATAGAGTCCCAACGCGGCGACGAGCAGCATATGATGGAGCGGCGGTTTCATGGCGTGCCTCCTGTCGATGTGGTTTCACGGTACTCGCGCGGCACACAAAACCGCAAGCGTTTTCGGTTCCCGCCTCGTTTTTCGATCCCCGCCCACAGGACGACGGTCATGCGTTTTTTTCGCTCGATGACGGTGTTCGCATTGCTCGTTGCTGACGGTCTCGCCGCTCATGCTCAAGAGGCGACGGCGACCAAGCCTAAGATTCGTGTCGGCATCATCGGCGTCGACACTTCGCACGCGGCGGTGTTCACCGCACTGGTGAAGGACCCGAAGAACGATCCGAAGCTGCCGGGGCTCGATATTGAAGCTGCCTTGAAGTCGATCGACATTGTGGCCGCGTACCCGGTTAGCAGCCCCGATATTTCCAACAGCACCGAGCGGATCGCCGGGTTCACCGACAAGATCAAGCAACTGGGAGTCGAAATCGTGCCATCGATCGACGCTCTGCTCGAGCGCGTCGATGCCGTGCTGATCGAAAGTGTCGACGGTCGGCCGCACTTGGAACAGGTGCGACCCGTGCTGGCCTCGCACAAGCCGGTGTTCATCGACAAGCCGGTGGCCGGCTCGCTGGCCGATGCGATCGAGATCTATCGGCTCGCCGAGCAGGCCGGGACGCCATGCTTTTCCAGTTCGTCGCTACGGTTCGGGCCAAGCCTGGTGGCGATGCGCAACAATCCGAAGCTGGGCGGTGTCCTGGGGTGCGACGTGTACAGCCCGTGCTCGCTCGAGCCGCATCACCCCGATCTGTTCTGGTACGGTATCCACGGCGTCGAGATGGTGTACGCCTTGATGGGCCGCGGCTGCATCTCGGTGCAGCGGACGCATACCGACGATACCGACGTGGTGACCGGCGTGTGGAAGGATGGCCGCGTGGCGCAGTACCGTGGCCTGCGCGCAGGGCGCAGCGGCTATGGGGGCCTGGTATACGGTGCGAAGGGGATCGAGCCGATCGGCTCGTTCGCTGGCTACGCCCCGCTGCTGGTCGAGATTGCCGAGTTCTTCAAGACCGGCAAGCCGCCGGTGCCGGCCGCCGAAACGATCGAGATGTTCGCCTTCATGGAAGCGGCCGACGAGAGCAAACGACAAGGAGGCTGCCCGGTGACGATCGAGAGCGTGATGCAGCGGGCAACGAGCAAGTGAGGTCAGGCTACGGGCTACAGTTAGAACAAGTTTGCCGCGCCTGGAGCCTGGAGTCCGACGCCTGGAGCCCGATGCCTACCACTTGCCTGCGCCGGCGGCTTCGCGGCGCTCGAGTTCTTCGATCTTCTCGAACAGCCGGCGGCGGATTTCGTCGCGATGGTGTTGGTGCTCGATTTTGCGCCCGGTGAAATCGGTGACGTAGAACACGTCGACCACCTGGTCGAGATACGTGCCGATCTTGGCGACCGCGACGCTCAAGCCCAGATCGAATAGTTCACGAGTGATCGTGTACAGCAGTCCCATGCGGTCGGCGGCGAACACGTCGACGATCGTGTAACGGTCGCTGGTGCTGTTGTCGATCCGCACCTGGGTGGGCAAAGGCGAGAGTCGGGCGTGGCGGCGCTGGTCGTTCGCTCCCCACACGCGCCGAAACGCTGGGGGATCGTCGGCCGGCTGACGCAATGCGGCGAACAGCGCACGCCGCACGGCGTCGATCCGTTCGGGGAACGGTTCGCCCGAGAAATCGGGATCACTCACCCGAAAACGATCGAGCACCAATCCATCGGCCAGGGTGTTAATGTCGGCCGACAAAATCTGCAATCCTTGGCTCGAAAGCGCTCCGGTGAGCTTGTGGAACACACCAGGGGTGATCGATTCATAGGTGCCGACGGAGTATTCGGTGGTTTCGGTGTCGCTCTGATAGCGCCCGCGTGCAACGACGTCGGCTGAGCCGAGCTTGCTGAGCGGCCGCAGATCGTCGGCAATCGTTTCCGGAGCGGTCATGGCGAGATACGAACCGGGCAAGGTGGCGACCTGCCGCTCGAACCAAGGACGCTCGGACCCGTTGTCCAAATGGCTGAGCACTTCGTGGCGCCGGTTGTCGAGCTGCGCGACGTAATCGCGGCTGGGGTCGTCGAGCCCCAGGTGGCGCATCGCCCGACGGAACAAGTCGGTCAGCACCTCGACCTTCCACGCATTGAGCACTCCGGGCCCGACCGAAGCCAGGTCGGCCGCGCTCATCACGTACAGCATCTCGAGCACCTCCGGCGAGCCAACCTCCACGGCGAAGCGCACCAGCAGGTCGTTGTCGCTGGTGTCGCGGCGGAAGGCGAGGTGCGACATCAGCAAGTGCTTGTGCACCAGGAACCGCAGTGTCTCGGCGTCGCTGGGCTTGAGAAACAAGCGGCGGGCAGTGTCGTCGGCGATTTGCCGCCCCACTTCGCTATGGTCCTCGGGAAAACCTTTACCCAGGTCGTGCAGCAACAGCGCCAGGTGCAACAGCCATTTGCGTTTCAGATGCCGGTAGACATTGCCCAACGGTCCTTTATCAGCGGTAAACTCGGTGGCGGCGGCGACAGCGCGCAGGCAATGTTCGTCGACCGTGTACTTGTGGTAGACGTTGAATTGCAACAAGCCGTGGGCGTGGGTGTACGCCGGAATGAGCTTCTCGAGCACTCCCATGTCGAGCAGCGCGTGCAGCAGTTGGCCGAGGCGCGCCTTCTGGCTCAGCAGCGACAGAAACCGCATGGCGGCCTCCGGCGCAATTTCGTCCGACAGGTTCGGCACCGCGGCGCGGATCGCCTCGCACGTGGCGTGCGAGATCGGCTTGTTGTACAGGCTCGAGAGGTCGGCCAGGCGCAGAATTTCGACGAGGCTGGTGCGCAACTTCGCCAACCCGCGTTTGTTGGCCGAGATTTGCCGCGGCTCGACCCGAAAGTCGCGCTCAAACTGGTGGCTGACCAATGGCGACAACATGGCTAACAACCACGATCCGGGGCGAGCGCTGACCGCGAAGCGCTCGGCAATCTGACTCACGCGCTTGGTCATGCGGAAGTAATCCTGCATGAACTGCTCGACCGGCAGCATCCCTTCGGTCCCCTGGTAGCCGAACTTTTCGGCGACGCGCATCTGCTCGGCGCGGTCGAGAACGTCATTGGGCTTGTCGGCGTAGAAGTGCAGCTCGTTGCGCAGCCGCAGCAGGAACTCGTAAGCGCGCAGCAGTGCGTCGTGATCCTCGTGACTGAGCACGTCCATCAGGCGCAGCACGTCGGGGTCGGCGGCGCCGTAACGGACGAAGCCGGTCCAGCGCAGCCATTGCACGTCGCGCAGGCCGCCGGGCGAGCGCTTCAGGTTCGGCTCCAACAGGTATACGGTCTCGTCGAACTGAGCGCGCTCCTCGTGGCGGGCCTCTTGCATGCCGGCCAGGATGCTTTTGCGCCGGCGGTTCACGTCACGGCGGAACCGTCGCGCGAACCGGTTGAACAAGTCCTCGTTGCCGGCCAGGAACCGAGATTCGATCAGCGACGTGCAGATCGTGGCGTCGCGGCAGGCCAATTGGCTGGCTTCAGCCGGTGTGCGGACGCTCTGGCCGAGCACCAGGCCGATGTCGTACACGTCGCGCACCAGGCGCTCGACCAGCGGCGAAACCCGCTCGGCACCGTGGTCGTCGTACAGCAGCATCAGGTCGACATCGGAATACGGCGCGACATCGGCACGTCCGTAACCAGCATGGGGCACCAACGCCACCGACGCGCGTAGGCCTTCAGGCCCAGCTTCGCCGAGGTCCTCCAGCGCCTGCTCGAACAGCGACAGCACCAGCGAATCGAACAGCTCGGTGCAGGCACGGCAGACCTGGATGCCGGGCGAGCCTTTTTCGTGGCGCGCCTTGAGCTTGGCGCGGCCGTCGGCCAGTTGCTGTTTGGCTTCGAGCAGAGGGGGACGGAGTCCAGTCATCGACAAATGATACGCAGCGGCGGGGGAACTGTTCCAGGTCAGAAAGCGCGGTCGCCGCGGCGACCGGCGAAACGAATTGGCGCCGACGCGGCGCGCTTAAACAGCGTCGCTGCCGGTCTCGCCCGTGCGGATGCGCACCGCCTCGTCCAGGCTGAGCACGAAGATCTTGCCGTCGCCGATCTGGCCGGTCTGCGCGGCGCGCATGATGGTGCTGATCGTCTTCTGGACGTCTTCGTTGCGGACGATGATTTCGAGCTTCACCTTCGGCACGAAGTCGACGGTGTATTCGGCGCCGCGGTACATCTCGGTGTGCCCCTTCTGCCGACCGAAGCCACGCACCTCGCTGATCGTCATGCCCTGCACTCCCTGCGAGCTGAGCGCGAGCTTCACGTCCTCCAGCTTGAAGTGGCGAATGATCGCTTCGACCTTTTTCATCAACCGCCTCCATTGCGAAACGAAGAGCCCCGGCGGCGGCGCCTAGCCCCCGGCAACTTTTCCGGGGGCTAAGGCAACCGTGCCGTTGTCTCTCATGCCGTCATCACTCAGATGAAAATGTAGCCTTCTTCGCCGTGCTGGCTGAAGTCGAGCCCTTGCACTTCGTCTTCCTGCGAAACGCGCAGACCCATCGTTGCGTCGAGGATCTTGAGCAGCACAAACGTCACCGCCACGGCGTAGACCCATGTCAGGCCGGCGGCAAAAACCTGCGGCACCAGCAGCTTGCCTCCTTCGAGCAGCCCCAGCTCGGCACCGCTCGAGACCGCCGCATCGGCAGCCTGCCGCGTGGCAAACACGCCGGTCAGGATCGCCCCCAACGTGCCGCCGACGCCGTGCACGCCGAAAGCGTCGAGCGAATCGTCGTAGCCGAACTTCGGCTTCATCTTATTTACCGAGAAGTAGCACACCACGCCGGCAATCGCTCCCATCAAGAGCGCGGGCATGGGCTGCACGAAACCCGAGGCGGGCGTGATGCACACCAACCCCGCGACCGCGCCGGAGCACGCGCCCAGCACGGTCGGCTTGCCGTGCGTGATCCATTCCATCAGCGGCCAGCTCAGCGTTCCGGCCGCCGCGGCGAAGTGCGTGGCGGTGAATGCCGTGCTTGCCAGGCCGCCGGCGTTCAAGGCGCTGCCGGCGTTGAAGCCGAACCAGCCGACCCACAACATCGTCGCGCCGATGAGGGTGTAGGTCATGTTGTGCGGCGGCATCGGATCGTGCCCGTAGCCGAGGCGCTTGCCCATCACCAGGCAGCAGATCAAGGCCGAGGCGCCGGAGCTGATGTGCACCACGGTGCCGCCGGCGAAGTCGAGCGCGCCGGTATTCAATCCGGCGACGACCGCGTGCGGGCTGCCGTACGCCAAGATGCCGTTGTCCCAGACCCAGTGGCACAGCGGACAGTAAACAACGGTTCCCCACACGATCGAGAACACGACCATGGTGCTGAACTTCATGCGCTCGGCGAACGCGCCGCAGATCAGCCCGGGGGTGATGATGAAGAACATCCCCTGGAACAGCATGTGCGTGAGCCGCGGAATGGTGCCTTCCATGGGGTATTCGAGCTCGGGCTTGCCATCCTTTTGGACGAGCTTCGGCTCGACGTTGTGCATGAAGAAGTATTCGCCGTTTCCGATCCATGCGCTGTCGCCACTGGGCTTGCCCTCGGCATCCTTGGGGCTACCGCCGAACGAGAGCGAGTAACCGTACAGGCCCCAAATGGTGGTCATCAGGCCCATCAGGAACAGGCACTGCATCATCACGCCGAGCACGTTCTTCTTGCGCACCAGGCCGCTGTAGAAGAGCGCCAGCCCCGGCGCAGTCATCATCAGCACCAGGGCCGACGAAACCAGCATCCACGCGTTATCCCCTTTATCGACAGGGACCGTGGTCGACGCTGTCGGCGTCAACACGTTCGATTCTTCTTGGTAGGCGTTCAGCCGACCGGAGAACGCCAACATCGCCACCAACGCCACGCAACCTACTGCCCATTCCCTGCCAACCCTGATCATGCTCGCACTCCCATCTCAAGGTGGTTCAACAAAGTTGGCGCTTCCGCGTCACGGACCGCCAGCGCTGCTCGATGCGAGTCGAATGGTTGCCGCCAGGATATGCCGCCAACGCGGCCAACGTGCTGACCCGGAAGGGTACCGCATCCGCTAGCGTCGCGGTAGTGGGAAGCGGGCAGGAAAATGCAGAATGCTAAATGCTTAATCGCCGCAGTTATGCATTTCGCATTCAGCATTTCGCATTCATTCATCCGGCGCGTGTCGCCACAGCACGTCGGTCTGCCCGGCGGCATGATTCGTCCAGCGCGCCAGGACGAACAGCAAGTCGCTGAGCCGATTCAAGTACACGATCAGCTCATGGGCCACGTGCTGCTTCGCCGCCAGTGAGACCACAGTTCGCTCGGCGCGGCGACACACGGTCCGCCCCAAGTGCAAGAGCGCGGCGGCCTGAGTGCCACCGGGAAGGATGAACTGCTTCAACGGCTCAAGACCTGCGTCGTGCTGGTCGATCGCGGTTTCGAGCGCGCCGATGTGGGCTGGGCCGATAACACGCGTGCCGGATCGCGAGGGATCGGGCGAGGCGAGCTCCGCTCCGACGTCGAACAACTCGTTCTGGATGCGCTCGAGCAGGCGATCCAGATCGGCCTCGACCTTCGTGGCCCGCACCATGCCGACGACCGCATTCAGTTCGTCGACCGTGCCGTAGGCCTCGATGCGCGGATCGTCCTTAGCGACGCGCGGCCCGCCGAACAGTCCCGTCGTGCCGTCATCGCCGGTCTTGGTGTAGATTTTCAACGTCGCTTCCCCCGTGAGCCAGTGGTTTCCGAGCCTTGTGAGCCGATGCGCGGACCGGTATTCTAGCAGTTTCGTCCCTGGTCCTGGAGCGGAGCGGTACCCAGATGCGGCACGTCTTGTCGGCCACGGTGCAGAACGTACCCGGCGTGCTGGCGCACGTTTCGGGGATGCTCGCCAGCCGCGGCTACAACATCGACAGCCTGGCAGTCGGCGCGACCGAAGACCCCGACTTGTCGCGGATGACGTTCGTCGTCGTCGGCGACGACAACGTGCTCGAGCAGGTGCGCAAGCAACTGCAAAAAATCGTCACGGTGGTCAACGTACACGACATCAGCTCGCAGGATTTCGTCGAGCGCGACCTGATGTTGATCAAGGTGACGGCGGCACATAACGGTCCGCGCAGCGAAGTGCGCGAGCTTGCCGATATCTTTCGCGGCCGGATCGTCGACGTCAGCCTCAACGAAGTCATGATCGAGATTGCCGGGCAGGAGCGCAAGATCGAGGCGTTCATCGAGCTGATGCGCCCGTTCGGCATCAAGGAACTGGTGCGCACCGGCCGGATCGCCATGGTCCGCAGCGGCGGACGCAGTACGGCGAGCGAACCCTCCGCCGGCGATCCCCGAGCCGGCGCGGAAGCGGGATTTTTTTGAAATGCAGAAGTCAGAAGTATGAATGCAGAAGTGCCGGCAGCTCATCATTCATACTTCCGACTTCTGCAATCCGAACTCTCACCAACACAACCACCAGAACAACGCACCGCGCAAGGGATAACGCCAAATGCCCGCAAAAATCTATTACGACAAAGATGCCGATCTTGCTGCATTGAAAGGCAAGACGATCGCCATCATCGGCTACGGATCGCAAGGGCACGCCCAGGCGCAGAACCTGCGCGATAGCGGGTGCACGGTGATCGTCGGCCAGCGGCCTGGCAGCGCGAACTACGACCTGGCGGTCAGTCACGGGTTCAAGCCAGTGAGCGCCGAAGAGGCGGCCGAGGCGGGCGACCTGGTGAACATTCTGCTGCCCGACGAAGTGCAAGGAGACGTGTATCGGCAAAGCATCCGGCCGAAGCTCAAGCCGGGCAACGTGCTGATGTGCTCGCATGGGTTCAACATCCACTTCGGCCAGGTCGAGCCGCCGCCGGGGGTCGACGCCCTGCTGGTTGCTCCGAAAGGGCCGGGCCACCTGGTCCGCAGCGAGTTTGAGAAAGGCGGCGGCGTGCCGTGCCTGATCGCCTTGTCGCCGGGGGCGAGCGACGAAACGCGCCGCTTGGGCCTGGCCTATGCCAAGGGGATCGGCGGGACGCGCGGCGGCGTGATCGAAACCACGTTTGCCGAGGAAACCGAAACCGACCTGTTCGGCGAGCAGGTGGTGCTGTGCGGCGGCGTGAGCGCCCTGGTGAAGGCGGGATTCGAAACGCTCGTCGAGGCGGGCTACCAGCCCGAAATGGCGTACTTCGAATGTATGCACGAGCTGAAGCTGATCGTCGACCTGTTCTACCAGGGCGGCTTGAACTACATGCGCTACAGCGTGTCGAACACAGCCGAGTACGGCGACTACACCCGCGGCCCGCGCATCGTCACCGACCAGACCAAGGCCGAGATGAAGAAGATTCTCAACGAGATTCAGTCCGGCCAGTTCGCCCGCGAATGGATTCTGGAGAACAAGGCGAACGCCCCGGCATTCAAGGCCACGCGCCGCCGCGAGCGCTCGCATCCGATCGAAGTCGTCGGCAAGCAACTCCGCCGCTTGATGAGCTGGATCAAGGCGAAGGAAGTGTAGAATATTGAGTGAGCGGCCGCTAACCGCTTCGTCCCGGCTCCCAAACTTCGCAATCCTCGTATGACCGACGCCGTCGCGCAAATTCTAACGAGTGTGGGCCAGCTCTCGGAAAAGGAGCGCGCCGATCTCGCCTATGCGTTGGTTTGCTCGTTGGAGCCCGGTGAAGAAAGCGGCGTGGGCGAAGCGTGGGATCTCGAACTGGCCCGTCGCATCGCGGAGATTCAAAGCGGCACTGCAAAAGGCGAAGACGCCGCCGAAGTCTTCCAGAAGTTACGTGAACATCACCGGTGAAGCGTGTCGTTTTCCACCACGAGGCGGCGGCAGAGCTTCGCGCCGCGGTGGTGTACTATGATCAACAGCGTCTAGGTCTCGGCACCGAGTTGGCCGACGAGGTCGAGCAGGCTGTCGAAGCAATCGCTCGGGTGCCCCAAGCGTTCTCGCCGTACGGCAACGCGGGAATCAGGAGGTTCATCGTTCGCCGTTTCCCGTATACTGTTTTTATCTTGAACTTGATACAACAATTTGGATCGCCGCGGTGGCGCATCATCGCCGAAAACCGAACTACTGGAAACTCAGGCGTCCTTAGCATCGATCAACAGTCCAACGGCATATTTCGCCGCCCCCAACCATGACCAAAACCGACATCACGCAGCGCACCGATGTGACCACGCGCAAAACGGTCAACGACCTGGCCGCCGGGGATAGAATCGAAGTAGTGCATAACGTGAAGATCGGCAGCAGCGCCCGCTGGACAACCACCACCGTAGGCACAGTCGAGCGCGTTGAGCGCCGCCGGCACGGGCTGCACTTCCGCCGCGCCGTCGACGACAAGGTATTCAGCGACCTGATCGTGCTGCGGCTCGACGACGGCTCGCTCACGACGCTCACGCTCGACGACTTCACGACGCTGCGGAAAGTATGAAGTCAGAAGGATGAACGCAGAAGTTGCGGAGAGAATCCATCCGCCGTACTTCTGCATTCATCCTTCATCATTCATACTTCATCCATGTCCTTCGCTTCTCATCCGCGGACGTTCGAAACCAACCGGTTTGTCTATCCGGTGGTTAGCCGGCGAGCGCGCGGCGTGTCGATCGGGGTGAACCTGAACCCCGATAAGGTTTGCAACTTCGATTGCATCTATTGCCAGGTAAACCGCGTCGAAACCAGTTCGACGCGTTTTGTCGAGATGCCCGAGCTGCTCGGCGAGCTGGACCTGGCGATCACGCTGGCCACGACGGATGAGTTGTTCACGCACGAGAAATTTGCCCTGGTGCCGCGCGAGCTGCGCCGGCTCAACGACATCGCCTTCAGCGGCGACGGCGAGCCGACCACGTATCGGAATTTCGACGAGATCATTGCCGCCTGCGCCGAGTTGAAGCGCCGCCACAGTCTGGCCGATGTGAAGATGGTGCTAATCACCAACGCCAGCATGTTCCATCGTCCGGCGGTCGAGCGCGGCCTGGAAATTCTCGACGCCAACCAGGGAGAAATCTGGGCGAAGCTCGATGCCGGAACCGCGGAGTATTACCGGCTGGTGGAGCGCACGACGATTCCCTTCCAGCAGATTCTCGACAACATCACCGCCGCGGCCCGCGTCAGGCCGCTGGTCATCCAGGCCCTGTTCATGCGCATCCACAGCCAAGGACCGTCGCCGCCGGAGATCGACGCCCTTTGCGATCGGCTGAATGAGATCGTCGCTGCTGGCGGCGCGATCAGCCTGGTGCAGGTTTACACCGTCGCCCGGCCGCCCGCGGAGTCGTTCGTCAGCGCATTGCCGGCCGGCGACGTCGACGCGATTGCCGCGCGCGTCCGTGAACGAACGGGCCTTCCGGCCGAATCGTTCTATGGTTCTTGATGGCGCAGCCGGCGCACGTCGTATACTGACTGCAGAGGCGTGCTGACATGGCAGGCCGGCGAATGCCTAGTGGGAGGACCGTATGGCGTGGCGCGATCGAATCTCGGTCGATCCTTCAATCTGTCATGGCCAGGCGTGCATCAAGGGGACGCGGATCATGGTATCGGTGGTGCTCGACAACGTCGCCGTGGGGATTTCAACGGACGACTTGCTCAAGAGCTATCCGTCGTTGGCCGCCGATGACATCCGAGCCGCGCTGGAATATGCGGCGGAACTAGCGCGCGAGCGAACCGTAAATCTGCCGTCGGGTGCTGCGTGAGTGGGGCGTTCAAGCTCGACGAGAATCTGCCCAAGGAAGCGATTGATCTCCTTTGCGCTGCCGGCCACGACGCCATCGGCGCGCTGGGCCAAGGGCTGGGCGGCCGCGCCGACGGTGATCTTATTTCCGTGTGCCATCGGGAACGCCGGGCCATCATAACGCTCGATCTCGATTTTGCAGACATCCGGGCCTATCCGCCGACGGACCATCATGGCCTGGTCGTTTTGCGGCTCCAGCGGCATTCAAAGGATCGCATATTAGACGTCATTCGCCGCGTCGTGACGCTGCTGGAGAGCGAGCTCGTTTCGCAACGGCTGTGGATCGTGGACGAAGCGAATGTTCGCATTCGCAGCTAAATCCCGGCGTTCCGCTCGAAGCACTCACGGCGACGAGTAACAGCCGAACGTGAACCCGAGGTTCGCTCTCCGCGTGTGGCATAATGTTTGCTGCTTCGCCGCGGCATGAAAACTCGTCCATCTTTTCGCTGGAGCCACGTCGGCCGATGAGCACTGCAACTCCTGCCGCTTTGCGCACGCGTGCGATTCCCCGTCCTGCGGTCGAAGGTAGTTCGACGGTCGGCAAGCCGATTCGTGCGTGGCCCGGCAAACCCTATCCGCTGGGCGCGACTTGGGACGGTAAAGGGGTGAACTTCGCGATCTATGCCGAGAACGCGACGAAAGTTGAACTTTGCCTGTTTGATTCGGCCGATGCCGAGCAGGAATCGGCCCGCATCATGCTCCCCGAGTACACCGACATGGTTTGGCACGGCTACCTGCCCGACGCCGCTCCGGGGCAAATCTACGGTTACCGCGTCCACGGTCCCTATGAGCCGGCCAAGGGACACCGCTTCAACCCCAACAAGCTGCTGCTCGACCCGTACGCGCTGTCGATCGCGCGCCCCTTGAAGTGGGACGACTCGCTATTCGGCTACAAGCTTGGCGACCAGGCTGGCGACTTATCGTTCGACGATCGCGACAGCGCCCGCTTCGCACCGCGGGCGGCGGTGATCGATCCGGCGTTCACCTGGGGAGACGATCGGCCGCCGCGCACGCCGATGCACAAGACGGTGATCTACGAATTGCACGTCAAAGGGTTCACGATGCTGCACCCTGAAGTGCCCGACGGACTGCGCGGCAGCTACGCCGGATTGGGGACCGACCCGGTGATCAAGCATTTGCAAGACCTGGGCGTGACGGCGATCGAGCTATTGCCGGTGCACTACCACACCGACGACCGCACACTGGTCGACCGCGGCCTGGTGAACTACTGGGGCTACAGCACGCTGAACTTCTTCGCTCCCGACTGGCGGTACGACTCGCCGGCTTTCGCCCTCGACGCGGTCAGCGAGTTCAAGACGATGGTGCGTAACCTGCACTCGGCGGGCATCGAGGTGATTCTCGACGTGGTTTACAACCACACTGCCGAAGGCAACCAGAACGGCGCCACCCTGTCGTTCCGCGGCATCGACAACTCGGCCTACTACCGGCTCAGCCCCGAAGACCCTCGCTACTACATGGACTTCACCGGCTGCGGCAACACGTTCAACATGCAGAACCCGCGCGTGCTGCAGATGATTATGGACAGCCTGCGTTACTGGGTCACCGAAATGCGTGTCGACGGGTTCCGTTTCGACCTGGCAAGCACGTTGGCCCGCGAGCTGCACGCGGTGAACAAGCTGGGGGCGTTCTTCGACATCATTCACCAGGACCCGGTCATTTCGCAGGTGAAGTTGATTGCCGAGCCGTGGGACCTGGGCGAAGGGGGCTACCAGGTCGGCAACTTCCCGGTGTTGTGGAGCGAGTGGAACGGCAAGTACCGCGACAGCGTGCGCAAGTTCTGGAAAGGGGACGGCGGCGTGGTCAGCGACTTTGCGACGCGCTTCTGCGGCTCGAGCGACTTGTACGAGTGGAGCAGCCGTCGGCCGCACGCCAGCGTGAACTTCATCACCTGCCACGACGGCTTCACGCTCGAAGACCTGGTGAGCTACGACCAAAAGCACAACGAAGCCAACGGCGAAGGCAACCGCGACGGCACCAGCGACAACATCAGTTGGAACTGCGGTGTCGAGGGGCCGACCGACGATCCAAAAATCCTCGACATGCGCGATCGCAAAAAGCGCAGCATGCTCGCCACCATGCTCTTCTCGCAGGGCGTGCCGATGCTCCTGGCCGGCGACGAGATGGGGCAAAACCAGCGGGGCAACAACAATGCCTATTGCCAGGACAACGAAATCACCTGGCTGAATTGGAACCTCGACGCGCGGCAGCAGCAGTTGCTGCGGTTCGTCAAACGCTGCGCCGAAATCCTCGAGCAGGAGCCGGTCTTTCAGCGGCGGCGATTCTTCCACGGCCGGGCGATCGAAGGCGAGTACGCTCCCGATATCAACTGGCTGAACATCGATGGCACCGAGATGACCCCCGACGCGTGGAATACCGGCTACTCACGTTGCCTGGGCGTGCAGTTGTGCGGCGACCACATCGACATCGACGATCGCGGCGAAGAAATCAGCGGCGACACCCTGCTGCTGCTGTTCAACGCCGATCACGAGAACGCCATCCCGTTCACCTTGCCGCCAGCCGGCGAGGCAGCGGGTTGGGAGCTGATGCTCGATACCGCTGACATGGCCGCTCAGAAGGGACTGTTCGTGTTTGGCACGCAGTATGCTCTACAACCGTGCTCGTTAGCGTTGTTCCGAGTCAAAAAGGCCGAAACCGAGCAAACGGTTGTTTAAGAGCAAGCGAAGGAGTTCCTGCCATGATCGCGATCGCCAAGAAGGACCGAAACCCCCAAGTCGATTGGGTCCCCAGCCGCGAGTACATCCACGCCCTGACCGCCGAGATTCGCCGCGGCTGGACCGACGAAAAGCGCCACGAGCGTGCCGAGCTGGCCGATCTGTACATGCACGTGATCGCGTTGGCCTCGTGCAACGACAAGAGCGAAAAGAAGTAACGGCCTATTCAAGCCGTCAGCTTCTTCGCGGCCAGGCCGAGCATCACCAGCGACCAGCCGTTGAAAATCATGTCGATGCCGATGAACAGGCCGATCACCCAAAAGCCCGATCCGGGCCATTGTGCCAGGATCATCACGCCTAACACGAGCGTGATTACGCCGTTAAGCACCAGCCAGCCGCGATGGTGAAACGGCCAGGCAAAGGCCATCACGATGCGGAACACCCCGCCGAGCACGAACAGCAAGCCCAGTAGCAGCGTCAGCTCAACGGCGCCGGCAAGCGGATGGGCGACGATGATTCCGCCCGCTACGGCGTAGAGAATCCCCAAGAGCAGGTCGAAAAAGAACCCGCTCCAGGCCCGCTGCCAGAACGCGTGAACTGCTTGCATCACGCCGCCGAAGACCAGCAGCCAGCCGAAAAACAGCACCGATACCAGCGTCGTCACCACCGACCATCCCACGGCGAAGGTGCCCAAGATGATCAGCAGCACGCCCAGGCCGACGAACCAGCCCCAGGCCTTTCGCAACGCCCCGTCCCCGGTCAAACCGCCCATCGCTGGTTGTCCGCTGGCCATGGTGCTACCCTCCCTCGCCTGGTGCCGCTGGATTCGCCCCGGAAACTATAGCATGCCCGGGGCCGAAAATAGTCGTCATCCTGACGGCAGTTAGATCAATTTGACGACGCGCTTGGGATGCTGGAACGGGTTGCTCGCATGCCGAGTTTTGCCGGGTTATGATGAATCCCGCACCGCCCCGCCTCGCGTGGGCTCCTCCCTCCGACGCCCTGTTTTCGCACCCAAGGATTTTTCATGCGGTGGATCGTATTGTCGCTGCTGGTCGCGCTGCTGCCGACGCAGCCGGCCCATGCTGCCGGCTTCGAGTTGAAAAAAGGGGATCACGTTTGCATCATCGGCAACACCTTGGCCGATCGGATGCAGCATCACGGCTGGCTCGAAACACTGCTGCAAGCGCGCTTTCCGCAACACGAACTGGTGGTGCGCAATCTCGGCTTTCCCGGCGACGAGCTGACCCTGCGGCTGCGCAGTGCCGGGTTCGGCACGCCCGATGAGCATCTGACGGCCAACAAAGCCGACGTGATCTTTGCCTTCTTCGGCTACAACGAATCCTTCGCCGGCGAAGAGGGAGTGGCGAAGTTCGAGGCCGATCTCGACGCGTTCATCAAGAGCACGCTGACCCAGAAGTACAACGGCTCTGGCGCGCCGCGATTGGTGATCTTCTCGCCCATCGCCCACGAGAATCTGCGCGACCGCAACCTCCCCGATGGCAGCGAGAATAACGACCGCCTGCGCCGCTACACCGGCGTGATGTACGAAGTGGCCAAGAACAACGACGTGGCGTTCGTCGATCTGTTCGCCCCGTCGCTCGAACGTTACGGCCGGGCGAAGCAACCCCTGACCACCAACGGCGTGCACCTCCATGAACGCGGCGACCGCGCCGTGGCCGAAGCGATCGATGAAGCGCTATTCGGCGCCCGAGAAACCGACATCAAGCCCGCCGAGATCGAACGCCTTCGCCAAGCCGTGCTCGACAAGAACTTCATTTGGTTCAACCGCTACCGCACCGTCGACGGCTACTCGATCTACGGCGGCCGCGCCGATCTGAAATTCACCAACGGCCAAACCAACCGCGAGGTGATGGCCCGCGAAATGGCCGTGCTCGACGTGATGGCCGCCAACCGTGATCAGCGCGTGTGGGCGGTAGCCCGCGGCGGCGATCTGCAGGTCGACGACAGCAACACGCCGCCGTTCCTCGAAGTGATCACCAACAAGCCCGGCGCCGGCCCCAACGGCCAGCATCTCTACCAATCGGGCGAGGCGGCGATCGCTAACACGACCTTGGCCAAGGGACTCAAGGTCAACCTGTTCGCCAGCGAGGAAATGTTCCCCGAGCTGGCCAAGCCGGTGCAGATGGCTTTCGACACCCGCGGACGCCTGTGGGTGGCCGTGATGCCGTCGTATCCGCACTGGAAGCCCAAGGACAATTTGGACGACAAGATTCTGATTTTGGAAGACACCGACGGCGACGGCCGCGCCGACCGCTGCAAGACGTTTGCTCACGGACTGCACGTTCCCACGGGGATCGAGTTCTTCCGCGACGGCCTGCTCGTCGGCCAGCAGCCCGACCTGGTGCTGCTGCGCGATACCGACGGCGACGACGTGGCCGACACCCGCGAGCGCGTGCTCGACGGTCTCGACTCAGCCGACACGCATCACGCGCTCAACAGCTTCGTGCTCGACCCGGGTGGCGCGCTCTATTTCCAGGAAGGGACGTTTCACCACACGCAGGTCGAAAGCCCTTGGGGGCCGGCGATCCACAACGTGAACGCCGGCGTGTACCGCTACGAGCCGCGCACGCAGAAGTTCGAGGTGTACGTCCCCAGCGGGTTCGCCAATCCGCACGGCCACGTGTTCGATCACTGGGGGCAGGACTTCATCACCGATGGGACCGGCAACGTCAATTACTGGGCCGCTGCGTTCTCGGGCCACCTCGAGTACCCGGCGAAGCATCCGCGCATGGAGCCGTTCTACAAGCAGCGCTCGCGTCCCAGCCCGGGGACGGAGATCATCTCGTCGCGCCACTTCCCGCCCGAGATGCAAGGCAACTATCTCGATGCCAACGTGATCAGCTTCCAGGGCATCTTCCAATATAAGTTCCGCGACGACGGTGCGGGTTTCGGCGCCGACGAGGTCGAGCCGCTCCTGTCGTCGAGTGATCCCAACTTCCGCCCCGCCGACATGGAGATTGGCCCCGACGGTGCGCTGTACTTCCTCGACTGGCAGAACGCGATCATCGGCCACATGCAACACAACCTGCGTGATCCCAGCCGCGACAGCACGCACGGGCGCGTATACCGCGTGACCTACGAAGGCCGCCCGCTGTTGAAGCCCGCCAAGATCGCCGGCGAACCGATCGAGAAGCTGCTCGATTTGCTCAAGGAGCCTGAGGATCGCGTTCGTTACCGGGTGAAGATCGAGCTGGGTGGCCGGCCGAGCGACGAGGTCGTTGCCGCCGCCGCCAAGTGGGCCGCGGCGCTCGACAAGAACGATCCGGAGTACCAGCATCACCTGCTCGAAGCGCTCTGGGTCCATCAGTATCACAACGTGGTGAACGTCGACCTACTGGGCCGCCTGCTGGCCAGTCCCGACTACCGTGCCCGCGCCGCTGCGACCCGCGTGCTGTGCTATTGGCACGATCGCGTGCCCGAGACGCTCGCCTGGCTGCGGCGGCTGGCGGCCGACGAACATCCGCGTGTCCGGCTCGAAGCGGTGCGTGCCGCGAGCTTCTTCACCGTCCCCGAGGCGATCGAGGTGGCAGCCATCTCGGCCGACTACCCCAGCGATTACTGGCTCGGCTACTGCCGCACCGAGACGAACCGGGCGCTTGAGCCATACGTTAAAGCGTCGATCGCCGCCGGTCGGCGCATCCCGATGGCCACCGAAGCCGGCGAACGCTACATGCTCGGCATGATGTCGCTCGATCAGTTGCTGAAGCTCGAACGCAGCCGGCCGGTGTACCAGGAACTGCTGCTGCGCCCGGGGCTGCGCGACGAGCAGCGCCGCGACGCGCTGGCCGGCCTGGCAGCGATGGAAAAGAAATCGGAACTCGCCCTGCTGCTCGAGACGATCCGCAAGATCGATTCCGGCTACCGTCCCGATGAAAGCCTGGTGTTCGACCTGGTGCGACTGCTTGCCTCGCGCCCGGCCGACGAACTGCGCGGCGTGCGCAGCGATCTCGAGGCGCTGGCTACCGGCGCCAAGCAGGACACGATTCGCCAAGCGGGTTACGTCGCGCTTGTGACGGTCGACGGCTCGGTCGAGGCGGCCTGGGCACTGGCCACCACGAGTGTCGATCGGCTGCTGGACCTCGTGGCGGCAATGCCGCTGGTGTTCGACGCCAGCCTGCGGGCCGAGCTGTATCCCAAAGTATTGCCGCTATTGAAGGGGCTGCCCGAGCCGATGGCCAGCAGCGTCAAGCCGGCACCGATCGAAGGCCGCTACGTGCGGATCGAACTGCCCGGCGACGCGACGCTGACGTTGGCCGAAGTCGAGGTGTACAGCCACGGCAAAAACATTGCCCGTAAAGGCAAAGCCTCGCAGAAGAATACCAGCCACGGCGGCATTGCATCGCGCGCCATCGACGGCAACAAGGACGGCACTTTTGGCGCCGGCGGACAGACGCACACCGAGGAAAGCACCAACAAGCCGTGGTGGGAACTCGACCTGGGTGAGGATCGCGAAATCGACTCGATCGTGATCTACAACCGCACGGAAGGTGGGTTCTGGACCCGGCTCAACAACTTCCGGCTTACGGTGCTCGATAGCCGTGGTCGCCAGGCGTTCCGTGCCGACAAGAACAAGGCCCCCGAGGGGAGCGTCGAGTTCTCGCCGGGCGGCGAGGATGCAACGGCCCTGGTCCGCCGGGCGGCGATGATGGCGCTAGCCAGCGTGCGCGGGCAAGAGTTGAACACCTTCCGCACGCTTGCCACGTTCGTGCACGACGGTGTCGATCGCCCCACCGCAGTGCGGGCGATGCAGCGCATCGGGCGACAATTCTGGCCGGCCGACGAAGCGCGGCCGCTGGTCGACGTGTTGCTGGCCGACATTCGCAGCACGCCGGTCAAAGCACGCACTAGCGAGACGGCATTGGCCGAACTGGAGTTTGCCGAGGCATTGGCCGGACTGCTGCCTGCTGACCAGGCAAAGGCCGTGCGCGGCCAACTCGGCGAGCTGGGCGTGCGTGTGATCCGCGTCGGCACGCTATTGGAGCGAATGAGCTACGACAAGGACCTGCTCGTGCTGCGGGCCGGCAAGCCGGTGGAGTTCGTGTTCGAGAACAGCGACTTCATGCCGCACAACTTCGTGATCGCCCAGCCAGGGGCGCTCGAAGAGATCGGCACCACAGCCGAGGCGAGCGCGCAAGACCCGGCGTTCGCGAAGCGCAACTTTGTGCCATCGTCGAAGAAGATTCTGCTCGGCAGCAAACTGTTGCAGCCGCGCGAGAGCCAGAAGCTCAGCTTCATCGCTCCCAAGACGCCCGGTGTCTATCCGTATGTCTGCACCTATCCCGGTCACTGGCGGCGGATGTACGGCGCGATGTACGTGGTCGACGATGTCGACGCGTACCTGGCCAATCCCGAGGCGTATCTGGTCAGCCATCCGCTCGAAATCAAGGACGCGCTGCTGAAGGATCGCCGGCCGCGCACCGAGTGGAAGCTCGACGACCTGGCCCAGCCGGTCACGGCGCTTGCCGGCCGCTCGTGGGGCAACGGCAAGCAGATGTTCCAGGCCGCCACCTGCGTCGCCTGCCACAAACTCGACGGCGTGGGCAACACGTTCGGCCCCGACCTGGCGAAACTTGACCCGGCGAAGAAACCGCTCGACATTCTCACCGACATTCTCGACCCGTCGGCGAAGATCAACGAGAAGTTCCAGACGTACGTGTTTCAGACCAGCGACGGAAAGGTAATCACCGGCATCATTCTCGAAGAGACGCCGTCGCGGCTGCGTGTGATCGAGAACCCGTTGGCCAAGGCCGAGCCGGTCGTGCTCAAGAAGAGCGACATTGACGAGCAAACCAAATCGCCGGTGTCGATCATGCCCAAGGGGCTGCTCGATAAGCTGACGAAAGATGAGATTCTCGACCTGGTGGCATACCTGGCGGCCCGTGGCGATAAGCACAGCCCGCTGGTCAGCGGGCCGGCCGGACACGAGCACGCGGGGCACTAAAAGTTAGCCGGCGGGCTGGCCCGCCGAGGCTCGCAGGGTGCCACTGTCTGCTTGTCAGGCAGTGCTGAGTTGCGCTGTCCTAGTTCAGCCCTTCCGACGTGAGAATCTCTTCCACGTCGACGACCGAGGCGATCGGCGAATCCGATTCGCGCAGCAACACCATGTCGGTCGTGTCGCCGCGTTGCAGCACCTCGAAGCGGGCGGCGCGGTCGGGGCCTTCCGGCACGCACGCCAGCACGTACGACTCACCGATCACGCTCAGCCGCATGTCGCTCACGCGCACCACCAGCGCGGTTCGCTCGTCGATTCCAAAGCCGATCAGCTCCTGGTGGTCCGACAAGAAACCGATCAGTCGCTTCAGGCGGTTGCGCGTGAGGAAGTGCTGATCGATCACGGCGCCAGGCAAGAGGTCGAACCCTTCCCCTTCGCGCGGCCGCCGACCGGCGGCGATCATCACGCGCGTCATGCACGCAGCGCCGGCCGAATTGCCACCCACCACGCCGCCGCGCGCCAGCAACTCTTTCAGTTCCGCCTCGACCAGTGTGTCGGCGTACGGCGCGGTGAGCCATTCCTGGTCGCCCCCTTCGATCCACACGCCCGTCGCCTCGGTCAGCGGCTCGACGAACTCTTCGTCGTCGGCCACAGAGCGATCACGAGTGTGCAGGAACGTCACGCTCTCGACCCCCAGCGCGTGCCAATCGTGCGTCACCTCCACGATGTGCGGATCGCGCGGATCGATCTTGTCGGCCTCGTAATGGGCCGTGGGGATGATGACCAGCTTGGCCGCCCGCCCACCGGCCAGACGGACGAAGCGGTTCTCGATATCCCGAGGCACCTCGCCGCCGCCGCAGATGATCAGCGTTCCGCCCGGCTCCTGGCCCGGCGCTAGGTGCTGCGACTCGATCTTCAGGTTGGTCGCGTACAGCCACGCCAGCGTGACGACGCCCACGCCCATCGTCAACTTCACGAGCGTCGCCAGGCGAACCTGGGCACTCCAGACTCTCTTCGCGTAATCGGCCAATCGGCTCATACAAGCTTCCCTGCGCCTTGCACCTGCTGTTGGTCTGTTTCAAGCGGCATGCGACCGATGTGCGACGGGCGTGCCAGCGTTGTGCAATGCGTTGCGGGGCGAGCGATCTGCGAACATTGCGGATAAACGTGCCAAACTACAGCTTGCTTTCGACCGTGCGAGCGCGAAAGTTCGACCTTTTCGTTTCAGTGTGCTTGAGCGTCCTTAACTATACAACTTGATTGCCTTCACGATCTCGTCGAGGTCGTTGGCGACGCTCACGGCTCGGTTGGCAAACGCGGCGCGCTTCACGCCGCGGCTGCCGAGCACCTCGTTGAACTGGGCCTGATCGGTCGTGTGGTAGGCGACCGTGGCCGTCGGGTCCTTCAACTGGTGACCGGTCAGGATGCAGACCACCGTCTCATCGCGGCCGATGACCCCTTCGGCACGCAAGGCCTTAGCCCCCGCGACGCTCGCCGCACTGGCCGGCTCGCAACCTAGCCCGCCGGCGCCGACCTGGGCCTTGGCGTCGAGGATGTCCTGGTCGCTGACCTCTCGCACCACGCCGTTGCAGAATTCTAGGGCACGCAAGCACTTATTCAAGTTTACTGGCCGGTTGATCTCGATCGCGCTGGCGATGGTCGAAGCCCGCGCCCGCCGGCTGTCGAGCTCGCCGTAGTAGGTTTGCGTCGTGTCGAGTTCGGGTCGGCCGCCGTTCCAACGCAGCCGGCGGCGCTCGTACAGCTGGTATAGCGTGTTGGCCCCGGTGGCGTTGATCACCGCCAGCCGCGGCACACGATCGATCAGCCCGAGCTGTTCCAGTTCGATGAACGCTTTGCCGAAAGCGCTGGAGTTACCGAGATTGCCGCCGGGCACGACGATCCAGTCAGGCACCTGCCAGCGCAGCCCTTCGAGCACCCGGTACATGATCGTCTTCTGCCCTTCCAGCCGGAACGGGTTGACGCTGTTCACCAGGTAGATGCCCAGCCGGGAGCAGACTTCCTTGACGCGCGCCATGGCGTCGTCAAAGTCGCCGGCAATCTGCACGGTCAGCGCCCCGTAATCGAGTGCTTGCGACAATTTGCCGTACGAGATCTTGCCGCTGCCGACAAAGATCACCGCCCGCATCCGCTTGGTCACCGAGCAGTAGGCCGCCAGCGAGGCGCTGGTGTTGCCGGTCGAGGCACAGGCGGCCCGCGTGGCCCCGACAGCGCTGGCGTGCGTGAACGCGGCACTCATGCCGTTGTCTTTGAAGCTTCCGGAAGGGTTCATCCCTTCGTACTGCAGGTACAACTGCCCGCGGTCGAGCCCGACGTACTTGCCCACTCCGGCCGAGGGTTGCAGCAGGGTCTGCCCCTCGCCGATGGTGACGATGTGCCGCGGCGGGGCAAACGGCAGCAGCTCGTGGAACCGCCACACGCCGCTGAGGCAGTGGGGATCGTAGCGGCGCGACCATTTGGCCTCGAAGAATCCCCAATCCCGCGGCGGCCGCAGCCGGTCCCAGTCGTACACCACGTCGAGCAGCTCGCCGCACTTCGGGCACTCGACCAGCGTCTGCTCGACCGAGTAGGTCGCTCCGCACACCAGCGAAATGCACTTCTGAAATGCCAGATCGCTCATGGTTTTTGAGGCGCAGACCGCAAGCGGTCCTCGTGGGGGCACGTCGAAACTAGCCGGGACTTCGGTACGAAGAGCGGGGCGAACCGCCATGACAGAGCACTAGTCTAGGATTGCGCGTCGGCGGCGACAAGTTGAACCGCAGCCAGTAATTATTCCGCGACCAGTAGCCTCACGCCGCAATCGTTCTATCACCGCTGCTAATAGCATGGTTACGAGATGTTTGTTACGCGCGTGGTCGTTTGACATTGGTATTGCGTAGTTTAGAATAACGGTTCTATCGGCGTCGAAGACCACGCCGACCGGGTATAACCAAGCGCGGAGTTGCCATTCAATGAAGAAGGCTGAGAGCAAGGTTTACAAGGAACGGCTTCTGACGATGCGGGCGCGGTTGCGGGGCGATGTGACCCAAATGGCCGACGCTGCATTGAAGAAGACCCGGCTCGACAGCCCCGAGGCCTCCAGCATGCCGATCCACATGGCCGACCTGGGGAGCGACAACTTCGAACAAGAGTTCACCTTGAGCCTGATGGAGAACGAGGAAGAGGTGCTCTCGCGGATCGAAGCGGCCCTTGAGCGAATCGAGGACACGACTTACGGCATCTGCGATGAGTGCGGCTGCAAGATTCCCAAGGCCCGGCTCAACGCCATCCCCTACGCTCCGACTTGTGTCCGCTGCGCTGAATTGCTAGAACGCGGCTGATCGAGCTCCCCTGCGGACTTCTTTCCCAGCCAGAGCGAACGAGACGCCGCTGACATGAAGTCGGTCCCTAAAGACCGCTACTTGGTTTTCCTGGCGATCGTCGTCGCCGGCTGCGCGCTCGACCTGTGGACCAAGGACTGGATATTCGCCCGGCTCGGCTACCCGTGCACTGAGCCTGAGTGGATCATCCCCGGTATCTTCGGCCTGGAGACGAGCCTCAATTACGGCGCACTCTTCGGTATCGGCCAGGGACAAGCTTGGTTTTTCGCCACGTTGTCGATCGCCGCTGGTCTGGCAATCCCTTACATCCTGTTCGTCACCGGCGCGGCGCGCGACGCCGTGCTGAACGCGGCCTTGGCATCGGTCATGGCCGGCATCTTTGGCAACCTCTACGACCGCCTGGGGCTATGGTCGCAGGCGGGCGTCGATGCCCCGACCGCCGGCGCCGTGCGCGATTGGATTTTGTTCGAGTACCACGGCTGGGTCTGGCCGAACTTTAACATCGCCGACAGCCTGCTGGTCTGCGGAGCAGTGGCGTTGTTCTGGCAGGCGCTGCGGACGCCGGCCAGCAAACCGGCGGGCGTCGCCACGCCGGCGCGGTAGCGAACCCTGGCGGTCACTTGGTCCCTTGCCTGTAGCGCTCGTATTCGATCATTTCGATCGCGGCCAAAAGCGACATTGCGCCGCCACGGGGATCGCGGCCCAGGATCGCCGGGCGATCGTAATAGTCGCGCAGACTTTTTTGCTTGCCGGTGCTGGCGCACACGTCGACCAGCGTGCCATCGTCTGCCGTGCGCGTACGGATGGCATACCAGCCGCGCTCGAGCGCCTTGCGGTACCGGTCCCCCTCGAGCCAGCCGAACCGCACCCCACGCGCTAGTGCCATCGTGATCATGCATGTCGCCGTCAGCTCACGGTAGCTCTCGGGATGGTCGATCACCTCGTGCCAACAACCGGTCGTGTCTTGGTGCTTGAGCAAAGCGTCGAGATGCGCCCGATGCACGGCGAGCACCTCGGCGCGCTCGGGGCAATCGGCTGGCATGTCGCCGAGCACCAACGTCAGGCCAAGCGCTGGAAAGCCATTGCCGCGTCCCCAGGCCGCCTCGCACAGCGGCGAGTGCCGATACAGGCCGTCGGATCGCAAATCGAGCCGGTTCATGAACCGCAGATGCCGCAGGCATATGGCGAAGTATTTGGGCTCGCCGGTGAGCTTGCCCGCTTGAGCGAGAACGGGACAGGCCATGAACACGGCATCGCTCATTTCGCTGTGCGCCGGCATGCTCTCGCGCGGCTTACCGTCGGCATCGAACGCCAGGTCGGCCGCCTGCTTCACGAGGGCGATATACCGTTTGTCGCCGGTCGCCTCGGCAAGCGTGCCGAAGATCAGGCGTCCGGCAATGTCGCTGCCACTGGGGGACTTGCTGATCGTCGGTCGGCCTTCGCGGAACGGAGCGACGATCCGCTCAACATCGGCAAGCTGCGCGGCATCGCCGGTCAATGTGCCGAGCCGGACGCGCCCGACCAGTGCCACGGCCGGGATGTACTGCACGGTTTTCAACTCGTGTCCATATACGACACTTAGTTGCGTGGCGACCTGTGTCGCGCTCCGATCGAGCCGGTGCTGTAGCTCCCGTCGTGCTGGGGAAACGTCGGCCGAAGCCACCTCGCGACTTAGCAGCTCGTTTAGATTCTCCGTCGGTAAGGCGACCTTCCGACCGCTGATCGCACCGGTCATGCACGGCGCGCTCTGATCAACGGCCGAGCTGAGCCAGTGTGGGCCGACGAATCCGCCGGTGGATGGTTGCGCGTCGAGTTCGATCACCAGGTCCGGCGCGTGCATGCCGATCCAGCGCCACAGGTACTGCGCGTCGGGATGGTTTGGGCTGGTGTAAAACTCGTCGCCGGGAGGGTACTCGGCGCCGGCCGCCCCAGGTCCGACCGCGACGAGCGAAACGAGGTATCGTTGCCGGTGCTCCGCGGCTGCGGCGTCAGTGTAGAACCAGCGCGCGTAATCGATCGCCGACTTGATCGATGCGTCGGCCCCATCGAGCCCCGCGACCAGCAGCACCCGGCACTTCTTGGTGTGCAGATCGAGGTCTTCTTCATGCGTCACGCACGGGATGGCTTGACCAGCGCGAGTAACGCCGATCGCCGAGTGGATCAGCTTCGGCAGACGTAGCGCATCGAGCGGCGACGCAGGTTCGTCAGCATGCGCGCAGTGGCCGACCAACAGCGCTGCACAAAGGACATACAGCGCGCGCCGACAAAGTCGCTCCAGCCAAGCCGCGAACATCATCGGGAATTGGAAGCGATCGTCATGCATGCCAGTAGCACGGTTCTACCAGCAGCCGGCAAGGCGATCCATCCATTCCGCCGGAGGACTCAGCGAACGGCACAAACCGTCACTTGCTCACTGGAATCCGGCCCGGCAGCGTGCCGGTGATTGGATTGACGAACTGATTGGCGAGGCTCGGGGTGATGACGCCGATCCGGTTGGCTTGGCGCTGCAGCGCGAACTGGAAGTACTGGAGTTGCCGCGAGCGCTGTTTGCGGGCCCAGAGGAACGAACTATCGACCAGCGACTTGGGTATGGCTCCCACCTCGACCATCGCCACCACTTCGGCAATGTAAGCGAACTCGACCGGTCGCCGAGCCCGCAACCCCTTTTCGAGTTGCGTCTTCAGGTCGATCGCGATCCCCGGGTTGGTGCCGATCGCCGCGGGACCAGCCGCTTGAACATGGATGGCCGTGGCCACCAGAAGCGCAAGAGCAACGAACAGAAATAGTCGGCATTTCATGGCGACGAGCCCGCGAGGAAGGAATTGCGGCAATAGGAGGGGCCAGGCTTGTACCGAAACGATACGTGCGACGCAAGGCAGATTGCGTCGCGTGGCTTGGCTTCGCCGCAACTTGGCTGGATCGTAGCCAGTAGCGTAGGATGAACCGACGGCGCAAAGTCGATGGGTCGCGTCGCAATCTATCTGGGAGTTGGCATTGGCGGCGGTAAATCCCACGCTCCGGTTCACTTGGCTGGCAATGCTGGCGACGCTGCTTGTCGTGCGGTTCATGGATCCGGCGGCGGCTGGCGAGCCGGCGGGCAAGCGAGACCGCGTCGCCCACCAGGAGGTGTCGCAGTTGCTGGCCGATCTGAACGCCGACCTGTACGAGACTCGCCGCCAGGCGGTCGAACGCCTGCGCGAGCTAGGCACCCAGCCTGCGCTACAACCAGTGCTCGCGGCCGAGTATCGCCGCCTTGCGCTCGAACCTGAAACGTCGCTCGAAGTGCGCGAAGCGCTGGCGTCGCTCGCCACGGCACTGCCGATAGCCGAGTCACCGCCGGATCAAGCTGCTGCCGACGCCGCGCCTGCAACCGACCAGCAGTGGGCCGCGCTGTTCACCATGCTCGACGATCGCCGGTACAGCGCCCGTGCCGCGGCAGCGGCCCGTCTCGAACGTCTGGCCGCGACGCCTGAGTTCGCCGAGCCGATGTTGACCGAACTGAAACGGCGCCTTGCCAGTCCTTCGCTCGATTCACAATCGCGCCGCCAGTTGACGGCGTTGTGCGAACGGGCGCGCGGTAGTTGGCTGCTGTGCAAATCGTGCCCGTCAAGGCTGCCGCAGCCCAGCGACGCACAGATTGGCGATTGGATCGACGAGTACACCAACCCCACAAATCTGATGACTTCCACGGCGGCGGCAATCCATCGCACCGCGGCCGAGCGCGAACTGCTCGATGCCTTGTGCCGCGACGAATCTGTAGCGCGCGTGACGCGTCTGCTGCGCGAGCGTGCGGCAGCCGACAATCTCGACCCCGCGGCACGCGCCCAACTAGACTCGCTGCTGGCCTGGACCCATCCGGCCATGGTCGCCGAGTACTGGAAGCTCGGCCAGCACATGACGATTCAACACCTGTTGCTAGGCGTGCCGAACCAGCCTGCCGGAGCCGAACGAGCCAGCTTGTTCGACCGCTGCGACGAGCGGGTAGCCCATTGCGTGAGCGGCAATTCGCTTTCGCCGGGCGATTATCCGGTCGACGTCTTCTTTCCGCATCCGACGCATGCCGACGCCCAGTTTCACCTGGTCAACCTGCCGACCCCGCGCCGCCGCATGGCCTACGAGTATCTGGTCCGCACCGACACGAAGCAGCGGCTGGCCGAGATCACTCGCAAGACGCTCGACCGTCTGCTGGCAGAGCGGCGCGTGCTCAGTGAGCGCGAGATCGTGATGCTGCGATCGCTCGACGCGAAGGGGATATCCGATTTCGCGGGACCGTACTTCTTATCAGTCGACGACGCGGCGCAGTCGATGCAGCCCGGCGAAGAGCACCCCATGGCGAGCCGTCATGCTTTGGTCTGCCTAGTCCTCGCCCAGCGAGGCACGCACCGCGCACTTCCAGGCCTGATGCGCGCAATCGAGGCGAAGCGCTTTCTGCCGAGCACGTCCGAGCCAGAAGGTCGCTGCGCATGGATTGCCGCGCTCGCGGTCGCGACCCGCGATCCATGTCCGAAAGTTGACGACTGGCTTGCCCAGCAGCTCACGGGCGCCGAACCGCTGCTGCCGCGCGATCCGGCGGCTACGATTGGTGCTTCGGCGGCGGCGATACTGCTGGCGCACCACGAAGCAGCGCCGAGCTTGTTTGGTCTCGAGCCAATCGACGACCCCAGCCTGCGGCGTGGCCTGGCCGACGCGCTGGCCGACGCGGCGCGGCTTGGATTCCAGCCGGCCCGAGAAGATGAGCTTATGGAACCGTTGCCGTGGACGGCCTATCGCTTCGCCGGACCGCCGACGACCGACGAAATTCGCGATTGGTGGAACCAGCGACGTCGAAAGGTCGGCTCGGCCGACGGCGGCATTGCCGCGCCCGTGCCATGAGCGCGGCCGTGGTGCGGCGCGTGGCGGTGATCGGCGGCGGCATCACGGGCCTGGCCGCAGCGCATCGCCTTGTCGAGCTTGAGGCAACGATCGACGTGACGCTGTTCGAGGCGTCGAATCGCTTGGGCGGCGTGCTACGCAGCGAGCGCCGCGATGGCTGGCTACTCGAGCACAGCGCCGACAATTTCATCACCAGCGTCCCCTGGGCGCTGGAGCTGTGCCGCCGCGTGGGGCTGGAGCATGAACTGCTCACGACTCGCCCGGACGACCGACGGGCACTGATCGTTCGCGACGGCCGGCTGCATCCGGTGCCCGAAGGTTTCACGTTGATGGCCCCATCGAAGCTGGGACCGCTCGTGACCACGCCGCTGCTAAGCGTGCGCGGCAAGTTGCGCCTGCTGGCCGAGATGTTCGTGCCACGGCGACGTGATGCGGCCGATGACGAAAGCCTCGCCTCGTTTGTCACGCGCCGCTTCGGCCGCGAAACGTTCGAGCGCCTGGTGCAGCCGTTGGTCGGCGGCATCTACACGGCCGACGCTCAGAAGTTGAGCCTCGCCGCCACGCTGCCGCGCTTCCTCGAGATGGAGCGCACGCATGGCAGCGTGATCCGTGCCGCGCTTCGTCAGCGTCGCGTAAACAATGGTAAATCATCGGGCGAAAGCGGCGCACGATATAGCCTGTTCGTGGCCCCGCGCGAGGGAATGTCCCAGCTGGTCGATGCGCTGGCCGCAAGGCTGCCAGCCGGCAGTGTGCGCTTGAACGCCGCCATCAAACAGTTGTCCGTGGTCAGTGGTCAGTGGTCCGTTGCCGAAGGCGAGCCGCCATTCGACGCAGTGATCGTATGCGCTCCCGCACCGGCGGCAACCAAGCTCATCGCACAGGCTGCGCCCGAGTTGGCTGCCGAGCTGGCTACGATCGCCTACGCCGGCAGCGCCGTGGCGCTAGTCGGCTATCGGCGCGAGCAATTGTCCCGTCCGCTTACGGGCTTCGGCTTCGTCGTGCCCGAGGTCGAACATCGCGACCTACTGGCCGTCAGCTATAGCAGCCAGAAATACGACGGCCGGGCTCCCGAGGGGCGCGTGCTCCTGCGCGCCTTCGTCGGTGGCGCTGCCCGCCCCGATCTGCTGCATTGCCCGGACGACGCGCTGCGGCAGATCATCTTGCGCGAGCTGCAAGAGCTGCTTGGGGTGCGTGGCGAGCCCGAGCTGTTCGAGATCATCCGTTGGCCCGCGGCCATGCCGCAGTACCATCTCGGCCACCTCCAGCGCGTCGCGCGCATCGAGCAGCTTGCGGCCGCGCTGCCGCGATTCGCCTTGGCGGGGAATGCGTACCGTGGGGTCGGCATCCCGCACTGCATCCATAGTGGTGAGCAAGCCGCGGAAACTGTGCTGAAACGGGAGCAGCAATGAGAATCGGTCTACTGATCGGCGTTATGAGTTGTGCGACCATTGCCTCGGCTGAACCGCCGCCGTCGCGCGATAACGTGATTGCGGAGATGCGTCCCTACAACGGCCCCTCCCAGCAAGGAGTCGACTGCTCGACGCTCGACCGTAAAACGATGTGCGGCTACCAGGGATGGTTCTCTTGTCCCGGCGACGGAGCCGACTTGGGTTGGAAACATTACGGCCGTCAGGGGCGATTCGACCCGGGGACGTGCTGCTTCGACCTTTGGCCCGACACGAGCGAACTGGCCGACGAGGAAAAGTTCGCCACGCCGTTTCGACATCGCGACGGTCGGACGGCATACGTCTTCAGCTCTTACCGAGAGCCGACCGTATTGCGGCACTTCCGCTGGATGCGCGAGTATGGCATCGATGGAGTCTTCGTGCAGCGCTTCGCCGTGGCCACGGTCGGTGGGCGAGAGTTGCGGCACGTGAACACGGTGCTCGCCCACTGCCGCGAGGGGGCGAACCGCGAAGGGCGCGCGTACGCCCTGATGTACGACCTGTCGGGGCTTGGCGAAGCGAAGATCGACCAGGTGATCGACGATTGGCGGCTGCTGGTCGACCGCATGCGTCTCGGCCGCGACCCGGCCGACAAGGCTTATTTGCAGCATCGCGGTCGGCCGGTTGTCGCCGTGTGGGGCATCGGTTTCAACGACGGCCGCAAGTACACGCTGGCCGAGTGCCGCCGGCTGGTGGAGTTTCTCCGGCACGACAAAACCTACGGCAACAACTGCGTGATGCTCGGAGTGCCGACCGGCTGGCGCACGCTCGATCGCGACAGCATGCCTGAGCCGGCGTTGCACGAGATTATCGCCGCGGCCGACATCGTCAGCCCGTGGACCGTCGGCCGTTACGGTCCCGACGGGATCGCACGCCACGCCGAGCGCCATTGGCAACCCGACATCGCCTGGTGCCGCGAGCATGGCAAGGATTATGTGCCCGTGGTGTTCCCCGGGTTCAGTTGGCATAACCTGAAACCCGAGTCGCCGTCGAAGCAGATTCCGCGGCTGAAGGGAGAGTTTCTCTGGCGGCAGTACGCCGAACTGCGTCGCGCCGGCGCGACGATGGCGTACCTGGCGATGTTCGACGAGATTGACGAAGGGACTGCGATCTTCAAGTGCACGAACGACCCGCCGACGGGCACGAGCACCTTCATCACGTATGAAGGACTTCCGAGCGACCATTACTTGTGGATGGTCGGCGAGGCGGCAAAAATGATCCGCGGCGAAACATCGCTGCGCAATACGCAGCCGGTGCGCAACACATCATCGCCGAGTCAATGAACTGCTCAGTGCAGGTGCTTCGGCTCAATCCGTTCGACCGCGCCGGCAGCCAGTAACTCCTGGTACTGGTTCCAACTCATTGCCGGCTTGGCGCTGGGAATCTCTTTCATGGTGATGCACCCTTCGACCGGACAGGCCAGCGCGCACATGTTGCACCCCACACAATTGTCTTTCACGGTGAACACATCGACCGTCGCGCCGGCGCTGAGCTTGAGTGTAGGCGCCCCTTCGCCCCGCAGCTTGCGCGGTTCGCCGAACCGGGCGACGTATTGTTCGTGCGGCATCTTCTCCCACTGAATCGCCTGGTAGCAACCATCCTCGCAGCAGGCGTAACAGATGCCGCAGTGGATGCAAGTGCTCTCGTTGATCTCGGCGACGACGGTGTAGTTCAGGTCGAGCTCGCCCCACGACCGGATGCGCTGCGTCGACAGGCCGCGGAACTCTTCCAGGCGTTCGAAGCCACGTTGCTGCATCCAGTCGGTGAGGCCGCGCAGCATCCCTGCCACGACGCCGAACCCACGGTGCATCACCGCCGTGCAAACTTGCAGCGTCGTTGAGCCCATCAGGATGAACTCGACGGCGTCCTGCCACCGCTTGATGCCGCCGATGCCGCTGATCGGCACGCTGGCCGAGGCGTTGATCTCGGGGTCGGTGGCGATGGCGGCGACCATGTTCAGCGCGATCGGCTTGACCGCCGGGCCGCAGTATCCGCCGTGCGTGCCGTATCCGCCGACCGCCGGTGTCGGAGCGAAGGTGTTGAGGTCCACGCCCATGATCGAATTGATCGTGTTGATGAGGCTCAACCCGTCGGCGCCACCCTTCATTGCGGCGCGGCCGATGGCGGCGATGTTCGTCACGTTCGGCGTCAGCTTCACCAGCAGCGGCACGCGCGACACCTCCTTGACCCAGACGGTAATCATCTCGGCGTACTCGGCCACCTGGCCGACGGCCGAGCCCATGCCGCGTTCGCTCATGCCGTGCGGGCAGCCGAAGTTCAGCTCGAAGCCGTCGATGCCCACGTCCTGCGTGCGCTTGATAATGTCGTGCCACGCCTCGCGCGTCGATTCGACCATCACGCTGGCCACCACCGCGTGCTGCGGGAAGCGACGCTTCACCTCGGCCATCTCGCGCAGATTGTCTTCCAGCGAACGATCGCTGATCAGCTCGATGTTGTTGAGCCCCATCAGCCGTTGATTGCCCAGATTGATGGCGCCGTAGCGCGAGGCGACATTCACGATCGGGTCGCCGGTGATCGTCTTCCACACGGCTCCACCCCAGCCGGCTTCGAACGCGTTGCACACCTGGTAGGCGGTGTTCGTCGGCGGACCACTCGCCAACCAGAACGGGTTGGGCGACTTGATCCCACACATCGAAACATTCAGATCGGGCATGAAGGCTCCTCGATCGATCGACAGCAGAACATCACAATTATACCGTCCTTCCCGCCACAACGACGCGCAGCACGCGGTGCTCGACGCGCTCGGCGGTTCGCTGTACCTCGTCGGTGAGCAGGTCGAGCTCGGCACCGCCTTCCAGCCCAAGAACTCGCAAGTGCTCGATCGCCGTGACGCTTGGTGAATCGGCCTTCGGCAGGTCGTCGGCCTTCAGCCCCAGCACGCCACGGGCGATTGCTTCGTCCGCCGTCCAGGTAGCCATCACCACCGGCGACGTGTCGCACGCCACCTCGATGAACGACGTTTCTTTGCCAGGCTCGAACGAGCCGAGCCGATCGGCGAGGTTTAGTCCAACGGCCGGGGCCAGCGTCGTCCGGTAAAGCGCTTCGCTCGGCGTCGCGGCGAGGCTTGATTGAGCATGGACCCGCAGGAACTGGATCATTTCGCACAGCAGCGACACGGTGGGGCTTGCGCCGACGTCGGTACACAGTGCGTACGGCACCTTCCGCGCAAGAACCTCATCGATCGGCATCACTCCCGAGCCGAGCAGTGTGTTCGACACTGGGCAGTGAGCAATGAATGATCCGGTGCCGGCAAGCAGGTCGAACTCCTCGCCGCTCATCCAGACGCAGTGTGCGAGGATCGGATCGCAGTCGAGCAGGCCGTCGCGGCGATAGACATCGGTGTAACTGTCGTAGTCGGGATACAGTGTCTCTTCAACGAAGCGCTTTTCGGCAAGCTGTTCGTTCAGATGTGTTTGCATTCGCAGGTCAAGGCGTTTGGCCAGCTCGACGGCGCGCCGGCGCAGCGGCGTCGTCACCGACAGCGCGAACCGATCGGTTACAATCAGTCGCCGGCCGAAATCGTGGGCCATCGACTCGACCTCGGCCGTTAGCACCGGTTCGTCGGTCCGCAGATAGTCCGGGCAATTCTGGTTCATCAGCACCGGCCCGACGCTCCATGTGTCGGGCAGCAGCTCGAGTGCGACGCGTGCCGCGGCGGTATGGACGGTCATGTACGCCGCCCCGCCCACCGTGCCTTGCGCCAGCGTGGCGGCCAGGAAGTCTCTGGTCACCTGCCGGGCGTACTCGATGTCGGCACAACGCGCCTCGGCCGGAAAAACGTTGCGATTCAGCCCAGCCAACAGCCGGCCGTCCGCCGGATGCGGCCCAATGCCTTCGACGAAATAGCCTCGCACAGGGAATTGGGGGATGTGAATGTGCGCGTCGAGCATCGCGGGAATGATGATGCCCTGGCTCCTCACGACGCTTTCGGCACGCAAGCCGAGTTTCGCCGCCACGTGTTCCCACCGCCCCGCATCGACAATGCGTCCCTGTGAGTCGCCGACGATCACGCCATCGGGCCAGAAATCGACGGAGCCCTCGGCGCGCGGATTGAGCATCGGCCCGCGGATCGCCCCCAGCTTGCTCATCGCTTCGCTCCGATTGGCCGAACAAGCCGCCCTGCCGCAGTGCCGACGATTGCACCGTCGCACAACACGGTCCGTCCGCGCACTATCGTGCGGCGCACAATGCCGCCGAGACGACGCCCCAAATAAGGAGAGACGCAGTGCCGATAGCGCAGATCGTCGCGTTTGAGTGTCGTCGAAGTTGATAAGTCGACCAGAGCCAGGTCGGCATCGTTGCCGACTTCGATCTTTCCCTTGTCGGGAATATGAAATCGCCGGGCGACTGCGCTCGACAACAATTCCGCGATTCTCTCAAGCGGGATGCCGCGGCGACCATACCCTTCCTCGAGCATCACGCCGAGCATCGTCTGACAGCCAGCAATACCGCCCCAGATCTCGAAAAAGTTTTCGGACTGTTTCATCGAATGCGGCGCCGGCGAATGGTCGGAAGCGACGAACGCAATATCGCCGTGTTCGATCCCTTGCCACAAGGCATCGCGGTCGGCCGGGCCACGGATCGGCGGAGAGCATTTCGCCGCGGCTCCGATGCGCTCCACATCCTCATCGGTCAGCACCAGGTAGTGCGGGCAGGTTTCGCAAGTGACGTCGATGCCACGCGCCCGCGCCGCAGCCACCGTCGCCACGCCTCGGCCGCTGCTCACGTGAACTATGTGCAGCGAACAGCCGGCGTCGGCTGCCAGCTCGATGACCCGCGCGATTGCCTCGACCTCGGCCACCACGGGACGTGAATTCAGGTAATCGCGCACGCCGCGGCGACCGGCGGTAATCGCTTCTCGCGCCAGGCCACGACAGATCACGTCGTTCTCCGCATGCACCGCGACTGGCAGACCCAGCGCCGCCGCCGCTTGCATCCCTCGCCAGAGCGTGTAATCGTCGGCCGCGACAAAGTCGGCGATCCCGCTGTCGCACATGAACGCTTTGAAGCCGACCGCGCCGCATTCGGCCAATTCATCGAGCCGCTTGACATTGCCCGGCACCAGTCCGCCCCACAGACCGAAATCGACGTGCGACGCCAGTTCAAGCGCCTCGCGCTTTAGCCGAAACGCCTCGGCATCAACTGTCGTCGGCGAGGAATTGAGCGGCATGTCGAAAAACGTCGTGCCGCCGCCGGCTGCCAGCGCCGTGGAACCCGTTGCCGCCCCTTCCCAGTCGGTTCGCCCGGGTTCGTTGAAATGTACGTGGCAATCGATCACGCCGGGCAGCACGTGCAAGCCACTGGCGTCGATCTCTTCGCGCGCGCTGCCTGTCAGCTCCGGTTCGATAGCAACGATGCGCCCATCAACAATGCCAATGTCCGCGCGTACCAGCTTTGGAGCGCGCACGAGCATTCCAATACGGACAATGCAGTCGTAACGCATCATTAACTCCCGCGGTACGTGCTGTAGCCCCACGGCGAGACAAGCAGCGGTACGTGGTAGTTGGCCGACGCGTCGACAACGATGAAGTCGACTGGAACCTGGTCGAGAAACTTGCGGGCATCGGGCGAGCCGGTGGAAGCGAAGTAATCGCCGACATGAAACACCAAGCGGTAGGCAACGACCAGCAGCGCCGCGCCGGCGAGCAATGGCTCGTCGGTCCGGCCATCAGCGTTGGTCGTCACCGACTTGATGAGCTGAAAGCCACTTGCCTCTTCGCGGCACACGTCGATCCGCACGCCGGCGGCCGGCCGACCGCGCGATGTATCGAGCACATGCGTCGAAAGTTTACCCATCACGTTCCCTCGCGGCGGAGCGTCGCCGTAATCAGGCCGAACGGCTCGCTGGTGGCGACGAAAATCTCGTTGCGGTTTGGCCGGCCGAACGGCTCGAGATTCACGGGAGTGCGGTGCTGATTGGGCATCGCCAGACGGATTTCGTCGATGGCCGGGCAGGCGTCGAGCGCCGCAGAGCCCATGGCGTACAAGGTCTGCTGCACCGCCTTGCTTTTGTGATCGGCGAACACGTCGATCACCGTGCGGCAGACGAGGCCGTGGTGAGCGTTGAACTCGCCGGTGACGCCGGCGCGATACTTCCACGATGCATCGAGCAGCGTGGCGAAGATGCGGTCGTCGGTCTCTGGCAGCGTGGTGAACTCGTCGCGGAGGAAGCCGCAAAATGCGGAATCAGTTGTCTTGAGCAGCGGCAGGCCGGCGATTCCTGCTTCGATGGTCGTCGCCTCTCGAGTACGCAGAACACGGCAGGTGCGATGCTCGACGCCAGCGGCGATGAACGCGTGAGGATGCCAGCCGGCGGGAGTAACGATCCGCCGCCACAGCGTCTCGTCACACGACACCGTGGCCGCGGCGACATGTGCATTGCGTTCGATAAAATGCCCGGCCAGCACCAGCGCGAAACTCTCGGCATCGGTCAAAGGGTGATCGGCCGCCAGCGCGTACACGGTGTTCTTCATCGTGTCGGTCGCGATGATTTGGCGGTTGTCGCCAGTCAAGTACGAAGCGCTAAACTCTCCTTCCAGAGCGATATCGATCGATAGCTCCTTCAGATCGTGCCGGTCGGCATGGCGCGTGACCTTGATGAGCCGCACTCGGCTTTTGCCATGCGACTGTTCGACAAGACGTACGCTCATGCTTCCTCCGCGACGGCGTCGAGCAAGCGCAGCCAGACGATCTTGCCAATTTCGGCCAGGGCCGTGTTGATTTCTTGCTGGGGCGAGTTGTTCAATCGCATCGGCAACGCAGCCAGGATTGCGTCCTTCTTGTGCTCGCGAGCGCAGATGACGAACGGGAAACCGAACCTCTCGCGGTACGCCGCATTGTACTCCTGGAAGCGGCGGATTTCGTCGGCGCTCAGCGCGTCGAGCCCGGCGGCGGCTTGCTCCTGCGACGAGGCGGCCGTGAGCTGACCCGCGAGCGCGGCTCGACCAACGAGATCGGGATGAGCGCGAATCAGCGCGAGCTGCTCGTCGAGCGCCGCGCGTTCGACCGTCGCGCACAGATCGCGGTGAAGGGCGGTTCGCGTGGCAAACGGACGACGCGGCCACGTGCGCTCGGCAATCCACGGCGAGTGCTCGAACAGCGGGCCACACACGGCGGCGAATTGCGCTTGATCGGCAGCATTCAATTCCGCGAGCGTCGTCACCGCACCACCTCGGCAAGAATCTCGGTCGCAAGTACCATGTCTTCCAGTCGGCTGAACTCGGCCGAGTTGTGGCTGATACCATCGCGACTGGCGACGAACAGCATGGCGGTGGGCAGCAGCGGGGCGAGGATCGCGGAGTCGTGCAGCGCCCCACTGGTCGTCTCGGGCAACGGGGCGTGACCCAAGCGCTCGGCGGCTCGGCGTAGCGAATTGCAGATGCCCGAGTCCATCGCCACGGCCGGCAGCGACTCGACCAGTTCGCAGGTCGCTTGCAGGTTGCGCCGCCCTGCGATTTCACGCACCAGCCCCTCAAGCTGGCGACTGCCGGTTTCAAGGATCTTATCGGCAGGAGCACGGAAGTCGATCGAGAATGTGACGTGCTCGGGAATGACGTTGGTGGCGTTCGGCAAGCAATGAATCTGGCCGACCGTGGCGACTGCCGCGCCGCCAAGTGTTGGCGCCAAGCGCTCGATGGCCGCGATGGCCTCGGCGGCGCCAGCCAGGGCATCACGGCGATCGGTCATGCGCGTCGAGCCAGCATGGTTGGCCATGCCGTGCAGCTCGACGCAGTACTGCCGGCGACCGTTAATCGCCGTGACGATGGCGACGGGTTGGCAGTTTTTCCACATCGCTGCACCTTGCTCGATGTGCAGCTCGACGAGGCCGAGACAATCGGCGGGTCGGAATTGCTCAGCGGTCAGGCGATCCACAACGACGCCGTGAGGCGCGCCGGCTTCGAGATAATTCTGCCCTGGGGCATTGCACACCGTGGCGAGTTGGGCGGCGTCAAGCGTGCCGACCCAGGCGCGGCTGCCGAGCATGCCCAGCCCAAAGGTCGTGCCTTCTTCCTCGGCGAAGATGACCAATTCTAGCGGTACGTCGCGGCCGTCGTCATGGGCCGCGCGGAGCACTTCCAACGGTGCAACGACACCGAGCACTCCGTCGAAGTTGCCGCCGTGCGGGACGCTGTCGAGATGCGAGCCACTAAGCCAGACGCAGTCTTCCCGGCGATGCGATTCCGGGCGGAGATGAATGTTACCGGCGGCGTCGACACGCAGCTCGCAACCGGCGGCGCGAGCCTCGGCGATCACGTAGTCGCACGCCGCACGCCACGTCGGCGAGAACGTCGGCCGGCTGGCACCGTGACCGGGTGTGGCGGTGAAGCCGGCAATCGTATCGAAATCGCGCTGGAGACGGCGCGCGGAGATGGGCATTGCTAAACCGCAAGCGGATTATTTTCCGAATTGTTTGCGCCAGGCGTGGCCGGTGCGTTCCATATCACTATCGGCGGCGGTGCGCCGCATGCGGGTGAGCATTGGCATGCCCAGCGACCATTCTTGCATCCAGTCGCGGGCGAATTGGCCGCGCTCGGTTTCGCGGAAGATTTCGCGGATCGCCTCTTCGTTGATCACGCGCGGGCCGCGGGTGCGGATGGCGAACTCGGCGGTGCGGCTGCAACGGCGGCTCACGTACTCTTCGATGCCGACTTCGTCCATCACGTCGATCACGCTGCGCAGCGAACGGATGGCCTTGGCGTAGGCGAAGCTCGGCGGATAGCCGTTGTCGACCATCGTCTGGTAGCACATCTTCATCAGGTGAATCGCGCCGCCGTAAAGAATCTGTTCCTCGAAGTTGTCCCCTTCGGTTTCGTGTTGAAACGACATCTCGACCACACCAGCCCGCGTGCTGCCGACCGCCTTGGCGATCGCCAGAACAATCTTCATCGCGTCGCCGGTAGCGTCGTGATCGACACACACGCAGCCGTAGACACCCTCGCCTTTGAGATATTTTTCACGGACGACGTGGCCAGGCGCGTTGGGCACGTAGAGCACGACGTTCACATCGGGCGGCGGCTGGATCGCTCCGTACAGCACGTTGAACCCGTGGCAGAAGCAAAGTGTTTTGCCCGGCGACAGGTTCGGGGCAATGTCGGCCTTGTAGATTGGCGGCTGAGCAGGGTCGGCCAACTCGATCAGTAGCACGTCGGCGCGGCGAGTCGCCTCACCGATGTCGTACGCCTCGAAGCCGTCGGCCTTGGCCTGGGCATGGCTGGGCGATTGGTCGGCTGGCCGTGTGCCGATGATCACCTTGATACCACTATCGCGGGCGTTGGCCGCCTGCACCTTGCCTTGGATGCCGTAGCCGATGACGGCGACGGTCTTGTTTTTCAGCGGCGAGAGATCGACATCGGCGTCGCGGTAGATTTTTTCCATGGTTCGGGCGCTGCGATTATAGCGGCACGTCGCGGTTTACGTTCTTGTAGTAGATGTATTTCGACGGCACGGGGCCGGTGGCGTAGAACGATTGCGGCACGTACGAGCCCATCCAAATAAAATCGTCGGCGGTCACTTCCATCCATTCGTCGTCGAGATAGTACACGCCTTTGCCTTCGAGGAAGTACAGGCCGTGTTCCATGATGTGCGTCTCGACGACTGGCAGGTTGTTGCCAGGCGCGAAGGTGAAGATGTTCATTGCCAGGTCGAACGGCAGTTCGTCGGGGAGCAGCGTTTGCAGCCGCGCCCCTTCGTTGCCCATGTATACGACGCCCGGCACCTCGAACTGGTTACCGACGACCAACGGGGGCGGCTCGACGCCGTGGGCTGGTTCGTAGGGCTTGCGGAGCATCAGCAGCGAACAATCGTCGAGAGCGTCGAGCCGATAGTCGACCGTTGGCGGTACTAACGCAAATGCGCCCGGGGTAAGGCGTTGCTCTGCCTGCTTGCCAGCCGATAACTTTAGCGTGCCGCGCAGCACATAGAAGAACGTCTCGATGCGTCCATCGGCCGCGTGGCGCGAACCGTGGGCCTTGGGAATATCGAGCAGGTATTGAACGAACTGCGCTCCCAGGACCGGTGCGGCCAGAATCCGCGCCTGGCTACCGGGCCACTCGGGAAGCCGCGAGTACGGAAAGCCTTCGAGCGGCAACAGGGCGTACCGCGGGCGAACGCGAGTCCGGCTGTGCAGCAATTCGTGTGGCGACCGCATGGTAAACCCCTTGGCCGCGTGAGTTATAGCGACTGGCGCCTTCGACGACAAACGCTGGCGGGGTCAAGGGTTTGCGGCGTCGGCTGGACGCGGATTCGGCGGAAGTGTAAACTACGGCCGCTGCTGCTGCCGAAAACAGTTGAGATCGGGCGGATGTCCGTCGCGATGTGGTAGAAACTTTCGCTCTAGCACTTTAAACGGAGGACGTGTGGTCAAGTTGAACGTTCGGGACCGCGAGTCGATTCAGGAAGCGGTGCGGCGGTTCCGCAAGCTGGTCGAACGCAGTGGCATCAAGAAAGAAATGCGCCGCAAAGAGTATTACGAGAAGCCGAGCGAGATTCGCCGCCGCGCTCGCCTGCGTGCCGAGCGCCGTGCACGCCGCAGCACACTGGGGCCGGTGCCCGTCAAGGCGTAGTTGCCGCAGCGCAACCCTTTCATCGGCGCGCCGTGGCCAATTGCCGCGGCGCACTCGAGGCGTACAAGATCGACGGCGCCTGCCATGCCTGCAATCCGCGCGTGGTGCTCGAGGTCGCCACGCCGTACTCGAAGAATCGCCGCACGGTGACGATCATCGATACCGACGTCCCCGGTGGCTCGGGCGTCGGACTGGTGGCAATGGTCGAGGTGGTCGCGTTGATGATTGGCCGTGTGCGGCAATGCTACAGCGAATATCGCTACGACGATCCTGAGCCGGTGCGACCGGGATTGTTCGTCGCCCGCGGCCAGCCCAAAAGCCTGTTCGAGCCGGGGAGCAGCACGGTGGTCGTGCTGTTCCAGCGCGGACGCGTGCGGTGGGTCGACGACCTGCTGATAAACCAGCGTCGTCCGGCGCGCAGCCGCTACTCATTGGTGCTTGGCCAGCCGCTGATCGAAACCGACGCGCAAGTACGATCGTTGTTGGCGTGGCCCGCTTCGAGCGCGATTTCGAAGCCGCTTGCCAGTGCTGTTTCTTCCCCCTCTTGCTGAGGCGGCGTCATGGAAACCGTGTTGTTTCTCTGTGCGTTGCGTGCTGTTCCTCGAAGGGGGTCTGGATCGGCATCTTGCTATATACCGGCACCAGCGAAGTGACCGGGGCGGCCATCTCGTTTCACGTCCACCGCGACCGCGTGTGATAGCGTCGCGTCGCAGACCGCTGTGTTGGGGGGCTTTGCGCACTGCGCTTCCCGGATAAAATCACGCCACCAACGGAGTTCTGCGGGCCACGGAAGGGCGGTCGGCAATGCTGCGCTACGGCGGCGAGGAAACCGGCGAGCGGTTGTTTCCCGGGTTCGGCCCCTCGCGGTTTAAGGCGGTCCGCAAAGCGCGAACTCAACAAATCCGCAAGCGTCGCCTCCGTCGGTCGATGCGCCGAGTGCTGCGCGAGCACTGCCCTGCCGCTCCGGGCGTGTACGGCATGATCGATGCCGACGATCAGCTCATCTACGTCGGCAAGGCGAAGTCGCTGCGGCATCGACTGCTCAGCTATTTCCAAGCCAGTGCCGCCGAGTCGAAAGCGCACGTCATCATCACGCAGACCGTGCGGTTGATCTGGGAGCCGGCCCACCACGAGTTCGACGCCCTGGTGCGCGAGCTGGAGTTGATTCGCCGCTGGCGGCCGCGATTCAATGTCGAAGGACTTCCCGGCCGGCGGCAACGCGCGTATCTCTGTTTGGGACGCGCCCCCGGTGCCTACGCCTATCTGGCGACACGGCCTGGCGCCGGTGTGCAGCACGCCTACGGCCCCGTGTCGGCCGGCGCGAAGATGCAGCGGGCGGTCGAACGGCTGAACACGTTTTTCAAGCTGCGCGATTGCCCGGAGCGCGTGTCGATGCACTTCGCCGATCAGCGCCAACTGTTCGACGCGGCGCTGGATCCGCAGTGTCTGCGCTATGCGCTGGGGACATGCCTCGGCCCGTGCGCGGCCTTGTGCACCAGCCGTGAGTACGGCCGGGCCGTCGAGCGGGCGCGGAAGTTGATCGACGGCAGCGATCTACGAACCGTGGCGACGCTGGAGCGCGAGATGCGCGCGGCAGCCGAACGACGGCAGTTCGAGCGCGCCGCGATGCTACGCGACCTGGTCAACGACCTGCAATTCTTGCGCGGCCAGGTCGATCGCATCCAGCGCATCCGCCGGCCCGGCTGCCTGGTGTACGCGCTGGCCGATCATCGCGGCCGCGGCCGCTGGTTCGTGCTGCACCACGGCTACCCAGCGCAAGTGTGCCTCGCGCCGCAGAATGCCGAGCGGGCGCGGCGCTGCGAGGCGCTGCTCGACGCGATCGATGAGCAACCCGAGAGCACACCCGAGGAACAGCTCAGCTTCATGCTGCTGGTGGCGTCGTGGTTTCGTCGGCGGCCCGTGGAGCTGGAACGGCTGATGTCGCTCGACGAGGCACGGGCTGTCTGCACGCGGCTGCTCGAAAGCGAGGAGCCATCTTCAACGCGCGCCGATTGACCGACGCGGCGCCGCAACGGTAGCATCAATGACGGTGGGCAATCGATCGGAGGTGCCGCCATGAGCGCGCGATGGTTGATCGCTGTTGCGGTGTTGCTCGTCGGATCGTTGGCCGATGCCGCCCCTTACACGCCGGCTCCTGGCGTGGCGACGCGCTATGCGGGCGTGCCGAACTCGTCGTATCCCGGCTTCTATCGACCGAATTACCTGCCCAACTACGCAGGATTGGGCTACGGCTCAGGTTCGATGGGTTACGGCTATCAATCGTTGGGTTATGGTTTCGGTAGCCCGGAAAGTCCGTGGTATGGGTCGTATTACTTGCCGTGGAATGGCTACTACGGCGGCACAATCGGCTACGGCTTCACGTACGGCACGGCACCGTACTTGTTCAACGGCTACCGTGGCCGCTGGGGCACCGGCTACGGCGGCAGTTATTACCAGAACTACCAGTGGTGAGCGAGCAACTGCTTGCTACCGTTGCGTGCCGACGAAGAAGCTGAAGTTCTGGATCGTGTCGCCCGCGGCCCAGTGAACCGGCACGGCGAAGTCGAGTGCGATCGGCGCCGGTCCCATCGCGGGAATCTGGATACGCAAGCCGATACCGGGGGCAATGCGAAACTGGTCCCACTGCAAGGCCACTTCGCGCTCGACCGTGCCGAAGTCGCAGAACGTGACCACGCGCAGCATGTCGTCGGACGTGAGCGGCATCATGTATTCGATGGTGTTCAGGAATTCGAAATTACCACCGACCTGCACGCCCATGTCCAACGGCGACGCACCACGGAAGTAGAAGCCGCGCATCGTCTGGTAACCACCGGCATAGAAGTTCTCGAAGATCGGCGTGTTGCTGCCGGTGAAGCCAGTGGTGTTCATCAACGTGAGCACGTGACGCCCCGAGCGGTCGGGACGCTGGCGCATCAGGAAGTACTTGCGCGAGTCGATGGTGGCGCGCGGATAGGTGAACTGCCCGAAGGCCTGTTCGTAGGAGAGGTCGATGTAGTGCCCTTGCGTCGGCAGGAAGGGACTGTCGCGGGTATCGTGGATGATGTCGAACTTGGCCGTGAACAAGTCGTTGTTGCCCAACACCGCTTGCAACTCGGGAGGCGTCGGCACCGTGGGATCGTAGATGGTGACGTTTTCGCCGCGTAGGGCAAACTGCCCATGCAAGTCGGGCGTGAACTGGTAGCCGAAGCCGATGCGGCCGCCGCCGCGCTGCTCGACCCAGTTCTGGAAAAATCGATTGAAGAACGAGGCACTGAGGGTAAAGCTGACGAGGGTGTCGAGGAAGTACGGCTCGCGGAACGTTGCCGAATACTGCGAAAGCTGGGTGCCGGGCATCGCCTGGATGCGGAACTGCTGGCCGCCGCCGCGGAACGCCGAGCCGTTGCGAATGTCTTCCCAACTAGTCGGCACGCGCCTCCAATCAAAATTCTGCTCTTCGATCGTCACCTGCCCCATCAGACCCGAGCTGGAGTTCACGCCGACGCCGAGCATCAATCGGCCGGTCTGCGATTCCTGCACCTGCGCGATCACCGGAATCTCGATCGTCGGCTCTTCCTCGCTGAGCGCAAAGGGCGGCGGAGCCAGCCCCGGAGCTGCCGGGCCGGATGCCCCGCCAGGCACTCCGCCTGGAGCGCCGAACTGCGGCGCGGCTGGGGACGCACTACCCGGCGCGAGCTGCTGGGGCGAGTCGTAGCCGGCGGGGGGCGCATTAGGATTGGGCATCGTGTACGCCGGGGGGCCGGTGCTCGGCTGCGCTGGATAGGCCGGCTGGCCCTGGTACTGCGGCTGCGCTTGATACTGTGGCTGGCCAGGAGCGCTCGGCGCAGCCTGGTAGCCCGGCTGCGGTGGGTAGCTGGGCTGAGTCTGGTAGCCCGGCGGTGGCTGGTAGTTTTGCGGCACTTGGTAAGGGACCGGTGGTTGATACTGCCCGGCGACTGGCGGAGGCGGAACATATTGCTGAGCCGGCGGCGCGGGCGAGGCGTACTGTGTGGGGATCACACGCCCGGCGGCCGGTGCCGATGGAGACTGTGATCCGCCGCTGGTGACGACATCGGGATTGGTGCGCCCCAACGGCACTTGGCCGGCGTATGGAGCTGCAGCATACGGAGCAGCAGGCTGCGGCGAGGCCGCTGGCGGAGCCGCTGCCTGCGAGTAGCTGGGCACCGCCGGTGCCGGGGGATTCGCTACCTGCGGACCGTAGCGGGGAAAGTCGTCGTAGCCGCCGGGGCTTTGAGCACGGACGACTGCCGGGGACGAGCCGCGACCTAGCAGCCGCGCAATCATGCCGGCCCGCGCCGGTGAAGGCTTGGCTTCAGGGGGCGCCGGCTGTTGTTCTTCGGCCCACTCGCCTAGCACTACGACGTTGATCGGCTGGTCAGTGCTCCCCGGTTCGGGATGCCAGGGCCGGAATTGCTCTTCGATGGCCGGGTCGTCGATCGTGACGTCGTCGGGGCTTTGGCCGCGCATGCCGCGTCCGCCGCCGAAACCGCCGCGACCACCGCCGCCGCCGCCGCCGCCGCCACCGCGTCCACCACCCCCACCGGCTCGATTGTTGCCCGAAGCGGTTTGCGTGTCCGAATCGTCATCGTCGCTTGAACCCGGTTGGCCCCACACCAGGCGAGGCTCGATCCCGTCGGCCGGCTTGTTCATGAACAGGCCGGAGCCTTTCAGCCGGCGTTCGCTGTCGCGCAGGTCGCGAATGTCGGCAATCTGGCCGGGCCGCACCGAGATGCGGTTGAGCACGGTGTGACGGCGCGTGCGGGGATTGTCGCCCGCAATCTTCACGTCGACGCGCCCGATGCGATACCTGCCTCCTTCCTGGATGTGGTACACCAAATCGAGCTTGCCCGGCTCCTCATGAAAACGCAGATCGGGTTCGATGTCGGCAAAGATGTAGCCCACGCTACCGTACTTGTCCTGGATGGCGGTGATGTCGGCCTTGAGGATGGTCTGGTCGAAGAACTCGCCCGACTTCATCTTCAGCGCTTTGTTCAGCACGTCGGTTTCGAACTTGGTGTTGCCGACAATCGAGGTATTTTCAATCTTGTAGCGCGGGCCCTCGTCGATGACGAAGGTAAGCGTCATCCAGTTCTGCTTTTCGTTGAACTCGAGCTCGCGTCCGATGCGGGCACGGAAGTATCCCAAACCACGGTAGTAGGCCTTGAGCCGGTCGACGTCCTCGTCGATCTTCTGCCGATCGACTTCTCCCTTGAACACGAACAGGAACGGCGTCTTTGATTTCACCTGCGTCTTGAGGCGTCCGTCGGGGGCGACTTCGTTGCCCACGAAATCGATCTTCCAAAGCCGCTGCTTTTGGCCTTCGTTGATGACGAATACGGCGCCGCGATCGCCGGGCTTGTCGCCTTCCATGATGGTTACGCGGACCTTGCCATAGCCTTTCGACACGTACCAATCTTCGAGCTTGCGCTTGGCCTCGGTCACCATGTACGGGTCGGCCGAGTCGCCCGCCTTCAGGTTGGTTTGCTTATCGAGGTGGCGTTTCTTGACGCTTGAGCCGACGTACCGCACGTAGCGCAGCGTAGGGCGCTCCACGACCTGGTAGATCACGATCACGCCGCCGTCGGGGGCACGCTGGAACTTCGCGTCGACCGTGACAAACAGTCGGGACTTGATCAGCCGGCGCACGTCGTCCTCGATCAGCTCGTGATCGAAGTTGCGACCGGCGCGCATCTTCACGTGCGGCGTGATGCGCTGCAGCGCGACGGCCTGGTTGCCGAACACGCGGACGTCAACCACGTTGTCTTTGTCGGTGGGCGCGTCGATTTTTTCGCCGGGCTGTTGCCCGGTCGAAAGCGGCGTGATCGGAGCGACCGGGGCGTGTTCACGGACCGCCTCGGCGTCGGGGTCTTCCTTTTCGCTCTTCTCGCCGCGACGCTTCTTCCAGCTATCGCCCGAAGGGCCCGAGCCGCCCGGTGAGCCGAAGCCGCCATTCATTCCGCCTGGGCCGCCCATACCGCCGCCCATACCGCCGCCCATACCGCCGTTCATGCCGCCGTTCATGCCGCCGTTCATCCCGCCCTGTCCGCCGAAGCCGACGTTGGCGCCGGGCATGAACTGCGCGCGAACGACACCCGCCGAGCCGATGACGATCGTCAGCGCAATCGTCAGCGCAAGCGCGTTGGGCCGAAGCCAATGATGGTACCGGCAGCCACTCGGCATGTAGTTGCGGAAATCCGTAAGACGCGACAACGGCAGACGAGAACGCATGACGGGAACGACGTTTCCGCCGTGTGGAGGAAACGCCGTGATCAGCGGTCGACCGCCCTAAGGATGGAGGCAGGGCGGCAAACCGCTGGTGCGGGCGCGGGTAGAGATACCGAATCGCCCCCAGAGCGGCAAGGCGAATTGCGGGTTTTACTTCCGAACAGCCGCCGCTTAGCCGTCGCATTCATGCGGCGCTTGAGACTGAGGCATCGCTAGCTGAAGTCGTACTCTTCCGCAGCCTGCGCCAAGTTCTCAAACCGCGTGTAGTCCTGCCGCCATGCAAGCTTCACCTCGCCGACCGGGCCGTTGCGCTGCTTGGCGAGGATGATGTCGGCCTGGCCGGCGACTTGCTGGCGCTCGGCGTCGTTGGAACAGTAATACTCGTCGCGATGGACGAACATCACCACGTCGGCGTCCTGCTCGATGGCCCCCGATTCGCGCAGGTGGCTGAGCCGTGGCCGGTTGTCGCGCGCGACTTCCGCTTGCCGGTTGAGCTGGGCAAGGCAGAGCACCGGCACCTTCAGCTCGCGTGCTAGCCCCTTGAGCCGCCGGGCGATGCGGGCCACCTGTTCTTGCCGAGGATCCTTGGGATTATCCGGCTCGATGAGCTGCAAGTAGTCGATCACCACCAGCTCTAGGTTGTTGCGGCGCTTCAGCCGCCGCGCGGTGGCGGCGATCTCGGTCATCGTGCGGCTTGGCGTGTCGTCGATGAACAACGTCGCCTCGCTCATCTTGCTCACCGTCTCGACCAACCGCTTGCGGTCGATCTGCGATAGATAACCATTGCGAAGCTTGTGGCCATTGATCTGCCCGTGCGAGCACACCATGCGTTCGGCCAGCTCGAGCCGCGACATTTCGAGGCTGACGAACAGCGCGGTCTTCCGCTCCTTCAACGCCACGTGATCGGCAATGTTCGTGGCCAGGGCGGTCTTGCCCATGCTGGGACGCGCGGCCAGGATCACCAGCTCCGAGGGGTGCAAGCCGCCGGTCATCTGGTCGAGGTCGGAAAAGCCGGTGCTCACGCCGCGAATGCCGCCCCCCTTGAGCAAGCGGGCATCGATGCGCTCGAGCGCCTCGTGCAGCACGTCCTGCATGGCCGCCAGTTCGCCGGTCCCTTTGTCGTCGAGAATGCCGAAGATGCGCGACTCGGCGGCAGCCAGCAACTCGCGGGCCTCGAGCGATTGGTCGTAGGCATCGCGGAGGATTTCGGTGCTTGCGCGGATCAGCGATCGCAGCGTCGCCTTGTTCCGCACGATCTCGGCGTAGTACACGGCATTGGCCGCGGTGGGCACCGCTTCGAGCACCTCGGCCAGACCCGCCAGCCCACCGATCGACTCGAAATCGCCACTCGATTTGAGCCGTTCGATCAGCAGCGTCGGATCGATCCGCGCGCTCTCGTTGTGCATGGCGATCAGCTGCGCGTACAACGTCTGATGCGCGGGCGAGTAGAAATCGTCGTGCGCGAGCACCATGGCGACTTCGTCGCACATGGTCGGCTCGAGCACCATGCTGCCCAGCACGCCACGCTCGGCGTCAAGATTGTGCGGCGGCGTCCGATCGAGGATTTCCGAGCCACGCACACCGGCCGAGCGCTCGTTCGGTCGATCGAGAGTGGCCATGGAAAGGGTCTCCGCCGCAATCGCCCGGCGAGCGGGGGCAGTCATGCCCCCGGTCAGATGAATCGCAGAACAATCGCCGAACTACCGGGGCGTTGACACGCCCCGCTCGCCATCGTCGTTCCATACCGCTCAGCTCTTGGCCGGCGGCTGCGGGGCGGCCTCGTCGCTCACGGTCGGCACGACCCACACCTTCAACTCGGCGTCGATCTCGTGCCCCAGGTGGATCGCCACGGTGTAGAGGCCCAGCTCCTTGAGCGGACCCTTGAGCCGCACCTGGTCGCCGGTCACGGTCACCTCGCTGCGCTTCAGCGCGTTGACGATGTCGCTGGCGCCGACCGAGCCGTACAGGTGTCCTTCGTCGTTGGCATTGGCCTCGATCGTGATGCTCAACCGGCCCAGTTCGTCGGCCTGGGCACGCAGCCCGGCAAGCCGCGCGTTCTGAATCTCCTGCAAGCGGGTGCGGTGCTTGTCGACCATCCGCTTGTGATGCTCGGTGGCAATCGTCGCCAGCCCCTGTGGCAGCAGGTAGTTCATGGCGTAGCCGGGACGCACGCTCACCACGTCGCCTTGCTTGCCGAGGTGATCGACCGATTGAATCAGCAACAGCTCGATGCCGCCGTTGGCCGCCTTCGGGAGCCGCTTCGGACGGGTGGTTGTCTTGGGCATGGATCATCAACTCCTAGAACGGAATATCATCGGCAGGCGGGGCGGCAGAGCGTGCCGGGGCGCGTTGGGCGCTGGGGCGCGCTTCGCTGTAGCTTTCGTCGCCACCGTATTCATCTTCACGCGGGGCGGAGCCACGGCCGCGACCTTCGCCACCACCACCGGGGCCGACGCCACCTTGTCCGCCGCGGCCGCCGAGCATCTGCATCGTCTCGGCAACCACTTTCAGTTTCGATCGCTTCTGGCCGTCTTTTTCCCAGGTGTCGAGCTTCAGCCGACCTTCGATCAGCACCGACGACCCTTTCTTCAGGTACTCGCCAGCCACCTCGGCCGTGCGCCCCCACAGTGTGATGTCGACGAACGTGGTCTCCTCCACCCATTCGCCATTGGCGTTCTTCCGCCGGTCGTTCACCGCCAGGCCGATGTCGCAAACTGCCATGCTGGTGGTCGTGTAGCGCAGCTCGGGATCGCGCGTCAAGTTGCCGACCAGAACCACCTTGTTGAAGCTTGCCATCGCACTTCGCTCCTTCGCTGTCAGACACCCGACACGTGAACAAATGCTACGTCGTTCAAGATACCAAATCGGTCGCCTGCCAGCAACGCAACCGTTTGGTTAGCCGTTGCCCAGGTCCTCGTCCGGTACTTCGATTCCGGCCACGACGGGTGCGGCAACGACCGGCTCGGGGCGGCGTGCCTGTGCCTTGGCAGCCTCGATCGGTCCGGCCTTGGCATGCGTAACCAGGGTGTCGACAATCCGCGAATCGACCTTCAGCACTAGGCTGCGCAGGATGTTGTCGTTCAGGTGCGTTTCGCGATTCAGCGTCGACAGCTCTTTACTGTCCATTCGGAAGTACGTCAGCCAGTAGGTCCCCTTGCGCTGACCGTTGATGGGATAGGCCAGGCGGCGCTCTTCCCAAAGCCGGCTGACGAGGATCGTCCCGCCGCGCTTGGTGATCAGCTCGGAAATCTGGTTCGCCATTCCGCCAGGATCGCGCCCGTAGCGGTTCGAGTCGAGGAGGAACATTCCCTCGTAAGCGTTCTCAGCCAAGTTCGTTGCTCCTTGAGCAGTTGCCAGTAGCTAGTTACTAGTTGTGTTGAATTCGTTCATTGCCGCGGCCAAGCCACGGCTCGCCCACGACACCACGGCGTCGGCTGCTCGCGGCACCGTGGCGTCGATTGTTTCTCGTTCTTCCTTAGCGAACCGTCCGAGCACAAAGTCGGCCGGCTCCCAACCCGCCGGGACCGGACCGATGCCGATCCGCAGCCGTGGCACCGCGTCGCTGCCCAGTGTGCGGATCACGTCGTCCAGTCCCTTTTGTCCTCCCGACGATCCTTGCCCCCGCAGCCTCAGTCGCCCGGTCGGCAGGGCAAAATCGTCGCAAACCACCAACACGTTCTCGTTCGTCAACTTGTAAAAATCGCGGGCCAGCACGGTGCTGGTCCCGCTGCGGTTCATGAACGTCTGCGGGGCCAGCAAGATCAGCCGTTGTCCGTCGATCGTTGCCTCAATCACCTCGCCCTGAAAATTTGCTTTCGGCTTCCCCGCGTTGCCGCGACGCGCCAAATCGGCCAACACCTCGAAGCCGACGTTGTGCCGCGTTCCCTGGTACTTGCGGCCAGGGTTTCCCAGCCCAACCACGAGTTTCATCGATCACCCGCGCACACCGGACGCCGCAACAAGCTCGGCGCTCACTGCGCTGTTTCTATTCCGTAGAGCTTTATTCCTCCTCGGCTTCGTCATCGCTGGCCTTGCGACCGATCACTTCGGGCTCGGCTCCTTCGGCAGCCAACGGAGCCTCTTCGCCCTCGGCGGCCGGCGGTACGCAGTTCACCACGATCGCCTCCGGATCAGTCAGCAACTTCACGCCTGCCGGCAACTCGACGGCCGACGCCGTGAGCGACCCGTTCAACTTCAGCTCTCCGACCCGCAGGAACAGCTTCTCCGGAATCTCGATCGCCAGACAGTCGATCTCGACCTCGTGCATCACGTGATCGAGGATGCCACCTTCCTTCACGCCCGGAGATGTGCCGCGCAGCTCGACGGTCACGTTCACCTCGACGCGCTCGTCGGCACTGACGCGCGTCAGGTCGAGATGCAGCACCTCCAGACCGAACGGGTCCCACTGCATCTCGCGGACGAACGCCTTCTCCTGGATGTCGCCGGCCAGGTCGACTACCCGGGCGCTGTGCCGGACCATCGAACGCACCTGCTCGGCCGGCACCGCGAGGTACACGTTCTCCTGGCCGTGGCCGTACAGGTTGACAGGAATGTTCCCCTGCTCGCGCAATCGCCGAGCGTGGCGCTTGCCTTGAGGATTGCGGCGTTTAACGTTCAAAACTTCGGCCATCGTACGGCCTCGCAACGGCTAAGACTGAAAATGCGTCGAAACGAACCATTGTGCCGAATGCGAGCCGTTTTGCAAGGGCCGTTTCGTAGCAGTTTAGCCGACGGACTTGTCCGCCGCGCATCGGGCGACCAATGCCACGGGCCGCTAGGAAACCAACCGCTCCCACAGCCGCGGCCCAAAGACGATCAGTCCGATGGCCAGCGCCCCACCGGCACTGATAAGCACCGCACCGGCCGACACGTCTTTGGCTTTTTCCACTTGTGGGTGGAACGCGGGACTCGCGACGTCGCACAAAAACTCGAACGCGGTGTTCAGCGCCTCGGCGGTCCACACCGCCACGATAGCCGCAATAATCCAGCACCACTGGCCACGGTCGATGCCGAGCCACGCGCCCAACCCGATCGCCAGTACCGTCGCCGCCGCGTGCAGCCACGCGTTCTGCTGCGTGCGCAGCATCAACAGCACGCCACGACCTGCGTAGACAAAGCTACGCAACCGACCGGCGACATGAAGCCGGCGATCATTCATCTCGCGCCCGCTTGCCGTAGCCTGTAGCCCGTCACCCAAAATAATTTACCGCGTTCTGAAACACTTTCAGCCCGTCGCCGGTGGCGTCGGCCGCTCGGCGCGTCCAGCGCGGGTGCTGGGTACGATCGATATGACGTTCCGGGTGCGGCATCAGGCCGAATACGCGCCCCGAAGCGTCGCACATGCCGGCCACGTCGAGCTGCGAGCCGTTGGGGTTCTCCGGAAACGCCAGATTGCATTCGCCGGCTCCAGCATAGCGCAGGCAAAGTTGCCCGGCACGCTCAAGCTGCTCGAGCGCCGCCGGCGAGCGGGCGACGAATTTGCCTTCGCCGTGGGCGATCGGCAAGTCCATGTGCTCGATGCCGCGCAGGAACACGCACTGCTCGCCGGCACGTCGGACCTGGATCCAGCGCGCCTCGAAATGCCCCGAGTCGTTGTTGGTCAGCGTGGCGGGCGGCTCGTGGTTCGGCTCGTCGCTGAACAGCAGGCCCGACTTGATGAGCACCTGAAATCCGTTGCAGATGCCGAGCACCAATTTGCCGGCAGCCTGGAACTCGCGCAGGCGATCACCCAAGTGCAGCCGGAGCTGCGAGCCGAGGATGCGTCCTGCCGACAGATCGTCGCCGTAGCTGAAACCCCCGGGGAGACAGAGAATCTGAAACCGCTCGAGCGTCCGCGGATTCTCGAGCACCCGATTGACGTGCAGCGCTTCGACAGTGCCGCCGGCCTGCTCGAAAGCGAACGCCGTCTCGCCATCGCAGTTAGTTCCCGGAGCACGAAGGATGAGCACGCGTGGCGGCATGCAGAAGGGACTGGGGGCTGGGGACTCGGGGCTGGAAAATAAGATTGTCGCCGAATTGCCAAAAACCTCAACCGCTGTTCCGTATCTGCTTACTGCCCACTGCCCTCCGCCTACTACTCTCGCGGATGCGGCGATGTGAACTGGCTATCGCGTTCGTAAAATCGCCACGGCAGCTCGACCGCTTGCGAGATGCCGATCCGGCGAGTTGTCTCGATCGCCGGCTTATCGCGGCGGGGCAGCACGCGGATTTTCTTGCCGATTGGCAGGCCGTTGAACGACAGATCGATCGCGAATGCCTGGCACAGGCAGCCTGGCCCGCGGGCCAGCTTGCGGATGTCGGTGGTGCGGCGGCGCTGGCGCATCAGCTCGATCCCCCGCAGCGGCTCAGCCGCCCGGATCAAGATCGCCCCGGGAGCGGTCGAATCGGTCGTGAAATTCAGGCAGTGATACATGCCATAGATAAAGTACACGTACACATGGGCGTGCGTCTCGCGCATGAACACTGCCTGGTTCCGGCGCGTGACGTAGTGCGACGCCGCGTCGGTCTTGTACGCCTCGGTTTCGACGATCCGTCCGGCACAGCGGCCCACCACGAGCTCGGTGCCGATCAGCTCTCGCGCCACGACGAGCGTTTCCCGGGCGAAAAAATCTTCGGCGAGCATAGGGCTACGGGCTCCAGACTACAGGCTACAGGCGCCGGCAAAAAAAACCACCTGTAGCCCGGTGCCCGTAGCCTGTAGCCTGTTGGATATGCCTGCCGAGGAAATCGTCGCCGCCGGTTCGCTGCGTGTGCGCTTCACGCACGCGGGCGATCGCTATGCGCACGTGGTCGAAGTGAGTGACGGTGACGACTGGAACGCTGCGCTGGTGTCGATCGAAGGCTCGGGGGACGAAGCATGGCCCGCCAGTCCACCGCTGCAACAGCTCGCCGTCGAAACGCGCGATGGCCGCCCGGTGGCGATGCTGCTGGGCTTGGCCGGCGCGAGCCATTGGTCGGTCAGCATCGAGGCCCAGTCCGACGGCGCGCTCTCGTTCGACGTCGCCTGCCGCGTAACTCAGCCGCCGCAGCATTTGAGCACCGTCTACCATCGGCCTGCCGACGCGCCCGACGTGGTGCTCGCAGTCGACCCGGCGGCGGGCGAGGCCAGTTGCGTCGAGTATCCGCTGCAAGAACTGGTGCGGATCGACGCCCACACGCAATCGGTCGAGCCGCCGGCAACGATTCGCTGGCGCTACACCGTTTCGCGCTGACGCTGCACCGCGCCGCGGACTCGCCAGTCGTTACGGCCGCTTGAGGCACACGCGGCAATCGGGTATCTTCGCCGTTACCCCTCGGGCGACTAGCTCAGTTGGTTAGAGCACTATCCTCACACGGTTTGCCGGTCCCGGCAGAATCGCCGAAAAGCCCGCAGATAAACGGGTTTCGTTCCGCAGAACTGTAACCCTACCGGTCCGACGAAAAAAACTGTAACCTTTCGATTGAACTTCCGGGCGACTAGCTCAGTTGGTTAGAGCACGATCCTCACACGGTCGGGGTCACAGGTTCGAGTCCTGTGTCGCCCATTCGGTTTCCGGAACTGACTCGCAAGTGCTAAATTCCTGCGGAAATTCGACTCGCGAGCGCTTAGAACGTGAGGCGTTGCGACCTATTTCCGCTCCAAGCTGCACCGTTTTCTGCACCGCCCGATTCCAGTCGTCATCGGTCACTCTCCGGTAGTGCTTGTCTGCGATTGCCTCAGTGTGGCCGAGCCAGGCGGCAGCGACGTGGCTGGGGAACGTCCGGACCAGTTCAGTGGCGCGGGATGCGCGCAGGTTGTGGAACACCTTGGGCCACGGTTCAAGGCCCGCGCGGCGGATGATCTTCTTGAACGTGGTCGATAGGTTGCAGTTTTTCCAGCCGTCGCGATGGTTCGCGGATCGGCGAAAACGCTCATCGACAACATAGACCGCGCCATCGGGCGCAAGCTGATGAGCATCCCAGAGCACGTCCCGCACTTCCGGAAAAAGCGGAACCTCACGGGTTGCTTTTCCTTCAAGATGCTCAAGTTTGGGCACCGTGACAAGCATCTTGCCTGCGGCCCAGTCGATGTCCTGCCAGCGCAAGCTGAGCACTTCGCTGGGGCAGCGTAGACCGCCATAGCGGGCCAGCACCGTGATACAACGCCAGTTGTGATCGGGACAGGCGGCAAGAATCTTGTCGATGTCGGTCGGCTCAATCATCGCTTTGCGGTTCGCCATCGAAGCCGTAATCTTGGCGTCGGCGAACGGGTTCTCGGCAATCAGCTTGTGCCGAAGTGCCGATCGAAAGATCGTCTTGGCGAATTGGAGCCGTTTCTTCTGCGTGAAGCTGGCCAAGTCGAGACTTCGCAGATAGACGATGTAATCGTCAGCATCGCCCTTCGTGACGGTCGCCAAGTCGCGGTCGGCACCGAGGAAAGCAACTAGGCTTTGCTCACCTTGCCGCCATGCAGCTTTCGTCACTGCCTTTACATCGCCCCGCGATTCCACGTACTGATCGATGAATGCCTGAAGCGTTGCCGTCTCTCTTGGCGCGCGAGGCTCGCATAGGCCAAGTCCGGCAATCTTGTCGTGCAAGGCATCGTCGATACCGGCCAGCCAGCGGGCGGTATCTGGCGGTGCAGGCTGGTTAGCGAGCCTGGCAGTGTGCAGATACTCGACGTGCAGCTTGACGCTGGCAGCGGTCTTGGCATTCATCGTGCCGAGGTGCAGCTTACGGCGTCCCTTGCCGCTGCCGAGATACAGGATGCGTCTGCCGCCGCTGGTCGAAATACTGGCCACTAGCTTGCCTCCCGCTGTTGCTCAGTGATGAACCGCTGAATCTCGGCGACCGCGAAGAGAACTCGGCGGCCGATATGAACGGCGTGAATCTTGCCTTGCTGCCGCAACGTCCACAGTGTTCGTTCGCTGATGCCCAAAGTCTCGGCCGTGTCTGCGACCGACAGAAGTGTCTTCTCCATTGTATCTCCAATAGTGCTTGCTTGCCCTGGCAAGCACTACGTCGCACCAGCCAATCGCGTGACGTATTGCACCACCTTCGACAGCGTTGCACGCAAGGATCGTAACCATCGTCCTGAATGTGCCGGTTATTTTCTGAGGCGTCGGATTCGGGTGTTCTCATCGAAAAACGCGGGCGAAACGCAAAAAGTGAATGCGGTGCCCTGCGCTTGCTCGCCGCCAAAATCGAGCGACTGTAGAGATAGGCACTCACTCAACACCCGGAACAACAACGATGACACCTGAACAACTGATCGTGAGATACATCAACACCGGCGATGAGACGTACTTCCGCGCGCTGCACGATCGATACGCCGAGCCGCTGCTAGGGTGGCTGCGCAGCCGTGACGAGCGGGTCGCGGACGAGACGGCAGCAACAACATGGGAAAACGTGTGGAAGCGGTGCGAGACGTGGCAGCCGGGCAATACATTCTCGACGTGGCTGTACCGCATCGCTCGCTATGCTGCGATCGACATATACAGGTGCGAGGCGCGGCGGCTGCATGTCGGTTTCCCGGACCTAGTCCTTAAACAAGCGAAGGCCGACCGCGTGGAGTGGCGTTTTCTCCGGTCGGCATGAAGCGCAATGCCGAGTGGACCGACGCCAATCGGCGTGGTGGTGGAGATCGGATTGTGGTCGGGCATGGTCGAGTGCTTTCTGGGGTTCGACGTGGCGGCGGACCGGAGCATCCGGACTCCGGCTTCGGGGTTCTCACGTCAGCACCGTAAGTGATCGAGCCAACGGAAGAACACCGCTTGCCAAGGGTTCCAACTCAACAGGCGGTAGATCAACCGCCGTCCGCCTTGCACGATCTGACAGGGCAAGCGCACGATGGCATTGCGGAAGGTCTTGAACTCCATCCCGAGCACGCGCCGCTTCTGCGCGCGCCACGCCTGGGCATGTCGCGAGCGTCCCTCGGGCAACAGCAAGGCCCACCAGGCTTTCAAATTCCAGGCCAGCGACACCATCACCATGTAAGCCCCGTTGCTCAGCAAGGTATCGACCGGCGCGTGCAATGCCCGTACACTCCCCTTGAGCTGGGCCAGCAGGTTCTCCTGGTCGCAGCGGTCGTTGGCCTCGAACACCACCTCGGCCGGCGACAAGTCCCAGTCGTTGGTCAAGTAAAAGAAGTAGCGGTAGTCGTGGAACA
>DATAXP010000056.1:0-52742 GCA_036272935.1 Pirellulales bacterium | reverse complement strand
CTTGCGCCTGATTCCTGCCGGCAAGTTTGTGATGGGCTCACCGGATTCAGACCCCGATCACAAGAGTTACGAGCCACAACACGAAGTGATGATTTCCAAGCCATTTTATTTGGGCAGTACTGAAGTGACGCAATTGCAATGGCAAGCCGTGATGGGGAACAACCCAGCCGTCGGTGGCGCGAATCCCGCCAAGCCGATTGAAAATGTTTCGTGGGACGATTGCCAGCAGTTCCTGGAGAAACTCAACAAATCGCCTTTGGGTCAGCGATTTCAATTTCGCCTTCCCACCGAAGCCGAATGGGAATACGCCTGCCGCGCGGGAACGACGACCGCGTACTATTTCGGCGACGATCTCCGTGCCTTGCCGCAATACGCCTGGTTCAAAGAGAACTCGGAGAAGACGACGCATCCGGTGGGTCAGTTGCGCCCCAACGCCTGGGACCTTTACGACATGTCGGGCAATGTCTGGGAATGGTGTTCTGACTGGCACGCTAAGGACTATTATCAGCAGTCACCGCCTGTGGACCCCCAGGGCGCGCCGACCGGATCACGACGCGTGCTACGCGGCGGGGCATTCTCGAACGAACGCGATCATTTGGGCAGCGGCAGGCGAAACCTCTATGCGCCCGACGGCCGCAGTAACGCATACGGCCTGCGAATCGCCGCCACCACGAAATAGACGGCCGCGATAAACGGCATCGTCGGCGCAATCGCTACGCCGACCATTGCTCCCTCGACGCCAGGCGGTTCTCGGCTGGCGAGCATCAAGTATCATGGAAGTACGCCCCCGCCGTCGCGGACTTGGCAGGTTCAATGACTGTCATGCAAACGCTTGCCGTCGTCGTTCCGATCTACAACGAGCAGGAGAACCTGCCCGAGTTGTATCGTCGGCTGCGCGCGACGTTCGACCTGCTGCCGGATGTGCAGGCGACGGTCATTTACGTGAACGACGGCAGCCGCGATGGTTCGCTGCCGCTGATGCTCGAACAGCACAAAACCGATCCGCGGTTCACGGTGGTCGAGCTGTCGCGGAACTTTGGTCATCAGCCGGCCATCACCGCCGGGCTGGCTGCCGCGCAGGGGGCTGATGCCGTGGTGATGATGGACGGCGACTTGCAGGACCCGCCCGAGCTGATTCCCGAGCTGGTAGCATGCTGGCGCTCCGGGGCCGACGTGGTGCGGGCGGTGCGACGCGAGCGCCAGGAAACCGGCCTGCGCCGCCTGGGCTTCGACCTGTTCTACCGGCTGATGGACTGGATCAGCGATTTTCCGATCCCCAACCAGGTTGGCATCTTCGGACTGCTCGGGCACCAGGCGGTGACGGAATTGAACCGGCTGCCCGAAAAGAACCGTTTTCTGCCGGGGTTGCGGGCCTGGATTGGCTTCGACCAGCGCACGGTGTTCTACGATCGGCAGGAGCGCGCTGCTGGCGCTCCGAAGCAGAACCTTTGGCGGCTGTTCCGATATGCGATGGACGGCTTCCTGAGCTTTTCGTATAAGCCGCTCCGCTTGATGGTGGGTGCTGGCGTGCTCGTGAGCCTGGTGGGCTTTGTGCTGGCGCTGTCGTTTATCGTCCGCCGGCTGTTGGGGACCGAAACGGCCCAAACCGGATTCACCACGCTGGTCACGCTGGTGCTGTTCCTCGGCGGGTTGCAACTCATGGCGCTCGGCCTGTTGGGCGAGTACCTGGGGCGCATCTACGACGAGGTAAAGCAGCGCCCGCTGTACATCGTCAAGCGGCACTTCAAAAACGATGAATGATCAATGCTTAATGCGTAACTGCCGCAATTAAGCATTAAGCATTGATCATTTCGCATTTTTCCCCAGGTCATGGACGACCATGCAAAACGAACAATACGAGCTGCACGCCGAGATCGAAGAGCATCATTGGTGGTTTTTGGGCCGGCGGCGGATCATGCGTAGCGTGCTGGCCGAGGCCTGTCCGCCATCGAAGCAGACACGCGTGCTCGATGTCGGTTGCGGCACGGGCGGGAACATCGCCGTGCTGGCCGATGATTACTCGTGCGTGGGGATCGACCACTCGGCCCGGGCCATCGAACTGGCCCGCGAGCGCTTCCCGCAGGTGCGCTTCGTCCACGGCCAGGTGCCCGACGACGTACACGACGAGCTGCACGCCGCCGACGTGGTGTTGCTGATGGACGTGCTGGAGCACGTGGCCGACGATACCGGCTTCCTTGGCCGAATTGTCGACGCGTTGGCTCCCGGCGCCCATCTGCTGATCACCGTGCCTGCCGATCCGCGACTGTGGAGCCCTCACGACGTGGCGTTCGGGCATTATCGCCGTTACGATCGCAGCGACTTGGCTGCTGTTTGGGCCGATTTGCCAATCGCGACGCGGCTCGTTTCCTATTACAATTCGCGCTTGCTGCCGGTGATTCGCACCGTTCGGAGCGTGAATCAACGGCGGAACCGCGCCAGCGGCGCGGCGGGGACCGATTTCAACCTACCGGCCAAGCCGATCAATCGCATGCTCGAACGCTTCTTTGCCGGCGAAAGCCGCGTGCTCCGCCGCGCGCTCGATAACGAGCGCTACGCCGGCTACCGCCGCGGCGCCAGCCTGATTGCGCTGGTCGAACGGCAGGCGGTCGCGTTGCCGATGCATCGGCTACCGATGCGTCGCACGCTGCCGGCTGCGGTGGCTGCCGACGGGCGAACTAAGAGGGCGGCGTGAGCACGTATCAGCAGGCGGCGACGATCCATCGCGCGAAGCGCGCCCAAACGCAACTCGGCGGCTTGATCGTTCCGGTGCTGCTGACCGCGTACTGGCTGCTGGCCTTGGGCTCGAGCGCCAACAAGTCGAACACGTTCGACGAGATTGCGCACATCACGGCCGGCTACTCGTACTGGTCGCAAAACGACTACCGCCTTCAGCCCGAGAACGGCAACTGGCCGCAGCGCTGGATGGCGATCCCGTTGGTGGTGCTCGGCTACCAATACCCGGACCTGACGAACGACCAAGCGTGGCAAGTGTCCAGCGTCTGGGAGGTCGGCAAGAGTTTCTTTTTCAAGATGATCGACACCGGCACGCCGGTGAACGACGTCAAGCACTTGCTGCTGTGGTCGCGCGGCATGATGGGCCTGGTGGCGGTGGCGCTGGGGGCGCTGACGTACTCGATTGCGAAGCGATTATTCGACGTGCGCGTGGCGCGGGCGGCGCTGGTACTATTCGCGTTCTGCCCCAGCATGCTGTGCAACGGCGTGCTGGCGACCTCAGATATCGCGGCGACGTTTTTCTTCCTGGCGAGCGTGTGGTGCGCGTGGCAGTTGCTGCACGCGCTCTCGATCAAGAACCTGCTGCTGAGTTGCCTGGCGACAGGCGGCCTGTTTCTCTCAAAATTCTCCTCGCCGCTGGTGATTCCGATGATCGGTGTCCTGGCGGTGCTGCGCCTCGCGCGCGGCGGGCCGTTGCCGGTGATCGTCGGACGCCGCATGGTGCAGCTTCGCGGCCGGGTGCAGCAGGCGGCCGCCATGGCGGTGATGGTCGCCGCTCACATGCTCGTTGCCTGGGTGATGGTGTGGGTGTCGTACGGTCTGCGGTTCGACGCGATGGCGCGCTGGCAGCCGGGCCGCGACCATTTGCAATTCTCGTGGGATTACTTGCTCGGCGGCGGGGGGGCGATCGCATCGTCAATCGGCATCGTCAAAGATGCGCACCTGCTCCCGGAATCATTCCTCTTCGGCTTCGCGTTCGTACATAAGAACGCCCAGGCGCGCAGCGCGTTCCTCAACGGCGAATACAGCGTCAACGGCTGGCCGCAGTTCTTTCCGTATTGCCTGCTGGTAAAGACGCCGCTGACGTTGTTTGTGCTCATCGGCCTGGCGTTCGCCGCGGTCGCGACGAGCTGGCGATTGCAGAATCAACCACCCGAGAAGCGCGATTCCTGGGCCTGGCGCGCGGCGGCGGGACTGTATCACGCCGCACCCTTGTGGACGTTGTTCATCGTGTACTGGGCGGCCGCAGTGAGCAGCCATCTAAACATCGGCCACCGGCATATCCTGCCGACCTACCCGCCGATGTTCATCCTGGCGGGCGCCGCGGCGATGTGGCTGCGGCGGAGCGCGGTAAGCCACGAAGCGCGGCGGGCGGCGGCCACTGTTCCAGCGCCGATTCAACCCGCCGTGGAGCACACGACGACGGAGGAGCCAAGCACATCGCCGACGAAGCGACGCCGGCGACGCGAACGCGTCGAGGATGCTTCGGAACCGAAGAACACGTCGATGGAGCATTGGCTCAAGGGACGGCGGCACCCGATCTTGGCCAGCACGGTCCTGGTGATGATTGCGCTGTTCGTGACCGAGTCGGTGCTGCGAGCGCCGAATTACCTGGCGTACTTCAATCAATTAATTGGTGCGCCGAGCAATGCCTACGAGCATCTGGTCGACAGCTCGCTGGACTGGGGGCAAGAGCTGCCCTCGCTCAAGGCGTGGTTGGTGCGCGAAGGACTCGACGCCAAGACCGCGCCGCCGACTGATGATGCGAAGCCGCCAAAGAAGGTTTTCTTCTCGTATTTCGGCACGGCGTCGCCGACGTACTACGGCATTGAGGCACAGATGCTCCCGTGCTTCTTCGAGATCACGCCGCCTCATTTACCGCAGCCGCTCGATGAGGGGGTCTACTGCATCAGCGCCACGATGCTGCAAACCATCTACACGGCGTTCCCCGGCCCGTGGAACCGGAACTACGAGAGCATTTATCAGCAGTTGGTCAACAATCTTAAAGTCTTCGACGGCACGGCCGGCAATCCGACGGCGCGGCAAGAACTGATCACGAAGACCGGCGAACCGTTCTGGTTTCAGACGTTCCAGCAGTACGAGCACGCGCGCTTGGCAAGGTTGTGCAGTTATCTGCGTAAGCGCAATCCCGATCACGAGATCAACTACGCAATTCTGATCTATCGGCTGACGCGCAGCGATCTTTCGCGAGCGCTCGAAGGTCCACCGGTGGAGCTTGAAGAAGTACCGGAGCCGCCGAAGAAATGAGTTTAGCCGCAGGGCTTGCCCCGCGCGTCGCAAGCGACGCGGCTAAACCGCACTCCGCCGTGCGATTAGCGAGGCGGCCAGCGGCGCTGCTCGGCCAGATCGAGCAATTCATCGACCCGTTGCAGCATCTCGAACGACGAATCGGCCGGGGCTGGCCCCGTCCCTTCGCCATCGTGCGCTAACAGGCGACCCCGGCAGTGCTGGCAGACGACTTCTCTCCCCAAATACTCAACACGAATGTGGAGACTCCTACCGCACGTGGGGCATTCCTGCAGGAAGTAAGTCGATTCCGACATAGCGGTAACTCCTTTACCGAGAACCCGGGGGAGTGCGGAGGTCGATCTTAACGAATACGGACCGAAAAGGCCAGAAAATTCTTGTAAGCCGAACGCTATTGTAACGATCGCCGACACAGCCTAACTGCCAGCATCTTCATCATAAGCAGACCCTGCCACCAGTGCTGAGGTTCGCACGTTTCGCTTACAGCCTCTAGGGGGAATTCACCACCACCCGCTCGACGCCGAAGCGCTGCAACCACTCGAGGAACAATTCATGTTCTTCGCTGAGCTCGATTTCCGTTTTGTTCTCGCTATCCAGCGGCGAAACCAGGAAAAACACTCCCTCGTCCAACCACCGTCGCACGTCGTCGGGGTGAATCCAGTATTCGCCTGGTGGCAATGACGGCACGCCGGCACCATCGGGAAGACTCATAAAATAGGAAATTTCATGCCGGAAACGATCCGACATCGCTAGAGGGGCCACTTCGGGTCGTCCCACGGCACGGATCAGGCAAGTCATGGGCGAAAGTACGCAGGGTTGGTGGCCGCAATTGAGCACGCAGCACCGCATCGACCTAATCTATCGATAGATGACATTCGTCGCAAAGCCGGAGCAAAGTGCCATGCCCCTCGCACGATTGTTGGCCGCGATGGCCCTGCTGCTTGTCGCTGTGAATGCTACTCGCCCGGCCTCCGGCAGCGAGACGAAGGCCCGGAAGCCGGCCAAGCCTAAGCCGCTCACTCCGGCCGAAGCGGTAGCCAAGGCCACGAAGCTCGTACACGAGCACCTGGCGAAGCGTCCGAACTACAAGGCCGGTGATCTCATTGCCGTGGGCGATGTTGAGCCGATGTTCAAGGACCTGGAAAAACTTGGCTGGACCGGCAGTCAGTTGAAAGATGTCCGCGCTCGGCTATTGGACGACAACTCGATCACGGTGCGCGAACTGCGCACTCCGGCCGGGATGATCTTGATGCGGCAATCGGCACACATCCCCGGAGGCTTCGATCGGCTCGATCGGCTTGGCTCGTTGCCCGACGGCCAGATCGTGCTGCGGCGGTTGATGACTGGCCCCGACGGCTGGAAGCTGATCGAGTACATGGTCGCCGCCCCGGGAGGCCAGCAGTTGGGCGTGCAGCTCTCGCGCGATCCGGGAGCGGGGAACTTCAATGTTCCGACCGGCCGCATCTACACAGCCGATCAGTTGTTGGCCGAGCTGAAGCGCTTGCGCGAACCGGCATCAGCGAAGGATGCACACGGCGCGCGAGGCGGGCGGGCTTGATCGCTACTTGAACGTGGCCACCTGGCGGACCAGCCGTCCGAAGCGCAGCCGCTGCGTCCAGGTGACCAGCCCCAGGTAGACGTTCCCCCCCAGCGACGCGAACAGCCCGATGAGCGTCAGCAGCGCTGCCTTTTCAGCCAACGGCGACGACTGCCCGACCGGATGATCGACGTGTGCCGCGGCGGTTGTTGAATGAGGTTCGTCGAGTGTAGGCTTAGGGGTGGTCATGGCGACGGCCGCCGATGGCGGTGCGATGCTCTCGGCAGGTGCAAAGGTGCGCTGGGCACTAGGCGAACTGGACGCCTCGGCGTTAGCCGGAGGTGCTGCTTCGATGCTCGGCTGGGTCGGCGTGGTCGCCGACGGCGCGAGCGCGGGGCCTCCGGCAGGTTCCTGCGGCAGCGGCTCTCCCTGGTGCGGTAGCGGACCGGTGCCGACCACGACCCGGTAACCACGAATGCCACCAGGTATCTGCGGCAGGTCGCTGCTCACGGCGCCGCCGTTCTTCATTGCGTCGAACATGCGCGGGTCGATTTGCACGATGTACTGGATGCCGCCGCCGTCAGCCGGCTCCCAACCGTAGTCGATCCCAACCGTCGACAGCGCCACCAACAGGGCCGCGGTGTTCATCACTTCTCCTTGGCGTGAAAGCCCACGGCTGGCAATCCGTAGACTTGTGTCGTTCACAGTGTTGTACGTCAGATCGGCACCAACGGATCGCGCGTGCCGGCAATGCTGGTGGGTCCTGTGGTGCTGACCGGCTGGGCCGTAAGCGCCTTGCTGGCACGACTGTCGGCGTCGATCGCCGTCAGTTCGGTTCGCAGCATCACCAGCAGCGTTTGCAAGATGGCCACCGCCATCGGTCCCACGACGATGCCAATCGGCCCCAGCGCCTGCACGCCACCCAGCACGCTCAGCAGCCCCAGCAGCGGGTGCAAGTTCGAGCGCCCGTGCAGCACCCACGGCTTCACTAGGTTGTCGCCCAAGATGCCGAGCACGAAGCCGTAGACCGCCAGGGCGATGGCCGCCTGCGGGCGGCCATCGTGCAGGAACAGCCACAAGGCGCACGAACCCCAGATTGGCGTCGCGCCGATGAACGGCACGATGGCAAACACCATCGTCAGTACCGAAAGCAGGAACAGGCTGTCGAAGCCGGCGAGCGCGTAGCCGATGCCGGCCAGCACTCCCTGCACGAACGCGCTTAGCAGCATCGCGATGAGGATGGCCCGCGTGAGCTGACCGAACTCGTCGAGCAGTTGCAGCTCGTAGCGCGAGTCCAGCGGTGTGAGCTTCATCAGTTGGTCGAGCATTGCCGGCCCATCGGCTAGGAAGTAATACAGCGACACGGTCATCACCGTCACGCCGATGAGCAGCTCGAGCAGGAATCCGCCAACGAACGTTGTGGTGCCAACCGCCACAGGGCGCACCATCTGTTGCAGCTCTTCGCGCCATTGGGCCACGTGCGCCTCGTCGAATTTGAGCGCCTGCCGCAGCCACAGCCGAATGGCGCCGCCATTGACCATGTCGCGGACGGCATCGAGCGATTGCTGCGTTGTGCGGACCGCCGGCAACAGCGCCTGCTGATCGTTGATCGCTGCAATCACCCGCGCGCTGGCGTCCTGAAAGGCGCCGACCTTTTTTTCGCGGTCCCGCTCGCGGGGATCATCCTTGTTCGCCGGCGGCGCGTCGGACGGCCAGATTTCGTGGATGAGCTCGTTGGTGTTGGCCGTCAGCTCCCTGATCAACTGCTGGCGCAGCTCTCCCTCCTTCGCAAAGTCGGCTGCCGGCAGCGCCGAGTCGCGCAGGCGGGTCAGGGTGGCGTCGAGCCGGTCGATCGTTTCGACCAGCGTTTCAGGCGGCGGTTCCAGGTCGAACCGCTCGCGCAACTGTCCGACCTGCCGCAACACTGCGTGCTGATCGAACTCGCCCACCAGTCCGAGCGTATCGGTTGCTGCTCGGCTGACGAACCACATCAACGGGAGCAAAAAGATCAGCAGCACGCACAACGTGGTAAGCCCGGCAGCGATGCGCTCACGACCGTTCAGCCGCCGCGACAGCCAATCGTGCATCGGCCGAAACATCACTACCAGCAGCAGGGCAATGAACAGCGGCAGCAAAAACCGCGACAGCACCTCGAACGACAGAAACGCAAACACCGCCACGATGCACATCAGCACGATGAACGAAACCATGCGTTTCATCAGCGCGGCACCACGACGGCAGTTGAACAGAGTGAATTCAAAACGCGCCCATTGTAGCGGAACGTCGCGGGCATCGTAGCCGTTTTGGCATTACTTCAGGGGGCCGATTCTGCGCGTCGTGCAGCGCGAAAGGGTCGTAACGGTGAGAGACTTCGTAGAGATTGTCGCTGCGACAAGTGAAAGTTCCGTGGTAGGCAATGCCCGCGCACCGCTGGCAGGGCAAACATCTGGTGGCTACGATGGACGGAATTCAACTTTTGCCCAACCACTCGTTCGATGCCCACCAGCACCACGTCCGCCCCTAGCGACGCCAGCGGCACCGCGATCCAGCCCCTGGTGCGCGAGCGGCCATCCGGCAAATCACGTCCGCAGTCGTCTCGTTCGTCTTCATCGCCCATGAGAAAGACGGTTCGCATTCTCGGCACCCACGGTGTGCCGGCCGCGTATGGAGGTTTCGAGACTGCCGCGGAAAATGTGGCGCTGTTCCTGGTCAAGCAAGGTTGGCGCGTGATCGTGTACTGCCAGACCAAAGGCACGGGGCCAATCACCGAGGATGTGTACAACGGCATCGAGCGCGTAAAGATCCCCATCGATCGGCCGGGCTGGCGCGGCACGTCGCAATTCGACCTGATCTCGATCAAGCACTCGTGCAAGTTCCGCGATCTGTGCCTGACGTTCGGCTACAACACGGCGGTGTTCAACACGCTGCACCGCCTGAAGGGCATTCCGAACGTCATCAACATGGACGGCATCGAGTGGTCGCGGGCGCGCTGGGGTTTTTTGCGCCAGGCGATCCTGTACGTCAACGAGCGGATCGGCTGCTTCGTGGGCAACCACCTGATTGCCGACCATCCCGAGATCGAAGCCTATTTGTTAACGCGTGCCCCGCGGCGAAAGATTAGCACGCTCACGTACGGTGCCGACCCGGTCCCCACTGCTCCCGAAGAACCGGTGCGAGCGCTGGGGCTCGAGCCCGGCCGGTATCTGACGCTGATCGCCCGGCCGATCCCCGAGAACTCGATTCTCGAAATGGTGCAAGGGTTCTCGGCCAAACCACGTGGCTGCAAACTGGCGGTGCTCGGCAAGTTCAATCCGGACGTCGACGAGTACCACCGGCAAGTGGTCGAAGCGGCGAGCGACGAGGTGGTGTTCCTCGCCGCGATTTACGACAAGCATATCGTGCAGCCGCTAAGGTTTCACGGCCTGGCATACGTCCACGGGCATACGGTGGGCGGAACGAATCCTTCGCTGGTCGAGGCAATGGCCGCTGGTAACGCGGTGATCGCACACGACAATGCCTACAACCGCTGGGTCGTTCGCGACGGAGCCGTGTATTTCAACTCGGCCGAATCGTTCGGCCAGCGGCTCGACGAGGTTTTGTCATCCCCGGAGAAGCTCGAACAGATGCGTGCGGCCAGCACCGCGCGGTTCTACGAGGAATTCACCTGGGATCACGTCGCCGGGCAGTATGAACAATTGTTGATGCGGTATTTGCCAGACTAAACATCCGCCGTTTAGCCGGCGAGCTCGCTCGCCGCGTTGATTGAATCCAGAGGAAAATGATGCTCAAGCTCGCTGTCGTCGGATTAGGGAAGATGGGGCTGTCGCACCTGGCGATCATTAACGCCCACCCCGGGGTGCGCGTCGCGGCCGTTTGCGACCCGGCCAGCTACGTGCTCGACGTGCTGAACAAGTACACCGGCGTCACAACATTCACTGATTTCGACGACATGATGCGCCGCACGGAGCTCGATGCCGTGTTGGTCGCCACGCCCTCGAGCATGCACGCCAAGATGGTGCGCAAGGCACTCGAGGCCGGCAAGCATGTGTTCTGCGAGAAGCCGTTGACGCTCGATCCGCGCGAAAGCGAAGAGCTGTCACGGCTGGCCGCCGAGCGCGGCCTGGTCAACCAGGTTGGTTACCACTACCGCTTCGTCGGCACGTTCCAGGAAGTGAAGCGGCTGCTCGATGCGAAGGTGATCGGCGACGTGACGCACATCCAGGCCGAAGCGTACGGCCCAGTAGTGTTGAAACCCAAAGGGGGCACTTGGCGTTCGCAGCGCGCCGCGGGCGGCGGTTGCCTGTACGACTACGCGGCCCATCCGTTGAACCTGGTGCAGTGGTACTTCGGCATGCCGCGAGGAGTCGGTGGGACGGTGCTGGGAAGCGTGTTTTCCAGCGAAACCGACGACGAGGTATTCACGACGTTGTATTTCGATGGTGGCCGCAGTGCTCAACTATCGGTGAACTGGAGCGACGAATCGTGCCGCAAGATGAGCACGAAGATCACCGTCTGGGGGACTGCTGGGCGCATCACGGCCGACCGGCAAGAGGTGCACGCGTATTTTCGCGATACCGCGAAGCTGCTGCCGGGCTATCGTGAAGGTTGGAACACCCGCAATATCACCCAGCTCACCGAGGACGTGTGGTTCTACGTTCGCGGCGAGGAGTATTCGGCGCAGCTCGATTACTTCGTGCGGTGCATCGAAGAGAACGAATCGGACAACGTCAACTCGTTTGCCACCGCGGCGGCGACCGACAGGGTCATTGCGATGATGGTTGCCGACGCTCAGCGTGGTGCGGGGATCACGGAACAAAGCGAGTTGCCGGCGCCGGTGCGCAAACGGCGCGGGCTGATGGCGTTATTCGGTAAGTGATGTTTGGCACGTGAATGCGGGCGGAAGTGAATGTGGGCAGATCTGAAGTTTTCCGCGAAGGGAACGGGTGGCTATGGATCGTTTGTTATTCGGCGATAACCAATTTTTCGGCGTAAACCACGCCTCGGAAGAGAAGGCGCGTGCCCAGTCGATGCGCTTTCAGGACATTCGCGCCGTGATCGAAGTGATCGACGCCGCGTACGACGAAGGGGTGAACACCTTCATGTGTACGACGCACGACCGGATTGCCGGAGTCTGCGATCACGTTCGTTCCGATCCGCAGCGCTACGCCGACTTCAAGTTCTTTCCCTGCATGCCGTACGCGCACAAATACGCCAACGCGGTGACCGAGCACGGCATGCTCGGCGCGGTCCGCCGCTTTTTGCCCGACGGCGGTCTGCTCGATACCGCGATGCGCGGCGGCATGGCCCTGGCCAAGAAGGACATCGAGGGCATCACCACGCTGATTATCGATGCCGAGATGAAAATGTTCGCCGGGCTCGAAACGCCGGTGATCTTCTTGCAGAACGTGGTGGTCGACCTGCTGCTGGGGCTGGGGTTCAACGAGGCATTCCGGATGTTCGCCAACCATGTGCGATCGCGATACCATGCCGAGCCGGGCTTCATCACCATGAACATGCCCAAGCTGCTCGACGCGCTGGAGTCGGTCGGTATCGAGAACCCGATCGTCTGCTCGAACATCAATAAGCTCGGCTTCCGCATGTGCGGCGGGTTCGGTGCCTACACCGAGGCGCTGCGGCGGCGGAAGTTCCGCGCGATCGCCATGTCGGTGTTCGCCTCGGGAGCGATCTCGGCCCGCGAGGCGGTCCAGTGGGTTTGCGAGCAGCCGAATATCGAGTCGATCGTCTTCGGCGCCTCGAGCCGAAACAACATCCGCTCGACGCGGGAACTGGTCGATCAATATTGGAAGCGCCGCGAAGCGCCGGTCGAGCCTGTAACAGCGCCGACGCTGCCGGGCTCGGTCGGCTGACGTTGTTTCTCCGGCCGATCGCGGCGACAATGACCCGGCCGTGAACTCCACGAAACCTCTTCTTCGCCGTGCGCTGGCCGTCGGTTTCAAGCTGGCGATCGTGCTCGTGCTGGCCTGGGGCGTGCATCGTACGGTGGCCGGGGCGCTCGGCGACCTGGAAGAGCATCAATGGTCGCCGGCTGAACTGCGGCCAGGTTGGCTGTTCGCTTCCGGGGTGTTGTACCTCCTCTCGCTGCTGCCCAGCGGCTTGTTCTGGCGGCGAGTGCTCACGGCGCTTGGCCAGGAGCCGCAGCTCGGCGAAACATTGCGGGCCTACTACATCGGTCATCTTGGAAAATACATTCCAGGAAAGGCGATGGTTATCGTCCTGCGCACCGGGTTGATTCGCAGTACGCGCGTCGATACCGCCGTGGCCGTGGTGAGCATCTTTTACGAGACGCTCACCATGATGGCCGTCGGCGCGGCACTCGCGAGCCTGCTGTTGGCCGTTTGGTTCCGCCACGAGCTGTGGCTGGTGGCGGTGGCCGTGGGGATGGCGCTGGCCGCCGGAGTGCCGATTTTGCCCGGAGTGTTTCGCCGCATCGTCACCATAGTCGGCCGCAGCAAGGTGAACGCTGCGGCAGTCGAGCGGATCGGTCAGTTAAACCTGCGCGAGCTTGCTGGTGGATGGCTGAGCATCGCCAGCGGCTGGCTGCTCAACGGCGTGAGCCTGTGGGCGACGCTCGTCGCGGCGCGATTCGCCAGTGAGCCGGCAACGGTCGACGATTTGCTCATTTGCACTGCTGCCGGGGCGCTGGCCGTGGTGGCTGGCTTCTTGTCGCTGATTCCCGGCGGCGCGATGGTCCGCGAGATGGTCCTGATCGCGCTGTTGTCCCCGCGATACGGCGAGGCCGCAGCGGTGGTCTCGGCCATTGTGGCGCGGCTGGTGTCGCTAGTGGCGGAGCTAGGGATTTCAGCTATCCTGTATTTTGCCGGTCCGCGCCGACCGCAACCGTCCCACCTGTAGCTCGTTTCCGTAGCCTTTCATCCGTGCCACGTTGCAGGCACTCGTTTCATGTTGTCGATTGTCATTCCCGTGTTCAACGAGGCCCAAAGCCTCGAGCTGCTCTACGGCGAGCTGGTAAGCATTGCCGAAGAACACGGTTACGATCTCGACGTCCTGTTCGTCGACGATGGTTCGTCGGACGACTCGTGGCAGGTGATCGCCCGGCTGGCGGCGGACGACCCACGTGTGCGCGGCATCCGCTTCCGCCGGAACTTTGGCAAGGCGGCGGCGTTGAGTGCCGGCTTCCAGTCGGTCCGCGGCGACGTGGTGATGACGCTCGATGCCGATTTGCAGGACGACCCGCGTGAGATTCCGCGCTTCCTGGCCGAGCTGGAAGATTCTCGACCGCGCGCCGGCAGCGCAGAGCATCGCCGACTCGACGTGGTCAGTGGTTGGAAGCAGGTGCGGCACGACCCCTGGCACAAAGTCTGGCCGTCGCGTGTGTTCAACTGGATGGTGAGCACCATCACCGGCGTCCATCTGCACGACCACAACTGCGGCATGAAGTGTTATCGCCGCGAGGTGATCGGCGAAGTGCGACTGTACGGCGAGATGCACCGCTTCGTACCGGTGCTGGCCGCCGCACGCGGCTTCCGCGTCGGCGAGATCCCAATCCAGCACCGTGCGCGACGGTTCGGCCACTCGAAGTACGGCGTGCGCCGGTTCACCAAGGGCTTTCTCGACCTGCTGACGGTCAAGTTCCTGACCAGCTTCGGTCACCGTCCGCAACACTTGCTGGGGACCGTGGGGCTGATCTTCATCACGCTCGGTGGCTTCGAGCTGCTTTATCTGACGCTCTACTGGGTCTATCGCACCATGCAAGGCATCGATCCAAAGCTGCACCAGAGCCCGGCGGTGATTTACTCGGTGGGCCTCCTGTTGCTGGGAGCACAAATTTTTTCGATCGGCTTCATTGCCGAGCTGATCACCGCCTTCCAAGGTCGCGCGGCCGATACCTACTCGATCGCCGAGCAGACGCCTCCATCGGTGGTGCATCGATCCACGACGACCGACCAGCCGGCAACGCACGTATGACGCAACCAGGCTTGACGCAGCCCGGCATAACGCCTGCCGACGATGACGGCCGAGCTACATTGCGCCGCGCCGTGTACGCGGTGCTGATCGCGATCGGTGTCGGCTCGATGACCGGGCGCATCCTATCGGTCAATTCGGTCGACAAGATTGCGATCGAAAAATATCTGCGTGACGTGGCGAAGCGCCCCGATTGGCAGCAGCAGCGACCGTTTCTCTCGGGCAACGACCGTAGCCGCTGGGACACGGTTCGGGCACTGGTCGAGCACGGCACCTATGCGATCGACGAAATCGTGTCGCAGCCCGGTTGGGACACGATCGACATGGTCAAGCACGACGGCCAGGGGAATCCCGCCCCGGGGCCCGATGAGGGGCACCTGTACTCGAGCAAGCCGCCGCTGCTGGCCACGTTGATTGCCGGCGAGTACTGGCTGATCGTCAAGGCCACCGGTCGCACGCTCGGCACGCATCCGTACGAGATCGGCCGCGCGATGCTCATCACCTGCAACGTGCTGCCGCTCGTCGTGTACTTTGCTTGCATCGCGCGGATGGCCGAGCGGTATGGCCGTAGCGATTGGGGACGGATTTTCGTGATGGCCGCGGCGGTGTTCTGCACATTTCTGAGCACGTTCGCGGTGGTGCTCACCAACCATCTGCCGGCTGCGGTGTGCGTGGCGATCGCGCTCGATGCCGGAATGTTGGCGGCGGTCGAACGCCGGCGCGAGTTGCGGGTGTTCTTTGTCGCCGGGTTTTTCTCGGCGCTGGCGGCGGCGTTCGAGCTGCCGGCGCTATCGCTGTGCGGCGCGCTGGGCGTCGGCATGTTGTTCCTGGCGCCGCGACAAACGATCCTCGCATGGCTGCCTGGCGTGCTGATCGTTGCCGCGGCATTCTTCGGCACGAACTACGCAGCCCATCATTCATTGGTGCCCGCCTATTCCCAAATCGACAAGCCAGGCGGCTGGTACGACTACCAATACCGCCGTGGCACTCGTGTCATCAATAGCTACTGGAAGGACCGGGCGAAGCGCAGCCCGGTCGATCAGGGAGAGCCCGACGCAGCGCTCTACGCCTTCCATGCGTTCATCGGGCATCACGGTATCTTCTCGCTCACGCCGGTGTGGCTGCTCAGCGTGGCGGGGTTGGTGATGATGTGCGTCCGCGCGGGGCCGCTGCGGCTCGCCGGGCTGGCGCTCTTGGCGGTGTCGGCAGTCTGCCTGGCGTTTTACATCGCAATGCCGGTCGATCAGCGCAATTACGGCGGCATGACGAGCGGCTTCCGCTGGGCGTTCTGGATGGCGCCGCCGTGGCTGATCGCCATGCTGCCAGCCGTTGATGCGATGGCCGGGCGACGCTGGCTGCGCGGCATCGCGTGCGTGCTGTTGTGCTTTAGCGCGCTATCGGTCAGCTATCCCACGTGGAACCCCTGGGTGCATCCGTGGCTGACTGAATATCTGCTTTATCTCGACGCCTCACAACTCGGCGCGCGGTAGAATTCGCGATATGGCCGCTTCTGAAACCAGTCGCAATGATTACGAGCAATCGATACCACGCGAGTGGCGCGATGAATTCGACGCCGCGGCGCGCCGGTCGTTAGAGACCCGATTCCGGTATAGCTTCATTCGCACCTATAAGCCAGTGCTCGACGACGCCACGTACCGCTCGTTCGACAGCACGGCCGAGTACCGTCAGTGGTGCGAACAACATCTACCGGATTGGCTCGGTTATGGGCGCGTTTGAGTACCGCCAAGCCGAAGAGATCCGCGACGCACTGGCTCGCCATGACGTGCGCTACTTGTTCTTAGGAAAGAGCGGCGCGATCTTGCTAGGCTTTCCCGATACGACGCAAGATGCCGATGTGTTTGTCGATCGTGATGCCCAAAATGGCCGACAGCTCGTTGCGGCCTTAGGCGAATTGGGTTTTGAGCTGACTGATGCTCAGGCCGCGGAAATCGAGCGCGGCAAGGATTTCGTGCAGTTGAAAAACGGGCCTTTTGATCTCGACCTTGTTTTCGCTCCCGATGGGATCGAGCGTTTCAATGACGCCTGGCGGCGGCGCATCGTCGTGGAAGGCTTTCCGGTCTGCCACATCGACGACATCATCGCCAGCAAGGAAGCCACTGGCCGGGCGAAGGACCGTGAATCGCTTCCGCGCCTGAAAGCATTCCGACAATATTGGCTGGCGCATCACGGCAAGTGATGATTCGTGCCAAGGCGCTCGGCACTTGCGATTTAGCAGTCCCGCTGAACTCGCATTGACGCCGCAAGAGGATTTCTTCTAGAATCGCACCTTGAGATGAAAGCGGGCGGAACGTGTTGTGCGGGCGGGCGTCGCGTGGGGGTCGATTCCGACGTGTTCTTAGCTGTTCTTGAACGAAGGACTGTGCGTACCTGCCGATGGCGCTGGACAGGGTTCCGGCGACGCGGCCCCGGCAGGACCAGGGACGGTAGCAATGATGGCCCGCCGGTCGGAGCTGCGACTCGAAGTCACGGCCCCGGCGAAGCTGAACCTTCTGCTCGAGGTGCTGGGTAAGCGCGGCGACGGTTACCATGAAGTCGAAACGCTCATGGTGCCCGTGGCGCTAGCGGACTCGTTATCGATCGAGCCGCCGGCCCCGGCCGACGATCCGAACGGACTGGCGCTCGTCTGCCGCCCGGCGCTTGCTTCCTATGGCTGCCCCGCCGACGAAACGAACCTCGCTTTGCGCGCACTCGCCCTGCTGCGCCAGCGCGCGGGAATCACACACGGCGCCCGGCTGACGCTGGTCAAGCGCATCCCGATGGCCGCCGGGCTGGGCGGCGGATCGAGCGATGCGGCCGCCGCGCTCGTACTCGGCAACGAATTCTGGCACCTCGGCTGGTCACGCGAACGGCTGGCGGAACTGGCCGCCGAGCTAGGCAGCGACGTGCCGTTCTTCCTAGGGCGCGGAGCGGCGATCTGCCGCGGCCGCGGCGAGCGGATCGAACCAATCGCGGGGCTGATGGGGCTGCACTTCGTGGTGGTCAAGCCGCCCGCCGGGTTGTCGACTGCGGCCGTCTACGCGCATTGTCGTGGCACTGGCACCGTGGGAGGCGCGGCGGCATTGGCCGATGCGCTCGCGCACGGCCCGGTGAACCGCATCGCGCATCTCTTGCAGAATCGTTTGCAGCCGGCGGCACGTGAGTTGTCGCCGTGGATCGCCCGCTTGGAAAACGAGTTTTCGCGTGTCGACTGCGTCGCCCATCAGATGAGCGGCAGCGGCACGAGCTATTTCGGACTGTGTCGCAACGCCCGCCACGCTCGACGCATCGCACGTGTGTTGAGAAGCCGCGGCGAGTGCCAGGTTTTCGCCGTGGATACCCGTCATTGATCGACACCTGGGGAAGCAAAGGAGTTCCGGCGATGGAGATTAGCGAAGTCCGCATCAAGCTGATGGAAGAAGCTGGCGAGCGGCTGCAAGCCTTTTGCTCGATCACGTTCGATCATTGCTTCGTGATCCGCGATCTGAAAATCATCGAGGGGACCAACGGCCCGTTCGTGGCGATGCCCAGCCGCAAGCTCACCGCCCACTGCGCCGCCTGCGGCTGCAAGAACCACCTGCGAGCGTGTTATTGCAACCAGTGCGGCACGCGGCTCAATGCCGACCGCGTGGTGAAGGAAGAAGACGGCCGGGCGAAGCTGTACGCCGACATCGCGCATCCGATCAACTCGTCATGCCGCGACATGATCCAGCAGCGCGTGATCCAGTCGTTCCGCGACGAACTGGATCGCTCGAAGCTGCCGGGATACATTTCGACCTACGACGATTTCGACGAAGAGGTAGTGTCGGTGCCGTACGGTTCGGCACGTCGGCCGCACGAGCGCGCTGCGCCGGAAGCACCAGCCGCCACGGGCCGCGCGCCAGCCGCGAAAATCGACCGTGCCGAAAGCACGCCTCCGCCGCCGCACGCCATGCCGGCGCCGCAGCGAGGCCTGCATCGCGCGGCCAAGGCGCACCACGCGCCGCCGGCCGCCGACGCCTCGCAAGCCAAGCCCAATCGCGGCGACAGCTTCGGCGCGGGGATTTTGTAACTCTTGGGTATTCGTCGAGTTCCTACTTCTTCCCTGCTTTGTCGTCCCAACTGATTTTGCAGTTGGGTAGCGCTTTCTGTAGCGCTCCAATGCTCTCGGCGGTCACCGGGTTGGAGCCCAACTGTACGCTCTTAAGTTGCTTACACGTCGCCAGCGGCGAAGCATCCTTGATGCGACTGTAACTGGCTACGAGGTCGGTCAGGGGCATGCCAGCCAACGGCGAAAGATCGCTGATCGGCGAGCCATGGAACGATAACGCTTCCAGCGCAATTCCCTTGAGCGGCGACAGGTCGCTGACTTTGGAATGGAAGCACGACAACCGCACCAGCGGCATGCCGCGCAGCGGCGTCAGATCGGCGACCTGTGTGTCGTTGAACTCCAGCCGTTCGAGCTTCATGCCCGCCAGCGGCGAAATGTCGGCCAGCGCGCAGTAGTACATCAACCCCCCGCTGCCCGAGCAATTCAGACTTTTCAGTCCTGTAAGTGCCACGACCGGCCAAATGTCGGCAACCTTGTCGGTGACGATCCGCAGCTCCGTCACCTTGCCGTTTTCGATCTTCGGCTGCGTCGTTCCCTTAGCGCCGGTGAACTTGCCGTCGAAGCCGGGGTTCAGCTCCATCAACTTCTTGCTCACCGCCTCGATCTGCTGCTCGGCTGGCAGCTTCTGCGTTTCGGCGATCCATTTTTGGAACGCGGGCGATTCCCACGCTTTATCTCTTTCTCCCCTTGCGGGAGAGGGCGGTGGTGAGGGGGCCGGCTTGCTCGGATCGCCCCATTTGATCTTGCATTTGGGCAGGGCCTTTTGCAGGGCAGTGACCTGGTCGGCTGAGATCTGGACGTGATACAGGTCCAAATCGTTCAGGTCGTTGCACGTCTCCAGCGGTGTCAAATCCCGCACCTGCGAGCTCTGAAGACGCAAACTCTGGAGCGGCATCCCGGCCAAAGGGGACACGTCGGCGATCTCTCGGCAACCGTTGGCACTGAAGATGGTCAGGGGCATGCCTCGCAGCGGCGATAGATCGCGGACGGGATTCAGCGTGCACGTCAGCCCCCTTAGTTCCATTCCCGCCAAGGGAGAGAGGTCGGAGAAACGACTGGTTCTTGGCCCGCTACTCCAGCACACCAAACGCTTCAGTCCGGCGAACCCCCTCACCGGCGAGATGTCGCTGATAGTGTCGGATAATAGTGCGACTTCGATCACGCCCCCTTTTTCGATCTTGGGCTGGCCCGTGACCGACGGGTTCGTCGTCCCTTGACCAGCCACGTCGCTACCGAGCTTCCCATCAAACCCCGGATTCAGCTCCATCAGCTTCTTGCTCACGGCTTCGAGCTGTTGCTCAGCCGGCAGGGCTTGTGTGGCCTTGACCCAGGCTTCGAACACAGGTGTTTGCCAGACCTTGACCCCCGGCGACTCGCCGGGGGCTAATGACGCTGCAACACCGCTGCGCGGCACGCGGTGGCTCATCCAGATGTCTTGCCCGCCGCGGCCGCCCGGACGGCTTGAGCTGAAGAATATTAGCCGCCCGTCGGCCGTCACGCTCGCGCCGCCTTCGTGGTACCTAGCCAGCGAAATCGGCGGCTCCACGAGCAACGGCTCCGCAAAGGGCTCGCTGGGCGAAGGACGAACGGCCATCCATATCTCACCATCGTTCGCCGAGGAATTCGTTTTGCGATGAAACAGCAGCACGCGGCCGTCGGCGGAAATCCAGGGTCCCGATTCGATCGCTGTGCTGTTCACCGGCGGACCGAGCGGCGTCGGTGCGGTGAATTCTGCCAAAGGACCTTCGCGCGTCGCCTGCCAGATGTCGTGACCGCCCCCGCCTCCCGAACGGGCGCTCGAAAGCACCGCCAGCCGGCCATCACCGGATAGCGCCGCATAAAGGTCTTGGTTCGTCGAGTTGAGGGCCGTCAGCGGCGTTGCCGGGCCGAACGAGGCGGCCCGCGATGGCCGCGTCGACTGGAAAAGCTGAAACATCTTCTTGGAATCGTCGCGGTCCGAGGCGAATGTTAGCGTCAAGCCATCGGCCGATAGGCGGCAACCGTTTTCATTGCTCGTGGAGTTGATCGCCGGGCCCAGATTCTGCGGTGTCCCGAACGGCTCGTCGACACTCTTGCGCAGGGTGATCCAAAGGTCGAGATTGCCGAGAGTTCCCGATCGCGGCGAACTGAAGATCAGGGTCAGACCGTCGCCGGAGATAGCCGGGTCGGCGTCGGTGCTGAAATCGTTGATCGTGGGCCCGAGGTTCTCCGGCTCGCTCCACTCGTAGTCCGGGGAAGTGAGGATCTGTGTTTGGCCGAGCGTTCGGACGTCGAGCGGGCGGATGCGGATGTTGCGATACGCGACGCAGCCGAGTGTGCCTTGCAGCAGCAGTGGACCGGTGGACGATTCCTTGCTTGTCAGGCAACTACCATCCTTGGTTACGTCCTTCAGTTCGACGTTCTCGTGAATCACCTGGCCGTTGTAGACGACCCTTACGAATCGCGCATTGGCAACCTTCTTATCCCCCTCGAAGCGCGGTGCGCGGAAGTCGATCGACAACGTCTGCCACTCGCCGGCTGGCTTGCGTGCGTCCACGGCGGGACTTGGGCCCTTCAGAATAGCACCCGAGCCGTTGCCGGTATGGAGGTTGATTTCATACTCACCCATCAGGAACACGCCCGAGTTGCTCGACTTGGGAAAGAGGAACTCGAGTTCGACTTGCACGTCGCCCCACTTGGCTTCGGTGTAGATGTCACTTTGTTTCGCCTCGATTGGGCGCACAAGATCGTGACCGCTTGGCTCGACGTTCAGCGCGTTGGGCTTGTCGGGATCTTCGACCGCCGTGCCAACCTTCCAGCACCCGGCGGGCTTCTCGATCCAGCCGCTGAGATCGGTGCCGTTGAAGGCTTCGATCCAGCCGGCTGACGAGCGGGAGGCGCCAGCCTCCCGGTCCACGATACCGGCCGGCTCGCGCCGGCCGCTCGCCGAGGTTGCCACCCATGTTGCGTCGATGATTTTGCCGTCGCGACCGTGCGGCGAGGCGTCTTTCGCCACTTCGCCGCTTCCTTCATCAAAGTGGTAGAGCGCTTCGGTGTGCTCATCGGCATCGAAGCGTTTTTGCGGCGTGAACTCGCCGGTGTAGCGCGCAACGCTCGAGATGCGCACCTCGTCGATGGTGCCGTCGAATGGATCGTTCGCGCGCTCGCCTGCAGGGTTGCCGCCGATGACCATGCTGTATGTCGACGCCCTGAACGGTTCACGCTTGCTGCCTTGCAGCTTGCCATCGATGTAGAATCGCTCTTCGCCGTTGTCGAATACACCGGCGAGGTGGATCGTATCGGGTGTCTTCTTATCTTTTGCCGGGATGGCTGCCGATTTGGGCTTGCCATCGGGCATCAACGTAGAGTGCCACCATAGAGCTTCGTGGTTCAGCTTGAATCCGCCAAACATTTTGCCGTTCTCGTCGCAGATCACCGCTTCGAGGGGCTTACTGGATCGAAGGGTCACGAATGCCTCGACCGTCAGCGGCGTCTTGCCGTCATAAACAAACGGCGTCTTGACGAACGCGCTCTTGCCGTTGAAATCGAGCGCGAAGCCGGCCCCCTCACCCCCGGCCCCTCTCCCGCCAGGGGCGAGGGGAGCAGAAGTTGCCAGCAGCTCGGTCAGCATGGGCCGCAGCGCGTCGCCCCACCGCTCGTAGCCAAGCGGAGTGATAGAGGTGCCACTGATTACGTCGCCGCGAAGCTGATTGCCGTCAAGGAACACCCGATCGAGATCGACGAATCGGATGGCCTGGCCGTTGGCCAGCTTGGCGATCTCGGCGTTGAGTTGGACGGTGCCGGCGAGGGCTGCGGAGCTTGAGGATGTTTGAATTGCCGAGCTCAACACCAACGTCGATTGCGGGAACGACGTCCGCAGAGTCTTGACCATTTTGCTGTAATACTCAGCGGCCCGCTTGGCGCCACCGGCCAGCTCGCCTGAGCCCGCTTGCACCACAACCACTTTGGGCCGCACGTCGGCATAGTTGCCGGCATCGCTATTTGTCAGGATATTGCCCGTGGTGTCTCCCGCCTTACCACGATTCTTGATGCGGACGTTCGGAAACGACTCACTCAGTACCTGTGGGTTCCACCTTTCAACGACGTAGCCGCCCAGCAGCAGCACGTCGGTCGTGAAGTCGCCGGAGGCCGCAATGGCGGGCGTCAGCCGCGGGTCGATCCACACGGCATGAGCGCTATGCGCATCGCCATCGCAGTGCACTTCGAGCCGCAATCGGTCGATGCCGCGCACGCTGAGATTCACGTCCAGCCCCTCTTGCTGCTTTTCCATCGGCGGCGAGGCCCAAAGCTGTTGGTCATCTCCCATGACGCGGAACGTCACGACGCCCTTCCGGTCCGGTCGCTTGGCCAGGCCGGCCGTTGCCCGGAATTCGTCATATTTCCCGTCCAGCGCGAACGTGACGACGGCCGTCGCGTCCTGATACGGGTGCTCGAACAGCGCATGGGCCGGTTGCTTCCCGTGCCAATCGATCGGCTGGTGACTCTGATCGAACCCATGCCGTCCCAGGCTGAAGGCGACGTACTTCTGCTCCACATCGTTCATGTCGTCCAGCCAGACGGCGCCGTCGTCCATTGACCAAGCTTCGCGCGGCATCTGCCAGATGTGCAGCGTGCCGTCGCTCTCGGAACCAGAAATCGCGAAGCGGCCGTCGGGGGTGACAATTAGTGCCGAGGTTTTCAGCGTCGCGTCGCCGAACTGATCGAGGATCTTGTTGGGAGCGATCGTCCCCAGTGTCAGCGATGTTGTGCCGAAGAGGATGTGCCGGCCTGAGGGGAGAAACACCGCGTTGCGAGAACTGATTCCCTTCACCGGATTGCCGATCTGGGTCACCGTTCCGGTGGCGATGTCCCAGATCGTCGCCGCGGTGTTGGTGATGCCGGCTAGCAAATAGGCGCCATCGGCCGAGAACTGAAGCCGCTGGTACGAGGTGCTGCTCGAAGGCTTGAGGCGGTCGATCGGCTTTCCGGTGACGACGTCCCACAGTTTCACGCCGGTCCCCTTCTTGTCGCCTGGGGCGGTCGCGGCGTCGCCCGAAGCGAGCAGTGTGCCGTCGGGCGAGAAGGCCAGCGCTTGGACAACCGTCACGTGGCCGGTGAACGAGCGGATGCTCTTGCCGCTGTCGCGATCCCACAGCGTCACGCCGCCTTGCTCGCCGCCAGTGGCCAGCAGCTTTCCATCGGGCGAGAGGGCCAGTGCGTACGTACCGCTTTTGTCGCCGTCGATCTTGCGGATCGTCCCGCCGGAACTGGCTTTTAATAGATACACCGTGGGATGGCTCTCGTAGCGTCCGGCCACGGCAATGGTCAAGCCGTCGCCGGAGACGAGAACTTGCATCAAGGTGGGCGTGCCTTCGATGGCCCGCCCCCACAGAAGCTGGCCAGAGGTGAAGTCGTACACGCGGACGATGCCCCCCTTGTCGGTCACGGCGATGCGGCGGCCGTCGGGGAACATCGCCAGCCCATAACAGACGCCTTGAATTCTGCGCGTCGCCACTTCGCCGGGTGTCTCGTCTTGCGGCGGCCACGCAAGGCCACGGGCGGCTGTCCCTGGGCTTGGGGACGTGGTGCGCGGCTCGATCGTGCCGCCGTGCCAGTTGATCTTGCACGCCGGCAAAGCAAGGTGCAGTTTCTCCATGCCAGCGCTGGTGACATTGGACTTTCCGAGCGAAAGGTAGGTCAGCTTCAGCAGCCGGGCGAATGAGTCGAGGCCGGCATCGGTGATCTCCGATTGTCCAAGATCGAGCCGCGTCAGTTCGCTAAGCGGCAACAAGTGAACGAGCCAGGCATTGGCGACGTGCGTGCCGTTGTTCGCCGACAGCGATGTGAGGTTCTTCAGCTTGCACAGTTCCTGGAACCCGCGCTCGGTAAGCTTGCCGCTTGCGTTCACCGACAAGTAGGTGAGCTGGTTCCAGGTGCCGATGCGCGCGGCGACCTTATCATCGATTTCCGGCATGGAAAGCCTGCGCAGCGACGCGGGAGGCAGGTAGCTCGCGCGGGTTGCCTCGTCCCAGTTTCCGTCGTACCAACGGAGCTGGGGCTGCGCCGCCGCAAAGGCGATGCACGACTTGGGATCGACCTTACTATTGTTCAGCCAAAGGTCGACCAGGCTGTGCTGATTTCGCAGGATCAGCAGCGCGGTGGCGGTGATTTCGGTATACGCCAAGTCGAGATGTCTCAACTGCGCGAGTTTGTCGAGCGGCTTGAGATCGGCCTCGGTTACCGGGCAGCCACTGAAGTTGAGCGTGTCGAGCCGCTTCAACTCGGGCAGCAGCCGAATGGCCTCGGCCGGCGGCTTGTTGCCGCGGGGGAATTTGACGTCGGTGACCGAAAAATCTTCGTCCGGAATTTGGCTGCTCTTGAACAGATCCAGCCGCGCGCCGTCGCGCGCTCGTACCGCAGACAGATGCGCTTTCGCCTCGTCGATGAGGTATTGCGCCGCGGCGCGGTCGGCGGCACCCTCATCCGGCCTTCGGCCACCTTCTCCCGGAGGGAGAAGGGGATTGTTCGGGCCGCCCGCGTTCGCTTGTCCGGTACCCGCTTTTACTTCGACCGTCGAGCCCGCGGGCGCTTCGATGCGCGTGATCTCTTCACCCTTGTTGTTGCGGATGATCACGATCACGCCCAGCAACAGCAGCAGGGCAAACGCACCGCCGCCGGCGATGAGCACCTTGCGGTTTTTCCACGGCGGGACGCCCTCGCCTGCGGCCGCTTTTCCGGGCGGGGCGAGGGGAGTTCGGGCGACTGTTTCGATGCGGAAACTGTCGGGCAGGTCGATGGCCTTGAGCGGCTGGTTGGCCAGCGCGATCGACAGTTCCGCCGGGTCGACCGTCTTGCCCAAGCCCATGGTGATCTGCGACATCGACGACGAAGCGGGCGCCGCCCCTTGGCAAGCAGCCAGGTCCGCCGCAACTTCGTTCATCGTCTGGTAGCGGTCCTCGATCTTCTTGGCCACCATTCGGCTAAACACCGCTTGCAACGGCTCGGGCACCTCGCCGCGCAGTTGGCAGAGATTCGGGATCGGATGATGGTGGTGGGCCAACAGCTTGGCGGTGATGGTTTCGCCGTCGTAGGTCGGCTTGCCGGTGAGCAGGTAGTGCAGCGAGCAGCCCAGCGAATAGATATCAGCCCGGGCGTCGGCGTGCTTGGTGCTGAGGGCTTGCTCGGGGGCCATGTAATCGACCGTGCCCATCACGGCGCCGGTGCCAGTCAATTCGGCCTGGGCGCCGACATCGCCTTGCGAATCGATCCGCGCCAGGCCCATGTCGAGAATCTTCACCGTCCCTTTTTTGTCGAGCAGCAGATTGCTCGGCTTGATGTCGCGGTGCACGACTCCTTCGCCGTGGGCGAAGGCGAGGGCGGTTGCAGCCTGGCGGATGTAATCGATCGCCGTGTCGACCGGCATTGGCCCGTCGCGCTTGACCAGCGCGGATAAATCCTTGCCGTCGACGTACTCCATCACCAGGAAGTGCAGGCCGTTGGCTTCGTCGGCATCGTCGGCGGCGACGATGTTCGGATGCCTCAGCCGGGCGGCCGCCTCGACTTCGCGCTGGAAGCGAGCGACCGCCGCCGGGTCTTTGGTCACGGCGGACGGGAGCATCTTGATCGCCACGAGCCGCTTCATGCGGCGATGCTCGGCCTTGAACACCTGCCCCATGCCGCCGGCGCCGATGCGATCCAACAACGTGTAGTTGCCGAGGAACAACGCCTTGGCTTTGTTTTGCAGGACGTGCTGGGCCTGGAACTTGGTCAGCACGTTCTGCTTGATCAGCTCGCGAACCAGCTCCTCGGCGTCCTTGGGGTTCGCCTTGGGAGGCACGAAATTCTCGAGCTTGCCGGCCGAGATGATGCCGGAATCGGCGAGTTGTTTGACGACCTGCTCGAGCGCCGCTGCCACCGTTGGATTCCCCCATTGAGGCGAGAATCCAGATTATAGCTGCCCCCAAGGCGAGTGGTAGCAACTTTGGCGCGAGCGGCCCTTACGGCACCGGAATCAGCTTGGGATCGAACGGCTGGAGCTTCCCCTGGATGTCCCAGGCCATCCACATGCCGACCGGCTGGCCGCGAGAGAACGCCCCTTCGCTTTCCTTTTGGCCGTTGGGGTGCCAGGAGGCCCAAACACCATCGGGCTGGCCGTGCGAGAAGGTTCCTTGGCGATGCGGCTGGGCGTTGGTGTAGTACCAAATGAAGCGGCCCGAGGCGACGTCGTCTTCGTACTCGCCTTCGAGTTGCTTTTGGCCGTTGGGAAACGACCAGATCCACTTGCCGGTGCGTTGATCGGCGCCAAGCGTGGTCACCGTGGTTTCGTTCCACCCGCCGGCGAACCAATCGACGGTCGCGTGCTTCACCTGGCCGGCAGTGTAGAACTCGCCTTCGACGATCGTGTGTCCGTCGGCATTCTGTTCGAGGTGCGGGCGCAGCTTGCGGCCGCGGCGGTAATGCTCATCCTCGACCAGCGCGCGGTCATCGGACCATTGGCGCACCGAGCCTTCGAGCATGCCAGCCTTGTAGTGTGCTTCGCGCAGTGGCTGACCGTTGGGGAAGTACCAGACCGAGCGCCCTTCGAGCACGCCGTCGACCACCTGCAGCTCGCACAGCTTGTGTCCCTGGTTGTCGACGATTGTCAGCGTGCCTTCGAGCACGCCGTCGTCGAACGTGGCGATGCTCATGAACGGGCGCTCGAATCCGGCATAGCGCTCGTCGTCGAACATCGCCCCGGCATCGTCGTAGAACCAGCGCACCCAGCGGCCTTGCCGCAGGCCGCGGTGCTCGATGCCACGCCATGCCGGACGGCCATCTTCCCAATGGGTCCAGGCGGGTTCTTCGCCATGGTTCTCGGCGGCGAAATCGGACGGGCCGTTCGTGGTCAGCGGCGCGGGGACGTACACTGTCGGAGCGCTGAACGCCGCGGCGCTGGGTGCGGCGACTGAAGGCGCTGTGGGCTGCGTTGACGGGGCGCGGAACTTGGCCGAGCGCGTCGGCACTTGCTGCGGGCGTACCGGCACAGGGCGCGATGGTGCCGGGTCGAGCGGCGACGCTTGCAGTGTCGCGTCATCCCTTGGCGGTGCGAGCTTGGCCACCGGCGGCGCCTCGTCGCTCGGGCTAGTAAATGCCGCCGGCTCCGTAGGGGCGGCGGCCGCCGGCGCGGAAATCATCGGAGCACGCAGCTTGATGGTCACCGTGCTGCGGGGCGCGCCGGCCGAAGCTGCGTCCCCGCGGAGGCCGTCGGCTTGTACGCTGCCGGCCGCCCCCAGCCATGTCCCCAGCGGCAGCGCCGCCAGTCGGCACCAGGTCCAATAGTGGCAACGGCTCGCGTTCATGGAGCGTCTCCTTCTGCTCCTCGACTGGCGTGGGGCAGACATCCTTGTCTACCGGTGGTTGCTCACTGTGCCGACAGGCAAACGTGCCTGTCCCACGCAATCTCCGCCCGCAACTCGCCTAGCGGCGGTTGCTCACCGGCGGGCGACGCAGGGCGGGGCTCGCCGTCGGCTCCGAACCGGGCTTGCCGACGATCGGCTTGGCTTCTTTACCCGCCGGCCGCACCTGCACCTCGACCTTGCTGTCGGTGAAGTCCTCAATCGCGACGATCTTGCCGTCGGTCTTCCATTCCATCCATTTGCCGACGCGATTGTCGACCGAGTAGTTGCCTTCGTACCGCTTCTGGCCGTTCTGGTGCCACCACACCCACTGGCCGTCCTGCATGCCGTTGACGTATTGTCCTTCGGCGCTCTTCTGGCCGTTCTGGTACCACCAGGTGAACTTGCCCACCGGCTCGTCGTGCTCGTAGGTTCCTTCGAGTTGCTTCTGGCCGTTCTGGTACCACCATGTGGCCGGGCCGTGAGCCAGCTTTGGCTTGACGTCGGCCTCTTTCACCGGCGTCGAGGTGCCTTCGAGGAAGTTGTACTTCACCTTCTGCGAAGCGTACGTGTACTGCCGCTCCGACTTCTTGTGTCCTGGCGAGTACGATTCGATCTCGGTGCCGATCTTGCGGCCCGCGATGTACGTCTCTTTCGAGGCGATCGCGCCGTCCGGAGCGTAGTCGACTAGCTCGCCGTCCATCTGGCCGTCCTTGAACGAGACCTCGCGGCGCTTCTCGCCGGACGGATAGTACCAGATCATCTTGCCGTTCTGGATGTCGTGCTCGAAGGTCATGTCGCAGACCTTCCAGTCGCGGCTATCGGTGATCGTCCAAGTGCCTTCGAGCAGGCCACCGACAAAGTCGGCCTGGCACACGAACGGCGCCTCGAAGCCTTTGAAGAACGGGCCCGTGAAGATGTTGCCTTCCGTGGCGCCGAAGTACCGCACCCAGTGCCCGTGCAACTGGTTGGCCAGGTACTCGCCCTTCATGATCGGCTTGCCGGTCTCGTCCCAAAAGGTCCAGGGACCGTGATTGATGTAGTTGCCGTCGGCGTCGCGGGTGACGCTACGCTCGATCTTGATGTTGGTGTTCGGATAGCGCTCTTGGAAGATTTCGACCTTCGCGTCGACCAGCGATGCCGGATCGATCGGCGTGGGTGCGGCGGCAACCACCGGGACCGGGCCCGACGCCTTGTGCAACGGGAAAGGCTGGCCATCCTGTGCGCCGGCCAGCGCGACCGAAACCACGCTGCCATAGACAACAGCGGGGATGAACCGACGACCCAGGTAGACCATGACAGGAACTCCTTTTCCCTAGATAAACGACGAATCCTTGTCGTATTTGCTATCGCGGCAGCAGCGGCATCGCTGTCACCTGATCATCCCTGCGGGAACCACACCAGGACCGATCCGCCTGAAGCCGGCCGTTGTCACTGGCGTCAGATCGTGCTTTCTCGTTCCGCGCAGCGATGAATTATCGCTTGGCACATTCGGTATCGTTGTCTTGGCCATACCGGCTTCATCGATTTGGCCTTCGCCGGCGCAATCGCTATCACCGGAATAGCCCGCAAAACCCCTACGGCCGGTGCCGGCATATTGTGAAAATGCAGCGGTTATGCTGCGACACGACAATCCGGCTCACCGCCGTCAATCGCTATAGCCGATAGGCGCAACATGATCGGCTCTTTATGCACCCACGAAGGGCGGTTGGTCATGCGATACGCGATTGCTTTCGGATTGATTTCCGCGCTGGCGGCCAATGTGGTTCGCGCTCAAGAAGACGCGGCGCCTCAAGGGCAAACGGTAATCAGTGTGGCGCGCAAGCCCAGCGGGCCGACGGCGACCATCGCCAGTGTCGAAGGAACGCTTGCCGCCGCGGCAGCCGCGACCGCCAACGGCAAACGCCCATCGGCGACAGCCTCGTCGCCGGTCGCCACCGATACGCTGGCCCTAGTGCATCGCACGCCGAACATCGTCGTCGAGATGACCGGGCCGCGCCGCGTGTCGCTGGGCAACGAAGCGACGTACCACTTCAAGTTGAAGAATCACGAGACTGCCCCGCTGGATGACCTGGTGGTGTTCATCGCCGTGCCCGATTGGGTCGAGGTGGCCGAGGCCCGCGCCACCAGCGGCGAAACCGCGGCGATCCCAGGGGGCTCGTCGGCCACGACCGCCGGCGCCACCTACCTGTGGAAGTTCGCTAAGATCGAAGCTCGCAGCGAGCACGATCTGGCCTTGACGATCGTGCCCTCGAAGACCGCACCGGTGACCGTCGATGTTCGCTGGACCTACGGCCGGCCGACATCGTTGGCCGTCATTGAAGTGCAGCAACCGAAGCTCGCCCTGGGCATTCAGGGACCGGCCGACGTGATCTATGGCCACGCCGACAAGTACGAGCTGCGTGTGACCAATCCCGGGACCGGGGACGCCGAGAATGTGGTGATCGCGTTGCTCGGCGACGGAAAGCTCGCTCCGGCGCGCTATCGCATCGGCACGCTGAAGGCTGGCGAAACCAAGGCGGTCGGCATCGAGCACCTGGCCAGCGCTTCGCACGGCACGGCACTCGAGGCCGAAGCGACCGCGAGCGGCGCGCTGCAAGCCCGGGCGCGGATTGACGTGCGCGTACATCGCCCGCAACTCGACGTGAGCATCGTAGCTCCCCGCGCCCACTATGCCGGCGCCGACGTGCATTGCGAGGTGCGGGTGCGGAACTCGGGCGATGCGCCGGCCCGTGCCGTGCAAGTGGCCCTGCGATTGCCGACCTCGGCGAAACTGTTGAAGGCCAGCCGCGATGTCGCCCCGGGCGCTGATTCGAGCCAGGTCGCGTGGCCCGTCGGCGAGTTGGCCCCCGGCGCCGAGCAGGTGCTGCTGCTCACCTGCCGACTCAATGCACCGGGCACGGCCGCGATCGAAGCCAGTGGCACCGCAGCCGATAACCTCGTCTCAGCCGCCAACGCGGCGATCAACGTGATGGCCGTGGCCGATGTCGTGCTCGACGTGAAGGGGCAGCCTGGCCCGATCGCCGTCGGCACCGCGACCACGTACGTGATCAAGATCACCAATCGCGGCGCGAGCGCGGCCGGCGATTTGCAGTTGGTCGCGTCGTTGCCCGACGGACACGAGCTGGTGTCGATCGACGCGGCTTCGACCGAAGTCGGCCCGGGGCGCGTTGCCGTGAAAACCGGTGCGCTGGCCAGTCATGCCGAGATCAGCTATCACCTTGTCGCCAAGGCCGCCAAGCCGGGCAGCCACCAGGTGCGCGTCGAGTTGCACAGCGATGCGCTGAAGCTGCGGCTCACGCAGGAGCTGACGACGCTGTTCTACGGCGACGAAGAGTTCACCACCGCCGTCTTCTCCGGCGACGGTGCGAAGGGCAAGGCGAGCCGCTGATCGCGACGGTCGGCGGAGCCTAACATTCGTGGGGAAAAAACTTGGCCCGTAGCTCGATGATCACCTCATCGGGCATCGGAGCGATCGTGCCGAGCGCCCGGGCGGCGACAAGCGCCTCGGCGGTCGATTCGAGCACCTCCAGCCGGTCGAAGGCGTCGAGCACGCTGGTTCCGCAGACCTGCACGCCGTCGTTCTCCAGCAGCGTGATCGGCGTGCGCATCGAAGCCTGCTCGGCAAGCTCGGCGCCGTCACCGAAGCGCGTGCCGTATGGCACTCGATTCACCTCGCGCAGCAGCAGCCAGGCCTCGGGGATGGTGCGCGAGTCGAACCGCGCGTTCGTCACGCCATAGGCCGTGGCGTTGATGGGGTAGGCGTTGACGATCGCCTGGACCTGCGGCTGCCGGCGATAAATGGCCCCATGGTTCCGCACCGACGAGCTGGGGTGGCGCCCGGCCTGGCGGCGACCGTTGTCGACAAGCACCATCTCATCAGGGGCAACGGTGCTGCGATCGATCGCGTGCGGCGTGATCAGGAACGTGTCGTCGTCGAGCCGGGCCGAGAACGCCCCCTGTGTGCTGATCATCAAGCGCTGCCGATACGCGCGGCGGACGAACTCGCTGAGCTGCCGGCGGAGTTGTTCTTCACGGGTGCTGCGTGCCGGCGGCGTAATTTCTTCTGCTTCGTGCGCGCCGGCCGGGATCATTGCGATTTGCGCGTCGTCGAGGTACCGCACGCCTCCGAGCTGCGAAGCGCGAATGATGATCCGCGCCGTGTACTCGAGCGTCTCGAAGCGCTCGAAGGCCTTTTGCAGCGTCGGCCCTGCGGTGACGATGCCGTGGTTCTCGAGCACCACGCAATCGAAACCTTGGGCGAACGTGGCGGCAATGTTCTCGCCCAACTCGCCGCTTCCTGGCACGGCGTACGCTGCCAGGCCGACCTCGCCGCAGGTGCGCCGCGATTGATACAGCAGCCGCGTGTCGGGCACGCGACGGCAAATGCTGAACGCCACCAGGGCCACCGGATGGGCATGCACGATGGCGCGCACGTCGGGCCGGGCCGCGTAGATCGACTGGTGGAACGGCAACTCGGAGCTGGGGCGGTGCAGCCCCTTGATCTCGCCCGAGGCACGGACCAGCACGATGTCCTCGGCATGCAGTGCGCCCTTGTCGACCCCCGCTGGCGTGATCCACACGTCGCCGTTGGGCTCGCGGATCGACAAGTTGCCGCCGCTGGTGGTGGTCATGCGGTAGCGATAGATCCGCGCGATGGCTTGCAAGATCTCGTCACGTGAACTGGGCGCCATTGTGCTAGTCGCCACGGAATTTCCTCCCACCGTAGGTCACCATCACGCCGTTATAGCCGCCATGCCCCCGGGCTGCTCAAGGGATTAATTTTAGTGCCGTTTGGCATGCGGCTCGCATGCGAGTCGCTGAGGCTGTATCTCTACTGCCGAGGCGGATTGTTGTCGTGGTTGCACGCCGTTGGTTTATTGGGGGTTTGCTCGTTGCGCTCGTATTTGACGCGCTGGCCGTGTCGGACTGCACCGCGCTGCCACGGCCGGCGCTAATCTGGCGGTGCGCGTGGCCACCGAGGTACACAATCCCGGCGCCGAGCAGCTGCCTGCCGTGGCGACGGGCGAGCCGGTCGCTACCGCTTCGTTCCCGTTAATCCTGCGCATCGACAGCGCCGCTTTGCTGCGCACGGTCAGCAATAAAATCGACGAGCAGCACCACATCGATACCTTTCTGATGGGAACCCACGCCGTCGGCGAGACGACCGTTTCAGGAACGGTCAGTGCCGCCCTGTTGCCCGATCCCAAGGAAGCATTGTTCGAAATTCGCTTTCAAGGTTCTTCGCTTTCGAAAACAACGGGCGTCCACGACGTCGCACTGATCTACAGCCACAGCGTTACCGAATTCAACTGTGTCCGACGCGTGGCGTTCGACCCTCGCCGCGGCTTTGTGGCACAGGGCAAGTCCGAGATCGTCACTCGCACGCAATTGTATTTCGACGGCTTCGGCGCGACGCAGAACTTCGGCCGCCGGATTATTTCACGGATCGCCGAGAAGCGTTCCTACGGCGATTACGAGCGGTACCGGAAGCATGCCGATGACGATAACCGCCGCGGGCTGGAAGAGGGATTCACCAAGCAAACCGACGCGCAAATCCACGCCGCGAACGACCAGACTGATTTTGTTCGCTACGTCACCTGCTTGCTCGGCGCGACCGCGGCGCTGCGGGTCAGCGCCAAGTCGTCGGCGGACTGCATCCATCTGGGCATTGGCTTCGCGAACCAGACCTACGCCGAAATGACGATCCTGCCCACGCTGAGCAAGCTGTCGGCCCCGTACGAGATTTGGGTCAGCCCGACGCTCCTGGCCGGGCGCGTGCTCAAGCTGCTGCCGGTATCGCCCCCGACGGGCCTGCTGCCCGCGGGACTGCAAGAAAAAATCCTCGCCGCCCTTTCCATCCCCGCTGCCGACCCCGACGAGTCGGTGCATCTGGGCTTCGAAAACGGCTGGCTGGTGCTGGAGTTGCCGGCAAAGCAGCCGACCGCCACGACGGCATCCGCGAACTGAGCAAGCCTTAGCGTGGTAGTTCGCCGTGCAGTGGCGCAATGTGCAACGTATAGCCAATCTTGGCTAGCGCTTGGTTCAGCGTATCGATCGCCAGATGCTTGCGCCGAGCGAGCACATGGCTGAGCATGTCTTCTGAAAGGCCGGTCGCTTCGCAGAAAGCGCGGCGCGTGGCGAAACGCGTGGCGATGAGCATCTCCAGATCATCGCGATAATCGGGCTGCCGCATGTCGCCTTGGGCGATGCCAAGGCGTCCCGTAAGGTCCGAGGCAATCTCCCAAAGGATCGTCTCAGTGATCTCGCGGCGCGACAATCCACGTGGCTCATAAAGCTTGGTCAGGTCGCGGTGCCAATCGTTGCTAAACAAACCCCAGTCAGGATTTTGCTCTGCTTCCTTCTGTAGATGCTCGAATACCGCACGCTCTTCGGAATCAAGTCCTGAGAGCGCATAGGTGTTTCCATCAAGGTCTACGTATTTTCTTCGTTGCTTTGCGATACTCATGGCTTCAATGTGGCCGCGGTCAGCGGACCGCGGAAAAATTTTGTTCAATCCACGCGACCTAGTCGGTCGCGAGCTTCGATTAAATCCACACGACCCAGTAGGTCGCGACTTCAATGTGGCCGCAGTCAGCTGACCGCGGCAGGCTGCAAGCAATGGTGCGAGTCGAATCGTCCCATCAACGCTTCAATCTGGAGCAATAAACTCGACTTTACCAGCAACGCTTAGATAGATGCACTTCTGAGCAAAGAAAACACAGCATGCAAGCAACAGCTTGCGCAGTTCATCGAGCCGATCTTCCGGAATGGCAACGATGAATCGGCGAGACCTGTCGCTCGTTTGCTTACCGGTGTCCGGATCCTGATAAAAACCTCGGTACTCGCCTGGCGCTGTGGTGCCGCCTCGGAACCGCACATACAATTCGTTGTCCAGCCACTTCCATACGCGGCGCGGGTGAGGCTCGCCGTCTGCCAACTCCGCGTCACGAACAAGGGGAATAAAAAACGAACATTCTAGGTAATCGGATGGCGACATGGATGGCTCCGAAACACGATGAATGATTCATCTTGATGTCGTCCGTGACTCCGTTTCCTAGATCCATCCCTCGACAGGGACCGATCAGCGGGGCATACGTGCACTTTGTCAAAAGGACTTTAACAGGTAGTTGACCTAAAGTCAAGTCTATTCCTCGTCGCTGCGCAGCTTCGCCAGCATGCTGTAGTCCTCGATCGTCGAGATGTCGCCGGTCGATTCTTTGCCGGCGGCGATGTCGCGGAGCAGGCGGCGCATGATCTTGCCGCTGCGCGTCTTGGGCAGGGCGCCGGTGAAGCGCACGTCGTCGGGCTGTGCCAGCGCGCCGATTTCCTTGCGGACATGGGCCTTCAACTCCTTCTTGAGCGCTTCGCTCGGCTGGCCGTTCTTGAGCGTCACGAACACCGCGACTGCTTCTCCTTTCAGCTCGTCGGGACGGCCTACCGCGGCAGCCTCGGCGACGGCGGGATGGCTGACCAGGGCGCTTTCGATTTCGATCGTGCTCAGGCGGTGTCCCGACACGTTCAGCACGTCGTCGATGCGCCCCATGATCCAGTAGTAGCCGTCGGCATCTTGCCGGGCGTTGTCGCCGGCCAGGTACTTATGCGGCACCTTGCTCCAGTACGTTTCCTTGTAGCGCTCGTCGTCGCCCCAGATGCCGCGCAGCATGCCGGGCCAAGGCTTGGTCATCACCAACCAGCCGCCGACGCCTGTCGGCACCGGTTTGTCTTTTTCTGTCACAATCGCCGGGATGATGCCAGGCAGCGGCTTGGTGCAGCTACCGGGCTTGGTGGCGATCGCCCCGGGCAGCGGACTCATCATGATGCCGCCGGTTTCGGTCTGCCACCAGGTATCGACAATCGGACAGCGCTCGCCGCCGATCTTGCGGTGGTACCACATCCACGCCTCGGGGTTGATCCCCTCGCCGACGGTGCCCAATAGGCGCAAGCTCGACAGGTCGTGCTTGTCGACGTGGTGATCGCCCCACTTGATGAACGCGCGGATGGCGGTCGGCGCGGTGTAGAAGATGCTCACGCGGTACTTCTCGATGATCTGCCAGAAGCGGTCCTCTTCCGGCCAGTTGGGAGCGCCTTCGTACATGATGGTCGTCGCGCCGGCGCTCAGCGGGCCATACACGATGTAGCTGTGTCCGGTGATCCAGCCGCAGTCGGCGGTGCACCAGTACACGTCTTCTTCGCGCAGGTCGAACACCCATTCGGTGGTCTTCTTGGCATATAGGTTGTAGCCAGCTGTGGTGTGCTTGATCCCCTTGGGTTTACCGGTCGAGCCGCTGGTGTAGAGAATGAACAGCGGGTTCTCGCTGTCGAGCGGCGTAGCGGGGCAATCGGCACTCGCTCCCTGCATCAGATCGTGCCACCAATGGTCGCGACCCTGTTGCATGGGCACGTCGTTGCCGGCGCGCTTGACCACCACGCACTGCGTGACCGTGGGACTCTTGGCCAGCGCGGTGTCGACGTTCTGCTTCAATGGCACCAGCGAGCCGCGCCGCCAACCGGCGTCGGCCGTGATGACCATTTTCGCCTTGGCGTCGTTGTTGCGGTCGGCAATCGCTTCACTCGAAAAGCCGCCGAAGATCACCGAATGCACCGCCCCGATGCGGGCGCAGGCGAGCATGGCGATTGCCAGCTCCGGGATCATCGGCATGTAGATCGAAACCACGTCGCCTTCGCGGATGCCAAGCTTCTTGAGCACGCCGGCGAACTGGCACACTTCGCGGTGGAGCATTTGGTAGGTGAGCACACGCGAGTCGCCGGGTTCGCCTTCCCAGATGATGGCCGCCTTGTTTTGCCGCGGCGTGCCCAGGTGGACGTCGAGACAGTTGTACGAGGCGTTGGTCTTGCCGCCGACGAACCACTTGGCAAACGGCTCGTTCCATTCGAGCACCTTGGTGAACGGCTGGAACCAGTGCAGCTCGCCGGCCAAGCGGCCCCAAAACTTCTCAATGTCGGCCGCCGCTTCGTTCCACAGCTTCTCGTACGCTTCGAACGAGCCGATGCAAGCCCGCGCGGCAAATTCTTTGGGCGGCGGAAAGAGCCGCGTCTCCTGCATCACGTTCTCAAGCTGGCCGTTGGCTTGGTCGCTCATCTAGTGCTTCCCCTGGGATTCCCTCGAAATCGTCGAGCAAACGGGTAGGAACAGCGTTTATACCACGCGGAAATGTCGGTTGGCAGTTGTCCGTAGTCAGTTCCGTTGCGGCCGACGACGGACCGACTCATCCTTTATAATGTCGCTGGCTGTCGCTGCCGCCAGTGAGCAACGAGCTTCGCGAGGTCAGCCGATGAAAAGCAAACGCCTTCTCCCCGAACACAACTTCGTGTTGCCGCTAACGCTGCTCGGCTGGCTATTGTCGACGCAGGCCTATGCCCAGCAACCGGTGGTGCCGGTCGCGCAAGAGTTCCTGGTCGGGGCCTATTATTTTTCGGGATGGTGGCGCGATCCCCCCACGCACTTTAAGCCCGAGCGGCCCACGCCGGGCATGGACGATTGGCGCGCGAAGTTTCCCGAGCGCGAACCACTCACCGGCTGGTACGACGATCGCCAGGAGATCATGGACCGGCAAATCGATCTCGCCGCGGACGGCGGCCTGTCGTTCTTTTGTTTCGACTGGTTTCCGCGTCGTCCTGGACAGTCGATGCCGGGTGCCGAGCAGAACAATCTCAACGGGCTGCATTTCTTTGTCGCTTCGCCAAAGAAGAATCGCCTGCGGTTCAATCTCACCTACGTCAACCATCCGCCGTTTGGCATGGGCATGCCGGAGTGGCAGAGAACCGTGGATGAATGGGTCGGCTACTTCAAGGACCCGCGCTATCTCAGGGTCAACGGCAAGGCGGTGTTTGTCGTTTACGATGCAGCCGAAATGCTAAAAGGCATGGGCAACAGTCCGGCCCATGTGCAGGCGGCGATTGGTTTGCTCAGGCAGCGGGCCGCCGCGTCCGGAGCTGGCGAATTGATGGTCGGCGGCGGCTTGCAATGGACGGGCCCGAACGGCTCGTATGCGAAGCATTTTGCCAGCCAGGGCTACGATTTTTACACGGCGTACGATTACCCGATCGAGTTCCTGGAGCCGAAAGGGCGCGACTACGCCGACTTGATCGGACTGCAGCAACAACTGCTCGAAGGCTTCGCGCAGGTCAGTCCCGTCCCCTACGTGCCCGTCGTCGACACGAATTCAGATACGCGCACGATCCTTGCCGATCGAGCCGCCTGGTTTGCTGGCAGCACGCCGGCCAAGTTCCGCAGCATGCTCGAGATGGCGAAGAAGCTGATCCTCAGCGATCCCAAGTTTCGCGCCCCAGCCCCCAACGGCGGCCAACCGCTGCTGTTCATCTACGCCTGGAACGAGCTGAGCGAAGGCGGCATCCTGGTTCCGACCAAAGGCGACAACGGCGCTTACCTGGAGCAAGTCAAAAAAGTTTTCCGTCCGTAATTGAGGAAGCGAGGAAACACCAACAACCAGCGGTTCAACTGTCGCGATCGAGTTGCCGTCACCTTGCGAAGCAGAAACGAACCAAAGCAACGGACAGAGCGAAAAGATAGCCGTACGCGAATCGATCGATGCGCATCACCGCTTGACCTCGACGTGCGCGCCATGCACCAACGGCACTCATGACGAGACCGACCGCCAACGGCGTGAGTGCGAGATTGACAACAACGAAGCGATGCGTCGGCGATCAGGTTGTTCGGAAAAAGCCCAAGACTGATGCCGCCCGCAGCCGCGCCGAAGATCTGGTAACCGATCGCGGCCAGCCACTTGCTTTGCTCCCTGCGGAACGGCTCCGCCAACGAGTGGAGTCCTATCTCGAAAGCAACCTGGAGTAGAAGCTCACCAAGGATTTCGAGAAGAATCTCAAGCATGCTGGCGTGAATGCATGTCGGGAAGGAAAGAGCTTCCTCGCCGCTGAAGTGAGCTCGGATGTCCGTCAATGCGGCGATCAGAGTGCCGGCACCGGGACCAGTGACCGTAAGGTGCTGCCGACCGACTGGGTCGCGTTCTGCGTCGTCTTGTGCAGCTTTTGCAAGTGCGTCGGCTTGGCGGCACGCGGACCGGCAAAGGGCTTCTCCAATGCATCGGCCCCTTGCTTCACGATCACCTGCACCGGCGACGACGGGGCCTGCGCCGCCGACGGCGATGGCACTGCGGCGGGAAGGCTGGCCGTGAACGCCCCGGGCAGTGCTGCCATAGCGCCAGCGAGTGATGACTCGGCGGGAATCAGGAACATCTGGCCCAGCGGCGGAATGACGACCGCCTGCCCGGTGGTCGGGTCGGCGATCGGAAGGATGGCGATCCGCGGCCGCATCGCTAGGCTGGTCATCGCCATCGGCGAAGCGGGAGCGGGCGAACCCTTTGTTCCAGCGCCCGAGCCTTTGTCGGCCGACGCGTCATCGTTGTTCTTGGGTCGATAGACTGCCGGCACGTGCAAGTGCGACGTCACGCCGTAAGGCGTGGCGACGTGGATATCGACCCAGGTCAGATCTTCGATGGTCACCGTGTTCACCGTCGGCGGGACGGTCACGCGCATCACTTCCTTGCTCAGCAGCACCACGGCACTCGACGGTAGCGCCACGCCACCGGCAATCACCTGCGTATCGTGTACGCTGAAGTGATTGCCGACCAGGAACAAGCCCGTGCCCGTGCAGCAGGCGTTTTCCAACACCGGATTTGAGGACGTCGCCGTGGTCAATGCGCTGCAGATGGTGCATGACACAGTCGCACTAGGATCGACGAGAACCCCCGGTGCTCCGTACCAGCCGCGCAGCTCGGGCCCGAGATCGGTCACGCCATTGTTGAACAACTGGAACCCGCCGATCGTGTTCTCGATCGGCACTTGCACAACCATGCGTTGCATCGGCAATTGCCGGTCGAGCTGGTGCACGCGGTTCATCAACAGCTCGATGTCGACCGGCCGGTATTGCGACGAATCGCAAACCTCGCTGGCCATCATGTGTACCGACTGCACCGATCGGCTCAACCGCAGCATGTCGACGGTGCTTACCTCGCGCTGATGCCGCTGCGGAATCCAGCCCGAGTGCTCGTTGAGGCGCACCCAGCTCGAGCGCGATTCGACCGTCAGCATTGGCACGAACGACGGCATGATCACCAAGGCAGTGCACTCGCGCATCCCCGGCTCCATCGCCCGATCGAGCACCGGCCGATCGGGGCAGGGGCCGACCACCGTCTCGGCGAAGGCGTGCAAGTTGCTGCGCGTCGGCGGCGTTTGCACGCGCGGGGCGAAACGCCAGCCGAATGTATCGTTGTTGTGCGAAAACCCGACCACGGTGCCGTTGAGTTCGATGGTTTGAATGTCGGTTTGCAGCTTGCGCGAGAACTGCATGAAGTCCTGGGCCGACACCTGCCCGCCGAGAAAGGCCAGCGACAGGGCCAACTGCATCTCGCGAACCTCGGTGAACTGGCTGGCAACGTTCTGTTCCTGCGTGAACGGATCGACGGCAAAGACATGGATCGGCCAGCGGGCGTGAACGTACTCGTTGAACAGTTGGCAGGCGTCGGGCATAGGATGCGGCAGGTAGAACTGTGCTTCGGCGTGCGGCATGCAGTTGCCGCCGTGCGCCATTGCCGTGTGCTTCATGTCCTCGATGAGCCGGGCATTAAGCACACTCGCTTCAACGAGGATCGCCCAAGCCAACGACTTGACCACGTACTCGTCGCAGCCTTGCGGCCCCTGGCACATCGTGTTTTTGCCGCTGGTGTCTAAATCGATGGCCTGGTGATCCAGCCGGTTGTAGAAGCTGCTGCGCAAGCGGCAAACTTCGCCGTAGTAGCCGCTATGAATTTGCGTTGCGATCTGCGGGACGAATTCGGTCCACAACGGTTCGCAGGCCGGCGAGCTGAGCAGGTCGTACGCAGCACTGATTTCGTCGGCCAGCCAACGTTCGACGTCGAGCAGCAGCACGCGCCCGGTATCGTCATTCCAGCGGATGTTGGGGCCGTGATAGGCATCGAAGAACGCCTTGGCGACGCAGACCAATTCGTCTTTGCCGAGCACCGTGGCGACTTGCGATGGTGCGAGAGCAAATCGCGATTGGCGTGAGCGCTGCGCGGGACCGATGGCCATTGCCGCCGCGGTCGAACTCGCTGCCGCCGCGACTTGCTGCTGGAGTGTGCTTCGCAAGCCTTGCAATTGTGATGTCGTGTTTTGCAAGCCGGTTCTTGCTGCATCGATTTGGGCCTGGGCTTGCTGTTTCGAGGCATCTGCCTTGCCTCTTTCTTTTTCCGCCCATGCGCATTTTTCTACATCGTCGGCCTTGTCCCCATCAGCTCCTTCGGTTTTGTCCTTTCCGGCTGCCTTTCTTTCCACTCTCATGCTGTCGAGGTGGTTGGCCAACTTCCCGAGCTCTTTCGTAATATCGTTTTGGCTAAGGTGTCTGAAGTGATTTTCCTGAACGAATTTTGCTGCGAGCTGCGTTCTCTCACTCGGGCGGTCTACAGCAGCTACTGAGGACGATTTTATCAACGCTGATAGCGTAACTCTTTCCCCTTGCTCCCCGAGTTGTGCCTGCCACTGCAGCAGTTGCTGTTGCTGAACGACAATTTGTTTCCAGGTTGCGTCGATCTTTTCCTGAAGCTCGGCGTCCTCCCCCAGTTTGTTCCATGAGTTCTGATCCGCGATGCGCGTGATGGGCATCCCTAACTGAGAGACAACATCGTTGCTCACCAGGTTGCGGAATGTGATCGGCAACAGCGCGTCGTTGAGCATGGGTCGGGCGGTGAGCGTAATCTCGGCACCGTAGCCGCGATACGTGAACTTGCCGGGCAATAGCGACACCGGAATGCGCAACAGGTAGAGCCCATAGCCAGGGGCCGCCGAGTTGTCGTCGCCTTCGTTATTGCGCCGAATCTGGTTCAGATGGTTGAGGAACCGCATCTGCTGATCGAGCAGCAACTCCGGCTCGATCGCGATCCCGCCGAACGTGCTGCTGCCAATCGGGCCGGCAAAACTGCCCAGCGGCACGAAGGACGGCGTTGCGGTCGGATTGATCAGCGGGCCGACTGAGGCGGTGACATTCGAGCCTGGCGAGCTGACCGCGGCGCCGAGCGCCAACGAATTGGTGAACATTGCCAGGTCGCTGCGGTTGATCGAGGCTTGGATCGACGCGCTGAAGCTGGTGAGGTATTTGGCCATCACCACTTCGAATTCCTGGCGGTGCTTGGTCAGCCGCGCCTGGCCCCAAACATCAGGCTGCTTGGCAACGACACTTCCGTAGGCGTCGAAGTGGTGCTCCAGCCAGTCGATCTCTTTGGCCAGAGTTTCCATCGTGCCGTGGCCGTCGGACGGCGGCCGGCGCATGGCGAAGACCTTTTGCAGCAGGTCTTTTCCCTTGGCCGGCGGTACTTGTGCCAAGTGCCAGGCCGCCAATGCCAACATTACCCAACACGTCCGCGCTGCGATGAACCTCATGTTCCAGCCCCTTGGCATCCTGCCAGGTAAGACGTGACGATTATTTTGGAATTAATGCTTGTAGGTGGGTTTATCTCTAAGCAGAATGCCTACGACAGTCGTGCGCGATAGCAGTGGAATCGGCCAAAAGGACTACATCTATTGGCGGAATCCTCAGAGCCCGTCGCAGTCGCTCGCATCGCCACCATTTCGATAGATCGCACGTACGGAATAACTGGAATGTTGAACGGACGCTTTCCGGGCTGAAGGCGCCGCGGGTCAGTCAACAGTCGAGCCGTGGGGAGGTTTGCCATGCTTCGTGCGAGCCCTGGAGCGGTGTTTTGCGTCGCAGCGATTGGCTTGCTTCTGGCCCTGACCGGCTTGCTATGGACATGCGATTGCAAACGGCCATGTCCGCCGCCACCGCCGTGTAGCGGAAAGACCGCTTCGACATCGTGCGCCGGAACGCCACCTTCATCGGGTCCCGCGAATGAACCGGGTTCCGTCAATCCTGCGCCGCCGCAAACGGCTTCCGTGACGATATGCCCCGACCGGTGGCGCGTTGTTTGTAAATCGACGAGGTTGACCAATTCAAACGGCGTCCACGTGGTTGTTCCTGTCGGCGAGGTTGTTTCGCCGAAAGACGCTGATCTCCGCTCAGCGTCGTACTCGGTGACCTACCTCATCAGCGGAAACATCGATGCAGCGGCGACGATTCCAATCACTGGTGCCGTCGAACACTTCGCCAACCAACGCGAGGCCGCACTGTCGTGGATCGTGCAAGGCAATATTTGGTTCACAAAAAAAGAGTACGAGGTGGCGTCGGGGGCCTATACCGAGGCCTTATTCGTTCGCCCGCCGCCCGACAAGACGTTAAGAGCTCGCGCGCTCGCTGGTCGTGGACGTGCGCAGCTCGAACTGCTCAAGTCGCTCATCCCGCCAGTTGCGCCGGGAGCTACTGTCGATCTCGATAGCGCGTACAAGAAAGCCCTGGGAAGTTATGACGCGGCGATCGGCACGGCCACCAACAAGGGTGGCGTGCTCCACGATATCAGCACCCACGACAACACGCTCGCCGACCTGCAAAAGAAGCTGAAGGATGCAGACGCGGGTGTGAAAAAGAACGTGAGTACCCCGGCGAATGCGTTGCAGGAGGTAGCCAGTCAATTCCCGGGCGACCTGCTTCAGGCGATTCCGGACATAGACGAGAACACCAAAGCCACGCGCGCGGAAGTGCTGAAAGTGGTCGTAGCTTATCACAAAGCACTTAATGCATTTGCCGAGTCCGCGGCGCAAGCCGGCAGCACGGTGACCAGCCTCGACGGAACCATCAAATCGGATCTCAAGGCAATCGCCGACGAACAGAAAACGCTATCGGCCTCGATTGCCGCGATCAAGCAGCCAACCACCGATCTTTTTGGTGCGGCTGGGAACATCCAAAAGGATATCGACGGTCAACTGGCGAGAGCGAAGCAAAAACTCGATCAGAATCCGACCGACGCCGACGCCAAGACGCAGTATGCGGCAATCCAGAAGCTAAACAACACGGCCAAGCAAGCCGCTGCTAGCGCCGCGGCCCTTAGCGGCGGCGTCGACCCGAGCAGCACGAAGTCTGACGTTGGCAAAGCGCTATCCGACTACAACACCGCTTCCGCATCGTTCAATTCGGGCGTTGCCTCGTTCAGCACCAGTACGAAAGCCTACGAAGCGGCAACCAAGAAATTTGGCCCGCAGCTCACGAGTTACGTGAGCGGTATCGAGAACGCCGCCGCGACGCTCGATGGGAGCCCGAAAGCGACGGCGGTCACTATCTCCGCGCTGACCGCGACCTTTAATGGCAACGTGGCGACGGTCAAATTGGCGACCGACCAATGGGTGAAGGATTACAACAACTTGCAAAGCCAAACCGAGGACTACATAAAACAGAAGAAAGCCTTGGAGAAAGCGGTCGTCGATAATTCCACGAAGTATGAGACTGCGCTGAAGTCAGATGTCGATGCCTACGACCAGCTGAAGACAAAAGTAAATAGCTTTGCAGGTGCTCCGACGGGCACGATCAGCCCCAATGTGCCACCTGGACTGCCGGATACAGACGATATTGTCGCCGACTTACGACAGTCGCTCCTCTATAACCCGCAGGTGCCGTTGACGCACAAGCTGCTCGGCGATGCGCTATTGGCTACAACAGCAGAGGATGCCGCCCTTGCAAGCTACCGCAAAGCTCGCCTACTCTTCCCGAGCGAGGACTGGAAGGACTTGCTGGACCAAATCAAACTAGTCACCGCGCTGCGCACAACCTTGGCCACAACCGATCCGTGAATGCGGTGGCCCGCGTACGAACGCACGACTGCATCGACTTGCAAACTATTCCGCGGAGTGGTTGCTAGTTTCGGCTGCCGCACGATCTGCCATGCGGCAGTTCGCACTGCAAGCCGCCCCCGATACACGCCGTGCGCCGGCGAACCTGGAAGCAAGCTGCTGCACGAGTCTCGCGACGAGCGCAAGGCGACGCGCCCCGGATCGCTTGACGCTTCGCGCCGCGCCACGGATGATTGAGTTTTTCTCACCTCCGCGGCGACGGGCACATGGGCTCACCAGGCGACGAGACGAACGAGCCAGCACCGTCGGACCCCGATCGTCCGGCCGCCGGCGAGACCGCGCCCGTCAGCGCGCGGATTCCGCAGCACGTCGCCGGCGGTGTGTTCTGCACCAGCGTGGCGATCTTCAACGGACCGGCCGAGTTCGTGCTCGATTTCATCCTGCGCCTGGGCGCTCCGCACATGGTGGTGGCCCGCGTCGTGTTGGCGCCGTTGGTGGTCGGGCAGTTCATCGCGGCGCTGCGCGATAATTTGTCGATGTACGCCGGCCGCTTCGGGCCGCCGCCGTCGTTGCCGGTCCCTCCGCCGGGAGCCGTGCCAGCGGGAGTCGTGCAACCCGGCACGCCCGACGACTTTTACCACGAGCTGAAATTCCGCGACGAGCTGCTCAGCGGCGTCTACGCCAACGCGGTGATGATCGGCCACACGCCGAGTGAGTTCTGGTTCGACTTCATCACCAACTTCTATCCCCGCTCGGCCGTCTCGTGCCGCGTGTTCATGACCGCGCAGCAGGTGCCGGGACTGCTCGACACGCTGACCACTAGCTTCGAAGCCTTCCAGCGACGCATCTCGGGCGAGCCCCCACTCGAGCCGCCGCCGGAAGAGTAGCCGCGAATGAATGCGAATGCATAGAAATGCACGCGCGCGGTGCGGGGGGTATTTTTTGATCCGCGCCGAAGATGAGGGATTCGTCAATCTGGTCGCATGAGTGCCCCGCCGAACGATGCCGGGCGCGGCGCGGACGAATCAGACATTCGCATGGTCGATGAGAATATCGAAATGGCGAGAACTTTCAACGTGTTTTGTAGGCCAGTCGCAACACGTTGGCAGCGACTGCATTTGCGCCGACAGCCGAGTGGTGCCGGGTATCATCGTTTTGTGAAACGAAACGCGTCGCGCGCGAAATCTACTATTCGCCTTCGCCGCAGTCGGAGGAATCGTCGACAAACGGCGACGCTACTTCCGGTTCTTCCAGTCGATCCCCGACAAGTTTGCCAGGGCCAATTGTAGCGCTTGGGTGCCCGAGCGGGCGTGGCCTTGGGCGGCCAGTGCGACGTAAAGCTGTTGCGCTAGCGCCAGGCCGGGCATCGATAGGCCCATCCGCCGCGATTCGTCGAGCGCGATCGACATATCCTTGATGAAGTGCTCGACGTAAAAGCCAGGATCGAAATTGTTCGCCATGATCCGCGGCCCGTAGTTCAGCAGCGACCAGCTTCCGGCGGCGCCTGGGCCGACGCTCTTGAGCACGGTTTCCAGGTCGAGGCCCGCGCGGTAGCTGTAGAGCAATCCCTCGCATACGCCGACCATGCAAGTGGCGATGAGAATCTGGTTGGCCATCTTCGTGTGCTGCCCGGCGCCGGCGGGGCCTTGGTGGACGATCGTTTTGCCCATCGCCTCGAACGCCGGCATCAGCGCGTCGACCACCGCCGCCTCGCCGCCGATCATGATCGAAAGCCGGGCTTCGCGCGCGCCGATGTCACCGCCCGACACCGGGGCATCGACACTGGACACCCCCTTCTTCTTCGCCGTTTCGGCAATCTCGCGGGCCAGCGACGGTTCGCTGGTAGTCATGTCGACTAGGATCGTGCCCGCACGGCTGCCGGCCAGCGTCCCATCGGGGCCGAGCGTCACGCTGCGCACGTCGGCCGGGTAGCCGACGATCGTGAACACCACGTCCGAAGCCTCGGCGACCTGCTCGGGCGTCGCCGCCCACCTCGCGCCCTTGGCGATCAGTTTCTCGGTCCGCTCGCGCGAGCGGTTATACACCGTCGCCGCGAAGCCTTTGTCGATCAGGTGGCCGCACATGCTCGAGCCCATCACGCCGGTGCCGATCCAGCCGATGCGTGTCTTGCCGGGAACGATTGTTTCCATAATTACCTAGTAGGGAAGCAGGATGTCGAATGCCGATTTACTAGTCCCACGTGCCAGCAAGGGACGACGCGGATACACGGTTCTCCCTCGCTGGCCAACATGATGCAAGTGCCGGCATAACACGATGGCCAAAACGGTGAACTGTTAGCCCCGAGCGCGAGCGAGGGGTTTTGTGCGCGCCCGAAAGCGCAACGTCCAAGACCGCTTGCTCGCGCTCGCGGCTAGCAATCCCCTTGGGACGCCCGCATGATTGCACTTGCATCATGTTGTGGCGCGTCGGGCTAGGGTTAGCGACTTAACTCCAACGATGTTCGGGGCGCATGAGGATTTCGTTGAGCACCATTGCCATCCGCATCGATTCCGGATTGCGCAGGTCGTCGGCGAAGCGCTCGGCAGCGGTCGGCTCCCAGTTCGCGCCGGTGGCGTCGGTTGGGGGGACGACAGAGGCCTCGGCTGTTTGCGAGGCGAGCGATCCAAGCGTGCGGCCGAAACCTTGGCCGACGTGCGCGTCGAATTGTTGCTCGTGGGTCGCGAGGCTGCCGACACGATGTTCCAGGTTCCGCGAGCTAATGTGGTCTTCGAGATGCCCGGGCGAAGCATAGTTCGTCAACGGTTCGTCGAGCACCGTCGCGGGGGTCGCCGTGGTAAGCACCCGCACGCTGGGCTTCGGGCGTTTGCGCGCCGTCGGCGGCAACGACAACTCGACATTGATCTTGTCGCGCTGCGCGTTGGGAAGCGGCGGCGGCTTGTTGCCCGCAGAACTCGGCGCTCCTGGCAGCCCCTGCGCTTTGGCGCGCCGCAGGAACTCTTCCACTTCGTCGTGAAGCTGCTGCTGGCGCGGCGGGCGCTCGGGCTTGGGCACAGCAGGCTTGGGCACAGCAGGCTTGGGCGCTGCGGGACGCGGCTCGCCGGGCTGCGCCGAGCGGGCCGCCTTGCGCGCCGCGGCAATGATTTGGTTGATCAGCGAGTAGCCGATCACCACCAGGAAGATACCGACCTTGATCAGCGCTTCCCAGTCGGCGGCCAGCACGATCGGCAAGGCGGCCAACGGCGCGGCCACGAACGGGATCATGTCGCGGGACTCCGCTGCTGACCGTTGCGACCCGCGTGGCCGGTGCCGGCGATGGCCATGCGCATGTCGGTATCCGCCTGCACGTTGCGCAGCTTGTAGTATTCCAGCACGCCGAGCTTCGCGCTTTTGAACGCCTGGGCGATCGCCAGCGGCACTTCGGCCTCGGCCTCGACCAGCTTGGCGCGGCTTTGTTCGATGTGCGCGACCATCTCCTGTTCCTGGGCCACGGCCATCGCCCGGCGACCCTCGGCCTTGGCCCGGGCGACGCGCATGTCGGCCTCGGCCTGATCGGCCTGCAAGCGGGCGCCGATGTTATCGCCGACGTCGATGTCGGCAATGTCGATCGACACAATCTCGAACGCGGTTTGCGAATCGAGCCGGCGGGCGAGCACCGCTTTCGAGATACGGTCGGGGTTCTCGAGCACGTCGGAGTGCGACTGACTCGAGCCGATGGCGCTGACGATGCCTTCGCCGACGCGCGCAATGATCGTTTCCTCGGTCGCCCCGCCGATCAGCTGGTTCAGGTTGGCGCGCACTGTGACGCGCGCCCGCACCTTGAGTTGGATACCGTTCTTGGCCACGGCGTCGAGCGATTCGCGGCCGCTCGAGCGCCCCGGGCAGTCGATCACCTTGGGATACACGCTCGTCTGCACCGCTTCGAGCACGTTGCGGCCCGCCAGATCGATGGCCGTGGCGAGCTTGAAATCGAGATCGATCGTCTTGGCCTTCTTGGCGGCGATGATCGCGCGGATCACCAGCGGCACGTTGCCGCCGGCCAGATAATGGGCCTCGAGCGCCTTGCTGGTGATGCCGGTCTCTTCGCCCAGGCCGGCCTGCACGGCCATGATCTTGCTGCGGACGATGATCGTGGGATTTACCTTGCGGAAGGTCATTCCCAGCAGATCGAAGATGCCGATGCTGGCACCGGTGGTGACCGATTGAATCCAGAAGCGAAAGTAGCGCGTGAAGATCGCCAGGAAGACCAGGATGGCGATGATCGCCACGATCAGCAGCGCGATCCAAACATACGACAGCTTGTTACCCGCCACTTGGGCAAATGTGATCATAAACCCCTATGAGGTGCCGCAGGCTATGGGGACGCGTCGGGTTAGGCGTTGTGGGAGTAGGCGTTGTGGGAGGCGAATCCTTTCGCCGAAAGGGGCGTCGCAGTAAGTCGTCGAAAGGATTCGCTTCCCACCCAACAATTCATTCGCACAAGCTCATTGACCCCCTACGTATCGTTGTTCTCCGGAATCGTCCCTTGGTCCGGCGGGGTTGTCAAGCAACGGCCGCTCGCCTGTCGGCCCCAGCAGCGGCTCGCGGAATGGGTCGAGCCCTAACGATTCGATCGGCTGCGACAACGGATCGGCCAGATCGGCCGGCGGCGCACCTTCGGCAATCGGCCGTACCACCACGCGGCTTCCGTGTACTTCGACGATCCGCACATGCTGGCCCGGGGCGATCGCGACCCCTTCGCTCACGGCGTCAATCACCTGGTCGCCCACCTGCACCGCGCCGCTGGACATCATCAGCGTTTTGGCGATGCCCGACTTGCCGACCAGGCTCTTGAGCGTCCGCCGCACGTCGTTGTCGGGCAGCACGTCGTCGCTCGTCGGCACCTCCAGCAGCAAGCGCCGTCCCATCGGCGTCCGCGGCCACAGTCGCACGGCGACTCCCAAAATTCCCGGCACCGCCACGATGATCGCGGCGATGAATCCCAGGCCGGTCCACGAGCCGTGCTGGAAGCCCATCCACACGCTGCCAATCAGCGCGACAATCGACATCAGGCCGATCATGCCTCCCGAGGGAAGGAACAACTCGATGACCGACAACGTCAGTCCGGCAAACAGCAGAATCACTGCCCAAACGATCGGGTCCATGACGGTCAGTATACGCGTTTGGCCGTTCGGGGTCAGCTTGCAAGAAGCAATCAGCGATCAGCTTATCTCGTGCTGATCGCTGATTGCTAACTGCTGACCGCTGTTCGCTAGAACCGTTGCCCATTGTCGAACCAGCGGGCGTCGGGCGGGCCTTGCCAGAACGCCGGCGGGAACTCGAACCACTCGTCGGCTGGTTCGTCAGCAATGCCGAGGCCCGCGAGCAACTGGTGGCGCTCCATGTCGGGCAGATCGTTTTGTTTTTCGATCGCATCGCGGATCTCCTCGCGCGAGCCTTCGAATTGCCGCTTCTCGACCTTGCCTTGCGTGTCGCGATAGGCAACCTCGGCCTTGAACTTGTCCTTGCCGACGCGCGTGATCGAGAGGGCATCGAAGCTCTCAACATCGTTGTTGCGGTTGTTCTGTGGTCGTCGCGAGTACGCTCGCCACGACGTGCGACCATTCGGCAGACCACGATAGTGCAGCTGCTCGCCAAGCGTTGCAGTCACTTTCTGCGCTTCGCCGTTGCGAATGATCCCGAGCGACACCTGACGATCGGGCTTGTCGGCATTCACCAGGCTCATGAGTTGTTCGGGCGAAAACAGCCGCTGATCGTCAAAGGTCGTCAGAATGTCGCCTTCACGCAGCCCGGCCTTCTCGGCCGGCGAGCGTGCCATCACATCCTCGACGATCAATCCCTGGCCGTTGCTCAGTTGATTGCGCAAATGTGCGGCCAGCGACGGATGCACCGGGGTCACCAACACGCCGAGAAAAGCGCCCTGCGAGCGATCGGATTGATCGCCGCGCTGCCGATTGCTCGCTGACGAGCCTTCCCGCTCTTGTCCCACGGCCACCGCGCCATACGCGCCAATTGCGGCAAACATCAAGCCGACGATGAGTTTCCGATTCATAGTTCTCAATCCTCCCGAAACGTGAGACCTGCGCCCGCTTGTTCTTCGCCTGGTGAAGAGAACCTCGCCGCAAAACGCATACCCCGTCCGAGGAGTGATTGCGCCCCTCAACAAAGATTAACGTTCGCCGCATCGAGTGGCGTCACTGCTCGACGCTATGGCTGGTGGTCGCAGCCGCAGGTTTGAGATGCGATTCGAGAAACGCAGCGATCAGCTCGCGCGATTCGTACGCCATTGAGTGTCCGCGGCCATGTACGTAAAAGGCGAAGTTCTCGGGGCTGCCGACGAGTTGATACACGTCGGCTACCTTCAACAGCATCAGCACCCGCTGCCGCTGCGTGAGCGGATTGCCATCGTTCACGGCGGAGATATCGAGATAGGCCCGCGGGGCGACGAGCGCGATGATCTCGTGCATGTCGATCGGCGGCAGCCGCCCGGCGAGCAACTGCGGCGAAGATGCTTGAAATAGATGTACCAATGATCGCGCGCCCAATGCTCGACTCCCGGATTATCGCGAAACGTCGAGGCGCTGCAATTGGCGGCCGCGGCCTTGATGCGATCATCGTAGGCTGCGAGGAAAAACGTGCCGTGGCCACCCAGCGAGTGCCCCATCGCGCCGATGTTTTGCGAGTCGACTTCCGGCAGCGTCTCAAGCACGTCGATGGCGATGGAGTGCTCGTAGGTGAACTTGCCCACGGCGGTCCATTCGGGATGGCGTTCGTAGAATCGCTCGGTGACGTAAGGCCCCTCGGGCGGTATGCGCTCGCCCGAGACAAAATGTTCCGGGGCGATCACGACGAAGCCGCGCCGGCAAAGCTGGTCAAGATATGCGTGGTCGTAGTTCCCCTTCGAGTGCGGCTCGAGGCCGGCCGTCATGCGCATCCCTTGCGCCGCCGTACCGTGCAGCGCGACCACGGCAGGCGCCTTGCCAGACGACTCCAGCGGAATGCCCAAGTAGGCCCGTGCCCGTTCGTCGCTCTCGACGTTGTACGTCACCAGCAGGCGCTTATAGTGACCGTTGACGATCTCCGTTTCCTCGATCTTCAGGTCCAGTGGTGGCTTCGATGGTTTTTGATCGTCGCGCAACAGTTCGAGATAACGCTGCTTGAGTCTTTGCCGGTGAGACGGCCAATCGTCGCGTGTCGCCACACCTTCGAGCAAATCGTCCCACGACGACCGGATCGCCGGGGGGTTCGTGCGCCAGCGGATGGTCGTCGCGTCCTCGGCGGCCGACGCGATTGCAGGCAGTCCGACGATCCAGAACAAGCCGAACGGGACGAAAGTATATTTCATGACAAAGCTCCATGATGCGTGGCATGGCGCAAAAGGCCGCAGCGCCGAGTTTCTTGGGCCCAGGCCAAGAAAGTCGCCTCGTTTTTTGGCCTGAACCGATCGTGCGACTTCCGCAGTCCGCAATCTGTGCATGATGCCAGAGCTTACCGCTGCGCGGCCGCATACTCCACGGCGAAAGAAGGCCAGGAGAGAAAAATCGCGACAGCGCGAAAACAAAGAAAGCGCGAAGCAGCAAAGCTCGCGTCGCGTCTCCCCTGCCGTTTCGCGTTTTAAGGCTCTGTCGATGTCACCGCCGCCAATCCCGGCGGCGACTCGGCGATGCTCGCTGGCGGTTACTCGTTCGGTCCGGTGATCGATGACGTTTCGCCGCCGCCGGCAGCAGCAGCAGCGACGGCACCGCGCTCGCGATCACCGGCGATGCCTTTCAGCCGGGCACGACCGTCGCTCTAGCCCTTAAACAAACGAAGGCCGACCGCGTGGAGTGGCGTTTTCTCCATCCGTCATGAAGCGCAATGCCGAGGGCCGACGCCAATCGGCGTGGTGGTGAAGGTCGGATTGTGGTCGGGCATGGTCGAGTGCTTTCTGGGGTTCGACGTGGCGGCGGACCGGAGCATCCAGACTCCGGCTTCGGGGGTTCTCGCGTCAACACCGTAAGTGATCGAGCCAGCGGAAGAACACCGCTTGCCACGGATTCCAGCTCAACAAGCGGTAGATCAACCGCCGTCCGCTGTGCACGATCTGACAGGGCAAGCGCACCAAGGCGTTGCGGAAGGTCTTGAACTC
>DATAXP010000055.1:0-70663 GCA_036272935.1 Pirellulales bacterium | reverse complement strand
AACCCCAGAAAGCACTCGACCATGCCCGACCACAATCCGACCTTCACCACCACGCCGAGGGGCGTCGGACCGCTGGCATTGCGCTTCATGACGGACGGAGAAAACGCCACTCCACGCGGTGGGCCTTCGCTTGTTTAAGGGTTAGTTCGCCTCCGCTCGTTGCTCCGTACTTCTGCATTCATCCTTCATCATTCATAATTCTTGTCATGCGTGTATCCGCCAAGGCTGAGTACGCTTGTCTCGCGATGCTCGAGCTCGCGGCGAGCTACGGTTCGGGTGAGCCGGTGCGCATCCGCAAGATTGCCGAGCGGCACGGCATCCCGTCGCGGTTCCTGGTGCAGATTCTGCTGCAGCTCAAGGGGGCCGGCTACGTCAACAGCACGCGTGGCGCCGCCGGGGGTTACGAGCTGATTCGCGCACCCAACAAGATCTCGCTCGGCGAAGTGATGCAGATCATCGAAGGGCCCGATGAAAGCCCCGAGACTGGCGCCTCGAACGATTCGCAGGCCGCCCGCGTGCTCCGTCGCTGTTGGCGCGAGGTAAGCGCCAAGGAGCAAGAGATGCTCCGCGAAATCACATTCGCCGAGCTGATCGAACGCGCCCGCCGCCAGAACGAGAACATGTATTACATCTGAGAATTGGCGAGTGGCGGTCCGCCGCTGTCCACTTTAAGATGAGCCGCATGAAGATCGCCTTCGGCAGCGACCACGCCGGCTTCCCGTACAAGGAACGGCTCAAAGAGCTGGTGCAGTCGCTCGGCCACGAGGCCCAAGATTTCGGCACCCACTCGACCGAAGAGGTCGACTATCCGCTGTTCATTCGTCCCGCGGCCCAGGCAGTCGCGGCCGGAACCTGCGATCGGGCGATCATCCTCGGGGGCTCGGGCAACGGCGAGGCAATCGTCGCCAATCGCATTCCCGGCGTGCGGGCCACGGTCTGCTGGAGCGAATACACCGCCGAAGTCGGGCGGCGGCATAACGACTCGAACTGCCTGTCGTTGGGGGAACGCACGGTGACGCTGGACCTGGCCGAAAAGATTGTGCGCATCTGGCTCGACACGCCGTTCGACGGTGGCCGCCACGCGAGGCGCCTGGCCGAGATCGACTCGGCGAGATGAGCGCTCCGGCGAGCGGGGGCAGTAATGCCCCCGGTTTTGCCGCGCGGCGTCACCACGGGGACGAACCGGGGCGTTCACACGCCCCGCTCGCCGAGTGATCTTCGTCATCCAGCGCTTCGGCTTTACAATGCACGCATGACGCGCAAGCTCTCGGGCCAATTGATCTACGCCGCGGTTGTTGGGCTCGTTTGCCTGGCGGCAATCGGCTATGCGGTGCATGATCGCTGGATCGCCAGTCCCCTCGCCGCCCAGCAGGCCCGTGGCCCGCTGCGTCTGGACCAAATTCCGTTCGACGGTGCCGCCGCCTACAAGGACCTGCAGCAAATCTGCCAGCTCGGCCCGCGACCGGCCGGTTCGCCTGCGATGACACGGCAGCAGCAGATGCTCATCGAGCGCTTCGAGAAGCTGGGAGCGAAAGTCGAGCGGCAGGAGTTTCGCGCCCGGCATCCGCGCGACGGCTCGGCAGTCATGCTCGCCAACCTGATCGTCCACTGGCCGCCTGAGCGCAAATCGCGCGTGCTCGTCGCCGCTCACTACGACACGCGCCCTTACCCCGATCGCGATCCACGCAATCCGCGCGGCACGTTCGTCGGCGCCAACGACGGTGCCAGCGGCGTCGCCGTGCTGCTGGAACTCGGGCGATACATGCCCGCCTTGCTCGGCGAAAGCGCTGCGACTAAGGGGGTCGATTTCGTGCTCTTCGATGGCGAAGAGTTGGTGTTCAACGATCCCCCCGACGCGTATTTCCTCGGCTCGACGCACTTCGCCCAACAATACATCTCGCAGCCGCCGGCGTATCGCTACAGCTCAGGCGTGCTCTTGGACATGGTCGGCGACACCGACCTGCGCATTCTCGTCGAGGCCAACAGCCAGCAATTCGCTCCGACCGTCACCGGCGACGTGTTCGCAATCGCCCAGCGGCTCGGGGTGCGCGAGTTCATCTACCAGCGCGGCCCGCAGGTGAACGACGACCACATGCCGCTGAACCAGATCGCGCGCATCCCGACCTGCGACGTGATCGACTTCGACTATCCGCACTGGCACACCGAACAGGACCGCCCGACGCGCTGCTCACCGCTGAGCCTTGCAAAAGTCGGCTGGGTAGTGCTGGAGTGGCTGAAGTTCGCGACGAAGTAGGGTGGGCTCCGCCCACCAAGTGTCAGCCGGAGTTTTGGTGGGCGAAGCCCACCCTACGCGCTTGCTGGGGACCACCGCGCCGCGAACGTTTCGACCTCCAGCGACACCAGCGCGTCGATCACTTCACGCGGCGTTTGCGGGCGGCGCAGCGGCTCCTTGGCCAGCATGCTCATCACCAGCTCGGCGGCGGCGCGTGGCACCTGCGGCACCAGCGACTGCAATGGTCGCGGCCGGTTTTCGCGATGCAGCCGGACGAGTTCAGCGGCATCGGCCGCCTCGAATGGTCGGCGGCCGACGAGCATTTCGTACAGCATCACCCCCAGGCTGTATAAATCGCTGCGAATGTCGGGGCGCACAGCGGAGGTGACCGCTTCGGGAGCCAGGTACTGCGGCGTCCCCAGGCCGCCTTCGTCGAGTGTCCAACGGTGGTCGCCGCGCCGACGGGCGAACCCGAGGTCGACCAGCGTCAAATGTCCTTCGGGCGAAACGATCATGTTCGACGGCTTCACGTCGCCGTGCATCCAGCCGGCGGCGTGCAAGGCCTCGAGCGCCTCGGCAACCTGCCGCGCGTACCAGTACGCCACGGGATGGTCGAGCGGACCGCACCGCAGCAGCTCGGCTAGCGTTATTCCTTCGAGCCACGGCATCACGACCCAGTACGGCGCCCGCTCGACCTGTGCGTCGAGCACCGGCACCAGCGAGCGATGCTGCACGGTTGTGCCGACGACCGCTTCGCGCCGCAACAGACCGATGGCCGCCTCGTCCGCTTCCCACTCGGGTTTCAGCCGCTTCAGTGCGTAGCGGCAGGGTCCGTTGCCGGCGGACTCGGCGGGACGCGCTCGATGGACGTGCGACAGTGCCCCTTCGGCCGACAGTTGCACCAGCTCCCAGCGGCCAAGCTGCGCAAGGCGACCACGCGGCGCCGTGCGCGAGGCAATGTTCGAAGTGGCGACGGTGGTGGCCATGACACCAGCCATCCGGCGAGCGAAAAGCGGTTGCGAGCGGCGCGATGAGACGTCATCGAGTAGCATCGTCGCACCCCCCGGCCCAAGTTGAGCCCGCTGGCTCCTTGGCCGCGGAAACGTCACGGCCCGCGTGCTTGCTGCGACAGTAACCGGCTCTTAGAATCGGCGCTCCTTGGTGCCGCGCCGCGATCGCTGGCTCCGGGGCACCGCAGGCAGGCCGGACACCGCCGAACTCGAGGGAAACGGTTCATGCGAACGACTTGCGCGCGCGTCGCGCTGATGATCCTTATTGCCTCGTTGCTGGCCGGCTGCGATGCCACCAGCCGGCCGACGACCAAGCGGATCGTGCTGCTCACGAACGGCGACTCTCCTTACTGGGATGCCTGCCGGCAGGGGCTCAAGGCGGCGGAAGCCGAACTGAAGCTCGCCGAGGCGGGGCTGTCGGTGGTCATGGACGTCAATAGCCGGGCCGAGCAGGGGCAGATCGACATGCTCCGCCAGTACGGCAGCCAGCGCGATGTGGTGGCGGTGGGCATCTCGGCCTACCACGCCGACAACGCGGCCATGGCCGACGAGATGCGCAAGCTGCAAGCCAAGGGAATCAAGGTGATCGCCGTCGACAACGACGTAAACCGCGAGCGCTTCCGCAATGCGCGATTCGCCTTCGTCGGCACCGACAACCTGCGCGCCGGCGACGAGCTGGGCGTGGCCATTCGCAACCTGCGCCCCAAGGGGGGCGAGATCGTCACGTTCGTCGGCTCGCCGGGAGCGCAGAACGCTGTTGACCGGGTGAGAGGCGTGGGCGATGGAGCCGGCGAGGCGTTCAAAATGGTCGACAACATGGGAGACCAGTTCGACCGCTCTCGATCGCGTGACAACGTGCGCAACGCGATCACGAACCATCCAGGAGTCAACGTGCTGGTGGGTATCTATTCGTACAACGGCCCCGACATTGTCGACGTCGTGCGCCAGCTCAAGCGCCGCAACGACTTCACGATCGTCACCTTCGACGCCGAGCCGACCGCCATCAAGGACATGGCCGACGGAATGCTCGACTGCATGATCGTGCAGAACCCGTACATGATCGGCTACGAAAGCGTGCGGCTGATGAAGGCGCTGGTCGAGGACGATCAGCAGACCGTCAAGGAAATGTTCCCCGAGCGCGGCAAAGATCCTGACGGCGATATTTACGGCACGGGACTGAAGATCGTCGTCCCTGACAAGGGATCGCCGTTGAAGCAGGACCTGTTCGACGCGAGCACCGAGTTCCTCACGCTCAGCGCGTTCAAAGACTGGCTGGCCACGTACAAGCTCAAGGGCTCGTGATGCCGCAGCAGGGGACGAAGCGCACGGCGGCCATTCTCGGCCGCGGCGAAGCGGGCTTGGCGATCGCCATCATGGTGGTCGTCGGCCTGACGATCGCGCTCGACCCACTGCGCAGCTACGTCGTCGATCCCAGCACCAACGCCGTCGAAATCGTCCGCCAAACGGCGATGCTCGGCATCTTCGCCCTGGGGACGACGGTGGTCATCATCTCCGGTGGGATCGACTTGTCGGTCGGTTCGATGATCGCGTTCAGCGGCACGATCTGCGCCTCCCTGCTGTTGTGGCTGGCCCCTGACGAATTGCAGAACGACGAGCCGGTCGGCATTGCCGTGATTGCCGCCGCGATAGCCGGCACATTGCTGGCTGGCTTCCTGGTCGGCAGCCTGCACGCCTGGCTGATTACGGTGATCGGCCTGCCGCCGTTCATCGCCACCTTGGCCACGCTTGTCGGCCTGCGCAGCCTCAGCCGGGCGCTCGTCGAAGGGGTGACAACCGCCGTGATCGGCGGCACCAAGGCACAAATCGAAATTCGCGACGAGCAGTTCCGCTACCTGGCGACGAGTGTGTGGATACCGGTCGTGGTGTTCCTGGCGCTTGCCGTGTTCACGTGGCTGCTGATGAGCCGCACGGTCGTTGGCCGGCATCTCTACGCGCTCGGCGGCAACGAGGCAGCCACGCGGCTGAGCGGCATCCGCGCCGACGGGCTGAAGTGGCTCGCCTACGCCTTGGGGTCGATGTTCGCGAGCATCGCCGGCATCTTGTACGTCGGCGAGTTGAGCGTCGCCGCGCCGCAAACTCTCGGCCGCGGCTACGAGCTGAACGCCATTGCCGCCGCCGTCGTCGGTGGTTGCAGCCTGCAAGGAGGCGCGGGGACCGTGCCGGGTACGATCCTCGGCTGCCTGTTTCTGCGCGTGGTGATCGACGGCATCGCCAAGATCATCAAGACCGGCGCCGATGTGTACGAAGGACTGATCGTAGGCGTGGTGGTCGTGCTGGCTGTTGCAGTGGGACAGGTGCGGCAGTCGCGTGGCCGGCGGGCAAAGTTCTTTTCCGGAGCATTGGGCACGGTCACGATTGCAAACCTCGCGCTGCTCGCCGCCGCCCTAGGAGCACTATTGGCCGGCCGCAACACCGCCACGGTCGTCGGCGTGGCCGTGCTGCTGACATGCTCAGCGATCGCGTTGGTCGAGCGTAAACGCGGCAATTAATAACCACAGAGACACAGAGCCACGGAGAACGCGCGGAGCAGCGACGAAGCTGAAATAGTAGATTCGGAAGTCCGAATCCTTGCCTCTCCGTGTCTCTGTGCCTCTGTGGTTCACCCATGCCGTCAATCATCTCGGTGCGCAACATCACGAAACGCTATCCCGGCGTGACCGCCCTGGATGGCGTGTCGCTGGAGATCGAAGCGGGCCGGTTACACGCGATCTGTGGCGAGAACGGTGCCGGCAAAAGCACGCTGATGAAAATCCTCGCCGGCGTCGTCACCGGTTTCGAGGGTGAGCTGTGGGTCCGCGGCGAGCGACGAGAATTCACTGGCACGCGCGATGCCGAGCGCGCCGGCATCAGCATCATTCACCAGGAACTGAACCTGGTGGAACAACTGTCGGCCGCGGCCAACGTGTTCCTCGGCCGTGAGCGCCGCAACCGGCTCGGCCTGCTCGATGAGGCAGCGATGGATGCCGCCACCGCCTTGCTGTTCGCCGAGCTGGAATGCCATGTCGACCCATGTACCCCAGTCGGCCAATTGCGCGTCGGCGATCAACAACTCATTGAGATCGCCAAGGCGCTCTCGCTGGCCAGCGACGTGCTGATTATGGACGAACCAACCAGTGCGCTCACCGAAACCGAAGTCGCTCGGCTGTTCCGCGTGATCGAGCGGCTGCGCAGCCTCGGCGTCACCATCCTGTACATCTCGCACAAGATGGACGAGATATTTTCGCTGGCCGAGAAGATTACCGTGCTGCGCGACGGTCGGCTGGTGCGCACCGTCGAGCGCAGCGAGACCGACTCTCGCCAGATCACGCACCTGATGGTGGGGCGCGAGATCGAGACGACCGGCTTCGAGCCGCGCACTGCCGGCCCACCATTGCTCGAAGTGCAGACCCTCTCGCTTGCCTGGCCGGGACACGCGCGCGGGTGGCGGCTGCGCGACATCAGTTTCTCGTTGCGGCGTGGCGAGATTCTGGGCATCGCCGGGCTAATGGGTGCCGGCCGCACCGAGCTGCTCGAATGCCTGTTCGGCGCAAGCCCGCTGCCTCCCGAGGGGCGAATCGTGCTCGAAGGGCGCGAACTAAAACTCCGCGATCCAGCCGAGGCGCGTCGCGCAGGAATCGCGCTGGTCACTGAAGACCGCAAGCGGCTGGGGCTGTTCGATCAGATGTCGGTCGGCGAGAACATCACGCTTTGCGAACTCGGTCGAGCAACAATCGCCAGCCTCATACGGCCGCAACGCGAGCGCCGACTTGCCGAGGACGCTGTCGCGCAGCTTCATGTGAAGACCTCCGGGACTGACGTGCCGATCACCGGCCTCAGCGGCGGCAACCAGCAGAAGGCGATCATCGGCCGCTGGCTGCTCACACAGCCCAAGCTGCTGCTGCTCGACGATCCGACGCGCGGCATCGACGTCGCTGCCAAGGCCGAGCTGTATCGCCTGTTCGACGACTTGTGCCGCGGCGGACTGGGGATCATCGTCACCAGCAGCGAGCTGCCCGAGCTGCTCACGCTTTGCGACCGCATCCTAGTGCTGTGCGAAGGCCGCCTCACCGGCGACTTTAGCCGCGCCGAAGCAACTGAGCAGCGCATCATGGAAGCAGCGACGAGGAAGTGATCAAGGCATAATTGCAGGCATCGAGCATTCTTCCTTGCGTAGCGGCATGGTAGAATTACGTCGTATGATTCACGTTCGATTTCCCGATCAAGACACGGAAGAACGAGCGATCGGCTTTCTCGCCGGCCGATTCTCTTTCAAGTCGTTCGAGGACGGTACGACCCTGGTGCCCGAAGCAGCGCTGGGCGCGATGGCCAGCGAAGGAATCACGTTTACGGTTGCGGGGCCGGCAGCCTATGAACAAGCCGTCGGTACGAACTTCTGCTTCCACTGAAGTTCAATGATGGCAGCCCTGTGGGCGACAAGCTCATTGGCAAGACGCTGCTGGAGCTTCGCCGCCGATTCGGGGCAATCTCGTCCGAGACACAAACGATTCGCGGCACCTGGTCGCATCTTAGCCACGTCTACCGCGACGACCTAGTGCGCGTTTTCGTCGACGAATCAGCCGCCCGCGAGTGATTCGTTGCGCTCAAAGAGACGCTGAAGCAGCGGTTTCAGCAGTTGGACATCTGGATCACGAGCTACCCGATCGACGCGATCTGACTTTACACTCCCACATACTTGGCGTACACGCTTCGCGCGATTGACACGTCGTCCGTGCCCCCGATGATCGCTCGTCCGTCGGGGAACACGGTGAGCACGTAGTTGTCGATTGCTGCGCGCAGCAGGAACGGGTTGCGGGTCACGCGGGCGACACGGTCGAGGCGGTGCTGCAGCTCCTCGAGCGCGATCGTCGAGCTTCCCGGGCCGATCTGCACCGCGTTGCGGCCGCAAAGGACCGTGGCCCCGCCGCCTCGCTCGCCGCGCAACCAGGGAAAGTCACGTCGCCGGCAGGCGGTACAATCATCGAGCCGCTCGACGCGGATTGCGCGCATCGTTCCGGTCCACAAGTCGAGCACGACCAATCGTCGTTCGATCGCCGCGCGGTTGCCGGAAAGAATCTTGATCGCTTCTTGCGATTGGATCGCGGCGATCGCCAGCACAATCGGCGCGAGAATGCCTGCGGTGTCGCAGGTCGGCGTTGAGCCTGGCGGCGGCGGATCGGGCATGAGGCAGCGCAGGCAGGGCGTCTCGGCGGGCACGATGGTCATCGCCTGCCCTTCGCTTCCCAGACAGCCACCGAATAGCCAGGGAATGTTGAACGCCAGTGCCGCGTCGTTCAGCAGAAAGCGCGTCTCGAAGTTGTCGGTACCGTCGACGATCACGTCGACACCCATGCAAAGCGACTCGATGTTGGCCGCCGACACGTCGGCCACCACCGGCTCGATCGCGGTCGTCGAGTTGATCCGCCGCAGCTTCTCGGCCGCCGCGATGGCCTTGGGCAGATCGGTGGCCACGTCCGCCTCGTCGAACAGCATTTGGCGCTGGAGGTTCGTCAACTCGACGAAATCGCGATCGACGATCCGCAACCGGCCGACGCCTGCGCGTGCCAGCGTGCCAGCGCTCACGCTCCCCAATGCCCCGCAGCCGACAATGAGCGCCGTGCTCGCCGCGAGCCTCCGCTGCCCCTCTTCGCCCAACGGCGCGTAGCGCATCTGCCGCGCGTAGCGAGCCAGGTTGTCATTGCCGGAGGAGGTCATGCGGTGGAGTCCCGATCACGCAGGATCATGTAGCCGGCGTACTCGCCGCGGCCGGCCAGGTCGCGTTGCAAGTGGTCACACTGGGCGCGGGCTTCCGCCAGACCGGCATCATGCACCCATCGGCAAGCGACTCGAGGCCTTGTTAAAACGAGTTCAACGCTTGGATCAGCGGCGACGATCTGCGACCAAGCCGCCGGGAACACTACCTGGCGCGAATTGAAGTACTCCCCGACGAGCACATTCTGCGCGACAAGTAAGTTCATCGGCGCCGGGCGCGTGCCGCGGCGGACCAGTATGATACCGACGGCCGGCCAGCGCGCCAGATACGGCAACCGTTCGAGGTCATGTTCCACCGCCACGAGCAAGACTCCCAGCCGCGATGCCTCCTCAAGAATCGTTTCGCTTGGCGACCGTACGACACACGCCGCCGATTGGTCGCGCCACGTTTGCCAAGGGGCGTCCTCGTCGAACGCGCGATCGACGGCGCGCAGCACCCACCACCGCCCCTCGAAGCTCAGTCGACGCTTGACGGCTATCAGGCGTCGAATCCCGAAGCAGAATTCGAACTCACCGACCGCTGCCGTGTCGCGTTTCAGTTCAACTTCCGCGCGATACAAAAACGGCATCTCGGGCGTCCAGAAGCACGGATCGATCACGATCGCTTTAGCCAGCGTGGCACGCTCGTCGCTAACGTCGACAAAGCGAATGCTCGACGGCAATGTGCGTGCGTATTCGCAGAACGGCCCGCGAATGGTTCCCTCAAAGCGAAGCCCTGGCTCAACGTCGGTCAGCCGCAAGTACACACAAGCTTCAGCCGAGTTTGCCTCGCCAAAGAGAACCTGGAACGGAAGATCGCGATGTTCACACATCGGCAGTCTCGCGCACTTCGGCGGCCAGTGCCTTGGCCAGGTATTGCCCCGTGATCGATTGTTCCTGGCGGGCCACGACTTCCGGCGGACCGACGGCCACCACGCGGCCGCCACCGTTGGCGGCTCCGGGGCCCAGGTCGATCACGTAATCGGCATTCTTGATGACGTGCAGATTGTGCTCGACGACGATCAGCGAGTGACCGATCGCTAGCAGGGCGTCGAAGCAATCGAGCAGTTGCACGATGTCGGCAAAGTGCAGCCCGGTGGTCGGCTCGTCGAGCAGGAACAGCGTGCGACCACGCTTGGCCGATGACATGTAGGCGGCAAGTTTCAGGCGTTGCGATTCGCCGCCGCTCAAGGTGTTCGCCGGCTGGCCGAGCCGCAGGTAGTCGAGCCCCACGTCGATCAGCTTCTTGAGCTGGGTCTGAATCTTGGCGTGACCACGGAAGAACGTGAACGCTTCGCGCACGGTCATGTCGAGCACGTCGGCAATGTTGCGGCCGCGGTACATCACTTCGAGAATCTCGCGGCGATAGCGCCGTCCCTGGCAGGCTCCGCAGCGCATGTACACGTCGGCCAGGAACTGCATGTCGATCTGCTGGTATCCGTCCCCTTCGCACTGCGGACAGCGGCCACCGTTGACGTTGAAGCTAAAATAGCTGGCCGTGTAGTTGTGCGTCTTCGCGTCGACGGTCGTAGCGAACAGGGCACGGATTTCGTCGAACGCCTTGATGTAGGTCACCGGGTTCGAGCGCGGCGAGCGGCCGATCGGCTCCTGGTCGACCAGGATCACGTCGTTGATCTGACCGTCGCCGTACACGTCGTCGTATGGAGCGGGCCGCTCGGCATCCTTCTTCATTCTCCGGCACAGCGCGGGGTACAGCGTGTCTTGCACCAAGGTACTCTTGCCCGATCCGCTTACGCCTGCGACCACGCACAGCAGGCCCAGCGGAAACTCGACCGTCACGTTTTGCAGATTGTTGCCGCGGGCACCCGTGAGGCGAATCCAACCGTGATTTGGCGCACGACGGCGACTAGGAACACGGATCGCACGTCGGCCGGCTAAAAAGTCGCCAGTGAGGCTCTGCTCCGCGGCGGTCATCTCGGCCGGCGTGCCCTGGAACACCACGCGACCGCCGCGCTCGCCGGCTCCCGGGCCGATCTCGACCACTTGATCGGCCGCGCGGATGATTGCCTCGTCGTGCTCGACGACCACCACAGTATTCTGCCGATCGCGCAGCCGCTCGATCGCCCGAATTAGCCGAACGGTGTCGCGCGGATGCAGCCCAGCGGTCGGCTCGTCGAGGACGTAGAGCATATTCACCAGGCTGGAGCCAAGTGCCGAGGTGAGCGCGACGCGCTGCGCCTCGCCGCCGCTGAGGGTGCGCAAGGTGCGATCGAGGCCGAGAAAATCGAGCCCGACCACTTCAAGGAACGCCAGGCGATGGCGAACCTGGTCGAGCATCGTTCTGCCAATGCGTCGCTCGTGCTCCGAAAGTTGCAGGGCTGCGAAGAACGCGATTGCTTCGCGCACCTCGAGCGACGTCACCTCGGCAATGTTCCTGCCGCCGACCCGCACGGCCAACGCCTCGGGCTTGAGCCGCTGGCCGCCGCAGGCATCGCAGCGCCGGTAGCTGCGCCACCGGCTGAGAAACACCCGGATGTGCATCTTGTATTTCTTGCGCTCGAGCCACGCGAAGAATCCGCGCATGCCGCCGAAGTTCCGTTCCGGCACCCCTTCGAGAATCAGCCGGCGATGCGCCTCACCCAGCTCGGCGAACGACACGTCGACCGGCAGGCCGTAGTCGTCGGCCAGGGCCAGCAACTCTTGCAGCTCGTGCTCGTAGGCCGGCGTGTTCCACGGCGCGATCGCCCCCTCGCGCAGCGTCTTCGAGGGGTTCGGCACCACGAGGTCGAGATCGATATCCGATACGCTGCCGAACCCTTCGCACACCTGGCACGCTCCCAACGGACTGTTGAAGCTGAACAGTCGCGGCTCAGGATCGGGATAATCGATTCCGCAATGCTCGCAGCGCAGGCGGCGACTGAACTCGACGCGCCGCCACGGCACGCCGTCGATTACGTATTCGGCGGTCGCGCGATCCAGCGCCGCAGCGGCTTCGGTCGGGAGAAACACATTGCACGCACCATCGCCGGCGGCGAACGCAGTTTCGAGCGAATCACGCACGCGGCGATCGGGCGCGCCGCTGGCCGTGAGGCGATCGACGACGACGTAGATTGCATGAGCTGTGGTATCGGGAAGCGGCGACTCGGCGAGTTGCAGCATACGGCCGGCAGCCACGACGCGCACAAATCCCTGCTCGGTGAGCGACCCCGCGAGTTGTTCCGCGGGCGCCGTCGCGGCCCCCGGCGGAGAAAACGCGACGAGGTAGCGTGTCCCCTCGGAAAGCTTCGCCAGCAGGTCCGCCACTTCATGCGGCGACTCGCGCTGCACCGGCCGAGAGCAGCGGTAACAGAACACCTGGCCGATTTTCGCATACAGCAGCCGGAGGTAATCGTGGATTTCGGTCGCGGTGGCCACGGTGGAGCGGTTCGAGCGGCTCGCGCTCTTGCCGGCAATGGCGATGGCCGGCGGGATTCCGTCGATCCGCTCGGCGGCCGGCTTTTCGAGGCGTTCGAGGAACTGCCGCGTGTAGGCCGAGAAGCTTTCGATGTATCGCCGCTGGCCCTCGGCGTAGAGCGTATCAAACGCCAGGCTGCTTTTGCCGCTGCCGCTGAGGCCGCAGAACACGATGAGCCGTCGGTGGGGCAGATCGAGATCGATCCGCTTGAGGTTGTGCACCTCGACGCCGCGGAGTGTGATGTGTCGCTCGTTTGCCATCGATTCCCCCTGACCGCCGCGGCGCAGGGTGCCGCAACTTGTCATGGTAGTCGACGGTGGCGAGCCGGGCCAGCGCGGCGGTAGCGACCACTTATCCAGCGCTGGTCGCCTCCCAGCGAACCACGGTTGAGACGTCGATGATCTTTTGAACGGCCTGGAAGAGCTTCTCGATGTCAGGATCGGCATCGATAACCGCCAGGAGTTTGCGGCACTCGTCAGCGTGTCGGAAAGAATCGATACCTAGAAAGAGCTCCTCGTCATCTCGGACGCATACAACGTCTTTAAGGCCAGCGCATGCGTATTGGGCCGACGCAGCCGTGATCCGCATCATGAAGCTATCCAGCGCACCGTGGCGTCGGTACAAATCGCTGGCAGCGCTGGTCACTTCGAGAAAGCGATCCGCAGCCCCGCGCGGCACTCGATAGATGTAGTAAATGGTATGCACGAGATCAGCAAACACCCAAACTCAAATGCTCGCACGTGCCCAACGAATTGAAAAAGCAGTTTCGCTGCTGCGAGCGGTGAGACAACCCTACTCACCTGCCGGTGAAGATCGTTCGTTCGTCGACAAAACAGAGGGGATTTCCGAAAGGGTCGTGCGCATAGAAACACCGTTCCCCCCACGGTTGCACCTCGATTTTTAGATCGATCTGACTACAGCCGAGGGTGTTCGCGCGGCGGAATACCTCGTCCACATCGGCGACCGCGAAATAAACGTGGTCTGGATTCGGCCGGGCATCGAAGATGTCGCCATCCGCGCGCGGATCAAAACAGGCCAAGATCTAGCGGCCACAGTCGAAGTAGTGGCGTCCGATGCGGACTCGAACTGTCAAGGCACCGGCAGCAACTGCACGGCGTCGACGATCACGTAACCATTCGCGCCAGTCGTGCCGATGGTGATTGTCGCGGGAGTGTCGGGGGTGAAGCGGAACGTTCCCAGCGGCTGCCAGAGCTTGTCGATCGATGGCGCCTGCCGCTCATTGACCGTCACGGAGTGCTCGCCATCGGCGCTGGTGATCGTCACCGATACGTTTGTCGCCCGGTTTGCCAGCGCGGGATACGAGACGCGCACCTCGTAGCGACCGGGCTTCCGCACTGGCACATCGAATCGTGCAGTTTTCCCCTCCGATGCCTCATTCTTCTCGTACTTATTGTGCAGATAGCCGTGGCCGACGTACGGGGTGGTTGATCCTGATTGCTCCCAGTCGCCGGTGATCTTCGCCCGATCGTCGTCGAGCACGATGCCGGGCAGGCTGGCTGGGTCGATGCGGACGCGCTTCGGGCCCGTCCATTCTAGAATTTGGTTATCGGCCAGCAGCCTTTGGTTGAGCTTCGCCATGTCGATTTTCTGCACGGCAACCGCCTGATCGATCGCCTGGCAGGCCGCGGTGGCCGCCGATTGGCCCAGCACCATGAACACCGGCTCCATGCGGATCGAGCCATAGGCGATGTGCGTGGCCGAGAGGCAGATCGGCACCAACAGATTCTCGCACTCGGCTCGCTTGGGCACGATCGACAGGTAGGCGACCGGATACGGCGAAAACCCGCCGACCTGCACGTCCCCTTCGTTACTGCAATAGCCGTCCTTCACCCAGCGCTGCGTGTTGTGCGAGTCCATGCCGTAGGCACCCATGCCAACCGAATCGGGCGCCATGGTCGTGCCGCGGCAGTTGTGCTCGGTCATCACGTAGTCCGAGACGAGCCGCCGGGCCTCGCGCACGTAGAGCTGGTGCGGCCAATGGTCGGTGTCGGTGAACTCGTCCTTTGCCAGTCCCCAGGCGCCGATCTTCGTGCGAATCGCCTCGGGCACACGCGGATCGTTGGTCAGGAACCAGCACCAGCCTTGCTGATAGGTGATGTGTTCCTGCCAGATGCGCTCGCGTGCGGCGTAGTCGCCGTTGGGGTAGTCGTAGTTCATGCCGATGTTGTCGCTCGAAAACGCGCCGCTGTTGTTGGTATCGGTCTTGCGGTTTGGCATCGCGCTGGAAAGCTGCATGCCGTCGACCTGGCCGGCCATGATCTCGCGCAGCAGAATCTCGTACCGCAGCGGATCGTAGCCGGCAGGCTTGGGGAACGGTACTTGGTTCTCGACGGAGTCAGTCAGGCACATGCGAAAGTTATAGGCCTGCACGCGATTGTCGCCTTGGCCGTGCTCGCCGGGGCTGCCACCGTGAACGCCCGGCAGTAAGCCGCTCGACGGATCGCCAGGCTTAATGTACGGATCGACGGCCACGTTGAACTGATGCTTCTTCGAGCCGAGCTGTACGCCGTTGAGTGTTTCGCCGTACTGACTGTTGCTCTCGCGGCCAACGGTGTACGAGCAGCCGGCCAGAGCCATCAGATCGGCTTCATATGTGGCGTCGATGAACATGCGGGCGGCGAATGTCTCGCCCGATTCCATACGGATCGAGGCGATGCGCGCGCCGTGCTTGGAGACCCCGTTCTTCAGATCGAGCCGCTGGCCGAAGACGACTGGCACCTTAGCCTCGGCGAGCATTTGGCGCAGGACGATCTCGGCAATGTGCGGCTCGAATGTCCACATGGCATCTTCATCGACGCGTCCTTTGCGCTTGTCAATGTACGCCTGGTGCGTTTCGCGCGTCCAACTTTCGGATCGATCGTAATGCCGCTTGATCCGCTGATAGAACTGGCGCGCCAGGCCGCCGATCGCCGCTTTGTTGCCGATGTCGGTCGCTCCCAACCCGCCGCTGGTGAGCCCGCCGATGTGCCGCCCCGGCTCGACGAGCAGCACGCGCTTGCCCATCTGCGCCGCCTGCACCGCGGCCGTCGCGCCACCTGCTGTTCCGCCGTAGACGAGCACGTCGTATGTCTCCACGGCATTCACCAACGATGCGTGACTGAACGCGACAACTACTGCTAACGCGAGCGTTCGCATCCGCAACCTCTCCGTGATCGAATAGTTTCCCTCTCCCGCGGCGGGGAGAGGGGAGATTTCGAAGGCACCGCCAAACACTACATCGCGGCCTTGGCCACCGCGACGCATTGGCGAATCTCGTCGATCGGGTCTTCGGGGTGTTCTTCGTACTCTAAAGACATCGCGCCGTTCGACGGAAACTGCACCGCGCGCATCGCCGCGAACACCGCCGGCACGTCGAGATGCCCCTTGCCCAGGATCACGCCATGCGTCTTGTCCTGCATCTCGGCGAAGTCCTTGAGGTGCACGCCGTACAATCGGCCTTGCAGCGAGCGGATCACTTCGACCGGGTCCTCGCCGGAGCGAATGTAGTGCCCCAGGTCGGCGCACGCCCCAATGCGCGTATCGTGATCCTTGATCGCATTGAGCACATCGGTCACTTTGTTGTAGCGGTGCTTGGGGCCGTGGTTGTGAATGGCGATGCGGATGTCGTACTCCGCCACCAGCTTGTCGAGGCTGTCGAACGCTTCGGGCGTGGGGTCGGCCGTGATATTCGGGATGCCGGCCTTGCGGGCAAACTCGAACGTGGCCCGGTTCTTTTCATGGTCCTTCGTGAATGGGTTCACGCCGTGCGCGAGCAGCTTGAGCCCCAAATCGTCGATCTTGGCGAGCATCTCCTTGATCTGATCGTCGGTGCTCGTGACCGGGAACATCTGGCCGTACATCTCGATCGTTTCGAAGCCCAGTTCCTTGGCGTCCTTCAGCGCGTCGTCGACCGGAATCTTGCGCAGCGAGTACATCTGAAGGCCGAGTTTCAAATCGCCCGACGAAGGTGCTGCCCAGACGTGTCGGCTCGATAGCAGCGCCGAACCGGCGGCGACTCCCGATGCGGCGGCGGCAAGAAAGTGGCGGCGAGAGACAGACACGGACATGGCAAACTCCTTGGGGAGGCGGGAGGCGATTGGGCGAAACTGGGGCTGCGCCCTAAAATACCTGGGGGAATCAGGGATTGCCAGGACTGGACTGCCAGGGCGAAGGCGATGGCCGACGAATTTGAATTCGACGAAATCGACGACGATCTAGCGATCGCCGAGGAAGCGCCGGAGCTGCCGATCCCCACGGAGGCGTCGCCGCAGGTCGAGGCCAGCTATCTTAGCCGCCGTGATGAGGCGTTCCAGGCGGCCGCGGCGAAGGTCCGCACGTTTCCCACCACGCCCGGCGTCTACCTGATGAAAGACGCCTCGGGCCAGGTGATCTACATCGGTAAGGCGACCAGCCTGCGTAGCCGGGCCGGCAGCTACTTCCTCAAGGCGGCGGCCGATGAGCGTCGCACCGCCGAGCTGGTCCGCGAAATTGCCGACGTCGATCTCCTCGAATGCGACAGCGAGGTCGACGCCTTGCTGGCCGAGGCGCGGCTGATCAAGGACATTCAGCCGAAGTTCAACCAGGAGCTGAAAGACGACAAAACCTTTCCGTACCTGGAGATCACGGTGCGCGAAGATTTCCCTCGCGTCGAGTTCACTCGCAGGCCAAGCCGCGGCACGAAGCTATACGGCCCGTTTGCCAGTGCCGGCAGCCTCCGCGGCGCGATCCAGGTGTTGCAAAAGATTTTCAAGTTCCGCACTTGCTCGCTCGACATCATGGACGGCGACGATCGCTGGCGCTGGTTCCGCCCTTGCCTGCTGGCAAGCCTCGACCAATGCACCGCGCCGTGCAACATGCGGATCAGCAAGGATGATTACCGCCGTGATATCGACCGGCTCAGGCTGTTCCTCGAAGGGAACAAGAAACGGCTCATCAAGGAAATGCGCGAGGAGATGCAAGCGGCCGCCGCCGAGCGACGGTTCGAGAAGGCGGCCCGGCTGCGCGACGAAATCCAGATGCTCGAAACGCTCGATCGCCGCGGCGAACTTTCGACGCACGCCCAGCCCGAGGTGTTTTACATCGACCCAAAACGCGGCCTGGCGGGGCTGAAAAAGGTGCTGAACATGGCCGAGATGCCGCGCACGATCGAAGGCGTCGACATTGCCCATCTCGGCGGCGGCGAGACGGTCGCCAGCCTGGTGCAGTTCATCGACGGCGTACCGTTCAAGCCGGGCTACAAGCGGTTCAAAATCCGCGGCGTCGAGGGGATCGACGACTTCGCGAGCATCCACGAAGTGGTCGCCCGACGGTTCAAACGCCTCAGCGATGAAGGGACGCCACCGCCCGACATCCTGTTGATCGACGGCGGCAAGGGGCAGCTCAACGCCGGCCTGGCGGCGTTCCGTGAGTTGGAGTTGACGCCGCCGGCCGTTCTGTCGCTGGCCAAGCGCGAGGAAGAAATCTTCGTGGCCGGCCGCGACGAGCCGCTACGCCTAAGCCGGCATTCCTACGCCCTACGGCTGCTGCAATACGTCCGCGACGAAGCCCACCGCTTCGCCCAGCATTACCATCACCTGCTGCGGCGCAAGTCGACGCTGGGGGAATAGGGCCAACGCCCGTAGCGGTTGTCGAGATCGCGACCGACGACTGGCTCGGTTGGCGCGCCCAGCTTTGGGATTCGTTGTGTGAAATGGCGTGCCGTCGTGCGCTAAAGAGCAGAAAGCGGCGTGCCGCCGCCGTCGTTCCAGCCCTCAAACTCATTTGTATACACGCCAACGAAACTGTTATAATCGACGGGCGCTGCGGCAATCGTTGGTCGCCCAAAAGCCGTATTCATGATAAGAAGCGCTCTATGGGGAAAAGGAAACAATCCTTCCTTTTCTTGCTGATTCTCAGTGTGGCGTTCGGTGCGCTTGCAGGAAAAATTGTCGTCAAACTCCTTCGAGGGCATGTCCCAACCCCACGGGAGGTTGCGGCGCCACATTTATCGTGGGCCGAACACGAAACCGAGCGCGTTGTTGACGATCATCTTCAGGTTCTCGTGCGATTTTTTGCTGGCGCTAAGAAGAACACTCGCCCATTCGCGGAGGAGGCGCTCAGTTGGGGCAGTAAGTGGCGACTCCTTGTTGATTATGTTCCGTACACTCGTGGTGGACGGCACGAAAAATTTATGCGCCAGAAATTCGAGGAATACGTTTTCACCCCCGCGGATCTTGAGCAAGCAGTGGGGCAAATCCTCAGGGAATATTTACAAGAAGTGAAGAGCATCGAAGGAGAGATGCTTGTACGGATCAAGGCCGACGTTTCCGATTTCCCTGCCAACTACCCCATCGCTACCTTCGACAAGGGGCGCATTGACGGCATCTATGAAGATGCGATTCGACAAGCGATCGACGCAACCAAGAGCGACGCACAGGCGGACCTGGCGCTGTTCATTTCTACGGAGGCCCTGTCCACCATCGTCGTGGGCGTTCTACGACAAGTAGCCGTCGAGCTGGGCGTTTCCGCCAGCGTCCTTGGACCAGGGGCCGCCTTCGCGCCCGAAACGATCGGAATCAGTCTTGTTGTCGGTGTGATCGTCGATGTGATCGTTTCCTGGATTTGGGACCGGTATGCCGACCCGAAAGGTGAGTTGGCAACGAAAATCGATAGAAAGCTGGACGATCTTCATAGACTCATCGTCAATGGCTCGCAATCGGTAACGGGCCTTCGCAGTCGCCTGCAAGAAATAGCGAGGGAAAGAGCCCGCGTTCGCGGCACCGCAGTACTGGCGGTTTTAAGAGCGTCGTAGATGGAGGGCACCATGCGGGCGTTGGTTGCGACTTTTGTCTTTTTATCCGCGATGTTACCGGCAACCTCGCACGGCGGGCCTTCTAGCACGACGGCGAAAGCCGCAAAAGAACTCGCCGAGCATCTCATTGGTAAGGGAGGAAAGGAAGCCACGGAGTTGGCCGTTGAAACCCTTGCCAAAAAGATCGAAACATTGGCTTTAAAATATGGCGACGATGCCCTAATCGCGGTTAAGAAAGTTGGCCCAAAGACTTTTCGCCTCGTTGACGATGCAGGCGCGAACGGCGTTAGGACGGTGAAGCTGCTTGCGCGTTACGGCGACAACGCCGTTTGGATCGTCAAAAAGAAGAACCGCATGGCCATCTTTGTGAAATATGGCGATGATGCAGCCGAAGCGATGATGGAGCATGGCGAAATTGCCGAGCCGCTCATCAGCTCATTTCAAACACCGGCAGCAACGGCGCTGAAAGCAATTTCACCACAGAATGGCCGACGGTTAGCGATTTTGGCCGAAGACGGCTCGTTGGCCAAAATCGGCAAGACCGATGATTTGCTGGGCGTCGTCGCGAGGCACGGCGATCCCGCGATGGATTTCATTTGGAGGAATAAAGGGGCATTGGCCGTCGCTGGTACGCTCGCTGCTTTCCTTGCTAATCCTCAGCCATTCATCGACGGAACAGTTGATGTGTCGAAAGCGGTCACGGAGAACGTTGGCAAAGCCGATCGCAAGTGAGATCGCGCACAGTGTGAATTGGACATTCGTCGTGACAACGTCGGCCGTCGTGATCGCCGCAGGTGTCTCTCTGCAGCATTGGCACCGTTGTCGGGCGTCCCGTAGCCAAGCCGAGTCTAAAATCGGCCACCTAAGCCAGCAATGAGATCGAGTCTAGCGGGCGGAACGCGTCGATGGAATTGGTCCCAAATGCCCTCCCTTCGTTCCGAGACGACGGCTACTTGCCGGAGGGATTGTATCAGACTTCGGAAGCCGAGATTCTCTTCCGCTTCGGCACATCGACGCGCCGACGACGGCACTTGGCACTTCGTGTACGTCGGTGGATAGAATTAGCGAGGGCGGTCTGCGCATGGCGTCTCTTGATCGATGGTAGCTTCGTGACGGCGAAAGCAGAGCCCGACGACATCGACGCAGTCGTCCTTCTTCCAGTGGACTTTCGAGAGCAGCTTGGTCGAAGCGACCCTCTGGCCATGGAACTCGAAGAAATGCTGCTCACACGGCGCCCAGAGGAGCTTTTCGCCGCGGAAGACGCAGCCGACTGGAATGATTGGGTCGAGTTCTTCAGTCGAACCCGAGAACCCGATGGTCGGCGGAAAGGGCTCGTGGAGGTAAATCTATGATTTCTTCGGTTGTCGAATACGAGAAAGTCCGAGAAGAACTTCGTAGGCTCGAAGATCGGTTAAACCGGCTTGAAACCGAATTCCCTGTCGGTTCGAAAGGCTTCACTAAGGCAGGCGTTCGCAAGATGATTGCTCGGCTCCACGAGGAGTTGGGCATTTACGAGGGGAGCGAAGAAGCGCGGCAGAGTGCCTCAAGCTGAGTCGACAGTCGTGAACCGTGCGGATGGCGGCAGCGCGGCCCACCGCTTCGCCCAGCACTACCCTCACCTGCTGCGGCGCAAATCGACGCTGGGGGAATAAACCGAAAGGAAACTCTTGCCCTTCGGGAGGGGTGCCGCGAAGCGACGGATGAGGGCGACGCGGGTACTCGGCGTCCATCACAACTCGCCCTCATCCGGCCTTCGGCCACCTTCTCCCAGAGGGAGAAGGGCTTGCTCGACCCGTCACAACAAGCACAGCCGTTACATTGATCTGGCCCGCAGATTTTGACAATTCGGCCCAGCCTCAACATACTGGAGCTAGGTTCGGCGGAGCCGATGCAATCTCGTCCTTCTCGTGCATCAAGGCTCAAATCATGAGTCGCTGGTTCTTCGCCGCAGTTCTCGTCTCGACATTCTCCCTCGCCCACGCCCAGTCTCCCAATAAGCCTTTTGGCGAGACCGCGCCGCTTCCGGCCGATGCGGAGAAGGCCGGCACCGCCGCGACCGAGGCCCCGCAGTTCCAGCGCCCCAAGGCGCCGCCGGTGGTGGTCGATGGCGACCTCGAGCTGCTCGATCCGCGCACCTATCGGCTGCGAGTCGGCGTGAAGATCGAAGCTCCCGACGGGGCGGCCAAGGAAGTGGTGGCCATCTTTCCGGTGCCGATCGAGTGGCCCGAGCAGCGGCTACGCATTCTCAGCGAGCGCGCCAGCTCGGGGATGAAAGTGTTCGAGACGATCCACCGCGGCCAGTGCGGCATGATGAAGGTGCAGGTGCCGATCATCGCCAAGGGGGGCAGTGCCACGTTCGAGCGGCTGTACGAGATCACGCGCTACCGCACCGAGTTCAAGCTGCCGCCCGAATCGGTGTTGCTGGCCAAACAGCCCCCTGCCGAGCTGCGCGAACTGCTTACGAAGCCGGCCCCGGGCATCGAAACCGAGAACCCCAAGATAAGTGAGCTTGCACACGACATAGCCCATCAGCATCAGCCGAACGATCCGAGTTGGGACCTCGTGAAGCGCTTCTGGCAGTGGACGCGCGATAACGTGAAGTTCCAGAACGGCGACTTCCGCGGCGCATTGTTCGCCCTGGAACACAAATGCGGCGACTGCGAAGAAATGAGCGCCCTGTTCATCGGCATGTGCCGGCTCAACGGAGCGGTCGCACGGACCGTGTGGGTCGAGGGGCACAATTATCCCGAGTTCTACATGCTCGATGGTAAGGGCCACGGCCACTGGATTCCGGCCCAAGTAGTCGGCCCGCCGTGGTTCGGCGAGATGACCGAATACCGGCCTATCTTTCAGAAGGGGGATCGGTTCTACGACCCGTTCCAGAAGCAGTACGTTCGCTACGCCCCACAGACGGTCCGTGCCGACGGCGGCGGCTCCCCTCCCAAGCTGACCGTCATCCACGACATCATCGCCGACAGCGATATCAATGGCCCGACCTACGACAACCCGATGCCGCGCCAGTAGCCTGCTGCTGGGCGCGATCGTCGCGCTGTGGGTGCCGCTAAGGGGAGTAGCTGCAGACAGCGAAACGGAACTGATCGAGCGCCGCACGCGCCGCGTCGCCGAGCTGCCGGCGATCGCCGGTCCACCCGCGATTGACGGCGTCGATCATCCGATCGACCGTTTCATCGCCGCCAAACTTACCGGCACAACCCGCGCCCTTCCCCCTTCGGGAGAAGGTGGCCGAAGGCCGGATGAGGGCCGTCGCCTCTGTGACGACGCCACATTCCTCCGCCGCGCCTACCTCGACACCGTCGGCGTCATCCCCACGGTCAGTGAACTGAACCGCTTCCTGGCCGATTCGTCAGCCGACAAGCGCAGGAATGTGGTCGACCAGCTTCTCGATCGCCACGGCGACTATGCCGCGCACTGGACGCCGTTCTGGGAAGATGCGCTAGCCAGCCAGAACGTGAACACGCAAGGAGGCATCCCGACGCACGGCAACTATCGCCGCTGGATCACCGAGAGCTTCGAACACAACCGGCCGTTCGATGTGATGGTTGCCGAGCTGATCGACCCGACGATGCCCGGCCGCAGGCATGCCGAGAGCACTGACATCCTCGGCACCAAGTACGCCATCGAGTACGTCCGCAACGACGACCACACTGCCACGCTGCAGACCGCCGCGAACGTTGCCCAGGTGTTCCTGGGCACGAGCATGAAATGCGCGAGCTGCCACGACCATTTTGAGAACCGTGAGTGGCCGCAGGATCGGTTTCTGGCATTCGCCGGCCTGTTCGCGCCGCACGACCTGGAACTAATCCGCTGCGAGGTACACAGCGGCAAGACCGTGAAGGCGGCGTTCCCGTTCGAGTTGCACAGCGTCAGCGAGGCGGTACCGACCGGACTCGATGATCGCCTGCACGCGCTGGCCCAGTGGATCGTCGATCCCGCGAACCCGCGCTTCGCCCGCTCGATCGTCAATCGGCTCTGGAAGCGATATCTCGGATTGCGATTCATTGAGCCCGCTGACGACTTTCGGCTCGACGTGCCGCCGAGTCATCCTGAACTGCTCGATTGGCTGGCGCGCGACTTTGTCTCGCACGGCTGCGACCTGAAGCACACCATCCGTCTGATCCTGACCAGCGCGACGTACCAGGCCAGGTACGATCCGGCGCTCGATGACCACTTCAACCTCGCCGAGCCGACGAGTCCACGGTACTTTCGCTCCCCCGCACTACGTCGGCTTACTTGCGAGCAATTCCTCGACAGCGTGCGGCTGGCGACGACCGAACGGCTTGCGCCGGAGGAACGGGCTTATCTCGATTCGCGCTCCACGTCGTTGTCGCGAGCGCTGGGGCGCCCGGCCTCGCGGAACGAAGTAATCACAGGCCGTCCGGATGATGTGGCAGTGGTGCAATCTCTGGAGCTATTGAATGGCCCCGAGCTGCGCGAGCTGATCGACCGGGCGGTGATTTTCGAGCGGCCCCTTCGCAAGATCGATTTGCCAAGGGTCGTCGATCGGTTGTATCGCTCGGTGCTGTCGCGGCCGCCTAATGCCGACGAGCGCCGCCTGGCGCTGGCGTATCTCGGCACCGGCGATGCCTATGCCGAGAGCGTGAAGGACTTGTACTGGGCGCTCGTTTGCAGTCCGGAATTCGTATGGATCAAGTGACCCGCCGTGGATTTTTGAAGACCAGTCTCGCCACAGCGGCGGTCTCGGCGCTGCCGCGCGCCGCACGGGCTGGCGAGGGCTTGCCTCTTCGCGGCCCAGCACGTGCCGAGCACGTGATCTTCATCTGGCTCCCCGGCGGCGTCGCCCAGCAAGATACCTGGGATTGGAAAGCTCACACACCGTTCGAGAAAGGCATGCGCGGCAGCCAGTTGCTCGGCACGTGCCCGTCGATCCCCACGGCCGTTGACGGACTGCGATTCGGTGTCGGCCTCGAGAACCTTGCATCCGTGATGCACCGCGGCACGCTGCTGCGCTCGCTGACCAACGAAACGAAGTTCGGCGCCGTGCACCTCAAGGCGCAGTACTACATGATGACCGGCCACCTGTTTCCACAGGGGGTGCGCGTACCCGGCATTGGCGCCGTCATTGGTCGGACGCTGGGCCCGGTGAATCCGCAGGTGCCGCCGTACATCTACATCGGCCGTGACATCGACACCACCGATACCGAGAAGCAATTCATCAGCGAGTATATCGGGCCCGGCTTCTACGGTGTGCGGCACGCCCCGTTCATGATTCCCGATCCCACGCGCGGGATGGCCACGCTCGAAGCCGCAGCCGGCGTGTCGCTGGAACGGCTCAACCGACGAATTGCGCTGCTCGAAGCGACCAGCGGCGGTTCCTCGGCCTCGCTGCGCTCGGCAGGCAAGGTCGATGAATATCTCAGAACGATGCACGCGGCCCGCGAGATGATGGATTCGCCGGTAAAGCGGGCATTCAGCTACGCCAAGGAAGAAACTCCCGCGACACTCGCTGCGTACGAGCCGCAGATCGGCCCGAACGAGGTTCTCGACAAGCGTTATTACTTCGGCCAGCGTTTTGGCCACGGCCTGCTGCTGGCCCGCCGGCTCGTCGAGCACGGTGCCCGCTTTGTGCAGGTGGAGTACCAGTACGGCCCGTTCCGCGGCTTCGACATGCACGAGAACGGCGCGCTGCGGATGGTCGAGATGAAAAAGCAGATCGACGGGCCCATCTCGCAACTCATTCGTGATCTCGATCAGCGCGGCCTGCTCGATCGCACGCTGGTGGTGATCGCCACCGAGTTCGGCCGCACGATCGCCAATCAGCCTAAGGCGGGCGTCGAGCCGATCGGCTTTGCCGAGTCGCAATCGGGCGAAGATCTGGTGATCGAGAACGAAACGATGTACGGTCACCACGGCCACTTCTCGAGCGGCAACAGCCTGCTGTTCTTCGGTGGCGGATTTAAGCCCGGGCTGGTGTACGGCCGCACTGCGGACCGTCATCCGATGGTTGCAACTGAGAACCCTGTCTCGCTGCCTGACGTACACGCGACGATCTACAAGGCGCTTGGCATCCCGGCCGACACATACTACGTCACCGAGGGGCGCCCAGTGCACGTGACCAAGGACGGCAAAGGCCGCGCCATCGACGCGCTGCTGGCGTGATTCGCTTAGCCGGCGGGCTTGCCCGCCGCGCGGCGACCAAGGTCGCCGGCTAAACGTCACTAGATGATCCCGTGCAATGGCCCGCCGCGGGCGGCCAGGGCATCGACTCGCATAGTCACTTCGGGATCTTCTTCCAGCGGCGGGGCGTGATGCGGCTTCGTGCGAGCGTCGATCACCAGCGAGCCGCGGCAGCCCCAGTGCTTATGCTCGGTGAACGCTTCGATGCCCGCGATGTCGGCCGCCGGGTTCGAGCGCGTGAACGTCACCCACACGAAGTTGTTCAACGTGCGCGCGGTGAACTCGCTGTCGTCGCAAAGGATAATGAGAGGGAAGGCATTGATCGCGTCGGTGGCGGTGTAGGCTGCACAGAGCGAGTCGCCGAAGGCGCGAGCGGTGATGCATAGGACACCGGGAAGCGCAAGGCGAGGCGCAGTGAAACCCTCGGGCAGGCGCAGGTCAGTATCCATCGTGGTCGGCAGCTCACGGCACTTCGGTCCCGCGGCGGCGATCACCACCTTCGAGCCTTCATTCAAGCCGGTGCCGGAGTAGTCGAGCGTGTCGATGGTGGTGCAGGTCTGAAAATGGAGGTCGCGCCGCCAATCAACGCGCTCAAGCACGTGCCGCAAGAAGCCGGCAATGTCGTTGATGTTGAGCGTCCGATCGTCGTCGCCGGCGGCAATGAACAGGTATTTCGCCAGCGACATTTGCCCTTGGCCCAAGATGGCGTTCGCCTGGGTGAGCAACTCCATCGGGCGGCGCTCGGCGGCGTAGGGCACGTAGCGTTCGCTGCCAATGGCCAGCAGTAGCGGATGCACACCGGCGGCATCGACCGCGTGAACCGCGCGCACGCCAGGAATCAGCGTCGGCACCACGGGACCGGTCAGTTCGTGGATGAACTGACCGAACGTGGTGTCTTCCTGCGGCGGGCGGCCGACGGTCGTGAACGGCCAGATCGCGCCGGGGCGGTGATACACCTGTTCGACGCGCAGCATCGGGAAGTCGTGGGCCAGCGAGTAGTAGCCCAGGTGATCGCCGAATGGCCCCTCGGGGAAAAGCCGCTCTGGATCGACGATGCCGGTGATGCAGAAATCGGCTTCGGCCACGAGCGCCGGCCGACCGGGCTGAGCTACCAGCGGCAGACGATGCCCCGCCAGGGCGCCGGCGAACGCCAACTCGCTGAGTCCCTCGGGCAGAGGCATAACCGCAGCGACCGCTAGCGCCGGTGGACCACCGACGAAGATGTTCACTCGCAACGGTTCACCACGACGGATCGCAGCCGCGTGATGTACGCCGATACCGCGATGAATCTGGTAGTGCAGCCCGATCTCGCGGTCCGGCTCGTACCGGTTCCCCGCAAGCTGGACGCGATACATGCCCAGGTTCGAGTGCCGCCAACCGGGGCGGTCCGGATCTTCGGTGTAGACCTCCGGCAGCGTGATGAACGGGCCACCGTCTCGCGGCCAGCTCACCAATTGCGGCAGGTCGTGGATTTGCGCCGTGTGGTCGAGCACCGGCCCGGAGCGCACGAACCGCGGCCGCATGTGCCACGCCGCCGCCGCAGCCTTGCGCAGTCGCCACGGGTGCCGCAGCGCCGAAGGCGGGTCGACTTTCAGCGCGACGAGCTGCTGCACGCCTTCGAGCGTGTCGCGGAACAGATACCGCAGGCGTTCGATCGTGCCGAACAGGTTAGCGACCATCGGGAACCGGCAGCCCTTGACCCGCGCGAAGTACACTGCCGGCCCGCCTGCCGCGTAGACGCGGCGTTGTATCTGGGCCGCCTCGAGTCGTGCGTCGATCTCGGTATCAATGCGCACCAATTGCCCTGCAGCAGCGAGATCGTTGACGGCGGCTCGTAGGGTACGGTGCATCAAAACGCAGAAGTCAGAATGCAGAAGTACGGAGTGTAGTTCGCCTGCCTCCCAAGGGGCTAGTGCCTGCAACACATCCTGTGTAACGTGACACATTCCGCATTTACTTCTGACTTTTGCATTCTGACTTCTGCATTTCCTCCTATGCCTTGGATCGCTGAACGCGCCGAGCATATCGGCTGGGACCACTTGAGTACGCTGATGCAGCAGACCGCCGACGAGGCGCGCCGCCGGCTATGCGCCAAGCCGAAGCGCGTGCTGCTGCTGCCACCCGACATCACCCGGGCGCACTCGGGCGTCGGCCGGCTCACGGAGATGCTGTACCAGCAGTTCTGCGGCGAGGCCGACGTACACGTGATCCCCACGCTCGGCCAGCATGTGCCGCACACCCGTGACGAGAACCTGCGGATGTTCGGCAGCATCCCCGAGGAGCGCATCCACCCGCACGACTGGCGCGGCGGCTGCACTTGGGTGGGCGAAATCGCCGCCGACGAGGTAAAGGCCGCCACCGCCGGCGCCGCCGACTGGGCCATTCCGATTACGCTCAACCGCATGCTGATCGACGAGCCGTGGGACCTGGTGATCAACGTCGGGCACGTAGTGCCGCACGAAGTGCTGGGGTTCGCCAATCACAACAAGAATTATTTCATCGGTCTCGGCGGCAAGGAGTTGATCTGCGCGTCGCACATGGCCGCCGCCTGTTGCGGCATCGAGAACAACCTGGGAAACCTGATCACGCCGGTGCGGCACTGCTTCAACCTTGCCGAGGAACGCTACCTGGGCCGGCTGGCCGATCTGTACGTCCAGGTGGTGATGGCCCGCGACAGTCAGGGGCAACTGGTGCACACCGGCGTCTATGTCGGCGACGACCTGGAAACGTACCTGGGCGCGGCCCTTCAATCGCGCGAGCAGAACATCACCGTGTTCGACGAACCAGTGAAGAAGATGGTCTGCGTGATGCAGGCCGATGAGTTCGTAAGCACCTGGGTCGCCAACAAGGCGGTATACCGCACGCGGATGGCGATGGCCGACGGCGGCGAACTGCTGATCATCGCCCCGGGATTGAAGCGGTTCGGCGAACAGCCCGAAGTCGACGCGATCATCCGCAAGTACGGCTACTCCGGCACGCCGCGGGTGATGCAAAGCTATCGTGTCGAGGCCGACATGCAGGACCTGGCCCATGCCACGGCGCATCTGATCCACGGCTCGAGTGAAGGTCGGTTTAAGATCACCTACGCCCCGGGACATCTCACGCGCCAGGAGATCGAAGGTGTGAATTTCGGCTACGCCGACCTCGAAGAAACCGTGGCACGCTATCAGCCGGAAAAGCTCCGCGAAGGCTGGAATCGCGCGGCCGACGGCGAGGATTTCTTCTTCATCCCGACGCCCTCGGCTGGTCTTTGGGCCACGCGCGAGAAGCTGTACAATCGCCGCGCGAAATGATGGGGAACCTCAAGCCCAGGGAAGGCCGCTTGAGGCGCCGCCGATGGAACGTCGCACCCGGCCTTCCCTGGGCTTGTTCAGCACTTTCTCATGATTATCGTCACCGGCGGAGCCGGGTTCATCGGCAGCGCGGTCGTCTGGCGGCTTAACCAGGCTGGCCACGACAAGATTCTCGTCGTCGACCATCTCGCCAAGAGCGAGAAATGGAAGAACCTCGCTCGGCTGCGGTTCGACGACTACGTGCACAAGGACGAATTCCTGCGTCGCTTGGAGCGAGGCACGATTCCGCGGGCCGAGGCAGTGATTCAGCTGGGCGCGTGCTCCAGCACCACCGAGCGCGATGCCGACTACCTGATGGCCAACAACTACGCGTACTCGCGCACCTTGGCATCGTGGTGCCTCGAGCGCGGCGTGCGGTTCATCTACGCCAGCAGTGCCGCCACCTATGGCGACGGCGCCTCGGACTACGTTGACGACGAGAGCATGGTCGACCGCCTGCGCCCGCTCAACGGCTACGGCTACTCGAAACAACGGTTCGACCAATGGGCGCTCGCCAGCGGCGCGATCCGGCAGATGGTCGGCCTGAAATTCTTCAACGTGTTCGGACCGAACGAATATCACAAGGGAGACATGGCCAGCGTGGTGTTCAAGGCGTTCGGCCAGATTCGCAACACGGGGCGCGTGCAACTGTTCAAGTCGCATCATCCCGATTATGCCGACGGCCAGCAGGCGCGCGATTTCGTGTACGTCAAGGATTGCGCCGAGGTGATTCTCTGGCTGCTCGAGCGTCGCACGGCCGGGCTGTTCAACCTCGGGACAGGCATCGCGCGCACCTGGAACGATTTGACCCGGGCGGTGTTCGCGGCGATGAAGCTGCCGCCGCAGATCGACTACGTCGACATGCCCGAGGCGCTCCGCGGGCGTTACCAATACTTCACCCAAGCGACGATGGCGAAGCTGCATGCCGCCGGCTGCCCGGTGACATTCCGCAGCCTGGAAGACGCGGTCCGCGATTACGTGGTGAACTACCTACAGGCGGACGACCCATACCTTGCGCCACAAACAGTGCCGGCAGCATCAATTCGCAGCGCGGCATAGCAGCAACGGCTTGTACGCCGCTCATCTTTTTGCGCGTGGAATGCGCTTACGTCCGGCAAGCCACTTTTTGAACGACGTCTGGCTTTCGGTCGACGATTGCCCGGCAAGCAAGTTGGCAACGCTGATATCCTCATCGATCGTCGGCCAATGAATGCCCGTTCCGGCGCCGATCAATCGCCACGCCCGCCGCTCGCCGGCGCTGGCATGCAAGAGCCGCGGATACCAAGCGAGCGGCACGACGATCGTTCGGCCGTCGTTCAACTCGACCGACAACGCATCGTTGCTTACCTTGACCGCGGTCGCGAGCGCGGATTTGACTTCAATCTCGGAAGAACTCATGCCAGCCCTCTAAAAGCTTCTGTTGATTCTGCACGAGCAGCCGCTGGAATTGGTTCAGTTCCGCTCGGTCGAAGCCGCGGCTGCGTTCCAAGCGAACCGGCTCAAGCCAGAACTTGGCCTCGCAAGGGTCGCGCTCGACGTGCGCGTGTGGTGGTTCCGCGCCGTCGCCGGCATAGAAAAAAGAAACGATATGGGCCGGACCGCATGATCGTCGGCATGCTTTATCCTATGTCCGGCACCGCCAACGCCGCAATGCGGATCGCGCCTTGCCAATTCGTTCACACGGCATTTGGCACTACTGGGCAAACACCGTCGTCGTCTCGTCGGCGGTCGCGGCGCTGGTCATGTTGGTGCTGGTGACACTGGCCGTAGCGCGCGCGCTGCCCGGCTGCACGGCCTGGGCCTGCACTCGATAGGTGAGCGTGGCACCTGGGACGAGCGAGGCCACCGGGGCGTACGTAACCGTGTTGCCGTTGATGCTGTAGGCCGACGGACCAACCGTGCCGCTTGGCACCGGGGTCATGCCTTGCGGCAGCGTGATGCTGGCCGCGATCTGCGAGTCGGCAACCGTCGCAGGATTCGTCACCAGCAGTTGGAAAGTGGTTTGCTTGCCAACGGCCACCGGATCGGTCAGGTCGCCGAGGTTCACCTGTAAGCCCGCTGCACTGCCTTGAATGGCCAGGCACGCTTCGGAATCGCCGCGGGCCCCTTCTTGGCTGGTGACAGTCACGCGGTTGCAAGCCTTGTCGTTGCGGGCCACGCAGCGGCAGTTCACCTGGAAGCGAATCGTCTTACCGACCGGCAGCGTGTCGACGAGCCACACCAAGTCGTCGCCGGCGAACGAATGGCCGTCGGTCGCGCCGATCGGATCGAGCGACAGGTCGTAGTTGTCGGAAATCTTGAGCATGTTCGCCACCACCGGGCCGTTGTTGGTGACGGTGATCTCGAAATTGGCCTCGTCGCCGACGTTCTTGGTCGCCGGGCCGTTCTTGCGCACGACGAGCGTCGGCTTCTGGCCGGTGCTGGTGACCGGGGGGGCGGTAATCGGCGGCGGTGCGATCGCGGGGGCAGTCGCGGCGGGGACGGCGTTCACACAAGCCTGGCCGGTGGCTCGCAGGCCCGCTTGCCCTTGCACCTCAACGCGGTTGCACAGTTGGCCAGGGGCGGTGATGGTAAATGTGCTGGTGATGTCGCGCGATTGGCCCGGCTGCAAATCGCCGAGGTCGGCTTCGATCGGATTCGGGGCGACGTCGTGCTTCAAGCCGCCGTCGAAGCGCTCGACAATGACCAGGCTGCGTGCTGGGTCGCCGCCGCGGTTGGTCACACGGGCCGTGAACGTCACACGGCTACCGACGGTTGCCTGAGCCGGATTGACGTTGACCGCGACGTCGATCGACGGGGCGGTGATCGTTGTCGTTACACAGTCCTGCGCGGTCGTGCCGTCGGCCGCTCGGGCAGTGACGCAATTATTGATCGTGCCGAAGCGGTCGGCCCGCAGGCTCAGCTCGATACGCCGGCTCTCGCCGGGGCTCAAGTCGCCGAAGTTCCACATCAGCGCGCCAGAGCCAGGTCTGGCCGCCGGATTCGATCCAACTAGCGTCGTGCCTTGCGGCAATTGCTCGGTCACCGTCACGCCGCGCAGGGTGCCGGCCCCAGAGTTGCGTACTTCTACGTTGTAGACCATCGTCGAGCCGACGCTTGCCTGCACGGGGCCGGTCTTGCGGACAAACAGGCTCGGCGAGCCCCAGGTTGCCTGCGTGCTGCCGGTGGCCACGGCCAGCCGGCTGCCGTCGGCACTTAGTTCGCCGGGGCGGATGATCTGCACGCTGACGTGATTCGTGCCCGGGGCTGCGGTGGTCTGCACGATATCGACGTGGGCCTGGCCGAGCGAATCGGTCGGCACCTCGATGATCTGCGAGCCTTCCGGAGCGAAGCCGGCTGTCTGAGTGCCGCTCTCGGCCGAGTTGTAGCCGACGGTTTGCGTGCCGCCGGGCAGCAAGTTGGCCGGGGGGCCGTCGAGGATTTCGTAGCGCACTCGGTAGCCGGGCTGCGGGGAACCGCTGGTTTGCCGGGCGACGCTGGTGGTAAGCGTCTGCCGGGTGCCTGCCGGGTTGATGGCCGCGGGAGGAAAGTTCCAGCAGGCGTCGATCCAGTACACCGTGGCGGTGCGCTGGCGCTGATCCCAGCCATAGACGTTCGGCGCGTAGGCCGTCACTCGGCTCAGCCCTTCCAGCGGCGAGCTGACGGTGACCCAGGCTTGCCCCTTGATCACCGGAACATCGTCGTCGTGGCTGGGCGTGCCGCGGTTGAGGCACAGGTACGTCGACGAAGTGGCGTTGACGGCGTAGGTGCTGCTCACTTTTTTGGCGAGCGGGGCGCCGAGGAACATGTCGTACCACGAGTTCTCCCCCAGAGCGACGAACTCGCCCACGCCGCCGGGAGCGATCATCCATTCGACCTTTTCGTTGGCCGTGGTCAGCCCGTGCTGGTCGCAGATCGCCGCCTTTAGCACCACCTCGGCACCGACCGGGGCGACGATCGTTTGCGGCGTGATGCACAAGCCGACCGGTTGATGGACGCCGATTGTGCCAGGCTCGGGATGGCAGTTGATCGGCTTCGGCGGATGGTGCAGCGGGCACTTGTGCCCCTGGTGGCAAGATTGCTTGCCGCAGCTTGGGCCGCCGAACGGACAGCCTACCGGGCAGCTCGACGTGCCGGTGTGCTTGAAGATGCGATCGCCCGTGGGGTCGATGCAGCTATTGACGTTGAAGTTCGCGCACCCCGAGCCCAACAGAATCGACGCGGCGACCAGCAGCGCTCGTGCGATCGATTGTCGTTGGTTGGACCCGGCCATGGTCGCTGCGCTCCGCCCGGGGATGGCGGAGCATGCTCCTGTCGACGATGCGGCCCGACGGCCGCCGATAGTTCGCCTCGAAGGAACCGTAGCATGCGTTTTGGCAACATGCGGCGATTAGACAACATGGAATGGTGAAAAAAGGAGACAAGGTCGCGGAAAAAGTTCAGCCCGTAGCGATCGTGCGGTCCCCGGGAGGTCGGTGTCAGATTGGCAGTCTTCTCGCAGATTGGTGGCGACGAGCCAATGACGATTTGATGAAACGCAACACTTTGTCTATCAATAACTTGCAATATGAGGTGCTTAATTGGCCCGCTGGTTGCTAGTTCCTCCGCACGTCCGTGGCGCGCACGCCGAAATGGCAGTACCACGCGCCGTCAACCCAAAACTAACATCCGTTGTTTCAGCACTTCTTGGAGGCTAGCGAGCAATGTCAGTCGGCATGAAGGAAAAGAAAAAGGCGGCCAAGGGCCCGGTTAAGTTGCAGCCGTTGGGCGATCGCGTGGTGGTTCAGCGCGAGGAGTCGGAATCGAAGACCGCCGGCGGCATCGTCCTGCCCGATAGCGCCAAGAACAAGCCAGCCCGCGGCAAGGTCGTCAGCATCGGCGACGGCAAGCTGCTGGACAACGGTAAGCGCAGCAAGAGCCAAGTGAAGGTGGGCGATCGCGTCCTGTTCACCTCGTACGCCGGCGAGGTAGTTCCGTTTAGCACCAACGACCAGGAACTGCTGCTCATGCGCGAGGACGACATCCTCGCGGTCATCGAAGGGTAACGCATTCAAACGCCCAGGGCAGGCTGGCAACCCGGGTCGCCTTGGCAGTAGCCGCTGCCAGCCTGCCCTGGGCTTCCAACACACCAATGTATTAACGGTATTCAGGAGACACATTCCCCATGGCAAAGACGATTGCATTCGATCAAGAGGCTCGCGAGGCGATTCGCCGCGGTGTCGGCAAGCTCGCCCGGGCTGTCAAGGTGACGCTCGGCCCCAAGGGCCGGAACGTCATCCTTCAGAAGAGCTTTGGCTCGCCGACCGTCACGAAGGACGGCGTCACGGTCGCTAAGGAAATCGACCTGGAAGACGTGTACGAGAACATGGGCGCTCGCATGGTCCGCGAAGTCGCCAGCAAGACCAGCGACGTTGCCGGCGACGGCACCACCACGGCCACCGTGCTGGCTGAGGCCATCTTCAACGAAGGCTTGAAGGCGGTCGTGGCGGGCGTCAACCCGTTGCAGCTCAAGCAAGGCATCGAGAAGGCGGTCGCCGACATCACCGAGAAGCTCAAGGGGATGTCGATCACCATCAAGAGCAAGAAGGAAATGGCCCAGGTCGGCACCGTCGCCGCCAACAACGACAGCGAGATTGGCGAGCTGCTGGCCGAGGCGATGGACAAGGTCGGCAAGGACGGCGTGATTACGGTCGACGAGGGCAAGAGCCTGAAGACCGAGGTCGAGTGGGTCGAAGGGATGCAGTTCGACCGCGGCTACCTGTCGCCGTACTTCGTCACCGATCCCACGAAGATGGAGTGCGTGCTCGACGATCCGTACATCCTGGTGTTCGAGAAGAAAATCACGAACGTCAAGGAACTGGTACCGGTGCTCGAGGCGGTGGTGAACGCCAGCCGGCCGCTGTTGATCATTGCCGAGGACATCGAAGGCGAAGCCCTGGCGACGCTCGTGATCAACAAGCTTCGCGGCACATTCAAGTGCTGTGCGGTGAAGGCCCCCGGCTACGGCGACCGCCGCAAGGCGATGCTCGAAGACATCGGCATCCTCACCGGCGGCCAACCGGTCTTCGAGAGCCTGGGCATCAAGCTCGAAAGCCTGTCGCTGCAAGAACTGGGCAAGGCCAAGAAGGTGATCGTCGACAAAGATAACACGACGATCATCGAAGGCAGTGGCAAGACCGGCGACATCAAGGCCCGCATCGAGCAGATTCGCCGCGAGATCATCGTCAGCACCAGCGACTACGACAAGGAGAAGCTGGAAGAGCGGCTGGCAAAGCTCGCCGGCGGCGTGGCAAAGGTGAACGTCGGCGCCGCGACCGAAAGCGAGATGAAGGAGAAGAAGGCCCGCGTCGAGGACGCCTTGCACGCCACGCGTGCCGCGGTCGAGGAAGGCATTTTGCCCGGCGGCGGAGTGGCCCTGCTGCGGGCCTCGTCGGCGGCGAAGGCCGACGGCCTGAGCCACGACACCGAAGTCGGCTACAACATCGTCAAGCGCGCTTGCCGCTCGCCGGTGACGATGATCTCCAACAACGCCGGCCAGGACGGCTCGATCGTCTGCGAGAAGGTGCTCGAAGGCAAGGGTAACTTCGGTTACAACGCCGCCACCGACGCCTACGAGGACATGGTTAAGGCGGGCATCATCGACCCGACCAAGGTCACCCGCAGCGCCTTACAGAACGCCGCGAGCGTGGCCGTGCTGCTGCTCACCAGCGACGCCTTGATCGCCGAGAAGCCGAAGGCCGAGGGCAAGAAGGCCGGCCACGGCGGCGGCGAGGACATGTACTAAGCAGCGGTTAGCAATTCGCAGTGAGCCGGAAATTGCAAGCCCGGCGGACGCGATGTGTGTCCGCCGGGCTTTTTCTTTGATATAGATCAAGCACGGCCGGATTGCCGGGTACGACCGGTAACCTGAAACATCGGTTCATCGAGAATCACATGAACCTTCTAAAATTGCCACAGTTTCTTCTGTTAGGTTGCATCGTCGCAGCTCAAGCAAGTGCCGCCGACTCACCGCGCGACACCGGCCCTTGGAACATGGTCGAGCTAGCTTCGCCTCCTGAGTATTCGCGTGGCGATGGCCTCGACGGCTGCGATGAGATTCTGTTTCAGGGCGAACCGTTGCACGGTAAACCCACGCGCGTCAAAGCGTACTTGGCTCAACCGGAAGGGAAAGGTCCGTTTCCCGCCGTGGTGGTGACCGGCCGAGGTGGAGCGTTTACCTTCGAGGCAAACGGGTGGGCGAAACTCGGCTACATATCGTTAATGGTCAACGCCTATAACGGTGGGCGCTTGCCCGATGGTGGGCCGATTGAATTGGCAGATCGCAAATTGCGCGTGTTCACGGACGAGGACGTCGGGAATACGCAAGCGTATCATGCGGTTTCCGACACGGTGCGAGCTTTGTCCTTGCTGACAGGCTTGAACGAGGTTGATCGGGAACGAATTGGCGTCGTCGGCGATGGATATCTGACATGCGTCGTGGCCGGCATTGATGATCGCGTGAAAGTTGCGGTAGCTGACGGTTGCTGCGATTTTTTGCGCGAAGGGACCGATGGCATGCAGCGGTTCCTGAAGCCTGGTCCGAAGAATCTGGAGGGCCTCAAAAAATGGTTCGATACGCAGCGGTATTTGCGCCAAGTACGATGTCCAATCTTGTTCTTCGCGACCGCATACGAGTTCGGTTCGCCGTTCGACGTGCTGCAAACTTGTTATCAGACCGTTCCCGGTCACGTTTGGCTCTCGATCCGCCCCAAGATTTCGTCGAAACCACCTGAAGTCCGACCTTGGTCCGAGCAAGCCATCTTCGTTGACGCCGCACTGAAACGAGAGAAAGGGCTAGCGCGCCTTGAGGCAATGCAGACGGCCGACGGCGCGGTGGAAGCGAGATTTACCACGGCAGTGCCGATTACTTCCGCCTTGCTGTACTTCACCAGTGGTACCGGCCCTTGGATTCGCCGTACTTGGAAGAACGTCCCCGCAAGGGTCGAAGAGGGCTTCGTACGCGTTACCTTGCCCGCCGAGCGGCCATTGGCTTATTTTTTGGCGATCACCGACGTGCGCGGCGCAGTCGTGAGCACGCCACACGCGGTCTTGCCAAAGGCGTCCGAGTAGTCCGCTATTTCACCGGAAACCGCGCCTCATACGCCAGGCTGTGGATGAACTGTTGCGTGTCGATGAAGTCCATCGGCGGCAGTTCTTTGATCTCGGTCTTCAGCAGCGCTTCCATCTCCTGGCATGTCGCGTCGATCGCCTTCTCATTCACCGAGCCTTCGCCGCTGTTTTGCGGCGTGCGATCGTGGAACAGCTTGTCGAGCTTGAATCGCAGGGCATCGTACTTCGGTGACCGCAGCACCAGCGGCCACATGATGACGTTGTGAACGCGGTCGAATTGGACGACGGTGAGCCGATGGGCAGCCGCCCGCGCCGCGATCGCCCGATCGTGCATGGCCGCGGCTTGCTCGATCGTGTTCTGGTATTGCGGCAGCGTGGGGCCGGGCTGTTCGAGTTCGAGGAATCGCCGCGCCGCCTGATCCTCGGCCATCGCCTGGTCGGGATCAGGCGATAACGGCGCGGGCCGATACGCAAAGCCGTTCGTCGAAGGCAGGTATGCCGGTGGCATGAACGCCGGCGGTATGTAGTAATTCTGGGGCCTGTACATGAACGAATAGTAGGGATACCGGTAGTACATCTGCGCGCTCGCCGGATTGCTGCCCAGCATGCCGCTGGCCGCAGCGAACGCGCTGAACGCGACGAGTCGTAAAATAGTACCCATGAATCGACCTCGAAGGATTGCGGCCGCCTTGCCATGGCACGAAGACCGACCGAGTCGGCATCTTGCAATGTAACCCGCGGCGGGGGCGAAATCGACCGCCCTGGGGCGATGGTTCTCCGAAATGCAGTTTGCACGCCCCCTTGCTTGACACGCGCTATTGCGCGGACTTTACTTATGCCGTGGCGGCTGGCGTGAATCGGTCGTACGAGGGACGTACGCCGTTCACACGTAGTGGACGCACCGGTGCTCACGCTTCCAGGCCGCTAGGTTTTTCGGAACACGCATTTGGGAGAACTGTGCATGAAGAATCTGGTTTTGAAGGCCGGGGGCGTCGCGTTCCTCGGTGCCGCGCTCGTCGGCTCCGTGCTGCACGTCGGCGGCAACTCGGCTCAAGCGCGCCCCGCCTATTCCAAGGCATTCCTGGCGAAGTACCCCAGCCTCACCGCGGCTGCTGAAGCCGTGAAGAAGTGCGGCGTCTGCCACGGCGCAGAAAGCAAGAAGGTCCGCAACGACTACGGCAAGGCCTTCGGCAAGAATTTGCCCGATCCGAAGAAAGATATCAAGGATACGGAAGCCATCAACGCCGCGCTGGCCAAGGCCGAGGACGAAAAGAGCCCCAGCGGCAAAACCTACGGCGAGATCATCAAGGACGGCAAGCTGCCGGCCAGTCCGTGATCGCTCCGCAGTGACAAGCAAATGTTCGCTTTCAAGAGCCGCTTCCATCGAACCAGTGGAAGCGGCTTTTTTCATGCGCTGCCGGCCGACATGCGATCGATCGAAATGACCACGCCCAGTCGCACGCTCGCCCCGGGCTCCAGCACGCGCAGTCCCGTGTCGATGCCGCGCTCGGCGAGTTCCGGCGCATTTGGGACAGCAGTGTATGGCTCGATACACACTGCTTCGCGGTGCGGCGGGGTGAACACCACGCACTGCGTGAACTGCTGGCCGAACGTGATCGCCACGCGCAGCCCCACGGCCAGATCATCGAGCGTCGCGCGGTAGTCGCTGCCCGGCGTCGCCGCGAACAGCCCCGTGAACACGTCGTCCAATTGGCAATCGGCGAACCGCCGCCCATCGGCCAGGTCGTAATTCCCGCTTGCCTCTTCGCGGCCGCCGCTGGGAAGCATGTCCTCGAGCACCCAGCGCTCGCGCACCGGAACGCGCACCACACAGTTCGCCGCGTCGCCACCAGCGACCAATGGAACGCGAAACCACGGGTGCATCCCGAAGCCAAACGGCAGCGGCCGATCGTCGGGATTCCGAATCTCGATGGTCGCGGCAAACCGATCGCTGCCCAGCGCGTAGGTGACCGTGAGCTCAAAATCGGCCGGCCACTTTTCGCGAAGGTTCTCGACGGCCTGCGAACCTCGCAGCCTTCCGACGACACGCGCCGGCTGCTGCTCGACGACCTGCCACGGCCGGTTGAGAGCGTATCCGTGGATGGCGTTGCCATGCGTGTCGTCGCCGTCGAGCGCGTAGTCGCGCCCCCGCCAATGCAGCATCTTCCCGCGGATTCGCCCCGGATACGGGAACAGCAGCGGAATGCCGCCGCGCGAAGGACGCTGCTGCCCGGTATCGAAGTCTGGCGGCGAATAGAGCACGTCGATCGTCGTGCCGTCGATCATGGGGCGGTAACGGAAGCAGTTGAATCCCAATCCCGGCAGCACCTCAGCCGTGCTTCCGGTGGCGGCATCGACCAGCTTGACGATTTCGAGTCGGCTCATGGCAACTCCGCGAACAATGGGCGTTGAACCATCGTCTTCTGCGACGCCCTCAGGTCGAGCACGGCAAATCGCACCACTTGCTGCGCCGCTGTCATCGATACAATCACCGCGGCCAGCCAAGCGGCGGCAATCCCTGTCTCGCGGCGCTCGCCATCGCCGCAGGCGATCTCGGCCAGCTTGTGCAGTAACAACACCGAGCCGACCACGGCGGCGCCAAACAACAGCGTCCCCAGCAGATTGTCTCCCAATAGCGCGTCGCGCGATTTGTGCGATATCGCAAACAGCAGCCATGCACCCGAAGCAAACTGGCACACTGTCGCCGCCAACGCCACGCGACCGGCCACTCGCACGACGCCGCGCTCCGCAGCAAGCCACGCCACGACGATCCCGCCAACCACTGCGCTCGCCAGGAGAAAGTGGAGCGCCAACGCAAGCGCTTCGGGTTCAAGCATGGCAGCCAAGAACGATGGCGGCGCTGCCGACTCGGGTCGCAGCGTGTGGATGCCAATCACCGCAAACAGCGGTGGAAAATGATAGGCGAGGTCGGTCCCTGCCAGCAGGGCCAGTACAACAAGCGTCCATCGGCGACCGCGACTCGCGTCGCTCGATCGCCGCGCGACAGCCAAGTAGCCCGCAAGGCAGGCGAAGTAAAACACCAACTCGACCACGCCGAACCACAATCGTGACTCGGGCACACTGCCGAACCCAGCAGCCAACGGCCCCGGATATCCGATCGCCAACAGCCCAACTGCCGCCAGCCCCAGCACCATCGCCGCGCCAAGCGACCCCATGCTCCACGATGCGAGGCCCACGGCCAACGGCATTTGCCGCCGCTGCAACCACAGGCAGAAGAATGGCCCCGCCGTCGCGAAATTGGCCGCCATCAGGTGGGCAGCCAACACGAAGATCAGCGCAACCTTGAGCATCGTGCAATAGTATAGCGGCCGTTGATCGATCTTCAGAAAGTAAATCGCCCCCTGGGTTTGAGTGGCAATGGCACCGGTGGGTACTAATTCCCGTGCGGCGCCGTGGGTCAAGCCCCGCGTCGGCCATCGACTTTGTACCCCACCATGGCCCCCGGGGTAACGGGTACAAACTCGTGCCACTCTCAGAGCGCGCCGACTTTGTACCCGATGGCGATAAATTGGTACAAACTCGATCTTCCGGTTTCAATCTGAACGAGCAGATTGTCGGTGGCCGGTTCGATTTGAAACCTGAAGATCAATAGCCGGCTCGCTTGCGAGCCGCGCTTCGGCTACGATCGATTGCGACATGCCGGGCGATTAGCTCAGTTGGTTAGAGCGCCACGTTTACACCGTGGATGTCGGGGGTTCGAGTCCCTCATCGCCCATCTTCCTTGCCGGGATTCGCAGCGGCGTGCGACGTTATTGGATCCATCTGGCTGCGCATCTCTTTGCGGCCGCAGAATTTCCGGTTGCTAACACTTCCCTAAAGATTCCCTAATTCTGCCCTAACATGGCTCTTGTAGGGTATCGCGAAGCGCGGTCGATCGGCGTCCAAGCATCGCACGACGCCGCCACTCGCGAATTAGGGAATCCCATGATTGCAACCGGCGCATCGCAAACGTTTCGAGCAACGGTTATGGCCGTGTTCGTATCGACCGTCGTCTGCTCGCAGGTCGTTGCCGAGAACATCGCGATCGTCGCGGCCAATAGTGCCTCGGCTCGCCCCGAGGTTGCTATCGACGTCGCAACCACGCCCGTGATCACAACGGTTCGCAATTCGATGGGCATGAAGCTGGTGCTGGTGCCGGCCGGCGAGTTCCAGCGCGGCGCCGAGGAAGACCGCACCGACACGCTGGCGAAGTTCCCGTATTGCAGCGCGGCATGGCTTGAAGGCGAGTTACCGCGTCACGCGGTGCGCATTAGCAAGCCGTTTTACATGGGACAGCATGAGGTGACGCTCGGCCAGTTCCTCGAGTTCTACCACGCTGCCGGCCACAAGCTCGAAATCGAGCGGGACGGCAAGCCACGGCTCGGCTATCAGAGTGCACAGCTTGTGCAATCGAACGCCTTTCGTCCTTGGGCGCCAGGCTGGGCAATCGATTACGATCATCCGGCCATCTACGTCTCGTGGCACGACGCCGTCGCCTTCTGTCAATGGCTGAGCAAGACCGAGGGCAAGAAGTATCGGTTGCCGACTGAGGCCGAGTGGGAATACGCCTGCCGCGCCGGCACGAACACTCGCTACAGCTTTGGCGACGATCCAGAAGAGATGGTACGTCACGGCAACGGCCCCGATCAAGATCGCAAGGCGGTTACGCCCAACGCGATTTTCGCTTCGTTCGACGTGCAGGGAAAAAAGACTGGTCCGGAGATTCCGTTTCCGTTCCTAGCCCGGCGCGATGGTTACGCATGGACCGCACCGGTCGGCAAGTTCCGCCCCAACACGTTCGGCCTGTACGACATGCACGGCAACGCGTGGGAATGGTGCTCCGATTGGTACGACGAGCACGCCTACGAAAGCGCCTCGGCCGACGATCCTGCTGGCCCGCCCGCAGGCAAAACCCGCGTACTGCGCGGCGGCGGGTTCAACTATGCTCCTGTGCCGCTACGCTGTGCAAGCCGAAACAACGACTTGCCGTCGAACTGCGGTTGCAGCTACGGCTTCCGCGTGGTCTGCGAAGCGCAATAGCGAACCGACGACTTCGAATCTTCAGAAATTGAAGTCGAGCCGCGTGCCGACGGTCTGGATGTAGCCTTCGCCGACGAACCTCGAGCCGTTGAGGCTGAACACGGTGCCGGCGTACGTGGCGGAAGCCGCGTTGTTGATCCAGCTTCCGACATAGTTGAGCTGGATGCGGGCGTTGGGGTTGAGGAACCAGTTCAGGCCAAGTGTCATGTCCTGGTTCTGTCCGCCGTTGATGGCTCCCGAATTCAGGTCGAGCCAGTCGTAGCGTAGGCCGACCTGCCACGCGCCACGGCTGAATCCTGCGCCGCGCGTCCAGAAGGCGTTCTGGTTTGGAATGACACGGCCGAACACCCCCGAGAGCCGCTGGTACTGCCGGTTCTCGCCCGTGAGGAAGTACAGTGCTTCGGCGTACCCGCCGCGGAAGGCGACATTCCCCAGGCTACCGGTTCCTTTCTGGGCCTGTGCGCCGACCATGTACGACTCTTCGTACTCGGCCTGGAACAGCCACGGTCCCCACACGATGGCCATCTCGGGGCAGAGCAAGCCCTGGCCAGTGCAGTAGAAGTTGCCGGTATCGGCGAAGTTGGGGTCGAGCGTCGACGCCGTGGTGCGCAGATCGCCGCGGCTGCGGATGCGGATGTTCGTGCCGTCCTGGTTGGCGAACGGCGTGGTGTTGAAGCCACGGTACTCGCCGCCGCAACCAATGTGTACCAAATAACGGCCGTTGGTTGGCTCGTCGTAGTACGGCGTGCAGTGGATACGACCTCCCGCGCCGTAGTTATTGTCGCCGGTATTGTACGTGAAGCCCGAGTCGTAGGCGTTGTTCTTGTACACACCTAGCTGCACCGCCAGGTTCTGATCGAAGTAGGTGCGGTACGTGGTGATGCCGGGCATGTAGCCGTTGTTGTTGGGGCCGTTGAAGGCATCCATGATCGGCGCACGTTCCATGAAATCGAGGAAGCGCGCACTCTCGATGTGTTCCAAGCTGATCCAATCCTGCTGGTTGCCCGGACGGATGTTGCCTAGCAGCGGAACATCTTTGAACACCAGGAACACCGTGGTCGGCTGGATCACGCCGCCGGTGTTGCCTGCCTGGTTTTGCGCGACGCCTGCGACCGTGCCGCCGGGGCGCAGGCCGCTGATTGGCGTGCCGCCGCTGGCTGGGTCGTAGTTCTGCAGCGCCAGCGCCAGGTCGAACTCGAACACGTAGTCGATCGTTTCCCACATCGTGCCGTCGCTACCGAAGCGCAAGCGGCGAAAGTCGACCGAGTCGGCTGTGCCCGTCCCGCCCGGCGCCGTGACGCCCGGCGGCGGACTGTGCATTGCGATAACGTCCATCTGGTTGATGAACCGCGGGTGGAACGTGAAGTCGCCGTTCTGCGTTCGCCACACGGGGCCGTCGTTCGTCCAACTGCCTGAGAACAATCGATCGCTGCCGATGGTGAAACTGCCGGTGCCGGTCAACGGCGGGATCGGCACCGCGCTGCCGGGATAAATCGACGGCGTCGGCGCAGTGTCGGCGGCGAACAATCCGCCGAATCCAAAGTCGGACCCCATCGGTGGCGACGTGATCGCGGGCAGCGGCGTGATTGCTCCTTGGGCCGGGGCATCGAACGGCTGCTGAGCCGCGACGGTACTAATCGCCGGAACCGGGAAAACACCGCTGTTCGTTGCGGCGGTGCTCCCCGCCGCGACCTGCGCGACTCCCGTCGTCGTTGGTAGCACGGCTACCGAAATCGCGGCGGGCGCGGCGGGGGGGCCCCAGGGCGGTACCTGCGCGCGAGCGATCGAACCGTCGGCGATCATCAGCAACAGCGCAGCACACGAGGCGAAACATCGCACGGGCGCTCGCAACACGCATTGAAACATGCTCGCGCAACGACACACGGTTGGTCCCGTCCCAGATGTATACGGTGACGATCGTTCCGGTTGGCGCAAACCGGCCGCACGATCCGCCTGTAGGGGAAAATCGGAGAATGCGCACCGTGACTCAACTAGCTCCGCTGACGAATCGTCGTGAAGCACTGGTTGGATGGATTGGGGCCGTCCAGTCGTGACGATCGTGCCGACGATTCCGCCACAGCCTGGCGTGAGATAAGCACGTCAGCCGGCTAGCATGCCCTGTGAAACGGCCTAGGCTGTTCCGCAGCGGCGCCGATTTGCTAGCATGGGCGGCATGTCCAACAGCCCGATGATGCAGCAGTATCTCGATGCCAAAGCGGCGTGCCCCGATTCGCTGCTGCTGTTTCGGATGGGGGACTTTTACGAGCTGTTCTTCGACGATGCGAAGACCGCGGCCACGGTGCTCGGCCTCACGCTCACCAGTCGCGACAAGGGCGAGAACGCGGTGCCCATGGCCGGCTTCCCGCACCATCAGCTCGAAAACTATCTTGCCAAGCTGATCGCCGCCGGCCTGCGCGGCGCGATCTGCGACCAGGTCGAAGACCCGCGGCAAGCCAAGGGAATCGTCCGCCGCGAGGTGACGCGCATCGTTTCGCGCGGCACGCTCACCGACGACGCGCTGCTCGATCCCCGGGCGAGCAATTATCTTGCGGCCCTGGTGTGCGACGGTGGCGACAAACGCGGCGAACGGGCCGCGGTCGGCCTGGCTTGGGTCGAACTTTCGACAGGACGATTCTTCGCCTCGCAGTTCGCAGCCGAGCGCCTCGCCGATGAACTGGCACGGATCGCACCGGTCGAGTGCCTGGTCAGCGATGCGGCCACGACCGCTGCGCCGACGCTCGATGGCCGGATGACTGTCACTTGCCGCCCCGCCTGGGCCTTCGCTCATCGCCAGGCTCGCGACGCACTGCACAAGCACTTCGGCACGACGACTCTCGAAGGCTTCGGTTTCGCTGACGACGATACCGCCGCAGTGCGCGCCGCGGGCGCAGTGCTCGACTATCTGGCCGAGACACAGCGCACGTCGCTGGGGCATCTCGACCGGCTAACAAAGTATCGCGTCGGCTCGACGCTCGAAATCGACGAAGCGACGCGCCGCAGCTTGGAAATCTCGCGCACGCTGCGCGACGGCCGCCGCGAGGGCTCGCTGCTGGCGGTGCTCGATCGGACCGCGACCGCCGCCGGCTCGCGACTGCTGGGCGAGACGATCGCCAATCCGCTGACCGACATCGCCGCGATCGACGCTCGGCTCGATGCCGTGGCCGAGCTCGTCGCGCAGCCGGTGCTCGCCGGTGAGCTGCGCGAGCAACTGCGGCAGATTCACGACATTGAACGCCTGTTGGCCCGCGTGACCACCGGCCGCGCCACGCCGCGCGATCTGTCCGGCGTGGCGCGCACGCTGCGGGTTTTGCCGGTGCTGAAGGCGAAGCTCACCGCGCGCAGCAGCGCGCTACTGAATCGGATCGAATCATCCATCGATCTCTGCCCCGAGCTGCGCGCGAAGCTCGAAACTGCGCTCGAGGACGATTGCCCGTTGGTGAGCAACGACGGCGGGTTCATTCGCCCAGGATACAGTGCCGAGTTGGATGCCCTACGCGAGCTGACCAGCGGTGGCAAGCAGTGGATTGCCAAGTACCAGGCCGACGAAGCGGCCCGCAGTGGCATCGTTAGTCTCAAAGTCGGCTTCAATTCGGTGTTCGGCTACTACCTGGAAATCACGAACACGCACCGCGACAAGGTGCCGCAGCACTACATCCGCAAGCAGACCGTCAAAAACGCCGAGCGCTACATCACGCCGGAGCTCAAAGAGTACGAACAGCGCGTGCTCACGGCCGACGAACGCTCGAAATCGCTCGAGCAGCAGTTGTTCGTCGAACTGCGCGATCTGGTGGGGCAGCAATCGAAATGCCTTCGCACAACGGCCGATGCCCTGGCCAAGGTCGACGTGCTCGCCGGCTTCAGCGAGCTGGCGCGGCAGCGTGGCTACTGCCGACCGACGATGGTCACGGAGCCGGTGCTGCGCATTATCGAAGGACGGCATCCGGTGCTCGACGCGCTCGTGGCCGATGGCTCGTTCGTTCCCAACGACGTGACGGCGGGCCCGGACGCGGGACTGGTGCTGTTGATCACCGGGCCGAACATGGCCGGCAAGAGCACCTATATCCGCCAGGCGGCACTGATAACGCTCATGGCACAGTTGGGTTCGTTCGTGCCGGCCCGCGAGGCGACGATCGGTATCGCCGACCGCATCTTCGCACGCGTGGGTGCCAGCGATGAACTCTCGCGTGGCCAAAGCACGTTCATGGTCGAGATGACCGAGACGGCCCGCATCCTCAACACCGCCACCGAACGCAGTCTCGTGATCCTCGACGAGATCGGCCGCGGCACGAGCACGTACGACGGCGTGTCGCTGGCATGGAGCGTGGTCGAGCATCTGCACCAGCGCATCGGCTGCCGCACGCTGTTCGCGACGCACTACCACGAACTGACGCAGCTCGAAACGACGCTGCCTCGCATTCGCAACTTGAACGTAGCCGTGCGGGAATGGCAGGACGACCTGGTGTTCCTGCACCAGATTGTTGCCGGGGCCGCCGACAAGAGTTACGGCATTCACGTGGCCCGGCTGGCCGGTGTGCCGCGCACCGTACTCGAGCGCGCCAAGCAGATTCTCTCGCAGTTGGAGCAGGACCATCTCGACGCGCGCGGCCGACCCAAGTGGGCGCCGGGTAATGGTGGTCGTTCCGGCGACTTGCAGCTTTCGCTGTTCGCCGAGCCGGAACATCCATTGTTATCGCAGATTCGTGAACTCGATCTCGATCGGCTGACGCCGCTGGAAGCATTGGCGTTGCTGGGGCAATGGCAGCGGGAACTCGACGGCGGCGAATCGAGCCGGCGGGAATCGCATAAGGCAGGTGACGCCGCGGGGCGCGCGGCGCGTGAGTTGGCGGCTCGATGAGCTGGCCGTATCGTCGTGGGTCGACCTGGCTTCGCCCCGCCGTGGGCGCCTTGTCCGACTTGTTCTTTCCGCCCGCCTGTGCGCGTTGTGGGACGGCGTTGCTCGCGCCGGTGCGACGACCGCTGCTGTGCCACGAGTGCCGCCGCGAGCTGGTGCCGCCGGCCGTGGCACGCTGCGGCCGCTGTGCGGCGCGCACGGGGTTGCCGACCTCACGCGAAGTTGGCTGCCCCTTGTGTACCGCGTATCCCTTGAGGTTCGATCGCGTGCTGACGATCGGCAGCTACGATGCCGCGCTGCGCGAGGCGGTGCTGCGGATGAAGCATTGGCGCGGCGAATCGCTCACCATTGCGATGGCCGAGCTGCTGGTCGAGTGCCTCGAAACGGAACTCCGCGCGCTGGCCATCGACGTGGTCGTCCCAGTCCCGATGCACTGGTGGCGAAGGCTGAGGCGGACGACGAACAGCGCCGATCTGCTGGCCGAAGTGGTGGCACGGCATCTCGGCAAGCCGTGGCATCCGCGACTGGTAACACGCCGCCGCTCGACCGAGCCGCAGCATCTGTTGTCCCCGGGTCAGCGGCGGCGGAATGTGCGTGGCGCGTTTCGCACGTCGCCGCGGCTCAATTGGCGCGGCGCCTCAGCGCTGCTGGTTGACGACATTCTCACCACAGGCTCGACATGCAGCGAAATCGCCCGACTGCTGAAACACTCCGGAGCCGCCGAGGTCAACGTGCTCGTGGTCGCCCGTGCCCAAGGCGAGCTATGATACAGCGATGAACACTTCGCCGATTCGTCTCGGTACGCGGAACAGTCCCTTGGCCCGCTGGCAGGCTGAGTGGGTCGCCGAGCAATTGCGCCGTGGCGGACACACGGTCGAGCTGGTGCCAATTTCGACGCGTGGCGACCGGGTGCAGTCGGAGTCGATCGCGACGATCGGCGGCGGCGACGGCGTGTTCACCAAGGAGCTGCAACGAGCGCTGCTGGCCGGGACGATCGACCTGGCCGTCCACAGTCTCAAGGACCTGCCGACCGAGCCGGTCGCGGGACTGGCGGTGCTGGCGGTCCCCGAACGCGGCCCGGTCGGCGACGTGCTGATCGGCCGTGTTGCCCGCTCGCTCGACGAGTTGCCGCAGGGGTCGACCGTCGGCACTGGCAGTCTCCGCCGCCGCACGCAATTGTGGCACGTGCGACCGGACCTGCGGATGGCAGAGGTTCGCGGCAACGTCGACACTCGACTGCGCAAGCTCGATGAAGGGCAATTCGATGCGCTATGTCTTGCCGAAGCGGGTCTGCACCGGCTGCGGCTCGACGGTCGGGTGACGCAGGTCATTCCGCGCACGGTCATGCTGCCGGCCGTTGGGCAAGGGGCATTGGGACTCGAAGGACGCTCGGACGATGCGCGGGTCGCGGTAGCGATCGCGGCGCTCGACCATCCGGCGACCCACGCCGCCGTGACGGCCGAGCGCACAATGCTGCGGACCATCGGCGGCGGCTGCCTCGCGCCGATCGGCGCTTGGGGACGGATAGCCGATGGCCGGCTGCGTCTCGACGCGGTGGTGCTGAGCCTCGACGGCAAAACCCGCCTCGCGGCTTCGGTCTCTGGCGAGCTGGACGCCGCGGCCGGCCTCGGCGAACAAGCCGCCGCGATGCTGCTGGCCCAAGGGGCCGCGGCGCTCATCGAGGCGTGCCGGCAGCGGTGATCGATCGCTTCGCGGCAGCGTTATTCGCTGCCTTCCAACAGCGTGGGCGACCCTGACGTTTGTTCCGTTCGTGCTCCGGCAAGCGGATGGGGGGATTCCGGCAGTGCGCGGTATGCCGGTGGCAACTTCCCGCCGCCACAACGCCTTCGGCGAGGCACGCGCTTTTTGCTGGCTGCTTGCATCGGTACGAGCCGATGGAGGCTATGGAAGGCGCCAGGAGGGCGCTGGTGAAGTACGCACGAAAGGAAGCGACGAAAGGCACCGCCATGCTTATCCGCACTACCCGATTCGGATCGTTGGAAATGGACGCGGACGAAACGATCCAATTTCCGAAAGGGTTGCTCGGCCTCGAAGACTGCCACACCTGGGTGCTGCTGGGCGACGCCCATAACGCGGCCCTGGGATGGTTGCAGAGCACGACCCGCCCGGATGTGGCACTGGCAGTGGTCAGCCCGCGACGGTTTGTGCCCGATTACCAGTTCCGCGTGGTGCGCAGCGACCTCAAGGTCGTTGCCTTGGCCGACGCCCGCGATGCCCAAATCCTGGTGATCGTCGGTAAGAACCACCGCGGGGCGACGCTGAACCTGAAAGCGCCGATCGTCGTGAACGTAGCGGCCCGCACCGCCTGCCAGGTGATCGCCCAAGGTGAGCTGCCGCTGCAATACGAACTGGCCGGCGCCGTGACCCCGCTGCGCAAGTCGGCCTGAAGCGAACACTGCCGAATAGAAACACACCCCGAGCCCCCAACCCTTCGAGACAAGCCGATTGCGACCGATCGCCGAGCACCGCCCTGCCGCCCCACAAGGGCGCGGCGTATGTCAAGCGATTCGTTGCCTTGGTTCCGATAAAGGAGTGCGTCGATGCTTGTGCTGTCGAGACAACGCGACGAGAGCATCATCATCGGTGACAACATCGTCATCACGATTGTCGACATCCGCGGCGACAAGGTGCGGTTGGGCATCAATGCCCCGACCGAGATCCCGGTCCACCGCCGCGAGGTGTACGAGGCCATTCAGCGCGAAAACCTGAAGGCCAGCCAGCTCGACCCGCAGGACGCGCGCAACGTCGGCAAGCCGATCCCCGTGCGCCCGGGACGCAGCGCGCTCGAGAAAAAGGATCGCCCGGGACCATAGTTTTTGCCGGCAGATTCATCCGCCGCTCGCTTGACCAGCGCGGGGCAATTCTCCACACTAACTCGCGGTTGCGCGACGCTGCGCGCTGCGGTTTGATCTGTGGGAGTTGCACCTTTGACGATCACCAAGCAATTGATTCGCGTCGGCCACAGTCCGGACCCGGACGACGCGTTCATGTTTCACGCCCTGGCGAACGCGAAGATCGAAACGGGCGACTTGACGTTCCGGCACGAACTGGTCGATATCGAAACGCTCAATCGCCGGGCGTTCTCCGGCGAGCTGGAGCTAACCGCGGTCAGCGTCCACGCCTATGCCTACTTGCACGAGACGTATGCCCTTTGCCCTTGCGGCGCGAGCATGGGCGACGGCTACGGGCCGATGGTCGTCGCTCGGCAGCCGATGTCGGTCGAGCAGGTTCGCAACCTGTCGATCGCCGTCCCCGGCACCTTGACCACCGCGTTCTTGGCTCTGCGACTGGCTTTGGGAGCCGACTTCCAGTACGTCGTGGTGCCCTTCGATCAGATTCTCGATGCCGTTGAGGCCGGACAATTCGACGGCAAGCCGGTCGATGCGGGACTCATCATTCACGAGGGCCAACTGACCTACGGCGATCGCCACTTGAGCCTGGTGCTCGACACCGGCCGCTGGTGGCTCGACACGACCGGACTGCCCCTGCCGCTGGGGGCCAACGCCATTCGCAAAGATCTCGGCCCCGAAACGATGCACGAAGTCAATCGCCTGCTCAAGGAGAGCATCCGCTACGGGCTCGATCATCGCCGCGAGGCGCTCGATTACGCGCTGCAGTATGGCCGCGATCTCGACCGGCAGCGCGCCGACCAGTTTGTCGGGATGTACGTCAACGACTGGACGCTCGACTTCGGCCCGCGCGGCCGCGAGGCCGTTCGCGAGTTACTATCCCGTGGCTACCGTGCTGGTGTGATACCGCAGCTCGTCGAACCCGAGTTCATCGATTGAGCAGAGGGAAACGATGAACAAGGCTCTTTTCGCCAACGAGATTCCATGCATCGCGCCTGAATTCGACCTTGCGCGTAGCATTGCGATCGTCAACGACGACATCGCGACGGCCTGCATGAAGCTGCCGGGCGCGACGTTTTCGCTAATCGTCACCTCTCCTCCGTACAACATTGGAAAGGCGTACGAGAAGCAAACGGCGCTCGATGACTATCTCGCTTGGCAGGCCGAAGTCATTTCCTCTCTCGTTCGGCTGCTTAAGGATGGCGGAAACCTGTGTTGGCAAGTAGGAAATTTCGTTGAGGCTGGCGAGGTTTTCCCCCTCGACGCGCTTTTTTACCCAATCTTCAAAAAGTGTGGCCTTCAACTTCGCAATCGAATTGTTTGGCACTTCGATCACGGACTTCACGCCTCTCGCAGGTTTTCCGGCCGCTACGAAACCCTGCTTTGGTTTACGAAAGGCGATCAGTACACGTTCAACTTGGACCCTGTTCGCGTGCCGTCGAAATACCCAGGAAAGCTCCACTTCAAGGGGATTAAACGTGGCGAGCCCAGCGGGAACCCACTCGGCAAGAATCCGTCGGATTTCTGGAACTTTGTGGCGTCAGAGTGGGATAGAGGCATTTGGGAGATTCCAAACGTCAAAGCCAACCATTGCGAGAAAACCGAGCATCCCTGTCAGTTCCCCGTCGAACTTGTGGAGCGCTGTGTGCTGGCACTAACGAATGAAGGGGATTGGGTACTTGACCCATTTGCCGGCGTAGGCACAACGGCCATCGCGGCGATCAAACATAGTCGTAAAGTCGTGGGGGTCGAAAAAGATGCAGCATATTGTGATATCGCCAAGCAGCGCATCACCAGTTTCCTTGGTGGCACGTTGAAGATTCGCCCACTTGGAAAGCCGGTGCACCGTCCTAGCGGAAATGAGAAAGTTGCGCAGGTTCCAATTCAATGGCGCGACGGCGGCAACCAGCAATGAGAATCGCTGGGCTTTACTCGTTCAACCGGGGAAAGGAGTTCGTCTCCAAGCGGTACGCCCACCTCCTCCCGGAAGTGAATAAGGCGATTGCCGCCATCAGCGCTGAATCGCACAAGGTCAAGACGAGCAAGGAAAAAACGATGCCGGGTCGGATGCTTTTCAGCCCGCGCTCGCTGAATACTGCATTCGACAGCGAATTCTTGTCGATGGGCTGGCAAAAGGTACGCGTCCCGTGCGATTACCCGACGACCCATTACTTGCCAGGATTACAAAATCCGTTCAAAAAATCGTGGTGCTTTTCGTGAGATGGATTTCGTGAAGGGGAAATTGGGCGTCGAGGTTCAGTTCGGCAAATACGCATTCATGGTCTACAACGTTTGCGCGAAAATGACGATCTTCCGCAATCTCGGGCACATTGACTGCGGAGTGGAGATTGTTCCCGTCAAAGCGTTTGCCGACGAAATGTCGACAGGGGTGTCATATTTTGAACAGTTCGTTTGGGATCTAGAAAGTCGCGGCGTTGCGGACATCGACATCCCGGTGCTCGTTCTTGGGATCGACATTGACCCGCTCAAGTCTGTGGGTCCCCGCCGACGAGCATAGCCGCATAACCCTTAGCATCTTGGTCGAGTTGTGCCACGTCTTGTATCACCAGAGATGTCTGACGCCGCGTCGCCTTCGCGATCATGGTGGCCGATCGTCTTGGCGGCGCTGGTGGCGATGATGGCCTCGGCAGCGCTGGTGTTCCTGACGCTAGGGCTGTTCGGCGTGGTGCTGGCGATCGGCGGTGGCGTGTTCGCCTTGGCCGCGCTGCACTACCTGGTGTGGGGGCAGTGGCTGAGCCGGATCATCCGCGACGAAGTGGAGCGCGAAGAGAACGAGCAGCGCAAAGGTTAGCCGCGTTGCTTGCAACGCACGTCGAACACCGCCCTTAACTTCCGTGCTGCCGCTCGATCTCGGCAATCTTTTCGACCCGCCGGGCGTGGCGTCCCCCTTCGAACTCGGTCTTCAGCCAAATCTCCACCATGCGGTCGATCAGTCGTTCGCCGAGCATGTCGGCCGACAGGCAGAGTACGTTCAGGTCGTTGTGCCGGCGGCTCATCTCGGCCGTAAGATCATCGTGGCAGGGCGCGGCGCGGACCCCCGGAAACTTGTTGGCCGTGATGCACATGCCAATGCCGGTACCGCAAATCAGGATGCCGCGATCGACTTCGCCGGCGCTGACCATCTTTGCCACGATCGAACCGATGTCGGGATAGTCGACGCTCTCGCAATCGTGGGTGCCGACATCGGTCACCTCCTGGTTCAACCGGCGCAGCAATTCGAGCAGCCGTTCCTTGACCGGGTAACCGCGATGATCGCTGCCGAGGGCAATCCGCATCGATTAACCTTTCTTCGCGGAGTTAGAGCCATTCTTTTTCGACGCGTTGGCCGCGTCGCCGTTGCTCGACGCGGCAGCCGAGTTCGCGCTGTCGGCTGCACCGATGCCAAGCTCGTCGAGCCACGCATCGAGCTCGCCGCGCACTTGCGTGGCGCAGCGCCGATACAGTTCCGCCGGCCCGCCGACCGGATCGGCGACATCGGCGCTGAGGCGGCTGACCAGCTTCGTTCGCTCCACAGCGTCGGGCCACTGCGAGAGCACCGCCTGCCGATGCGATCGCGTCATGGTCAGAATCAAGTCGGCATGCCGCACCAAGGCTTCGGTCAACGGCTGACTTTCGTGCCGTTCGAGATCGATACCCATTTCGCGCATCACGATGACCGCCTCGGGGCTCGCGCGACCGCCGTTCATGGCGGCGATGCCCGCCGACGTAACGATGATGCCGCGATCTTCGACTTCCTCCGGGCGGCAACCCAACCGATCTGCGACCGCCCGGCGAAACATCCCCTCGGCCATCGGGCTGCGGCAGGTGTTCCCGGTACACACGAACAGCACCAGTACGCTAGCCAAGCGATGAATCGTCTGCGGCGACACCACGCCGACGCGCAGCACGTCGTAGCGATTGTCGTCCACGTGCACCACGCTCGACGGTTGCCCGAATCGGCTACGGCCGTCGTCGAGCACCAACTGCACGTGCCCGCCAACCGACTCGATCACTTCCTGTGCCGTGACCGCTTCGGTCGCACCGCCCGTCGGCGCGTTGGCGATCACCACCGGCCCTGCCAATAAGCGGAGCACCTCGTGAATCGTTTCGTGCGCCGGCACGCGCAGGCTTAACCGCCCCGCGGGAGCGACGACCTGTTGCACCGCGGGAGTCAACTGCTTGAGTAAACTGTCGGGATGATGATCGTCGACGACGAGCGTCACCGGACCAGGCCAGCAGCGCCGGCCCAATCGCTGCCCCATCGGACACAGGTCGGGAACGTAGTCGAGCGCCTCGTCGGCACTCTTGACGGCCAAGACCATGCGGTCCGATGTGCCTGATTGCGACTTCGCGGTCGCCGCCTTGGCAAGCTCCGAAAGCTTCGTCACCGACGACTCGTGCAGCGCGCTGGCGGCCAGCACGTACACCGTCTCGGTGGGAAAAGCGACGACTTTGCCTTCGGCCAGCGCTTGCACGGCGCGATGCACCACGTCGCGCACCTCGTCGGGGCTGGCGGCAGTACGCAGGTCGATTACATGCGGCGACATTGTCTCAACACCCGATACCAAGCCATCCACCGCCTGCGATACACGCGCCGGTACGCACCGCGAGCACGGTCACTGCGGCCGTGACCTTACCCGCTGTCACCAAAGCAGGACGGCAAGGAGCCGTGCCCGGCGCCATCTGCTTCGTGCAAGGCGTTACATCGCGCTGCCTCGTCGCAGCGCGCCAGGAACTTGTGCGTGGTGCAATTCGATGGGCATTTCGTAATGGATTACTATACCGATGCTTAGGGCCAATGGTCAAGCGCGCACACCACCTGTTGTGGTTAGGCACGTCGTTGCAGCATCGAGGTCAACTGTTATCCTTAATCGTTTCGCCACAAGGTGTAGCGAGTGCTTGGATCACAGCGTCAAAATCGCAGGTAGCTCGATGGCCCGGGTCGTTCTGGCAATGTCTGGCGGGGTGGACAGCAGTGTCGCCGGACACCTGCTGCGTTCGGCCGGCCACGACGTGATCGGGCTGTTCATGCGCCACGGGCACGCCGCGGCCGAGAATTGCAGCGATGCGGCCGCTTCGCCGCTCCCGATCCTTCCGGCACGAGCGTCGAACAAGCAGGGATGCTGTAGCGTGGGCGACGCCGCCGACGCCCGCCGCGTGGCCGACCGGCTTGGTATTCCGTTCTACGCGGTCAATTTCGAAGAGCATTTCGACCGAATTATCGATTACTTCGTCGACGAGTACACCGCCGGCCGAACGCCGAACCCATGCGTGATGTGCAACAACTGGCTGAAGTTCGGCAAGCTGTGCGATTACGCCGATCAGGTGGGAGCGAAGTTCGTCGCCACCGGTCATTACGCGCGGCTCGATCGCTCAGATCCGGCTGACGAGTATCCCGTACTGCGCCGCGGCGTCGATCCCGGCAAGGACCAGTCGTACGTGTTGTTCGGCATCGATCGCGCCGTGCTCTCGCGCATCCTGCTGCCGATCGGCGGGCACTGCAAGGACGAGATTCGCTCGATCGCTCGGTCGCTCGGCCTGCGTGTTGCCGAGAAGAAGGACAGCCAGGAAATCTGCTTCGTCCCCGACAACGATTACGCAGCCCTGGTCCAGCGACGGCACGAGCGGCGCGGCGCGGCGGCCGACGACCTCGCCGGCGAATTGGTCACCGTCGAGGGAGACGTGATCGGTCAGCATGCCGGGATTCACCGCTATACGATCGGTCAGCGCAAGGGACTTGGCGTGGCAATGGGCGAGCCGCGGTACGTCGTGCGGTTGGAAGCCGAGAGCCGGCGGGTGGTGATCGGCACGCGCGAGCAACTGGTACGCCACGAGTTCACGGCCGGGCGATCGAACTGGATATGCGACCATGGCGATCGGCCGTTCGCGTGCACCGTGCAGATTCGTTACTCCGCCGTAGCGGTGCCGGCTACCGTCACGCCGCTTCCGGAAGGTCGACTGCATGTGGCGCTCGACGTGCCCCGTACTGGCATCGCCCCCGGCCAAGCGGCCGTCTGCTACGATGGCGATCGCGTGCTCGGCGGCGGCTGGATCGAGTAGATCCGGTTCTGTTGGCAACCGCGGCGGCGATCGGCTATCATAAACGGGCACACCAGACACGGTTTTTTCCCGCCTGCCGCGTCGCCTCGCTATGAGACGGTTCCCGCCATCCGCAGCGCTGTGGTTCTGGCTGCCGAGCGTCTTCGGCCTTATCGTACAGTTTGCCGGTGCGACCGAAATTCCATCGCAGCACCTGGAGTTCTTTGAGAAACAGGTGCGGCCGCTGTTGGCCGAACATTGCTACGAGTGCCATAGCGTCAAGGCGAAGGCGCTCAAGGGGGGTCTGCGGCTCGATTCGCGCGCCGCAGTCATCCAGGGAGGCGATTCGGGCGAGGCGATCGTCCCCAAGGAGCCTGAGAAGAGCAATCTGATCCAGGCCATCCGCTGGCAGACTTCCGAAATGCCGCCAACTGGCAAGCTGCGTGACGAGCAAATTGCTGTGCTGGTGAAGTGGGTCGAGCTGGGCGCGCCGTGGCCCGAGGAAGCGAACCAACCGGCGCCGAGCGCCGCGAAGACCTACGACTTCAAGAAACTCCGCGTTGAGCATTGGGCCTGGCGCTCGGTCGAGCGACCTGCGGTACCCGAGGCCGCCGATGCCGCGTGGACGAAGAATGCAATCGACCATTTTGTTCTTGCTCGCCTCGATGCGGCCGGATTGCAACCCTCGCCACCTGCCGAGCCAGCGGTACTCATCCGCCGGGTGTCGCTCGATCTGACGGGACTGCCGCCCACGCCCGAGGAAATCGAGCAGTTTCAGAACGCATGCGATCATGATCGCGACGCGGCGATCGCCGCGCTCGTCGATCGGTTACTCGAATCGCCGCACTACGGTGAGCGCTGGGGACGGCATTGGCTGGACGTGGCCCGCTACAGCGACGGATTCGGCGGCTTCCTTGACTCGGCCGCCTTGCCCAACGCCTGGCGATACCGCGATTGGGTCATCGCCGCGCTCAACAGCGACATGCCCTACGACGACTTCGTGCGCTACCAGATTGCCGGCGACTTGCTCGACCAGGAGAACCACGCCGTCGCCACGGGTTTTCTCGCCCTGGGGCCTACGTATATTTCCGACGGCGGCGATCCGGAAGCGATCGCTCAAGCCAAAAGCGAGACGCTCGATGACCGGGTCGACACCATCACCCGCGGTTTGATGGCGATGACCGTGGCCTGCGCCCGTTGCCACGACCATCGGTTCGATCCGTATCCGCAGTCCGACTACTACTCGTTGGCCGGCGTGTTCAACAATACCAGCGGGCGTGAATTCCCGCTGGCTAAGCCGGACGACGTGCGCCGTTACGACGACGCGATGAAGCCGGTCAAAGAACTCGACCGAAAGATCTCGAAGCTGAAAGAGGAGATTCGCGCCGACGGCCGGCGGCCGAACGACGAAGAGAGCGCCCGCATCAGGGCGTGGGAAAAAGAACGCGACGGGTTCAAGAAGGCGGTGCCGCCCAAGTATCCGTTCGCGCACACGATTGCCGACAGCGGCACGGGGGATATGAACATCGCCATTCGTGGCAATCTGCTGAGGCCCGGCCCCATCGCGCCGCGGCGATTCTTGAAGATCATCGCCGGCGACGATCCGCCGCCGTTCACGCGTGGCAGCGGCCGGCTCGACCTGGCCGAGGCGATCGTCGATCCCAAGAACCCATTGACTCCGCGGGTGATCGTCAACCGCGTGTGGCAGCAGCATTTTGGCTATGGCCTGGTGCGCACGCCGAGCAATTTCGGCGCGCTCGGCGAGAAGCCCAGCCATCCCGAATTGCTCGATTGGCTTGCCGCGAAGCTCACCGAGCGCGGCAAAAACGATTTCGCCTGGTCGCTCAAGCGGCTGCATCGGCTGATTGTGACCAGCGCCACGTATCAACAAGCCAGCGTTCCGAACGAGGCAGCGATGAACGTCGATGGCGATAACCGGCTATTGTGGCGGATGAATCCACGTCGGCTGGATGTCGAGGCGTGGCGCGATTCGCTGCTGTCCGCCACCGGCGAGCTCGACACCATGACCGGAGGTCCGTCGGTCGATGACATCGGCTCCAGCCGCCGGCGCACGCTGTATGCGTCGGTCAGTCGCAACGGCGATAAATTCAGCTCCGACACGTTCTTGCGGCTGTTCGACTTTCCCGTCCCGCGCGCCACCAACGAAGGACGCACGACGAGCATCGTCCCGCAGCAATCGCTGTTCATGATGAACAGCAAGTTCATGGTTAAGCGGGCCAAAGCTTTGATTGATCGCCTGGCCAAGGAAGCCAACGCCGACGCGGCACGCATCGAGCGCGCATATCGGCTGCTCTACGGCCGAGCGCCGACTGCCGAAGAACGCGATTTGGGCCTTGAGTTCCTTGCTCAAGGGGCGCAACCCGGCAGCGAAATCTCTCCTTGGGAGCAGTATGCCCAGGTCCTGCTGAGCGCCAGTGAGTTGATGTTCCTCAACTAGCCACCAGCAACTAACAACTAACCACTATTCCTGCCATGCACCACCGCGATCCTTCTCCGTTAGTTTCTCGCCGCCAGGCGTTGCAGCGCCTGGGCGCTGGTTTCGGCACGCTGGCCACGGCTGCCTTGTTGGCCGAGGAACAATCGCGTGCTGCGACGAATGCCGTTTCGCCGCTGGCGCCGCGTCCGGCGCACTTTCCGACCAAGGCGAAGCACGTGATCCAGTTGTTCATGCCCGGCGGGCCGTCGCAGGTCGACACGTTCGATTACAAGCCGGCGATCGCGCGGCACATCGGCGAGCGTCCCGCCGAGGTCGACAAGAAATCGCTACGGAACACCAAGAACGGCCTGTTCCCGTCGCCGTTCGGCTTCCGTCAGTATGGTGAGTGCGGCAAGTGGGTCAGCGACATCTTTCCGCACGTCGGCCAGTGCGTCGACGACATCTGCTTCATCCACTCGATGCACACCGACATTCCCGAGCACGCCGGCGCGATGCTGATGATGAACGTCGGCCACCTGCAACCCAACCGCCCCAGCATGGGCGCGTGGCTGACGTACGGCCTGGGCTCGGAGAACCAAAACCTGCCGGGCTTCGTGGCGATGTCGCCCCGCGCGCAGCCGCGCGGCGGCATGGCCAACTGGGGCAATAGCTTTCTGCCAGGGGCGTATGCCGGCTGCTACGTGAACATCGCCGAGATGAAGCCAGAATCGGTGATTCACGATCTGCAAAATCAGTACGTGGCCGCGGCCGACCAGCAGCGGCAGGTCGAGCTGCTCGGCCGGTTGAACCGGCTGCACGCCGATCGCGAGCAAAACGATCCGGGGCTCGAAGCGCGCCTGGCGGCGATGGAGATGGCCTTCCGCATGCAGGCTTCGGTGCCCGAGGCGTTCGATATCTCGGGCGAGACGCAGTCGACGCTCGATATGTATGGTGACAGCGAGTACGCCAAGGGCTGCCTGCTGGCCCGGCGGCTGATCGAGCGAGGCGTGCGCGTGGTGCAGCTTTCGCATTCGATCGACGGCTACGACATCGCTTGGGACACCGGGCACAACGACATCGTCGGCGGTCACGCCAAGCTCGCCCGGGCGTGCGACCAGGGGATCGCCGCGCTCATCAAGGACCTGAAACAGCGCGGCCTGTTCGACGAAACGCTGATCGTGTGGGGCGGCGAGTTCGGCCGAGCGCCGACGAGCGAAGGAGCGAAGGGTCGCGACCACGACCATTACGGCTTCACCACCTGGCTGGCCGGCGCCGGCGTGAAGGGTGGATACAGCTATGGCGCGACCGATCAGTTCGGTCTCACGGCGGTCGAGAACCGCGTACACGTGCACGACCTGCACGCGACGATCCTGCACCTGATGGGCCTGGATCACGAGAAGTTGACCTACCGCTACTCCGGCCGCGACTTCCGCCTGACCGACGTCCACGGCCGCGTGATTCACGATATTCTGGCGTGATGGCAAGAGCCGGCGTAAAGCACCGACAACAAGTCGCTTGTGCTACACGCCGCTTGCTCGGCATGTTCAGGACACGGCATTTCGTGTATAAGCCCGGCCCCCTGCTGCCGCATTGCTAGCACGACGATCGCCGTGCCTTGGAAACGGATCGCCATGATCGTGGAACATCCGTCCCGCGCCTTGTTCGTTCTCCTCTGCATTTGCACGGGGTGCGCGAAAGGCCCTTACGTCTTCAGCCGATTCGAGCATGCGCCAGACGCGGCGCCGATGAACGTCGTGGTCGAGTATGGAAAGCCCATGAAACGGCTGGATAGAATGGCGTGGGTCATTGGCATTCCCAAGCGCATCCTGCCGCTGAACGCGAAGATCGATAACCATCAAATCTCCGCAGAGACGACCGCAAAACTCGTTACCTTCTTAGAGGAAAACGATCTCGCTGATATTCACGTCTATGTCAATCACTATGATCCTCGTGGCCAGTGGCAGCGGATGCGCGAGAACACCTCGGTCGGTGCGGGCTGGCGTTATTCGCTGGGGACTGTCAGTTGGCTAGGCTATACCCTACTACCCAGTCGCGTGTTCGGCGGCGATACCTACAATCCTTATACGAACAGCATTTACCTGAACTCCGACGTTCCGGCGATCGTGCTCAAGGAGGCCGCCTACGCAAAGGATGTCCATACGCGGGTGTATCCCGGAAGTTATGTTGCGGTGACCGGCCTGCCGGTGTTTTCGCTGCGCCGCAGCATTCACAATGCCAACGATGTTTTCGGTTACGCGCGAGAGCATCAGGATTGGGAAATGGAGAGGCAAGCCTATCATGTGCTGTATCCCCAACTCGGCTCGGAAGCCACTTCGTTGGGAGCGCCGCTCGTCACGTCGGTTGGCTGGTGGGCCGGCCCCGCCGTGGGCTTCTCCGGCGCTGCGGTCGGCCACGTTACGGGCCGCGCCATCGCCAAGCGCCGTGATGCCGAGGTGAACGGTTCAAAAAGCCCCGATGCGGATGGCTTGGAGGAACCGCAAACGGCTGGTCCGCAGGAACCGTAGCCTGTGCGGGTATCATGCCCAACGCGAATTTTGAAATTCTCTGGTTCCTTCCGGGCTTCCCGCTGTTTTGGTGTGCGATGCTTGTGGTGTTGGCGCGCGCCGGTGGTTGGGCGGCGCTCGCTCGGCGGTATCGCCGACTCGGTGCGCCGCAAGGCAAACGGCTCGCCATGCAATCGGCCAGATTTGGTTGGATTGACTACAACCGTTGCCTGACCTTCTGGATCGCGGCCGATGGTCTTTATCTTTCGGTTTGGCCGATGTTCCGTGCAGGGCATCCGCCGCTGCTGCTGCCATGGACTTCGCTAGAACTGCTGAAGGTGCGCGACAACTGGTGGCGTCGGACGGCGACGTTCAACGTCGGCTCGCCGCCGATCGCGCGCATCGATCTGCCGCTTGCGGTGCTCCGTGCGGCGGAGCAATCACAGATCGGTGCGACGTAACGGTTGAATCGGTCGTGCCGGCGGAATTTGGCACGCGCACCGGCGCGAATTACGCTGGAGTCGGGCCCTTTGCTCGATCCCGGAGGCGCTGCGATGCGTTGGTTGGCTCTGTTGGGAATGATGATGTTGTCGGCCGCACGCGCCGAAGCGCAGCAGCAGTTCGGAGAGCCGGAAACCAAGGGCCCCCGACTCGGCCCGATGCAAACGCAGTTGCTGGCCGTGGGGATGATCGTCGCGGCCGAGGGAGGGCCGTGCCAGGGCATCATTGCCTCGGCAAGCGTGCCGACCGATTGGCCCGAGCAGCAGGTGGCGGAAGCGTCGCGCGATATTTCGCCGAGCGTGCGCGATGTTGAGTACCGCAATGTCGGCAGCGTGCGGCAGATGGCCGTCAGCATGCCGTTCATCGCCGCCGGCGACCAGTGCAAGGCGGTGGTGGTATATGAGGTGAAGCGGTACGCGCTGCTGCCGCCTGCCGACACCAGCATCTTTGTACTGCCGAACACCAAGAAGCTCAAGCTCGATCAGCGCGTGTTCCTCGCCCCCAGTCCGCACATCGAGCCGACGAACGCGCGGATCAAAGCGCTGGCCAAGGAGACGTTCAAGACCAAGGAATCGGCGTGGGAGAAAGTCGAGGCGCTCTACGACTACGTACGTGCGCATGTTGAGTTCGTCAGCGGGCCGCTGAAGACCACCATGCAGACGCTCAAGGAAGGCAAAGGCGACAGCGAAGAGCTAAGCTCGCTGTTCGTCGCGTTCTGCCGGGCCTGCGACGTGCCGGCGCGACTGGTATTTCTGGCCTGCCCGGGGCACTGCTACGCCGAGTTCTACCTTGAAGACGGCGACGGCAAAGGATACTGGCTACCCTGCCGCCCCGCGGGAAATCGTGAGTTCGGCGGAATGAACGAGTTTCGGCCGATCATTCAAAAAGGGGACAGTTTCACGCTCCCCGATCGGCCCCGCGAACGGCTGCGGTTCGTCAACGAGCACCTCACCGGCGCCGGCGGCCGGCCGAACGTCAAGTTCATCCGCGAGCTGGTGACGCAGTAGCGAATACCTCGAACGCCCCGCGGACAGCCGTCGCTTGGTTAATGTTCACGGGCCAGGGAGCGGCGGCAAGGCGTCGGCGATCATGCCGGCATCGCGGCCGTCGCTGGCAGCACTGCGGGCCATGTTGTCGGCCGCAGCTTCAGCCAGCAGATCGTCGTCGGGTGTTCGATCGCTGGCCGGCTTTACCACAGGCGTGTGCCGCCATTGCACATCGTTCCATTCCGGCAGCACCTCGTGCAGTTCGCCCCAGTAGGCGTCCCAATCGGTTCGGCCGAAGCGCTGCACACCGCGATCGTCGGTCGGGTCTTCGATTCGCCACAGCGCAGCGGCGTCGAACCCGTTGTAAAAGTTCCGGTCGGCGTTCCAGGTCACGTAGTTGCGGAAGGCCGCCGGCTCGTCGATCCCTTGCTGATCGATTAGCGACGCGGCAGGGGACCCGGTAAGAATGCTGTCGGAGCACTGCACATCGAGCAGCGGCAAGAATGGCTTGTCGGGAGAATCGACCATTTGGCACAGGCCGGCCCCCAGGTTCGCGGTGATGTGCCGCAACACAACACGCACATGATGGTCGCTGCGCGGAGCCGCGACACCGCCGACGACCGTGACCAGCCGCTCCGTGGTGGCCAAAAAGCCGTTGTCCCAAGTGAGCGCCACGCCTTCCACGTCGTCGACCCGTAGCAACACCGCCTCGCCGCGGATAATGCAGTTCTCCAAATCGATGTCAACCATTTCATCGGGCATCGCCTCGTCGCCAGCCATCATCGAATCGAATCCCAACGCGGCACGCACGTGAAAGAACGCCACTTCAGGATGCTGGGCGACCATGCCGACGGCGTTGCGCACCGTGAGCGAGCAGCGATGCAATTCCAACGACTCGCAGCGCTCCGCCTCGATCACGTCCCAGTACATGGCGGGGACTTCGCCCGGCGGCGGGACGAGCAACTCGATCGCGACGTTCACCAGCGAAAGCTTCCCGCCGTTGATGCCGAACATGCTGCGCGGATAGCGCAGCGGGTCGCTTTCGTCGGGCCGGAACACCACGACTGGCTGAAAACCTTCGCCGGCGCGGATCGTGAAGCGGCGGTTGCTCAGTTGCATTGGCCGCTCTTCGCGGCGGCCGTTGTAGCGGAGCTCGATCACGTCGCCACTCTTCGCGGCGCTGCATGCCGCGCGCAGCGTGTTGTACTGCTGCGGACCGTGAGCCTCGGGAGCGACGATCAACAAGCCGGCGCGTGGTGCGCCGGCAATGCTCGCTGTGGCGGAGCCGTCTTGCGGCTCGACAACCGCGGCCGCTGGCGCTGCCGCCTCGGTACGCACAGGTTCCGCGGTTGCCGGCGGCGGCTGCGAAGGTTCCTTGGGCGAGATGCGTGCGGCGTCAGGGATTGGCGATTCAACCGGCTTGAACGCCTGCGGTTCAGTGCTTCCCCGCTTGGATGCAAACTCGATGAATCCGACGGCCAGCAACAGCACGAGCGACGGCACTACCCACGGCAGATGCCGCAGCAGCGCATGACGTGGAGTTGCGGATGACGTCGACAACGCAACGCCCCAGGCCGTCGACGGCAGACCAACCTGTTCGGCGAGCATTACCAGATCGTCGATCAGTTCGCTGGGGCTTTGGTACCGTTTGCGCGGGTTCTTCACCAGCATCTTGCGGACGAGGGTCGCCACGTCGTCGGTCACCTCGGGATTGAACTCACGCGGATCGGGAGCTTCGTCGCTGTTGTGTTGCAACAGCTTTTGCAGCACGGTCCCCTCGGGGAACGGCGGCCGGGCGGTGAGCATGTAGTACAGCGTGCAGCCCAGCGAGTACATGTCGCTGCGCACGTCGGCGCTGCGAGGATCGCGAGCCTGCTCGGGCGAGATGTAATCGAACGTGCCGAGCGTCACCCCGCTGGCCGTCAGGTCCATGCCGGCAGCGTCGACCTGGTGCAGCCGCGCCAGCCCCATGTCGACCAGCTTCGCGCGGCCTTCGTCGGTCACCAACACGTTCGAGGGCTTGATGTCGCGATGCACTACGTCGCGATGGCTGGCATGATCGAGCGCCTTGGCCAATTGCAACGTGTAGCTGATCGCCTCGGCCAACGGCAGCGGCTCGCCACGCCGCTCGACCAGATCGCGGAGATTCACCCCTTCGATGAACTCGAAGACAATGTAGTTCAGCCCGCGGTCTTCGCCGACGTAATATACCCGAGCGATGTTCTCGTGATCGAGCCGGGCCGCCGATTGGGCTTCATTCTGGAAGCGCCGGCGAGTTTCCTCGTCGGCCCCCTGATCGCGTGACAGGACTTTAACCGCCACCTCGCGATTGAGCATCGTGTCGCGGGCGCGGAACACGGCTCCCATGCCACCGCCGCCGACAAAATCGAGCAGTTCGAAGTGGCCCAGGCGCTGGCCGACCAGCAACCTTCCCAGCTCACCGGGAGCCACCGGCCGCGACGCCCCTGGCAGGGCGGGGGGTTGCCGGCGGATTGTCGTCCGGTCGTCGCTAGCGAAAGGTCCTGCAACGGGTCGGGCCGGCGGCGATAGCAAGTCCGCCGCGTCGGCCGGGCCATAAGTGCGGGTCACCGTCGGCGATTCGACGGGCACGGCTGGCTGTCCGGGAGCATGGGTAGAACCGGGTTCGCTCATTCAACAACCGTCCAAAGGAAAGAGCACCCGAAAATCGCCAAACCAAGCCATCATGGCCACGGCACCGACAAGACAGAAACCGAGTTCGCTGCGTGCCGGCCACCGGACGCCCCAAAGCAGAGCATCCAGCATGAGAAAAGCTGCTAATCTAACTTGCACTATGGTAAGAGGATGGGATGCAACGGTCAATGAAAACGTCGCGTCGGCGGCCGCGCCGCCTTCACGATCCGGCCAGCCACGCGTCCCGAGCTGGGCGCAATAACTCAATATCCACCATAAGATTGCGATTCAATTGCTCGCGCTGTTCGGCGGTCGCGGCGGAAAATAGCTTCTGTTCGGTCAGCGGCTGGCCGGCCGCGAGACGCCTGCCGGCGGCCACTTCGAGCCAGAAGTAACGGCGATCACCAGTGTCGTGACCGTCGACGGCGCGACCCGCGAGCCACCCCAGACAATCCTCGAGAATCGGACACCCGCCCGGCCCCGACGACCAGCCGATTGCGGCGAATTTGTCGCGATCGCGTCCGGAGCCAAGGGCGAAGTTCAACGCCAACTCGGCCTGTCCGGCCGCGAGCAGATGCACGGCCAGCCACCTCGAAGCGGTGACTAGCTCCGCGGTGAAGTGGTGGGGCGCCAAGCCAGCCAAGAGCATCGGCTTTGCCGGATCGAGCGAACACTGCGCGATCCACGTCGCCAGCAGCCCACCTCGGCGTTCCCCATCGGCTGCCGTAACAACCCACACCGGCCGATCGACCATGCGGAACACGTCGTCGATGGCAGCGGCATTGAAATCCATACGTCGATTGTAATCCGCAAATCCCGGCGTCAAGCAAAGGTATACTTACGTTGATGAACGATGTGCCGCGAGGAAATCGTCGCGAGTTTCTGCAAGGGCGCGCAGCGATGCGTGCCGCGGCCGGGGCCATCGAGCGCCGCTTAGCACCATTGGTTGACGAGCCGATGCCTCGCGCGGCCGAGCCGTATCTGGTGCACTACACCCGCCGGGCAATGGCCTGCGACTTTGCGCTGTTCTTGAACGCCGGGCAGTACGACCACACGGCGGAAACGGCGCTTGAAGCACTCGACCTGGTCGAGCAGCTCGAAACGCAATTGACGGTCTACCGCGACAGCAGCGAGGTGATGGCGATCAACCGATCGGCAGCCGACGGGCCGGTGCCGGTTGAAGCGGGACTTTTTCGATTACTCGAATTTTCCCTCACGCTGTACGCCGCCACCGATGGCGCATTCGACATCACTGCCGGACCATTGACCAAGGCGTGGGGGTTTTCCCGCCGCGCCGGCGCAATCCCAGACGCTGCCACGCTGGCCGAGACGCTCGAGCGCGTTGGGGGCCAGTACATTGAGCTCGATGCCGAACATCGCACGATCCGTTTTCGCCGGCCGGGCATCGAGCTGAATTTCGGTGCGATCGGCAAGGGATACGCGCTCGATCGGTGCGATGAATTGCTGCGCGCCGCGGGTATCGAAAACTTCTTGTGGCACGGTGGCCAAAGCAGCGTGCTGGCGCGCGGCAGCAGCGCTGATTCGAGCGAGCGCGACGGCGGCTGGCTGGTGGGCGTCGGCGACCCGGTGCGTGCCGGACGGCGCGTGGCCGAGATTTGGCTGCGCGACCGGGCCCTTGCCACGTCGGGAGCGAGCGCGCAATTCTTCCGGCACCAGGGACGACGCTACGGGCACATCCTCGATCCGCGGACCGGTTGGCCGGCTGAAGGGGTTCTCTCGGCGACCGTCGTCGCACCGACGGCTGCCGAGGCCGACGCCCTTTCAACGGCCATGTACGTGATGGGGGTTGAACGTGCCTTGGCATTTTGCGGCAGCCGGCCCGACGTCGGAGCCTTGCTGCTGCACGCCAGCCCTAGCGGAAGCAACGTCGAGATCGCCACCGCAGGACTGCGAGAGAACGAATGGCGCCCTGTTTGAGCCGCGCAACATCAATCGCGGCATCGCAATGGACACGATTGCCGATTGTTCGTAAGTTGTGGAACCCGGCTAAGTTGCTATACCCGGATTGGACGATCAGAGTAGAATGCGTCGAGTTTGAGAGACCCCTCTTGAAAGCCGGCACTGGCATGGATCGATTACGTCCGAGGGGCATCGTGCCGGCAGATCCCAGGCGTCGGCCATGATTGATCTGCTGCTGGAACACGGGTCGTACGCCGGCATCATCATTCTGCTCATCCTTACGGGCGCAGGACTGCCGATCCCGGAAGAAGTGTTCGTCATCTTCGCCGGTGTCGCCAGCCGGCATGGCGTGATGCATCCCGGCCTCGCCTTCGGTGCGTGTTTGACGGGGGCCCTGCTTGGCGACCTGCTCACTTACGGAATCGGCCACCATTTCGGCAGGAACATCGTCCGCGAGCACCATTGGTTCACGCGCTACGTGACCCCCGACCGCGAGCAGAAAATGGAACAGCTCATCCATCGGCACGGACCGTGGGTGTTTTTCTTCGCGCGATTCATGGTGGGGCTGCGATCGCCGATTTATCTCACGGCTGGCATCATGAACGTGCCGTTCCGACGGTTCATCCTGGTCGATACCGTGTGCGCCAGTTCGGTGATTGGGCTGTTCTTCGGTCTCAGCTATTTGTTTGCCGACCGGATCGAGGCGTGGTGGCCCGTCATCCGCCGCGGCGAAGTGTGGGGGACCGTGGTCGGCGTGCTGGTGGTCTTGGCCTTAGTGCTGTTTTTTTACGCGCGGCATCGGCGTCGCAAGCGTGCCGCCAAGCTGACGGTCACCGTCACGCGTGCGGCAACCCTTGAACCGATCGCCAATGGCTCGACCAAGAGCCGCGAACCACTCCCCGCCGGCTCGCCACGTCAGGATCGCGATCATTGACCTCCCGTGTTGCCAGTCCGATTCGTCTTGCCGTCGTGGCGTGTTTGGCCACGCTGGTGCCTGAGTCGGCAACGTCGGCAGAAGAGCCGTTCGAGATCGGCGCGGCCGCCGCGAGCCAATTGCGGCACGCTCAGTTGCGGATTGTCGGCGGACAATTGCTCGCGACCACCAACGAAGCCCGCACCAGCGCGTACAACCGCTCGGACGCCCAACGGCAGGAGAAGCTCACGCTCGGCAACGAAGGCTCGCTGGTGACGCTGCACTATGAGCTTTCCACACCCGCGGCCCGGCTCAGCTACGACATCGCGCGCGGCCGCGACGTCCGGCTTCAGTATCAAGCGCAAGGCGACGCTCCCAGCGAAGAGCTGGAATACACGCAGCAGACCGATGGCCCCTCGCGCCTGCGCATCGCTGAGGGCGAATTGGTCGTAGAGCGCAGCGGTCCCTCGTTCTACCACGTGTTGTTGTCGCTAACGCCGGAGCAGCGCGAGCGGCCGATCTGGCTGATCGAATTCATCCGTCGGCAATGGAAGCTCGACGAGAAGTTGTCGGTGTTGAACTTCAACTTGCTGCGCAGCGAGTACGCGCCGTCACCGGTAACCCGGCAGCAACTCGCCGGGTGGATCAGGCAACTCGGCAGCAACCACTTCTCCGAACGACAAGCGGCCGAGCGAAGCTTGCGTGCCGCGGGCCAGGGCGTGTTGCCCTTATTGCGCGAGGCGGAACGAGGACGCCTTGATGCCGAGCAGCGCTTCCGCCTGCGATCGATCCTGCAAGCCAGCGGCGACGATCAACAGGACGACACCGTCGAGCGTGCATCGGCGGCGCTGTCAGTCGATCCGTATCTATGGTACGCGTTGCTCCAGCGCGAGCGACTGGTACGGCAATTCGCGGTCAGGCGCTTGTCCCAACTGCTTGGTGAGCCGATCGACTTCGACCCCTTGGCCGATGTGAGCACCCGGCAAGCGCAGTTCGAGAAACTCGACGGCCAGTTACGGCGCATGCTGTCGCTGACCGAGTGAGCGTCGCGTGGGGCAGACATTCTTGTCTGCCGGCGGAGTTGTGATCGAAGGCAGGCAGGAATGCCTGCCCCACGCTGGCTTCGATTCGGACAGAATTTCAATCCCACCACCAACGATCGGCAACGTCGTTGGTCGGCGCGGCCGATTGCCAGCGGCTGCTCGCACGGCCGCTACGGTCTTCTGGCAAGCGGCCGAGGCTCGCGGCCGGATCGGCCACCACGCCACCGCTAACTGCCGCGACGATGTGCCGCCCGTTGATCACGCGGTGGTTGATCACGGTTTCGACCGTTGCGGGTGCCGCGCCGGTGGCGAACGGAAAGGCGCCGCCTCGGCCAAAGCACGTCAGGTGCCAGCCGATGCGGTCGGCGGCGTGCTCGTGCTTTACCAGCGCGGCAACCAGTGCCAGATCAAAAATGTTCTGCAATTCGGCGTAGATCGGGTATTTCTCGGTCAAGGCGGCAAAGTGCTTGGTGAAGTTGTGCGCGAACTCGGCGTTCAATTCGTCCGCCTTGCCGCTGGCAGTCCGTTCGCCTTGCTGCGAAATGAACTCGTTCTCGCCGAGCACCTGGACCGACGGGCCGCGGATCGTAAATGCCTGGCGCTGGGTATCGGCCACGAGCGCATCGTCGCTGAGCGTGAACCACCAGCGAAGCACGCTTAGTGGCGGCGGCGCCTGGCCGGGCGCCACACGTATCATCGCCAGATAGCTCGGCACTTCGAGCGTTCCTGGCTCCAGGCCGATGCCCACCAGCTTCATGCGGTAATCGGCCTCGACCAGCACGCGCGCCGCACGGCTGTGCGGGTCGATGCCTCGCACGGAAATCTGTTGCGCCCCGAGCCGCGACCGCAGCCCTTCGAGCCACGCCTCGCGCTGGCCGGGCTTCAGCGGGCGGTTTCTACTCTCGTCGAGATAGGCCTGCGTTGCCGCAAGCCGCTCGGTCGTTGGATCGATCGAGCAGCCGAATCGTCCGTCGTCCGACAAGAGCACGTGCCGCAGCATCAGCACCAGATCGTCGAGCTGCACGACCGGCCGCCCGCTGCGGATGCTTGCGGGTCGTCCTTCGGCGTCGGTCTGCCAGGCGCCGGCGGGGCCGGCAATCACCAAGTCGCGCGTCTCGGGATACACAAAGATGTATTCAACCCGCTCGAGTCCAGCGAGCAGTTGCATGTCTTCGTCCGGCGAGTGTCCCGCAGCCAGCCGTAGTTGGACGGCGCGCTCCAGCCGCGGCAGCGAAATCTTGCGCATCGAGGATTCGCGCCGCGGATCGCCCGAGGCGGTGACTTTGGGCGCTTGTTCGCGCAGCAACGCGAGCTCATCGGCACGCACGGGATCGATCGGTTGCCTTTCGGCGCGACGCATGGCCCCTTCGGCATCGACGTGTACGCCACCGGTGAACTGCTTCACCGCGCCAGCGCCACCGACGTCGGACCAGGTTTGCGGAGCGATTGTTGAGGTGAGCAGTTCGATGAGCGAATTGAAGTCGGGTTGAACGCCGCCTCCTTGTCCGCCGATCGGTTCGCGGCGAATGTCATCGAGCAAGGCCTGGCGGCGAAGGTCGTCGCTTAAGAACGATGCCGTCGCCAACGAAGCGCCGCCGGCACCGGCCGCCGCCTGCGCGCGAGCCACCTGGCCCAGCGCTGCATCGCGTGCGGTAGGGTCGGCAAATTTCTGCGCTTGTTCGACGGCGCCAGTGAATTCGCCGGCATCAAGCTGCTGGCGAAGCAGGTCGGGATTGTCAGCCAACGCGGGGCATGGCGGCACCGCGAAACCGACGACCACCGCTACCCAATACCACCGCAGGATCGCGCCGCGACAAACAGGCATGGCCTGTCCCCCTCTGCCGCCCCAAAGTACCTCGGCCCGAAAGTCCCCTCGCATGCCAGAGTGGCACACCGCAATGCGAAGTGCAAGCGCGAGGCACCGTGCGCGCAAAAAAAAGAGCCCCTCGTCAGCGACGAGAGGCTCTTAGCGTTACGCTTCAGCGTAGTGACCGACCGTGACTGCCCAGCTAACTACTTGCAGCAGCTCGGGGCAGCGGCACAGCTCGGCTCGGCGGCCGGGGCGCAGCAGCTCGGGGCAGCCTCACAGCAGCTGCCGCAGCCGTTGCCGCAGCCGCCATGGTGATGGCCGCAG
>DATAXP010000054.1:0-7433 GCA_036272935.1 Pirellulales bacterium | reverse complement strand
TGTGGAGTTGTGACTAACCCCATTCTCGCCGGAGGCCTGCGTTTGCGCCAGCCCGTCGCTAGCATGCGGCGACCGCCGTTTGCTAGCAGCCAGTGATGCATGTGGCATGAAACAGGTTACGTTTAACTTCGTGCCATTCGGGACAGAACTATTTAATTGACATTCCCGGCGCCAGTCGTTACATTCCACGCCATGCCCCGCCCCTTGCGACCCATTGACGACGGATTGGTCTATCTCGTCAGCCACGCCGTGCCGACCAGCACCTGCGTGAGCGCCAAGTCGCCGCCGAGTTCCAAAATGCGGGGAACGCGGACGCCGCTCGATCCGTTCAATCGCACCGGGCCGACGACGACCGATTCCGTCCGCGGGTCGTAGCCGAAGAAGATGGTCTTGAGGTTCGGCGCATGCTTGGCGTGGGCGCTGGGGGGCGATCCGGGCGCGGAGACGGCCTTGCGGCGGCGAATGCTGGTGCGGGCCGACGTGCGGACGAACGCACCGGGCTTCGACAGCGCACGCCGGTTCGCCGGCTTGAGCCGTTTGATCACCGCTTGGCGGTCGAAGAACAGACTCTTGATCTCAAAGCCGAAGTCGGCCATCGCTATTTGTTCCGCAGGAATACCTTGAGGGCCTGGATTGGGACGACAATCTTCTTCTTGGGTTTCGCCTTGGCGTAGAACGGATGAAACTCGCTGGGCTGGCGCGGCTTTCGCTTCCCGGTCGGATCGGGAGCCGCGTTGAATAGCGCCGCAATCTGGGCGGCCGCCCTGTCCCAGGCGTCACGCCGTCGCCCGTCGACCATCCAGAACAGCTCTCGCAACGTCAGCCGTCCGGGGTCGATTCCGACGACGCCGGCCAACTCGTAGATCATTTGCCAAATGCTTTTGACTCTGAGAGCATCTCCGTCACATCGATGTTCTCGATCCGCTGCCCGGCCATCTTCACTGCCGCCGTCACCAGTTCCGTTTGTTTCTGAATCGCCTTCACCACCTCCTGGCGGCGAAGGCTCTGGAAAAAATCGGCGAGGGCCTCCCAAAAAGCGTCGCGGGCCGCGATGACCGCGTCGCCCCCCAGCGCCGCGCCGAACTGTTCGCTGCTCACGCCCGCCGCGTCGGCCTGCGGCTTAAGCGCCACGAAGATCGCGTCGCACAGCAACACCACGTCGGTGTCGAGCCGCGTCAGTAAGGGCGGTTCGCCGCCGAACAGGTCCAATAAATCGACCTTGAGCGTGTCGCGGATGCGCTTCACGCAATCGATGGTCACCGCGAGCGTCCACTCGCGGCCCGATAAATCTTTGAATGTTTTCATGATCCGGAGACCGTGTACCAGGACGGAGGATTGGCGGCGTAGGTCGGCTTGATGGTGACCTTCACGGTGAGCGCCTCGGCCAGCTTTTCCTCGACGGAGAATTGCTTGACCATGCAGGTCGCCCGCAGGCCCTGCGAGCCAGCCGTGGCGATGGGTCCATCCATCGCCCCGAACTCGACGGCCGACCGGCTGAAGAAGGCGGTTTGCACCGCCGTGAAATTGGCGTCGGTGGGGTCGTAGACCATCTCGAACTCAATCGAGCCGTCCAAGAGCGTGGCGACGTTGGCCTTCCAACCGCCGCTGGCGCGCGTCGTCACGTCGGCTTCGTCCAGGTCCATGTTGAGCGTCAAGTCTTTGACGTTCGTCATTTCGGACCAGGTGGGCGAAGCGTAGGTGCCCGTGTTGCGATAGAGCTTGGCGTTGTAGCCGAGAACGAACGATCCCATACGACAATCCCTTGAATGAACGGTTATCCTTTGAGGCAGACCTGGATGTGCCCGGCCTGATCGCCGATGGCTTTGAGGTACGGGTAGGCCGAGCAGGCGGCGGGAATCACATCGCCGCACGGCGCGGCCATTGGAGTCGTCGCGGCGGTGCCGGCGCTTTTGACGGGCACATAGTCGGTGCCGTCGTGCGAGCCCCACCACGTCAATGTCGTGAACGTCTCGCCGGACAGGGCGATCACGTTGCCCGAGGCCGCTTTGGCAAAGTAGATCGCAGCGCTGGCGGCCGGCGTCGTTCCCACGGCCACGGCCGGGAGCTGCTGGTCTTGCCGCGCGATCTTTTGGTGTTCGCCGTCCATCTTTCACGCATCCATTACTCGACGATCCGGTATGTCACCGACATCACCGAGGTGAAGACCCGCTTTTCTTCCAAATGCTTGAGGTCGTAAGCCGCTTCGCTCGACGTCGCGGTCCATTTGGCTATCTTTCCGCTGGCTGTCGTCAGTGTTTGAAGCTGTAACGATCTCTCGATGTCGTCCACTAAGGCCATCAACGCGTCTAAGTCTTCGTCGCTCCCGCTGATCTTGTTTTGCACCGCCAAGTCGAGCGTGTGGTCGTATTGGCACGTCGTCCGTGACGCGATTGAACTCGCCGAGTTGCGAGGGATGACCGTTACGACGACCGTTCCGTCCAGGTCTTTGATTTCATAGTTGGCCAGATACTTTCGGGCCGGCGCGATTGGCTGGCTGTACGTCCCGGCCAACAGGACCGCGACCACAGCGTCGGCGATCTCGACCAACGTGTTGACCACAGCTACTCCGTCGCCACGAGCTTGGTGTGAATTCGGTAGGTCTTGCGATACGGGTCCGAGAACCGATAGGCCGGCTCGTTGCCGGGAGCCATCACTTCGTAGACGTAATTGGTGCCGTTCTGCATTTCCGTGATCTGGTCGCCGCGCTGCGGTTCGCCCAGCGTCAAATCGGCCGCTTGAATCAAGTAGTCGCGGGCCTCCCACTGCTCAACGATCCCGATGTCGCTGGCTGTCTCGAACACGGTGCGGCCGATCACAGCGGCCACCGTGATCGACACGTCGCCGCGCGAGTACTCGACGGTCTGGCTGGCGTTGACCTTCAGTTGGTCGGCCAGCCAATCGGAACCGGCTTGCAGCAAATCGGTCATGGCGAGTTCTCAGGCCGAGAGGCGTTCCACGGTGAACAGGTCCAGGCGGCAGGAGTCGCCGGCGTTGGCCACGCTCCAGGTCGCGCTGACGGAGATCAATTGATCCACGGTGGTGTCGATCGCCGTCGCGGCTAGGTTGAACGGTTTGCTGGTGACGGTGCCCGGCGTGCCAAGCCCCTGCGCGCCGGCTGCGACGATCGTTCCGCCCGAACCGTTGGCGCGCACGACGACCATCGCGTCGAAATAGCCGATGTCGTTATTGGCCACGTCGGTAGCTGCGGTCACCGCAATCACGGTCGAGCCGATTTTGAGCTTGAGCGTCAACGTATCGGTCGAGTTGGTCGCGGGCGCGATTGTTTGGGCGCGAATTTTCAGCACGTCGCCGACTTGAAGCGTGTTGGCCGGAATCGTGTGCGTATTGCTGAACGCTGTCTCGGTCGTCGTGTTGGTCACCGCCGAAGAGGCGGCCACGGCGGCATAGCGCAGAGGAATCTGGTCGCCGCTCGCGAGCAGCTTGACCGGCACGACCGTGTCGCTGTCGGCGGTCGCGGCTGCGGTCAGGCCGAGAGGCTTGTTGGCGCCGCTGCCGGTCGACAGCGTGGCGACCTCGTTGGTCGCATCCCAAAAGACGCGTTTGCCCATCGGCATCCCGGAGCCGGTGGTCGTCGCCTTGGGGAATTTGAATACACCCTCGGCCACGAGCGCACCTTGGCGGTTGGGCGGGATGTCGGCCACGGCCACAAGCGCCGCGTCCCCTTGCACGATCACGTCGCCTGCGTTCACCGCCGAGGCGGGCGTGAAGTCGAGTTGATCGCCTTCCTGAAAGAAGATTGCCGTCGGTGCCATGTTGAAACCTCGCTATGCTGCGATTGCCTGTTGGTTGGAAAGGAGATCAAGCGCCGGCGTTGAACACCGCCGCTCGAAAATCTTGGAACGCCACGCCGAAGTCGAAGAACGACCGCCACTGCATGCCGAGCGTGTTGAAGTCGGTTTCGCCCGATTCGATCACCGGCGTGCGCTGCCCGCGGAAGTAGGCGATGCTCATTGCGGCCACGTCTTCCGGGTCCGCGAACAGATACCAGCCCGTGGCGCTCTGGTTGGTGATGCCCTGGGCGTTCAGGTAGGGCGACGACACCGGGGTGAACTTGCCGGCGTGCGGGTTGTTGGCCGGGACCATCTTGTTGTTGGCCGGCACCTGCAAGATGGTCGATTCCTTGTAATACCGCTCGGCGATGACCTTGAGCGTCGTGGGCACCAGCATGATCGCCGGACTCAAGAGCACCGGGTTGCCCGCCACGTCGACTTGGTTTAGGAACGCGACCTCGGCCGCTGTGATCCCGTCGAGATCGAGCGTCGAAGTGCCGCCCGACAGATAGTTTGCATTGGCGGTCGAGAAGAACTGGTTGCCGCCAATCGTCGGGTTCGAGAGCAAGAGGGTGAACACGGCCGACTCGACCGCCAGCGCTCCTTGCCGCCCGAGCAGCCGCGGAATCTGCAAGAACGCTCCCAGGTCGTCGTTGATGATCTGCTGCCGCGTGAGCGCGATCAACCGACCGTAGGTGTCGAGCTGGTTGGTGTACGACTCTTCCGACAGGTTGGTCGATTTGAGTTCGCCGTCCTGGCCGACCTTCTCGAACATGCCGTTGGCCGTGAGCCGATAGCGGGAGAACGCCTTGAAATCGACGGCGTCGGTCGTGTCGCAGAACGTGTTCGAGACGGTGTTGACAGCCTCGAAGGATTTCAGCAACTGCTTGTTCGCCAGATTGCTGAGGATGCCGGGAAGGCTGATCGTCGAGAACTCGCCGCCCGACGCTTGGATCGTCCGATCGGCCTCGAACGCCGCGCGGATCGTGTCGTTGTCGACCTTGCCCGGCCGAACGTAACGGCCAGCGGCGCGAATCACCTCGTACATCAAGCTGTGGATGGTCGCGCCGCGAATATCCCGCGAGCGTGCCGCTTCCAGCACCCGGTCGCCATACCATTTCTCGACCGATTCTTCGCCAAGGCCCGCCGTGAGGCAGAGCGACGCTTCGAGCGCAACGGATGCGTTGACGTGCGCCGATCCGCCGCCCGCGTGGATCGCCGCGCCGGTGGGACGCGACGCGCGCAGGACTTCAAGTTCGGTGCGGGTTTCATCCCAACCTTCGGAGACAGCCTTGGCCGCGATGTCGGCATGACTGCCCGCCGATTTGCGGATCGCGGCGATGCGATTCATTTCCGCGGCAGTCTTGGTACGCAGGTCGGCGACGGGGTCGATTTCCGCCGTGGCGGTGACGGCCGTCGGTGCGGCAGTTTTCTGCTCGGCGTCGAACGCCGCCTCGAGCGATGTACGCTGCGTCTCGCTCAATGCCGCTCCGTCAAATCCCTTCGCGCTAATCCATTCCTCGAACTTCATGGTCGTCACCTCGATTGATTGAGCGGCGGCGGAAGCCACCATCCGGGCACTCGTTTGGTCGTCGGCCCCCAGCGCCACGAACGACACCTCGCCGAGCGTCGCCTGACGCGCGACGTAGAGCGGACCAGCGAAGGACCGCCCATTGACTTGGACTTTTTCTCCGTCCTCGACGAACACCATCTTCTGGACGCTGGCTCCAATGCTGGCCTGCCAAGGAAAACCGTTGTCGGAGCTGGCGACGATCTCGGTTGCATGGGCGTTGGCTCCCGACACCGAGCCATCGACCTTCAGCACGCCGCCGTTGACGGTCACGTTGTCCGTATGGCCGACGATCTGCGACGGGTTGTGGTCGCGGAGGATCGGCCGCGATTTGGCCGACACCCGCAGGCCCGACATGTCCACGACGACCGGATACGGGATGTTCGGCAGCGACATCTTGCCGCCGGTGTATGCGGTGATGCTGAATCGCCGCAGCTTGGCTGGTTCGCCCTCGGCGGCGGCCAGCACTAAGCGACCGACGTCTTCGTCGCGCCCGCACGAGATCGTGATCTGGCTGGGGAGTTTTTTAATTGTCTTCATCGCTGCCGACCTCCTCGGGTTCGACTTCGCCCGGATCGTGCGCTGGGGCCGGCGCGGGCACCGGCGGTTGCATGGTTGTCGGCACCGGGACCGGCAGCCCTAGCTCCTCCATGAGCGCGATCTCCTTGGCACGTTGGCGCAGTGCCTCGGCCCAATCGCGGCCTTCGCGGGCGTATTCATGCGCGAGCGTCGTGGTGTGATTCGCCAACCGCGTCTGCTGCGCAGTCGCTTCCTTGAGCGGATCGACGTGTTCCGTTCCGTCCCAAAACCACTGGAACACCCAATCGGAGAACGGCCCCATGCCGGGCGGAATCAGACCGGGAATGAGCGCGGCCTCATCGAGCCAGGCGAAGAAGATGCGGTTGAGCGCGGTGCGTTCGAGATACGTCTGATCGACGCGGATCGCCTTGTAATAGACCTGGTGGTCGAGCCGGCCGGACGCATAGTTGTAGGATGCCGAATTGCCGGCCGCGACGTTGAACGGCATGTTCAGGCAGCGAGCGATCTCGTTCAGGATTTCCTTCTTGAATTCGGCATAGGTCGTCGCCGGCTGCTCGGCCTGGAGCTGGCTCATCTTCCAGCCGCCGGGCATCGTGAGCAGCGCCCGCTTCTCCAGTTCGATCGGCTCGAACGGTTCGGCAGCATCTGCTTCGCCGTTGGCTGGCGCGTCGGTATAGAGGATGCCGGCGAAATCGGCAGCCGTCTCGGCTGCGGCGATCACCGCCAGCGTGAAGCGCCGCAACTGGGCGAACAGCGGCAGCGCCGCCATGATCTCCGGAATGCCGCGATGCTGACCCGGCCGATCGGCGCGGAACAAGTGAATCACCTGCGACGCCGGAATGCGGTCGAAATCCCAGGGATTGACGACCACGAACTGGCTGCCCGGATGCTCGCGCAGCACATGGTATTCAACCGGGTTGTTGTAGACGTCCAAGACGATGCCGTCGACGAATCGCAGCGACGGCGTCAGCAGAATGGGCGTCGTCACCTGATCCGCCTCGACCAACCGGACATCGAGCTTGACCGGCGTTGGTAGCTTCGGATTCGTCACTAAAATGCCGAACGACTCCCCGTCCTGCGTTCGGGCGCACCGCATCGTGCTGAGTTTGCCCGTCAGGTCCACGGCCGTCGTCCATTGGCGGAACCCTTGTTCGATCAGCTTGTTCGCCGCCGCGTTCGGCGTGAGCATCTGCAGCCGCGGGCCGGTGCCGATCACATCGTTGGCCAGCGTGTTGACGATCCCACGGGCGTAGCTGTTGTTGGCCACTTCGTACCGCGAGCGAATCCGCAGATTGCGGCGGACCATCACGTTGTTCGCGGCGTCTGGCGAGAGCGCGTCGGCGTTGATCCAATGGCGGCGGTTGTCCTCGGTGGTGACCGCCGCGTCGTAGCGGGCGCGAATGATCCGCGCGGGCCGCTGCGTCCCTGCAGACGGCCGCTCCGTGCGGACCAAGTTCTTGAGCCAACCGATCATCGATAGAAGCGACCGTGGTGTTCGATCGTGCCCGGAGGAATAAATTGGTTAAAAAGCA
>DATAXP010000053.1:0-49782 GCA_036272935.1 Pirellulales bacterium | reverse complement strand
GCGTTCAGCGTGGCCGACCACTCGGCCCGACGGCATGGGTTCGAGCCACAGCCCAGCGGCTGGGCCTTGAATTCACGTTGCGCGGGCCAGGGCGACCACCGAAGAACACCGACAATCAGTGATGTCCCCTTTTCTCTTCCTTTGCGGGCGGCCAACCGGCGGCGTATTTTGACGTTCACTCGAAACTCCTTGCGTGTTGCGGTCGGAAGAACGGTTCTTCACCTTCCGATGGCCGCAAAACGCCGGGCGTTTCGAGTTTTTTTATGGAATCTCCCCGCCACGCGCTGCCGTGTACGCTGGTTTAAGGACTAGGCCGCTGGCCTGTCGTCATTTACATCGAACGGGCCTACGCGGTGCTGTCGATTGAAGCGTTGCTCGAAATCCTCGACGCCGCCGCCTATCAAAGCCTTCGTCCCTTCGCCACCTCAGCCCGACCACCCTAGCCATACCAAGCAAGCAACGCTTTATCTCCAAACGTCTGCTTTCTTGGTCCCTGGTTTTGCCCAGTTCAAACTTGCCTCGCGCCGCGGCCGGCTGTTAGAATCGGGGTTGACCGTCTCTCGCAGGAGTCGTGGCTCGCTCGTGCGCAAGTGTCGTGCAGGTTGGGGGATCGTCCTGCGGCCGACAGGTTCATCCCGCGGGCAAGAAGTTCGCACTTACGAGGTTCCGCGTCGTGGCCCTGTCGGATACCGATCGCATCCTGCTCGAAAAGTGCTTGGCTCGTAAGCCACGCGCCTGGGAGGATTTCGTCGACCGGTTTCTGGGCCTGATCGTCCACGTGACGAACCACTCGGCCCAGGCCCGCAGCATCCGGCTCAGCCACCAGGACCGCGAAGACCTGTGTGCCGACGTGTTCCTGGCGATCGTCAAGGACGATTTCACCGTGCTGCGGCACTTTCGCGGGCAAAGCAGCCTGGCTACTTATCTCACAGTCGTCGCCCGAAGAGTAGTGGTCCGCGAGCTGCTTTCGCGCAAGTCGGCGTCGCGGCTGGCAGTGGCTCCGGCCGACGAGCATCACGAGGTCGAACGCCGGCTGGAGGACCGCGAAGAGGTTGCCCGGCTGCTCGACGAACTCGAGGGGAGCGATGCCGACGTGGTGCGGATGTACCACCTTGAAGGGATGAGCTACCAAGAGATCAGCGCCCGCACCGGCATGCCCGAGAACAGCGTCGGCCCGCTGCTCAGCCGCGCTCGCCAGAAGCTGCGCCAAGCCGGCGCCGAACCTTCGCCGAGTTGATCATCTTCTTATCATCGCCGCATCGCGCGACATTCGAGCGCTCCGCTGCGCGTCGCGGTTAGCCGGGAGAATTGCTTGCCGTGATTGTCGTGATGAAGAAGAACGCCAGCGAGGCCGAAGTGCGCCATACGATCGAGCGCGTCGAAGGCCTGGGCATGAAGGCGCACGTGCTGTACGGCGTCGAGCGGACCGTCGTGGCGGCAATCGGACCCGAGCGCGACGGACTCAAAGAGACGCTCGAAAGCGGCAGCGGCGTGGCCGAGGTGATGCCGATCCTCGCCCCATACAAGATGGCCAGCCGCGAGCTCAAGCCCGAGCCATCGGTCGTCACGGCGCGCGGGCTGCGCGTCGGCGGCGGGCACGTCGGGGTGATTGCCGGCCCGTGTTCCGTGGAAAGCGAACAACAGATCCTCGAAGCGGCCCGCGCGATCAAGGCGTCAGGCGCGACGGCGCTGCGCGGTGGAGCCTTCAAGCCGCGCACCAGCCCGTATGCGTTCCAGGGCTTGAAAGAGGAAGGGCTGAAGCTGCTGGCGGCAGCACGCGATGCCACCGGCCTGGCGATCGTGACCGAAGTGCTCGCGACCGAGGACGTGCCGCTCGTGTCTCGCTATGCCGACGTGCTGCAAATCGGCGCCCGCAACATGCAGAACTACCGGCTGCTCGAGGCGGTCGGCCGGCAGCCGCAGCCGGTGTTGCTGAAGCGTGGGCCGAGCGCCACGATGGACGAGCTGCTGCTGGCCGCCGAGTATATTCTCGATGCCGGCAACCCGAACGTGATGCTCTGCGAGCGCGGCATCCGCACCTTCGAGACGCACACGCGGTTCACGCTGCCGCTGGCGAGCGTCGTGTGGCTGCACGGCAAGACGCATCTGCCGGTGGTCGTCGATCCCAGCCACGGCACGGGGCACACCTGGCTGGTGCCGCAAATGGCCGCGGCGAGCGTCGCCGCGGGGGCCGATGGCCTGATTCTCGAAGTCCATCCCGATCCCGAACAGGCGCTCAGCGACGGCTATCAATCGCTCAGCCCGATTCAGTTCGAAGAAACGATGCGGCTGTGCCGCAAAGTGGCCGGCGCGCTCGGCCGGACGATGTAACTACGGCCCTTGATCCGCCTTCGGCTGACCGTCCGGGGCTGGAGCGGTGTCGGGCATGCGGAAGCGGTCGATTAGCCGGCCCAGTCGGCTACGACGGGGAGGCGGTGCGTCCGGCGGTGTGGTGCCCGGAGAAGGCGTGGTGCCCGGAGAAGAAGGTGTGGTGCTGGGCGGGGGCAGCGGGGCGACGCCCGCCGGGGCGGGTGGCGGGTCTTGTGCAGCCGCCGCGGCAGCGCGTTCGCGGGCCAGCCGTTCTTGCCGGCGGCGCATCAGCTCTTGCACTACGTCGAGCGCGATACCGACCGCCTGCTGCGCGGTCGAGGGCGTCGATGTCGGCACAGTCGCTGCGGCGGCAGGAGCGCCGGCCGGCGGCGGAGCGACCACTTCAGGTCCAGAGTTCGGCACTAGCACACCGGCGGCGCGGAGTTGTTCCAGCTCGTCGTCGGTCGGCGGCGGAGGCAGCGGCTCCGCCGCCTTCTCTCTGCCTTCGCGCACGCTGCGCACGGCCGAGGTAATCAAGTTCAGCGCGGTCTGACCCGCGGCCGCCGCATTGAGCTTCGGCTTTTCGAGCGTGCCGGTCACCGGGATGCGCAGCACGTTGTCGTCGAGCGCCCGCAGGATGGGCCGGTTCGCGACCGTCGAATCGGCGAACTGCAGCCGCACCTCGGCCAGCAGGTCGAGCGAGTGGTCGAAGCCGACCGAGCCTTGCGTGCGGATGCGGACCGCCTCGATGCCGAACTCCAGCCCCTCGTGATGCACGCGGCCGTCGGCCATCTTGAACTCGACCACATCCTCGCGGGCCAGCACCACCTTACCCGGCAGGTGCAGCTTCTCGGCCACGACTGCCACCAGTGGCCCCGGACCGACATCGACCGTGTGCAGCGTCAGTCGTCCGGAAAGCTCGCCGGCGCGCGGGTCCTGCAACGGCAGCCGACCACCGTCGAGCTCCAGCGAAATCTTTCCTTCGGCCGTCGCCACGTTGGCCAGCACGGGAGCGGCGAATTTCAGCAGGTCGTTGCACAGCCCCGGCGATGCTTCGCGATGGTCGAGCACCAGGTTGTGATCGATCACCAGCATGGCTGGCTGCGACGTTGCCGAATCTTCCGGCGTAATGCCGAACGAGAAGGGAATACGGTCAATGTTCCAGGTGCGGCCCTTATCGGCCAGCCGCCACTGGACCGCGGCGTTGGCGATCTCGACGTGTACCGACCCATCGCCCCAGACGACGGTGCGATGCGCCTCAGGGTGAACGTTCAGATTTGGGAACGTGGCGGCGAAGTTGTTCACCGTCTCGGTGGCCAGGATGTTCACGCTCGGCGTGTCGATGCGGATGTTGCCAAAGGCGTGCGGATGCGTGACGAGTTCCCACAGCGTGCGATCGGTCCCCAACGAAGCGACCGAGACAACTTCCTCGCCGTCGGGCGCGCGGATTTCCAGTTCTTCGATACCCAGCGGGCTGAACCAACCGAACTGCGCTCCGTCGGCGCTGATGCGACCCTCGACATTGGGCAACACGGCGTGCAGCAGCATCCGCCGCAGCGGATCGTAGGAACACATCCACGGTCCCGCGGCGACAACGATACTGGCGATCAGCGCCAGGCCGACCAACAGCTTAATGATGCGCCGGGGGCGCGATGAGGATTTGGCAGCCATGCTTTTGGTTATCTTCGCCGCGTGACTATTCGCAAACAAGCGGCAAAAACCCCGCTCCCTCGCACCAGATTTGCGGGCGTCTGAACCCCGCTCCCGATTGGCATCGAACCTGCGAGCCGATCTTGCCTTTGACCACTCGTATGCTCGGGTTTAGGCGGGGTCGACGTCGCTGAACAACAAGCTGAACAATGAACTGGAAAGGATCGCCCTCATGAAACGAATGATCGCAAGTGCAACGCTGGTTTCGCTCTTGACTGTGTGTAACTGGGCCGCGGCCCAGCAGCAAGCAGACCCGAATCAAAATCCGGCCAATGGCCAGCCGGGTGGGAACAATCAAAACAGCCAGCGGTTCGAACAACGCCAGCGCGGGTTTAGCCGGCAGCCCGGCAACCAGGCGATGCAGGATCAAGGCTGGGCTCAGCGCAACGACTCGGCGTTGGCAGCATGCCTGATCGTTGGCAACCAGGGTGAAATCGAGGCGGCCAAGATCGCCGAGCAGCATGCATCGAACGGCGACGTGAAGAAGTTCGCCCAGGAAATGCAAAGGCAGCATTCGCAGATGCTCGACACGCTGAAGCCGTTTGCCGGCGAGTGGTGGCAATATCTCTCGTCGCAGCAGAACGCCCGTGGCAACGAGAATCAGAGTCAGAATCAGAATCAAATGGCCGGCATGCATGACAAGCCGTTGAATTTCGTGGTGCTCAAGCAGGAGATCGGCCAGCAATGTGTGGCATCGCTCCGTCAGGAGCTTGAATCGAAGAAGGGTGCCGAGTTCGACAAGTGCTACATGGGCCAGCAGATTGGCGCCCATATGCACATGCTCGATACGCTGAAGGTGTTCAAGAATTATGCTTCGCCGCAGTTGCAGCAGGCGATTGCCCAAGCGACCGATGTGACGCAGAAGCACTTGGATCACGCCAAGCACATCATCCACGAGCTTGAACAGAACGCGAAGAAGTCGTAATCGGCTGTCAACCTCACGCAGACGCGGTGGCGCACGCAGCCGGCGATCTTCCCCCAACGGCTCGCGGCGCACGACCTCCGTCAGCAAACCGCGTCTGAAAAGCGAGCCTCCCGGACCACGAAGGACCGGGAGGCTCGTTGCTTTGCGCGCGGTGGTGCCCGTTGGCGATTGGTGCGTCTCGCCCGGCTGCGGCGAACTCGACACACCCTACGGCTGCGCTTCGAGCAGCGCGACCGGGAAGCGCGCTAAAACTTCCGCCAAATTCAGCCGTGCCGTGCCGTCGTCGCCATCGAGCAACTCGGCTACGAGCGTTTCCCCGGTTAGCACGTGCCGCCACTGCCGCGGCGCCTCCGGCGGTAGTGGCAGGCTGGTGCCGCTCCAGGCCTCGGCCGTCAGCGGTTGTCCCGGTGCATGCTGAAGTTTGTACGTCAGGCGCGGCGCCACGGTCACGGCCCAAGCTCCCTGCGACGAGCGCGCGAAGGCGCAAACGTGTTCGGCCTGCGCGCCGTCGGCGGCCAGTGGCGCATACGCACCGCGCAGGAACAGATCGGCATTTTGGCGGCGGAATTCGAGCGACTTCCAGGTGAGAAACAGCTTGATGCGACCATCGCGCCAGTGGCTGACCAGCTCGGCAGCCAAGGGCAGCGGGTCTTGCTGGTGTGCCACCTGCATCTCGGCCAACCAACGATCCAACAGCGCGAAGTCGACCGGCTGGCGATTGTCGGGATCGACGAGCCGGAAGTTCCACAGCTCAGTGCCCTGATAAAAGTCCGGCACGCCGGGCGACGCGATCTTGAGCAGCGTCTGCGACAGGCTGTTGGTCACGCCCGGAATGGCAATCGTCTCGGCGAAGGCGGCAAACTCCTGTACGAAGCGGTTTTCGTCGGGCTTCTCCAGCGCAGCACGCACAAAGTGCTCGATGGCAGCGTCGTAGGCTTCATCGGGGTTCATCCAACTGGTGTTGACCTTGGCCTCCTTGCCGGCCTTGAGCATGTAAGCCACCAGCCGATCGACATACTCCTTGCGTCCGGCTTCGTTCAGCGGCGACAGCGGCCAGGTACCTACGAGCGTTTGATAGAACAGGTATTCTTCGTTGCTGTCGGGAGCCTCCGTGCCTTCGATCTGCGTTTTGTGACCACGATTCAGTGCGTGCCAACGATCGAGCGCCTGCTGCCAGGCGTCGGGGATTTCCGAAAGCACGTTGATCCGGGCGCGCACGCCTTCGCTGCGCTTGGTGTCGTGGGTCGAGGTGGCAAGCATCGCCAGCGGCCAGGTGTCGGCGCGCGACTGGTTGCGGCGATGAAATTCCTCGACCGAGAAGCCATAGCGCTGCGGCTCGCCGCCCACTTCGTTCAGCGACGCCAGCGGATAGGCCCGATAGAACGCCGTGTCTTCCAATCCTTTGGCCGTGACCGGACCGGTGAGCTGCTGGAAACGCATCACGAACGAGCGGCGCTCGGCGCGCTGGGCGTCGGACAGACCATCGGGATCTTCGAGCAGCAAGATTGAGCCGAGGAAATCGAACAGGGTCTGGTTGATGCCCGGATTGCGCCGCCGCGCCGTGCGCAGCGCCTCCTTGATCCGAATACCGTCGGTATCGCTGACGTAGCGCGTCTCGGCCCGTACGTAGCTGCGGTAGACCGGAAAGCAAGCGATCACTTCGCCCAGCACGCGCTGCAACGAGGCGTGAGTAAAGTCGCGCGAGAAGCGGTGCTGTTCGGAGATGCGATCGAGCCGGCGGGCGAGCATGTGCAGCTCGCTCGACATCGCCACTGCCAGGATCGTCCGCTTGGCCTGATAGTAAATGTCAGCAAACCGCAGCGACACGTCGGTGAAGCGGGTATACGTTTCCTTGATTGGTCGGGCTGACTGGCGGTCGACAAAGATGCCGTTGAGCTGATTGAGAAAATCGTAGCCGGTGGTCCCCTGCGTGCGCCACGGCACGGGCAGTTCTTCGTCACCGGTGAGGATTTTCTCGACGACCACGTACGTCGGCCGATCAACGTCCTCGGCATGCCCACCGGCCAGGCGCGCCTCGCGGCAGCCTTGCTGCAAGCTGTCGAGATACTGTTCGGGATCGAGCAGGCCGTCGGGATGATCGATCCGCAGCCCCTGCACCCAGCCTTGCGAGATGAAGTTGAAGATCATCCGGTGCACGGTGCGAAAGACTTCCGGGTCCTCGACGCGCAGCGCCGCCAACTCGTTGATGTCGAAGAAGCGGCGGTAGTTGATCTCGTCGGCGGCCACACGCCAGTAGCACAATCGGTACGACTGCTGGGCGAAAATGCCTTCGAGCAGATCGAAACTGCGCGGATCCCCCTTGGTGCCGTTGAAGTCGACCAAAGTGGCATCGACCGCTTTGTGGATCGCCGGTTGCTCGCTCAGCAACGTGGCCAGCCGGCGGCGCGTCACTTCCTGCTCGCGCTGGCGTTCGCGCTGGCGTTCAGGATCGGTCTCGGTGCGCGCCGGCAGATGGGTCAAGGCGGTGAGGATGCTTTCCAACTCCATCCGCCCCGGGTCGTCGGCCGGCAGGTCTTGCAGGTGCTGCTTCAGCGCGTGCCCCAACAGCGTCGCCCAGGTGTCGGTGGCTAGCGGGAAGCGGCGCTGGTAATACTCGACGTAGAACCGCTGATCGCGGTAGACGAGCCGCAGTTCCTGGTTCTCGAGCACCTTGCCGTACTGATCGCCGAGCACCGGCATCAGCACCGTCTCTTGCAGCGTCTCCTTGGGCGGATGCCACTCGATGTCGAAAAACTTGGCATACGGCGAGCCGGGACCGTTCTCCAACACGTCCTGCCACCAACGATTGTTCGGATCGTCGATGCCCATGTGATTCGGTACGACGTCCATCACCAGCCCCAGCCGGTGCCGCAACAGTTCCTCGGCGAAGCGTTGGAAGTCGGCCTCGTTGCCGAACTCGGGATCGACCGTGTTGTGGTCGATCACGTCGTAGCCGTGGGCGCTGTCGCGGCGCGCGCGGAACAGCGGCGAGGCGTAGACGGCCGCCACGCCCAGGCGCTCCAGGTAGCCCGCCAAAGCCGCGGCATCGCAGAAGCGCAAATGGGCGCTGAACTGCAACCGGTACGTCGACGACGGCACGTACCAAGGGATCGTCGGCTCGGCACTGGCGCGTTCGGCCGGCTGTGTCGTCGTCCCTACTGCCATCGGTGACTCTCGCGAATTGGGTTCGGCGCCTTTCAGCAGAGCGGATGCGCGGGCGGCGGGCAAGCGCTTGTCGAATGCGAGTTGTGGCGGCGTGGATGCGATGATTTGTCGCACTGCGACTGTGCCCTGCTCCTAACGCACCGCCTCAACCTGCTCGTTGCCCGGCGTGGGTGAGTCGCCACCGCCAAATGTGCGATCGACCTTGACGATCATCTGCGCCGCCTGGCATAGCGATTGACGCTCCTCGGCGGCGAAACGCGCCACGCGCTGGAACGCTTCGCGCTCGTCAACGCTCGCCCGGCGCATCAGCACCGCCTTTGCCTGCTCGACGAGCTTGCGGTCGTTGAGCGTCTGACGCAGGTCGAACGCCTCCTGCCGCACCAGGCGGAACTCGCCGTAGCGCTGCATCGCCAAGTCGATAGCCGAGGTCAGCGAGTGGACGCTCAATGGCTTGACGACGAACACCAGCACGTGGTTGTCCTGCGCCTGCTGGATCAGCTCGGCATCGCTGTATCCCGATACCATGATCACCGGCGTCGGCGCTTGCTCGTAGATCATCGAGGCCGCGGCCAAGCCGTCCATGTCGGGCATCTTGTAGTCGGAGATCACCAGGTCGGGGCAGAGCGCATGACATTGGTCGACCAATTCGCGGCCGCTCTGCGCGGTTGCCTCGACACGGTGTCCCAGCGACGCAAGCAGCCCTATATACGTGCGCAGCATCGCTTGGTCGTCGTCGGCTACGACAATGCGTAACCCTGCGCCGCTCATACGTCCTGCTCCGATAATCAAGCCAGTCGCCTGTTGATAAGGTTCGTCTTCGGCTTAGCTGATCGCCGCCGGCGCGACGGCTTCGTCCATGCCCAGAGAAGTTTCGGCAGTTGGCTCGGCTGTACTGGTTTCGCCTTGTGTTCGATCAACGCTACTAGTGCTGTTTTGGCGGACCAACGGTGCGAGCCGCACGGGTTGCCCAATTGCCGCCGAGCGGTGGAGCGCTTCGACCAATCGCACGTCCGCCAGGCCATCCCAGCCCGAAGGCTCGGGGGGACGGTTCTGCAAAATGCACTCGGAAAACCTCAGCAGCTCGGGGGCGATGCGCTCGCGGCGCGGAAAGAGGCGCTTGTTCGTCTTGCCGTCGATCGTTAGGTAGTGCTCGAGCCGCTTGGCATGCGGCGAGGCGGGTTCGACGCGCAGGTCGCCGCGCGTGCCGACCACGCGATACGCCGCGACCAGCGAGGCGCCGATGTTGCACGTCAGGCTTGCCATCCGATCGCCCGGGAAACGGAGCAGGCAGCAGGTTGTCTCGCCGCCACGCCACTGCTCAGTACGGCTGGCAAAGGCGGTGACCTCGGTCGGTTCGTCGCGGAAGATATGTCTCACGGCGTTCAGGCAATCGACGCCAACCTCTAGCAGCGCGCCGCTGCCAGGTCGCGCGGCCGAGCCAGGGAGATTCTCGTCCGGCGTCGGCAAGCTGAAGCTGGAATCGAAGAACCTGAGATCGCCCAGCTCGCCGGTCTTCGCCAAGTGGATCGCGGCCAGGTTCGCTTCCTCGAAGTGCATCCGATAGGCGATCATCAGCTTTACGTGATTGCGCTGGCAGGCGTCGATCATCGTGCGGCATTCAGCCTCGCTGGTTGCCATCGGCTTGTTGCACAGGACATGCATGCCGGCCTCCGCTGCCCGGACCGCGTGCGCGCAGTGCATCGCCACCGGAAGCGTGAGATAGACGGCGTCGATCGAGCCGCTGCGTAGACAATCATCGTATTGCTCGAACGAGTAAACGCGGCTGACCTTGTTCCGCTTGGCGGCCTCTGCGGCCGTGGTCGGATCGTCGCACACCAGAGCGACCAGCTCGCTGGTTTCGCGCGTGTGGCGGAACGTCGGCAGCGTCGACTCGGCGCACGATCCCCAGCCGACCATCGCGTAGCGAACGCGGTGGTACGTTCGGCCAAGTCGCGCCGGACTCTCTCGACGCGCCACGGAATTAATCATGAGGTTGCTCGCAAAACTCTCGTTCTCGATGCCGCTCGTCTACCCTAGAACTTAGAACAAGGTCCCCTCGTGACTCTTCTCACCGACGAACAGGTACTGCAACTGCTGGTTTTCAGCAAATGACAAGTGGTACAACGCGACACGATGGTACGGGTACAACGGTCCGTGTTCTTCGCCGTTGACGGCACGAATCAAGTTCTCGCTGACGGGTAGCGCTGCATCCTCAGCGATCTCTTGGGCAACCGCGCCGATCTGATGGCGATAACCGTCGTAAGGCCCCCCGACGAACTCCACGCATTGTTGGCCGTGCATCGTGTGCTCCTCGCAAATGTCCATCGCCGCCCAGAGCATGCATTTGGCGTGCCAGACCTTGGGTCGTCATCCCTCCAGGTGTTGGCAGACCTGGACCGCAAAAGCGTCAAAATCGGCGCCGTTTCGCGTTTCCGTTGGTTGCTTTGGTAATCGTGGCCGATCCATAGCCGGGTGGATCGCTAGCAGGAAACGACTCCCAATCGGCCTCGTCGACGGGGTTCTCCTCGACATCGCGACCGGGACATTCGTGAACGCCCGTGAACGATGCCTTGCGATCAGCATGGTCGCCGCGGCAGCAACCCTCGCTCATCTGCTGCATCAGCGCGGTAGCCCACAGGCGAACGCGCGGGAGACACAGTGCCGCTGCAAAACCGGCAACGAACCAGGGAATCGATCTGTGCCAGCCGGCTTGCGTCGCCGAGGTTCTCGAAGCGCGCGACTTGATACCGCGGTGCTCGAACATGGACAGGCTCCTTTCGATGGGTGCGGCGGTGCATCGGCACCGCGCGAATCAAGGGCTGGTCAGCACCCGTTCTCAATCGATGGCATAAAATATGCCAAACGGTTCTGATTTCGCGCGAGACCCGGTCGAGTTGCCCGCGGCAAAAGCAGCAGCGACGCTTAATGCCTCAACTGCTTTTCCATCTCAGCCAACTCTCTGCGCAGCGCTTCGAGGCGATCGACCGCCGGCTGCAGATCGCGCTGAGGGAGTTTGCCCAATTCGGCCTGTTGGCGCAGCAAGCGCACCGAATGTTCCAAGGCGGCCAGCCCGGCCGATAGCTGAGCCATTTGCTCGCGCCGGCGATCGACCACCACTTGCGGCGGGCCGATCTGAATGCCCCCCGGTCCAATCACGACGTTCGCCCCGCCGCCGATGATCAGGCGCTGGCCATCTCCCTGACCGGCCAAGTGCTTCTCGTACAGCGCGAAGCCCTCGGGATGCTTCTGCTTCAGTTCGTCGACACTGGCAGCTTCGTACGTTTTGGTTTCGTCTTTGTCGCCAACACGCTCGGTTACGGTTATGCGGATGTGTTTGTTCGGGTCCTCGACGATGTCGATCGCGCGGCCGTTTTCTTGCACGTGCACCTTGCGCTGGCCGCCGGCGACGGCGTTGAACTCCACCACCTGCCCGCCGAAGCCGCCAAAGCGGATCTGCATGTTGCCGTGATGAATGAATCCCGGCCCTGGAAGTGCGAGGCCGCCGGCCATCGCCGGAGCACTCGACGAAGCGCCGTTAGGACGGACGATCGCCGCTGCCTTGGCGGCGACCGCCTTGTTGTTCGATTCGGCAAGGCGATTCAAGGCATTGGCCGCCGCCGTGCGCGTCGTCGGGGCCGACGAGTCGTAAAGCTCCTTGAGGATGTTCACCGTGCGCATCGACAACTCGAGGCCGCCGCCACTGTTCACGGCGTCCATCAGCGCGGTCACCACCATGGCGGCACTGGCCGGCGCGTAACCCGCCTCGACCAAGGCGCTCTGAGCACGCTGGCGAGTTTCGAAACGATCGGCATCGAGTTCTTTCACCCATTGCCGAATGGTCGCCTCCGTAGGCACGGCCTCGGCAGCAGGTGCAGCCTCAGCCGCCTGATCGACGGCTTTCGCTGGCTCGGCCGCGAGCAATGGCCTCGTGAAGCAAGGCGCGCCAACCAGTGCGGCGAGTGTCAACAATTGTGAAACGGGAGCATGGCGTCGCATGGCGTGGCTTTCTATCGAGCGGCCGCGGTAGGTTCATTTCTTGTCGAGCGGCAACAAATCGATTTTACGAAAAATGATCTCGGCTAGCTCGGTTTGTACGATAATTTTTCCCGCCGACGGGAAGGCGTCGAACCCCTCGTTGACCACCGTGCCGTTGACGACGTTCGCGATCCGCCCCCCGTCGCAGATCACTTCCATAGTAGTCCATTGGCCATCAGGACTTTCGACGTCCTGCTTACCCCGGAAACCCAGCACGTCGGCCCAGTCGGGATCGCGGCCGAACCAGTTGATCCGCCCACTGTGAAAGACTTTGCGCTCGCCGCCCCGGTGCCAGACGCTTTCGCCGTCGCGGTCCTTTTCGATCTCGCAGGTCAAGCTGACCGGCACCGTCGAACCGTCGGGATACGTTCCGCCGACGACAATAAAATCGCCGATCCCTCCTTCGATGATTTGGGCCTCGATCGACGCCATCCATGCTCCCCCCGACGCATTGCCATAGTCGCCGACACAATGGACCAGCATGCCTGAGTCCTTGGTCCGGTCCTTCCGCCGGCCCCAGGTGCGCGACCCCCACTTGAACTCGGCCACTAGCCGATAATCGCGATACGCCTGCTGCGTGACGACACAGCCCAGGCCGTCGCCCGAAATCTTCAACAAGCCGTCCTCAACTGTGAACACCTGGCGAGGGTCGTCGCGCTTCGTGTCGGTCAGCCAGGTGTCCCAGCCGCTCAGGTCGCGGCGGTTGAACAGGTGGATCACTTCGCGCGGCGTGATCGCCCCATCGCCGTCCGTTTCTGCGGCCAGCGTGGCACCGAGGGTGCTCATCGCCACGGCTGCCGAAAGGAAAAGTGTGCGCATCTCTTGCCCAGGAAAAGTGGAGTATCGCACCGGCCTCCGCTGAACCTAACTCGCCTCGCGGGCGCTGTCGATCGGCTGCTCAACCGCCCCAGAGTTCCAGTAGCCGTTTCGATTCCTTGAGCAGGAACGGCACGTCCTTGAACGGTTCGGCACTAATGTCCTGCCACAGCACGCGCCCCTGGCCGTCGAGCAGCAGCGTGGCGTGCAAGGGGCGGTGCTCGAAATCGTCGTACGCTCCATAGAGCTTAAACGTTCGCAGGTCGCCATCGGAAACCAGCGGAAACGGAAAGGTGCCGTCTTTCTCGAACGACGCCAGCGACTTGGCCAGCTCGTCGTTCGAGTCGGTGCTGATCGCCAGCAGCGAGATGCCTGCCTCATTCCATTGGCTCGTCGTGGGACCAAAAGCCCGCAATTGCTCGACGCAGTGCAGGCAGCCGAAGCCGAGGTAAAAGATCAGCACCACCGGCCGGCCGCGATAGTCGTCGAGCGACACCGGCTTGCCATCGGTCGTCGCCAGCCGGAAGGTCGGCGCGGGCGACGGATTCCATTTCACCGGACCCAAGCGGTCGAGCGGCGGACGCGGCCCCAGGTCAGCTGCCGGTGCCGCCGTGCGACGCCAGTCGGCCGGCAAATTGTTCTCCGCCGCCACCGAAGCGATCCGCCGCACCACCGGCAGCTCCATATCGAGCGTCGCCGAGATGTTCCGCAGCCGCCCCAGCGCGTTAGCCGCCTCGTCAGGCTTGTCGAGCCGGTGCAGCACGTCGACCAGATTGGCCAGCGGGTACACTTCGTTCTCGGCACGCTCGGTGGCGCGACGAGCCAGTTCTTCGGCCTTCTCACGGTTGCCGGCCGACAACTGCGCGCGGCTCAAAAACTCGCGCGACATTTTTGCCTTCTCGAACTGCTGGAGCGCCTCGGCATGGTCGCCGGTCGACGCTGCGAGCCAGCCGTGCAATTCGGCCAACGCCTGCTCGGCAGCCCGGATCGGCTCGTTCTTGCGCTTCACGGCATCGCTCTTGGCCCGGGCGATACGGGCCTCATCTCCCTTCGACGGCTTGTCGGCCTTCACCGCCTTGCGAGCTTTTTCTGACGCCTCGTCGCCGGCCTTCGTCTGATCGGCCTTCGCCTCGACCAGCAGCGCTTCGAGCGCCGCGATCTGCTGCTTGCCCCGCTCGGCATCGCCCGTGGCGAACCGTGCCGCTCCCAGAGCGCGCAGCTGACGGGCCTCGTCGGTCTTGTCGTCGACCGGTTCCAGGTACATCGTCCCTTCGAGCGCGAGCAGCTCGTCCCACAGCTCGTAGCGCACCAGCAGGTCAAACAAACGCGTGCGACCGTAGGTGCTGCTGGTCCCCGACTTGCTGGGAACGTTGAACCGCGGATGGCGCGGCAGGGCGATCATGTTCTTCGCCAGCTCGATGCCTCGGTGCACCTCGCCGGTGAGGCCCAACGTGCGGATCAGCCACTCTTGGTTGTGGGCGTAGTTGTGGATTTCATCGGGCAACACGCGGTTGCGGATCATGTAGGCATGGTCGACGCGCGAGGCGGCCTCTTGTTGCCAGGCGGCATCGGGGAAGCGACGCAGCTTCGAGTAGGTGTGCCCAGGCATGTGCCACATGTGCGCGATCGCCGGCGCCGCGGGGCCACACAGCGCCGCCGAGCGCAGTGCCCGCTCGGGATGCTCGGCGTTGTCCCACAGGTGGATGCGATAGTGATGTGCCGGGTGCATCGGCTCGACGGCGAACACGTCGCCGATCAGTGCATCGACCGCCGCCGGGCTGGTGATCGGCAGCCCCTTCTCGCGGCTGACCCACAGGAACACCGCCAGATGCGCCTTAGCTTCGATCTCGTCGGGGTACTGGTAGATGATGCTCTCAAGACGCTCGATGTACTTGCGTCGCCGCTGCGCCTCGGACGGCTTCATCGGCCTGTTCTTCGCGGCGTCTTTCGGACGCTCGGCCGGTGCATCGTTCGATTCGTTGTCGTCGTTGTCGTCCGATTTTTTCTCGGCCGTCGGATCGTTCTTATAGAACTCGGCCAGGGCGTCGATCCACAGTGTCTCGCGAGCGTCGGCGCCTGACTTTCGCTTGACTGCCTCGTCGATGAGCTGCCGGGCGCGCTTCTCGTTGTTCACGTTGGCCATCGCCATGCCCCAGTAGGCCATCGCCAGATCGGGGTCGAGCGCGGCGGCCTGGCGAAACGAGCGCTCGGCCTCGAAGTACCAGAAGCCGTGTAGTTGCCCAAGGCCTTGATCGAAGAACTCTTGCGCTGCCGGGTGCTTGGTGCTGACGGCCAGGTGCACCTTGCCGGTGCCCCCCATGAGCCGCGCGGCTTGCCGCGGTCCCTGATCGAACGCCTCGCCATGGAGCGAATGTCCGGCCGGCGGATCGCCGGGATTGGTGTGATCGGCGCGAGCTGCGGCGGCCGCGAGAACGAGGGCGCCACAACAAACGGGCAAGACAAATCGCATGAAGGTCGTCCGGGAAGAGGCAGTCATTCCATCTTCCGCCCGCGCGCTGCGCGGGTCAAGGAAACCGTGGCCCGAGCCAAGGGCGAAGATTAGACTGCAACAGTTAATCCGGTTGTTCAGGCTACAGGCTTCGGGCGACAGGCTACAGGCGCCGATCTTCGCGCCTGTATTCCGTAGCCTGGAGCCTGTAACCCGTAGCCTGCCCCCCCGCCTGCCTTCTTCCGAGGTCCCCGCCATGCATCGCGTCCGCTTACTCGCTGCCGTCGGTTGCTTGTTGCTGTTTGGTTTGCTGCTCGGTGCGTTCAAGGTGGTTCATGCCGCCGAACCGGTGATGGTCGGCCTGGCGCGCCGCGACGTGACGCCGACGCATCCGGTGCGAATGTCCGGCTACTTTGGCCGCAAGGAGGAAGCGACCGAAGCTGAGCAGCGGTTGTGGGCCAAGGCGATCGCCATCGGCAGCGACGCCCAACACCCGGCGATTCTAGTCACGCTCGATAATCTCGGCGTGCCGGCGACGATGACCGCGAACATCGCCTCGCGGCTGGGCAAACGGTTTGGCATCGAACCCGAGGGGTTCGCGATCTGCGCCTCGCACACGCACTGCGCGCCGGCGGTCTTGGGTGTCGCGCCGCTGATCGTCTCGGACCCGACCGATGAAGTGCGGCAGCACATCGCCGAGTACACGCGCGAACTGGAAGCGGCGATCGAAGAAGTGGCCGCCGCGGCGCTGGCCGATCGCAAGCCTGCCGAGCTCTCATGGGCTGTCGGCACTGCGGGCTTTGCCGCCAACCGCCGCGTGCTCAAGCAGGGTGCTTGGAGCGGATTCGGCGTCAACCCCGGGGCGCCGGTCGATCATCGTCTGCCCGTGCTGCGCGTCACCGACCCCTCGGGCAAGCTGCGCGGCGTGCTCGTGAACTACGCTTGCCACTGTACGACGCTCGGCGGCGATTTCAACAAGTTCTGCGGCGACTGGGCCGGCTACGCCCAGGAGCTGATCGAACGCGATCATCCCGGCACGGTAGCGATGGTTGCCATCGGCTGCGCTGCCGACGCCAACCCTCAACCGCGCAGTAAGCTCGCCGATGCCCAGCAGCACGGCGACGAGCTGCGACGCGAAGTCAACCGGCTGCTGCAGGCCGGCGAGTTCCGTCCGCTGCCGGCGGTCACGGAGGCGCGTGCCGAGCAGATCGAGCTGCCGTTCGACACGCTGCCGACGCGCGAGGAATGGGAGAAGCGGGCGGCGACGAAAGGGGCGATCGCCATCCACGCCAAGAAAAACCTGGAACGCCTGGATCGTGGCGAAAAGCTGCCGACCACGATGGCCTACCGCATCGCGGCGTGGAATTTTGGCGACGCGCTGGCGATGGTGTTCCTGCCGGGCGAGGTGGTGGTCGATTATGCCTTGCGGCTGGAGCGCGAGTACCGCGGCAAGCCGCTGTGGATCAACGCCTACTCGAACGACGATCCGTGCTACATCGCCTCGAAGCGTGTGATCGGCGAAGGGGGCTACGAAGTCGACAGCTCGATGTACTACTACGACCGCCCGACGCACTTCTCGCCCGAGATCGAAGAGATGATCGTGCAGACGGTCGGACGGCTGCTGCCCGCGTCGTTCGGCAAGCCGGTCGTGGCCGGCACGTCGAAGTGGGCCGAGGCGATCGAAGCCTTCGCGACGCAAGATCGCGAGCATCCGCCGCAGCCGGGCGGCATCGTGTTCGTCGGCAGCTCGAGCATCCGCCGCTGGCCGTTGCAAGAATACTTCCCCGAGCTGCCGGTGCTCAACCGCGGCTTCGGCGGCTCGCAGTTGGCCGACTCGGTGGAGTTCGCCTACAATATTGTCACGCCGTACAAGCCAAGCACCGTGGTGCTGTACGCCGGCGACAACGATCTGGCGGCGGGCAAGAGCCCCCAAGAAGTCGCGGCCGACTTCGAGGCGTTCATCCGCAAGGTGCGTCCCGCGCTGCCCGAAGCGAAGATTCTTTACCTGTCGATCAAGCCCAGCCCGAAGCGCTGGTCGATCGTCGACAAAGGGCGCGAAGCGAATCGGCTCATCGAGCACTGGATCGCCACCTCGGGCGACAAGCGGCTGGAGTTTGTCGACGTAGCGACGCCGCTGTTGGGCAACGACGGTCAGCCGCGCCCCGAACTGTACGCCGACGACAAGCTGCACCTCAGCGACGCCGGCTACAAAATCTGGGCCGATATCCTCCGACCCCTGTTGACGGTGGCGCAAACACCTAACAGCGCACGATGAGGACACTGAGCGGCGCCACTACGGTCTTCAGGCATAATCTTGTGACGTCGGCTTGATGATCAACTCGGGCACGTGGGCGCGGGGCGGTAGGTAGGCGATCATCACCACTGCGGCGGCTACGTCTTCGGGCTTCAAGATCCGCGCGCGGTGCTCCGGGGTCACCGGCGTAGGCCGGGCGTCTAGGATCGGCGTGTCGACTTCGCCGGGATAGATGTTCGACACACGGATGTTGTATTGCGATTCCTCGCGGCCGACGGTCAAGCCCAATGCCGTCGAGGCGAACTTCGCGGCGCTGTAGCCCACGCCCCCCAGCAAGCTCGAGCGCTTGCCGGCCACCGACGAGATGTTCACGATCAGTCCGTCGCGGCGGGCACGCATCTGCGGCAGCACGGCGCGCATCGAATAATACGCCCCCGTGGCGTTGATGCGCAGCATCTGCTCCCAATCCTCGATCGACAACTCAGCCATCTTGCGCTTGATGACGTTGATGCCGGCGCTGGTGACCAGAACATCGACGCGTCCCATCTGCTCGTCGGCCCAGACGACGAGCTGCTCGACATCGCGCAGGTTGCCGACGTCGGCGGCGCGGCACAGCAATCCCGGCGAGCCACGATAGGCCGCGGCCGCGGCGCGCAGCTTCTCTTCGTTGCGGCCGGCGATCGCCACGCGGCAACCTTCATCGGCCAGTGCCGTGGCAATGCCCAGCCCGATACCGCTGCCGCCGCCAGTCACGAGTGCCGTCTTGCCTTGCAAGTTCATCGTTCGCTCGCCACTTACCGGGTGAGATGCATCGTTCGCGGTTACGGTACCTGCGACGCTGCCCGGTGTCCACGGCTAACCCTGGCGGAATGCCGCCCAGCAGCCGATAATGCTCGCGTGCCGACGAGCAAAGCACAACTCGACACGGTCATTCGGATCGTCACGCCCGAGAACATCGCGTTCGAGTATCGTGTCGCCGGCCCGTTCCGCCGGCTGGGAGCATATCTGATCGACGTGGGGCTGCGCATCGGCATGAGCATCGGCATCTGGCTGGTGCTGATGTTCACGCTTGGCTCGGTCGGGCTGGGGTCGGTCGGCGTGGGCGTGTGGCTGGTCGCGATGTTCGCGTTCGAGTGGTTTTATGGCGGCGTGTTCGAGACGGTGTGGAACGGCCAGACGCCGGGCAAACGAATCTGCGGTCTGCGCGTGCTCACGGTCGACGGCCTGCCGATTCGCGCCTGGCAGGCGGTGTTGCGAAACTTCCTGCGCATTGCCGATGGCATGCCGCTGTTGCAACTCGGCGTCTTCCGCATCCCGCTGTATCAGTTGGGCCTGTTCGCGGCGGCGTCGAACGACCGGTTCCAGCGGCTCGGCGACCTGGCGTGCGGCACGATGGTGGTCATTGAAGAGCGATCGCGCCCGCAAGCGATGGTGCGCATCGTCGAGCCGGCGGCCTTGCAACTCGCGGCAGACCTGCCGCCGAAGTTGGCGATCGATCGCGGCGTGGCCCGCGCCTTGGGGCGCTACGTCGAGCGGCGGCAGCGGTTCTCGTGGGCGCGGCGATGCGAGATGGCCTATCACCTGGCCGAGCCGCTGCGCGTGAAGCTCGACCTGCCGAGCGCGACCAATCCCGACGTGCTGCTGTGTGCGTTGTACCATCGAATATTTACCGCCGAGGTTGCTGAGGAACCGAGCCAACCGCCTCCGCGGCCCATGGTCGCCGCGTTACCAGGTGCGATCACGGTGCCGGCGTTGGCGATGGATGAACCGGCGCCGCTGGAGATTGACGGCTGATGACGATGCCCAACGGGCTGCAAGCGCGGCAATTGCAATGGAGCGAATTGGAGACTGCCGCCCGGCGGCTCGAGGGAGGCGGCCGCAAGGTGCCCTTGCGCGAGATGCTCCGTTTCGCGGCGTTGTATCGCGCGGCATGCGCCGATCTGGCCCTGGCCGACGCCCGTCAACTATCACCGACGACGGTTGCGTATCTGCATCAGCTCGTTGGCCGGGCGCATAACCAGCTCTACCGCAGCCAATCGTTCCGGCCCGCGACGTGGCTGGCCGAGTTGTTCGTCGTGGTGCCACGGCGATTGTACCGCGACAACTGCCTGCGGCTGGCGATGGCGATTTTCTGGAGCGTATTTCTGGTGGTGCTCGTTACCGCCTACTGCTCGCCGACGTTTGCCGAGCAATTGATCGGCAAGGACCAGATGCAAATGTACGAGCGGATGTATGCCGATCCGATCGACGGCAAGCATGACGAGAGTCGTGCCGGCATGGCGGGCTTCTACGTGCAGCACAACGCGGGGATCGGCCTGCAATGCTTCGGCGCCGGGCTGCTGCTGGGGATCGGCGGATTGTTCTTGACGATCTCGAACGCGGCCCTGTTGGGAAGCGTGTTCGGCTTCATGCTTACGACACCCGAGCGCACGAACTTCTATCACTTCGTCACGGCCCACGGGCCGTTCGAGCTGACGGCGATCGTGCTGGCGGCCGGCGCCGGCATGCGGCTGGGATTCTCGCTGATCGACACGCGCGGCTACACCCGCGGCGAGTCGCTTCGCCGCGCGGCAGGGGAATCGGTCGCGCCGGTGTGTGCCGCCGTTGTGCTGTTCTGCCTGGCGGCGACGATCGAGGCATTTGTTTCTCCCTCGTCGCTGCCGTACTCGGCGAAGGCAGGCGTGGCGATCGTCTCGGCGGCGATGTTGCTGTTCTACTTTTTCGGCCTGGGAAGAAGGGGAGAAGTGATAAGTGCAAAGTGATAAGTAATCAATGCCGGCACTTATCACTGATCACTTAGCACGAATCACTTTCTCAAATGCAGCTCGACAGCACGCAAATCGTGATTCGCGAACGTGGGTTTGCCGACATCATGGACCTGGCGCTGCGCTTGATCCGCGGGCACGCCTTGCCGCTAGGTCTGTGCTGGCTGGTGGGCGCGGTGCCGTGCGCGCTGCTCAACTACGCGCTGTTGTGGGGCGCACTGGCCGAAGCCGATCTCGAAGTCCAGGTGCCTTGGCAATACCTGGGGCACCTGGCCGTGCTGATGATCTGGCAAACGCCGCTCGCCACCGCGACGATGACATTGTACCTGGGGCAGGCCCTGTTTCTCGAAAAACCGTCGGTAGGGCTGATCGCCCGACAGTTTGTCTCACGGTTGCCGCAGCTGTTCTGGCTGCAAGTCGTGGTGCGCGGGCTGATCGCCTTCTGGTTCATCTACGGCTACCGCAACGGCTATAGTTCCGAAGCGCAAACGGTGCTGGCGATCTTCGTGGTGATCGGCTGGTGGATGTTGTACATGCTCTGGCCGTACTCGAACGAGGTGCTGCTGCTGGAGCGCAATCCGCTGCGGCGCGCGCCTGGGCAAATCACTACGCTGCGGCGGATCACGTCGATGCACGCCCACGCGGCCAGCGAAGTGACCTTGCGCTGGATGATCGCGACACTTGTCGGCTGGTTGCTGCTGACGGCACTGATTGTCGCCTGGTGGAACCTGGTGGCGCTCGCGACGTTCAGCGCCTGGCCCCGCGCGGATTTTTACGCCGTGTATGTGCCGGTAGCCGCTTGGGGAACGATCGGTTACTTTACGGTGGTGCGATTCCTGAGCTATGTCGACTTGCGGATTCGCAACGAGGGCTGGGAAGTGGAACTGACGTTGCGCACCGAAGGGGCGCGAATCGCGAGGCAGCTCTCTTGATGCCGCGGATCGTATTTCTACTCGCGATCGCCGCCGGGCTCGTCTCGATCGGCTCACCGGTGGCGCTCGAGGCCGCCGACCCGGTCGAATCCGGACGCGAGGCGCTCGGCAGCTCGTGGAATTATCCGTGGTACGACGGTCAAAGCGACTCGCTGCGCCGATTGCCATTGCGCGATCCGTGGTCGAATTCATCGCGGAAAACCAACTGGTCATGGGCCCATCTGGGACTGCAATACGCCGCATGGATTGCGGGTGCGGCGGTGCTGGCGACCATCGCCTATCTGCTACTGCGATTCTTCCGCGAGAACTCAGGGGCCGCGCTCGACCAAGCGCGACCGCAGCGAGCGGCACTCGATCGGGCCCGGATCGAGGCGCTGCCGTTCGCCGTGGCGAACTCGGCCGAGGAATTGCTCGATCGCTGCCGACGGCTGCGCGCCGAGGGGAACTACGCCGCGGCGATCGTGTGCTTGTTCAGCTTCGAGCTGCTCGAGCTGGACCGCCGACAGGTGATCCACTTGGCGCGCGGCAAGACGAACCGGCAATACCTGCGCGAGGCGGCACGCCGCTCGCCGCTGGCCGGCGCGCTCGAGCGGTGCATGGTAGCGTTTGAAGACGCGTTCTTCGGCCACCAGGCGCTCGATCGCCAGCGATTCGAGGCATGCTGGTCGCAACTCGACGAGTTCACCGTCGGTGGCGGAGGCGCGGCATGATCGAACACCGTATGGCACAATGCGCGCCGGGCGCTGCCTCCATCTTGCTTGCGCTCCTGGCGACCGGCTGCGGCAATCTCAACACGCGCTACGGCGAGCGCGCCGGGCCTGCCGCCGACAGCATCAATGGCACGCGCGTCCTCGGCGATATGTTTGCCGCCGCCGGGCATCGCGTCACCAGCTCGTCGTACGTGTCGCCGAAGCTGGGCGAGCGGACTGACGTGTTCGTGTGGTTCCCCGACGATTTTCGTCCGCCGGATAAGAAGACCCGCAAGTGGTTCGAGCAGTGGCTGTCGGACGAGCCCGATCGGATGCTGGTCTACGTAGGACGCGACTACGACGCGACAGCCGACTACTGGACCGCCGTCGAAGCCGCCGCGCCGGAAGACCAGCAGGAAAAAATCGGCGACGAGATTAAAGCCGCGGAGACGGCGCAATCGATTCGCCGCGACGACATGCCAGCGCACAAAGATTGCGACTGGTTCCTGTGTCTCGGAAAGAAAAAACCGCGCAGTGTTCACACGCTCTCAGGCGACGACGACTGGACCGCAGGCGTCGATCCGGCAAAGCTGGGCATCGAGCTCGAGGGGCGTTACGTCCCCGATCGTTGGGCCGAGATTGTCGTCGAATCGGAACATGATGCGCTCGTTTCGCGGCAGCGCATCGGCCACGGCTGGTTGTACGTCGTCACGAACGGTTCGTTCCTGCTGAACCTGCCGCTGGTGAATCACGAACATCGCAAGTTGGCCGGACGACTGATCGATCACGCGCCGGCCGAAGCGCGCGTGGTGTTTCTCGAAAGCAGCCGCAGCGGGTTGCAGATTTACGATCGCGAACCGGACGCCGGCGAGCGCACCGGTCTGGAAATCCTGGTGGTTCGACCGTTCGATCAGGTGTTGCTGCATCTGGGGATCGTTGGGGCAATCTTCTGCTTCGTGCGCCTGCCAATCTTCGGCCGGGCACGCCCAGGCGATCCGCCACGCACTGCCGACTTCGGCGCCCACGTGAGCGCGTTGGGGGCGCTGCTGGCCAAAACCGGCGATCGCCCCGCCGCCGCGGCGACGATTGAGCATTACGAGAGCCAAAAGAAAATCACGGATGGACACCGATGAACACGGGTAAGCGGATTCCTGGTCGGTGTTGATCTGCGTGTATCCGTAGTGCATTGTTTAACGAATCATCATGAGTGACACGTCGCCGATCGCCGCTGAGCCCGCCGTTGAAGTCCCGAGCGTACGCTCGCCGGGGCAGGAGTTGTTCAACCGCATCAATGCCGAGCTGCGGAAGATTTTTGTCGGCCAGGATGAGTTGGTGCTCGGCGCGTTGGTGGCGCTGTTTTCGAGCGGCCACGTGCTGATCGAAAGTGTTCCCGGGCTGGGCAAAACACTGTTCGTCCGCGCTCTGGGCAAGATTCTGGGCTGCCGCTGCGGACGCATCCAGTTCACCGCCGACCTGATGCCTTCGGACCTGACCGGCACGCCAATCTACAACCTGAAGACGCAGGAGTTCACGTTCCATCCGGGGCCGGTGTTCACGCAGTTCCTGCTGGCCGACGAGATCAACCGTTCGCCGGCCAAGACGCACGCCGCCTTGCTGGAGATCATGCAGGAGTACCGTGTCACGGTCGACCGCACCAGCCACAAGCTCGACCGGCCGTTCCTGGTGCTCGCCACGCAGAATCCCATCGAGTCGGAAGGGACCTACAACCTGCCCGAGGCCCAGCTCGACCGGTTCATGTTCAAGCTGGCGGCCGATTATCCGGCCGAAGCCGAAGAGGCGGCGATCCTGGAGATGCACAGCACGCAGGTCGATCTCGACACCCGGCTTGACGAGCTGCAAACCGTCACCGGCCCCGAGGAGATTGTCGCCACGACCGGGCAGTGCTCGCAGGTGCTCGTCGATCAACGGCTGATTCAGTACATCAACCAGCTCGTGCGCCGCACGCGCGCCTGGCCGCAGTTCCATCTCGGCGCCAGCCCGCGGGCCGGCATCGCGATGATGCAGGCGGCGCGCACGCTGGCCGCGTTTCACGGACGCGACTACGCCGTGCCCGACGACGTGATCGAGATCGCTCTGCCGGCCTTGCGCCATCGCGTGATCCTGACGGCCGAGGCCGAAGTCGAAGGCCGGCAGGTCAACGACCAGCTCCTGGAGCTGATCCGCAGCGTGGAAGTCCCGCGCCTCTAATGCGACAATTGTGATGCCGCAACCGTAACGCGATTATGACACCGCTGTGGACGTATTTCGCCCGGTTGTTGCTGGCGCTGGTGCCGTTGGCGGTGCTGGCCTCGTGGAAGCGGATTTACCCCTGTCGCCGCCTGGTGTATCTGGCGCTGGGACCGGCGGTCGTGTCGGTCGGAATGCTCGGGGCCGACGAGGTGTTCTGGGGCGTGATGGCGCTTGATTGGCTGCTGGTGCTCGCCGCGGCCGCCGACTTGTTCAGCCTGCCGCGTCGCGCGACCTTCACCGTCGGGCGGCACGCGCAGCGCGTGGCATCGATCGGCAAGTCGCAACCGGTCGAATTGCTGTTGAGCAACCATTCGTCGCACGATTACCTGGTGACGCTCCGCGACGACGTACCGCACGAGCTGCGTCCCGAGCCGGCTGAATTCACGTTGATCGTCGTCGCACACAGCCGGGCGGTGCTTGACTATCGATTGAACAGCACGCGCCGCGGTGCATTTGTGATCGAGCAGGTACATCTGAGCATCGTCAGCCGTTGGGGACTGTGGCGACGACTGCTGCGCTACGCGGCCACGACACCGCTGCACGTCTACCCCGACATGCAGCAGTTAGCGCAGTACGCGGTGATGGCCCGCAAGGACCGGCTCAGTATGATCGGCGTGCGGCGCACGCGGCGGATCGGCAGCGACAACGAGTTCGAGCGTCTGCGCGACTACGCGCCCGACGACAACTACAAATACATCGACTGGCGCAGCACCGCCCGCCGTCGCAAGCTGACGGTCAAGGATTTCCAGGCCAACCAGAGCCAGCGGCTGATCTTTCTGATCGACTGCGGCCGGATGATGACCAACCAGGTCGCAGAGCTGACGCTGTTGGACCATGCGTTCAACGCGATGCTGATGCTCTCGTACGTGGCACTGGTGCGTGGCGACTCGGTAGGGCTGCTCACTTTTTCCGACGAGATTCACACGTTCATCCCGCCCACCGGCGGCCTCAAGCAGATGAACCGTCTGCTGCACGCGTCGTTCGACCGGTTCCCGCGGCTCGTCGAGTCGCGCTACGACGAAGCCTTCGTCTACCTCGGCGCCCATGCCCGTAAACGCTCGCTGGTGATCCTGGTCAGCAACCTGATCGACGAGGTGAACGCCCAGCAAGTGGAAAAATACCTCGGCTCGCTGTCGGGGCATCATCTGCCGCTGGGCGTGCTGCTGCGCGACCACCAATTGTTCGACGCCCTCGACCACCGCGCGCCCGGCGCCGAAGACGACGCCTCGCTGTATCGCGCCGCGGCGGCGGCCGACATCCTTGCCTGGCGGCGAAAGGTGCTTTCCGATTTGCAGCTCAAAGGGGTGCTCGCGCTCGATGTGTTCCCCGAGCAAATGACCGCACCGCTCGTGAATCGCTACCTGGAAATCAAGGCACGGCACCTGTTGTAAAATGCGTAATGCGAAATGCGTAATTAAGCATTTCGCATTACGCATTTCGCATTTGCCGAAGCCTGCTCAACGGCTCGGGCTGCTCGATGCGGTCCTTCAGGTCGGCGACGTCGTCGCTCAAGCGTTTTAGCTCCTGTCGCCAAGTGCGGATCGCCCGAACTTGGGCATCAATCTCTCCGAACAACGCTCCAGCAGGTGCCGAGGTGTTCCAGAGCCGAGCCAATTCGATTGTTTCACCGCGGAAGCCCTGCCGCAGACGGTTCGTGAACACCCACAGCAACAGCCCGCACCAGCCGGCGAGCACGAACGCGGCAGCCAGGAAAAAGTCGGTCCCCAGTAGCGGCTGCGCATGCTCGGCCAGGCCCAACTGCGGTGCCAGCCAAGAATCGTAAAAGAAGTTTCGCACGAACCGATACAGCAGCACCACCAGCATCGCTCCCAGCAACGATTCGAAAACCACTCGCGTCAACCAACCGGTATGTCGCCGTGCCAGCCGACCCGCTGCTTCTTGCACGTCGGCACTCGCCCGGCGGATCAACTGGCCGGCTACCTCGGCGGCCTCGCGCTCGACGGTGACGGCGTCGAGCGACTGGCGATCGAGTCCCGCCTCGGCGGCGTAACCACCGATGATGATCGCCGCGGTGCGCAGCTCCCCGTCGTCGGTGCGGAACTCCTCGGCGCGCAGCGCGGTAAGCTCGCCCGCCTTGTCGCGCGCGAAGTTGCGCAGCCGCCGCGCCCCTTCGATTGTCCCCCACAGCGCCATCTGCGCCGGCGTGCGCACCCGCAACAGCGCCGCCCCTGACAAGAGGCCGCCGAGTCCCTGGTAGGCCCTGAGCACGCAGGCGAACGGGCTGAACCCCCATTGTCCCGCCACCTCGGCCACCAGCCGTTGCTCCCAAGTGCGGCGGCGTTCGAGCAAGTCGTCGCGCAATTGCCCTCCCAGGCGTTCGACGAGCCGCGCACGCTGTTCAGTAATCGCCTGGTCGAGTTGTGCGAGCACCGGCAGTGCCGTATCGAGCCGCGTCGACACGGTCGCGAGAGTCTGTTCGACCAGATCCAAAAAATTCGCGCGGCGGATGCGGTTGCCCGCCGCGCCGGCCAATTGCCGCGTGAGCAACTGCACGAGCCGGCCGAACTCGCCGCGTGGTTCCAGCCCTGCCTCGGCATCGCCCAGCGCTTCGAGCGAATCGACGAAGAACATCTCGCCAACCGCGTACTCGTCACCCAGCGCCTGACGCCAATCTTCGCGGATGTCGTCATCGGTGTCGGCATGGGTTTGGACGAACACGATTCGCGCCCCCGGCGCTGCGGCGGCCAGCTCGGCGCTCACCCGCGCGCTGCGGTACTTCTGCTGCGTGGTGGTCACCAGCAGCACGTCGCAGTGCGGCAGAAGCGACCGCAAGCGGGCCACATTGCTCGCCGGGTCGGCGGCATCCTCGGTCGTATCGGGATCGGGACAGTCGACCAGTACCAGATCGCGCAGCGCCGGCGAGGCGTGCACCACCTGCAGACTGTCGGTCGAGATGCCAAGCATGGCCGGCGCTACTTCCGGACGGCAAACGAGCACCGGCTGACGTGTGGTAGGGCGTTGGCGACCGGCGCTGGTCACCGTGGCGCCGGCCAGGGCGTTGACCAGCGCACTCTTGCCGGTGCCCGTCCCGCCGAGCGTCGCGACGACCAACGGCGCCTCGAGCCGCAAGCGCAGCGTGTCGATGCGCTCTTCGAGCCGATGCAGCAGCGCTTGCGCTTGGCGTGCCGGGGGCCACGGCGGCGCACGCCGACTCCAATCGCGCAGTTCGCCGACCAGGGCATCAACTTCCGCCAGCAGTTCGAGGTGGGCCAGTTCGCCGGGCATGACACGGTTCTCTTGGGCGGCGTCGCAGTCGCAGTGTCCATCATAACACTACGTCACGCTACGTCGGAAACGAAGCCGGGCCCGGCGCGTCGGCCACAACTTGCTCGAGATCGTGCCGCACCATCTCTTCGACCAACTGCGAGAAACTGTAGTGTGGCGCCCAACCGAGTTTCTCGCGGGCTTTGCTCGCATCGCCCACCAGCAGATCGACCTCCGCCGGTCGGAAGAACCGCTCGTCGACGCGGACGTAATCGCGGTAGTCCAATCCGACCTGAGCAAAGGCCAGTTCGCAGAATTCGCGCACCGAGTGACGCGTGCCGGTGGCGATCACGTAGTCGTCCGGCACCGCCTGCCGCAGCATCATCGGCATCGCGCGAACGTAGTCGGCAGCGTGACCCCAATCGCGCTGCGCCTCGAGGTTGCCGAGTCGCAGTTCGTTGTCGAACCCGGCCTTGATGCGAGCCACGCCCACCGTGATCTTGCGCGTGACGAACTCCATGCCACGCCGCGGACTCTCGTGGTTGAACAGGATGCCGCTTGCGCAGTACATGCCGTACGATTCGCGGTAGTTGCGCGTCAGCTCGAAGCCCGCCACCTTGCTGATGCCGTAGGGGCTGCGCGGATAGAACGGCGTGGTTTCGCGTTGCGGAATCTCGCGCACCCGGCCAAAAATCTCGCTCGAGGCGGCGAAATAGAAGCGGCATTCGCGCTGGAACAGCCGCAGTCCTTCGAGCAGGTGATGCGTGCCGTCGATATTGGTTTCGAGCGTCGAGAAGCCGTCGGCGAAGCTGTTCGGGACCGAGCTTTGGGCGGCGAGGTGGTAACACTCGTCGTACCGCTGGGTGGCCAGCAGGTTCAGCACGCTGGCGTAGTTTTCGATCGTAGCTGATCGCAGTTGCAGGCGGTCGCGCAAGTGCCAGATGCGAGCCAATCGCTGCGGATCGTCGACCGCGCTGCGCCGCACCAGCCCGTGCACCTCGCATCCCTCGGCCAGCAGCAGCTCGGCCAGATAACTGCCATCCTGGCCCGTGATGCCCGTAATCAGTGCGGTTTTCGGCATGTTGCCATAGTTGCTCCGTGGGCCGTTCCGGTCAATACTACGCACAGCCAGCCAATTGCCCGCCCACCCCTCCTGGAGTCTCCCACCATGCCGCGCCGCATCTCGCGTCGTTCGTTCGTTCAAACCACCGTTGCCGTTGGCGCCGGCTTGTCGCTGGGCCGATGCGCGTCGCTGCGCGCTGCTGGAGCGATGGAGCGCTTGAACGTGGCGAGCGTCGGCTGCGGCGGCAAAGGTTGGTCCGATCTAAACGGCGTGGCGGCCAGTCCCAAAGTGTCGATCGTCGCGCTGTGCAATATCGACGAAGGACCGAAGCACCTGGGCCAGGCGGCGGAAAAATACGCACAGGCGCAGCGATTCACCGATTGGCGCAACATGCTCGATGCTGTGAAAGAGATCGACGCGGTGATCGTTTCGACTCCCGACCACATGCACGCGCCGATTTCGCTGGCCGCCCTGGAGCGCGGCAAGCACGTCTTCTGCCAGAAGCCGCTGACGCACACGGTGTTCGAGGCTCGCCAGATGCGCCGGGCCGCTGAGCGCGCGAAAGTGGCGACGCAGATGGGCAATCAAATCCAGTCGAACCTTGAATATCGCACCGCCGTGGCGCTGGTGCACGAAGGCGTGATCGGCAAGGTGGAAGAAGTTCACTCGTGGCAGAGCGGCAAGATGCGCTGGCTGCTCGACAAAGACCGTCCCGCCGGGGCCGACCCGGTGCCGCCGGGAGTGCATTGGGACCAGTGGCTCGGCGTCGCCCCCGAGCGGCCGTACAAGGACAACATCTATCACCCGTTCAGCTGGCGGGCGTGGCAGGATTTTGGCACCGGCCAGCTTGGCGACTTCGCCTGCCATATTCTCGATCCGGTGTTCATGGCCTGCGAGCTGACCGCGCCGCGGAGCGTGCGGGCCGAGGCCCCGCCGGTGAACCATGAGGTGTGGAACGACCACTCGACGGTGAGCTACGAGTTCCCCGGCACCGCGCGGACGGCAGGGCCAACGCTGCGGGTCACCTGGTACGACGGCGAAGGGCACAAGCCGGCGCACGAAGTGCTCGGCATCGCAAGCGATGTGAAGTTGCCTGGTGCCGGCTCGCTACTCAAGGGACAGCAGGGCTCGCTGCTGTTGCCGCACGTCGGCATGCCGCAACTGTTGCCCGCCGATCGGTTCGCCGATCTCAAACTTCCCGACGTCGGCAAGCGCGACCATTACGTTTCGTGGGCCGATGCCTGCCGCGGCGAAGGGTCGCCGACGTCGAACTTTGGCTACTCGGGTCCGCTGACCGAAGCGGTGCTGCTGGGGACGATCGCCATCCGCGTGCCCAACGAAACGCTCGCCTGGGACCCCGCGGCGTTGCGGATCACCAACTCGTCGGCCGCCAATGCGCTGCTGACGAAGTCGTATCGCAACGGTTGGGAGCCGAAGTGGGGCTGATTTTTAGCCGGTCGCCGCGGCGACCGCGTCGTCCGCCTTCGGCGGAACGCGGCTAAATTTGGCAATGAGCGCCTCAAGCCGCCGGCGATAGCTGAAGTGCTCGACCTCGAGCAGGTGCCGCGCGCTGCGGACATAGCGGATGCCATTGCCCAGGTCGTCCTCGGAGCGTGCTTTGCGGCGGCGAAACCGCTGGGCCGACGGAGCGCCATCGTCGAGCGCTCGCCAGAACCGCGCGATCAACTTCGACTGCCGATCGACGAGGCCCAACTGTCCGCTGTCGGGCTGGATCAGTCCGGCGACGCAAAGCCGATCGTCGCTCGGATGGAATACGTTCATGAACAACTCGGGACGCCCATCGCGCCAATTCAGGTGCTCGCGATCGACGAACGGCAGCGTGATGTTGAATCCGGTAGCATACACAATCACGTCGACCGGCTCGACCGTGCCATCGACGAATCGCACCCGGTCACCGAGCAGCTCGGCCACATCGGGCTTGACGGTCACCCGGCCGTGACCGACGAAATACGGCAACTGGCTGTTGATGATCGGATGCGTCTCGAACAGCCGATGATCGGGCTTCGGCAGGCCGTAATGCTCGGGGCGTCCGATCGCGAGCCGGACCACGCTGCCGCTGACGGCCCGGCGCAGCCACAGCGGAAACCGCCAGCGCAAAAGCCGCTCGCCACAGGCATCGGCAGGCTTGCCGAGCAAAAACTTTGGCACGTAATGGTAGCCGCGGCGGACACTGTGCAACGTGCGCGCAGCATGCTGGGCCGACTCGACCGCGATATCGCAGCCTGAGTTCCCCGCCCCGACAACCAGCACCCGCCGACCGGCAAGGACGTCGGGAGTTTTGTACTGCGACGAGTGCAGCACCGTGCCGTCACACGTGCCCGGGTAGCTCGGCCAGCGCGGGTCCCAGTTGTGCCCGTTGGCGATCACCAGCCCGCGGTACCGCAACTCGCTGCCGTCGGCAAGCCGCACGCACCATGCGCCGTCAACGGGCCAGGCGCGTTCGACCGGCGTTCGGAACTGGATATGCTCGTACAGCCCGAACAGCCGCGCGTAGGCCCGCAGATATTCCCACACCTGCCTGTGATGCGGGTAGTGCGGATAGTCGGCCGGCATCGGGAAATCGGTGTACTCGGTCAGCCGCCGCGAGCTGATGGTATGCGTCGAGGCGTAGACGCTGCTCGCCGGGGTGCCGAAATACCAGTTCCCGCCGACATCGTCCTCGCGCTCGTAGCAATCGAACGCGAGGCCATGCTCTTTCAGATTCTTCGCCACCGCCAGCCCCGACGACCCAGCGCCGAGCACGCAGTATTTATGCGAACAATCGATCATCGCGGGGGTCCGGAATCTAGGACGCGAATCCTTTCGCCGACACCTGACTGAGGCGAAGGGATTCGCCTCGGTCACTCAGTGTAGGCGGCACTTGGCACCGAGGCTAGAATGCGCGCGACGGTTCGCGCTTCCCAGGAGAATGTCTGCCATGTCGATCGACTCACCGCAGCGCGCGGCACAAGTGCCGCCGACCGATCATTGTCCGGCGCCATACGGCGGCCCGCCGAAGCACGAGGTCATCGCCCTGCGGCAGCAGTATCTCACGCCGGGGCTGGTGACGTACTACCGCGATCCGCTGCTGGTCGTCGAGGGGCACATGCAATATGTGTGGGACGAAACCGGCAAGCAGTATCTCGACGGTTTCGCGGGGATCGTTACCGTAAGCGTGGGGCACTGCCATCCGTACGTTGTCGAGCGCGTCCGCGAGCAAGTCGGGCGGTTGCAGCACACCACGACTATCTATCTGCACCCGACGATCGGCCAGTTCGGCAAGAAGCTGGCCGAACACATGCCGGCCGGCAGCGATCTGAGCGTGACTTACTTCACCAACTCGGGAAGCGAAGCCAACGAGCTGGCGATCCTCTCGTGCCGCGAATACACCGGCAACCACGATGTGCTCAGCCTGCGCAACGGCTATCACGGCGGCACACAAGGAACGATGGCGCTCACCGCCCACGCTCCCTGGAAGTTCAAGCAAAATCCGACGATCAACGTCAAGAACGCGACGCCCGGATACTGCTACCGTTGCCCGCTGGGGCTGGAGTATCCGAGCTGCGACATCAAGTGTGCCCGCGATACCGAAGAGCTGATCCGCTACGAAACCAGTGGCGAGGTGGCGTGCTTCATTGGCGAGCCGATCCAAGGCGTCGGTGGCACGGTGGTTCCGCCGCCGGAGTATTTTCAGATCGTCTACGACATCGTCCGCACGCACGGCGGCCTGTGCATTGCCGACGAGGTGCAGACCGGCTTCGGCCGCACGGGGACGAAGTTCTGGGGCTTCGAGAATTGGGGGGTCGTGCCCGACCTAGTGACGATGGCCAAGGGGATTGGCAATGGCGCTCCGCTGGCTGCCATGACGACGCGCCCCGAGCTCGCCCAGGTAATGAAGAATCGCATCCACTTCAACACGTTCGGCGGTAACCCCATCTCGATGACCCAAGGCCTGGCGACGCTTGAAGTGATCGACCGCGAGAACATCCAGGCCAACGCCTTGAAAGTTGGCACCCACCTGAAGAACCGGCTGATCGAGTTGCAGGAGCGGCATGCCGTGATTGGCGAGGTACGCGGCATGGGGCTGATGCTCGGCGTCGAGCTGGTGCGCGACCGGCAGACCAAGCAGCCGGCGAACACTGAGGCGGCCGAAGTGCTCGAACTGGCCCGCCAGCGCGGCCTGCTGCTGGGCAAAGGTGGACTGTACGGCAACGTCCTGCGCATCAAGCCGCCGATGTGTCTCACACGCGACGATGCCGACTTTTTAGCCGACTGCCTCGACGAATGCCTGGCACTGTGCCCGGCGCAAAACCGCTCGTCGTAAGAGCCTATCCGAAAACCGCGTAGGGCAGGCATTCCTGCCTGCCTGCGGTCACGACTGTCGTGGCAGACACGAATGTCTGCCCCCACGCGACCACGAGTTTGACAGCGGTTTTCGGATCGGCCTTAAATCGTGACGCCGTGCTAGCGGAGATTGCGTAAAAGCCTCAAGAGGAAAATACTTGCAGCAATATCAGCGATCCTTATGATGGTGTTTGGCGTAGGGAAGCCCGCAGGTTCATTGCGCATTCGTTGAAGGAGCAACGTGTCATGGTAACCATCGCACCGGGTTGGGAGTTGGACGTTGAACGGGGGCCCGACTGGCTGTTCGTCAAACTGCACTGTGCCCAGGAAAACGTCTGGGATTCGCCCCCCCTGGCAAGCAACATCTGGCGGCTGTTGGAGCAACATTTCACCTATCGGCTCGTGTTGGAGTGCGACGAGTTGGCGGTGCTGCACTCCACGATCATCGCCGAGCTGGTGATGCTGCAAAAGCGCGTCATGGCCCACGGCGGCGTGATGCGGCTGTGCGGCCTGTCGGAAGATAACCGTGACGTGCTCGCGCGTTGCCGGCTCACGACGCGCTTTCCCAATAACTTCGATCGAGCCGAAGCAGTGCTCGGCAGCAAGCCGGCGAAGCCGCGCTGAACGCCGAACACGTTGAAGCCGTCTGAGTTTCGAGGCAGCGCTGCCGGCGCTCGGGAGTGCCTGCGCACCGTCACACTCGGGCTTCCAGAATCGCGCACGAGCGGCGGAATTGTCGTTCTTGTTCCAGTGTGTAGCGGGCGCCGCGCAGATCGACCAGGTAAAAGTCGATCCCTTCGATATTCGCCCCGCGCAGGTCGGCGCCGCAGAGATTCGCCTTGCGGATCTCCTCGGGCGCCTTGAAGCCTTGTTCCAGGTACTCGTCGGTGTAGAAGCCGGTGCGGCTCCCCTCGCTGGCAATCGGGCTCCCGACCAAGCCGCTGCGCGACGAGCCCATGTGAAACGTCGCACCGCGCAGGTCGGCCTCGCGCAGGTCGACGCCTTCCCATTCGATCTCGGCCAGGCCGGTGTCGCGCAGGTCGGCGCGGTAGAACTGGGCGCATGGCATCCGACTGCCGGTGAGATAAGCCCGTAGCAGCTTCGCTCCGGTGAAATTTGCCCCGGGCAGCGACATGAATTCCAGGTCGCAGCCGATGAGCGACGCCTGAATGAACCGCGCCCCGCCGAACTCGGCCAGTCGCAGCGGAACGTGCCACAGATTCGCGCCCCACAGGTCGGCTCCCGTGAAGTCGGCACCCTCGACCTGGCTGCCGGCGAACGTCGCATGGGTCAGATCAGCGCGTGCGAACCGGCTGCCGCGCAGATCGGCGCCCTCGAAACGTGCCCGTCGCAGTAGCGCCCCTTCGAGGTTGGCTCCGCGCAAGCCGGCGCCGCGAAAATCGGCCGCCCGAGCGTTGGCATGCGACAAGTCGGCGTCGGCAAGCTGTGCGTCGAGTGCTGAGAATCGCTTCAAGGTTGCACCGTGCAGGCAAGCGCCGTCGAGTCGCGTATCGTGAGCGCACACGTGCTTCAGTCGCGCCTCGGTCAGGTCGGCGCCGGTCAAGTCGGCACGCGAGATATTAAGCCGCGCCAGCCGCACGCGCCGCCATCGCGCGCCGCTCAAGAACGCGCCTGCCAGCAGCGGGGCGTATCCCGGCCGCGGCATCCAGCTCGGATCGGCGGCGTAGACCAGGCTGGCCGCGGTGGGCTGCAACGCCTCGTCACCGCCACCAGTTAACACGGCTCGCAGTCGGTCGACCTGTTCCGTCCGGTCGCGCACCAGCGCCGCGGTTTCGCGCACCAGGCGCTCGGGAAGAGGAAGCCGGAGGATTGTCGACGACTGCTCAATGGCCAGCACCGCGGCGACGAACTCGGCGGCCAACAGCAACTGCACAATATCGTGGTGCAACAGGTCCCGGCCGAGCGCGTTGATCGAATCCCAAAGCGCGACCACATCGTCGATCTGCGAGCTCACGCCGTGGAAAGTGGCAAAGCAGAAGGCACGCGCAGCATCGCGCGATTCAACCGTGACGAGCCGCGCGTACAGTTCTTGCCGCAACGCTTCGATAATGTCGCGCTGGCGTTCGTCAGCCGCCAGATGATCGAGCACCGGCCGCCAAAGCGCCGGCGAACCGCCAAGCACCCCGGCTCGCGATCCTGCGTTGACCCGTTGCATGACCGAAGCACACTGCTCGCGGTGACAAGCGAGCAAGTATTCGATCCATTCATCGCTACCCCAGGCAGCGAGCGCCCAGCGTTCTCTTTCTTCGCCGAGGATCTCGCTCGCCAGGGAAGCAACAATGACAAGGCGATCGTTGACTGCCGCCAGCAACTCGACGGCGTCGGTCGCTTGCGGCGCATCGGACAGCACAACAAACGGCTCGGCGAAGAACGAGTGCGCCAGATGCGCCAGCGCCGTCGACTTGCCCGAACCCGACGGTCCGGTCAGCTCGACGAGTCCCCAGGCTCGCGACTCGATCCGGGCCGACACTTCGTCTTCGAGCAAACGGGTGCCCGAACCGTCCGGAACGAAAATTCGCGGACGCACCGGGGCTGGCTGGGGCGCGATCATTTCAATAGGCCGTGGGTCGCTGGGCCACTAGACTGATTGTCGGGCCGCGAACGGCTGGGTTCAAGCAAATCGCAAAGCCTCAGCAACACCATGGACCTGAATCGCGACGATGCCTGGCGGTTGATGTGCGAGTACACAAAGAGCGAGAGCTTGCGGCGGCACATGCTTGCCGTCGAGGCGGCGTGCCGGGCCTATGCGCGCCGCTGGGGCGAGGACGAAACGCTGTACGGCACCGTCGGCCTGCTGCACGACTTCGACTACCAGCGCTGGCCGAACCCGCCCGATCATCCGCTGCGCGGCGCCGACATTCTTGCCGCGCACCGCTATCCGGCCGAGGTGATCTACGCCATCAAATCGCACGCCGACTATCTGCCCGATTGTCCGCGCGTGTCCCGGCTCGACAAAACGCTTTATGCCTGCGACGAACTAAGCGGGTTCATCACGGCCGTAGCGTGGGTGCGTCCCGAGAAGCTGGCCGGCATGCAGGCCTCGAGCGTCAAGAAGAAGCTCAAGCAGAAAGGCTTCGCGGCGGCGGTGAACCGCGAGGACATCACGCGCGGCGCTGCCGACCTGGGTGTTGAGCTCGACGAGCACATTCAGTTCGTGATCGATGCGCTGGTGCCGATCGGCGGAGAGTTGGGATTGGCGTGAGGGGCTGCCGGTATTGGCTACAGGCTACGGGCTACGGGCTACAGGCTACAGGCGCGGAGATTTACGCCCCCCGTAGCCCGCCTTCACGCGCGCTCGACGACCACTGCCGTGCCGTAGGCCAGCACCTCGGTCACGCCTTGTGCCACTTCGTTGGCGTCGTACCGGGCGCCGATGACGGCATTGGCCCCCATGTCGCCGGCGTGTTCCAGCATCAGCTCGTAGGCATCGTTGCGGGCCCGTTCGCACAGATCGGTGTAGAGTGTGATGTTGCCGCCGACGAGTGTCTGCAACGCCGCGCCGAAGTTGCCGATCACGCTGCGCGAACGAACGACGATGCCGCGCACCAGCCCCAGGTTCTGCACAACCCGGCAGCCAGGCAGTTCAAAGGCCGTCGTGACGAAATGGTGGTCGACGTTCGGCATGATGAACAGGCTACGGGCTACGGACAACGAGCTACAGAGTACGCCATGCGGGCGACCGAGAAAAGCCGTCAGGCCAGCGCGGCGGTCTTTCGCCGGGCGCCTGGAGCCCGTCGCCTTGAGCCCGAAGCCCTTAATTCCCGCTTCATGCGCTCTTGCAGCAGGGCCAACACCGCGGCCTCTTCGGGCCGCAGCGCGTGCAAGGATTCACGCAGCTCGTGGCCGGCACGCTGTTCGAGCGTTTCGACCAGCGTGCGGTCGAGGTAGGAATCGATCACGGCCGGGTGGACGTAGCACTTGCGGCAGACTGCTTTGGTGTTGCCCAGCCTGGCGGCGACGCGCTCGATCGCATGGGTAATGTTCCGCTTGGCGGCGGCGTGCGAGTCGAATTCCTCGAACTCGCGCAATGCCTGGGCGGCGAGCACGGTGCCGGCCCAGGTCCTGAAATCCTTGGCGGTGAATTCTTCGCCGGCGATCTGGCGCAGGTAGTCGTTCACGTCCGATGAGCTGATGTCGCGCACCTGTCCCTTTTCGTCGAGATACTGAAACAATTCGGCGCCCGGCAGGTCTTGCGCCTGGCGCACGATGCGTGCCAACCGCGGCTCGTTGAGATCGATCTCGTGCCGCACGCCACTTTTGCCGCGGAACTCGAAGCGTATCCGCGCGCCGCGCACCCGAGTATGGCGGTCGTGCATGGTGGTCAGGCCGTAGGAATCGTTGTCGCGGGCATACTCGTCGTTGCCGACGCGGATCAGCGTCGTTTCCAACAGGCGCACGATCGCGGCCAGCACCTTCGCGCGCGGCAAACCGCGATGCCGCAAGTCGCGCCCCACGCGGCGACGAATCTTCGGCAAGACGCGAGCGAAGGCAATCAGCCGGCCGTACTTTGCCTCGTCCCTCACCTCGCGCCAGCGCGGATGGTAGCGATACTGCTTGCGCCGCCGCGCGTCCCGCCCGGTGGCTTGCAAGTGGCCGTTCTCGATCAGGCAGAGCCACACATCGGTCCACGCCGGCGGGATGACCAGCGAACGGATGCGGTTCAGCGTTTTCTTGTCGCGCACGCGGCGGCCGTCGGCGTCGAAGTACTCGAACCCGCCGCCGTGGCGCTTGCGGGTGATCCCCGGCTGCTCGTCGGTCGTGTAGCGCAGGCCAGCTTGCTGAGCCGATTGAACGGGGTTAAGCGGATCACGGCTCGCCTTGTCAGCACGAATCATGGGCGATCGTTCGATGCAAGGCGTGTGCCGAGATGGCGGTGACGCACAGTGCACGTGCTCGGTGCGCGCGAGTGAGTGAATTTCCCGCGCGGCTCGATTCGTTTCACGCGGGACAGATACCTTCCCGCTTCGGTCGATCGCCCTAAGTCCAAGCGCCGACGCGAACTGAACGCTGGCCTACAAAATACGTTGAAACTTCTCGCAATCTCGATATTCTCGTGGACCATGCGAACGTCGGCCCGCCTGGACAGTTGCGGGTGGCACGAGAGGTAGGGTGGGCTATGCCCACCATTCGCAAGAGAGGTGGGCGGAGCCCACCCTACAATCTTCGCTTGCGATGCCGCTGAGAACGCGTTAGCCCACGTAGCGGCGCACCATCACGACGCTCGCTTGACCTTGCGGCGTCACGCTGAGATTCAGGAAGCTCTGGCCTGGCCCCTCGTCGGCCGACGCGGCCACGCGCACCGGGCAGTCGGGGTCGGGCGTGCGGTAGTTGAGCACCGGGAACAGGCGCTCGTGCGCCAGGGCCATCACGCCGGCAATCAGCTCGACCGTGCCGCTGCCCGAGCCGAGGTTGCCGAAGTAGCTTTTTGCCGCGGTCACTGGCAGCTGGTCGGCATGCGAGCCGAACACGGTGCGGATCGCCCGGGCCTCGTCAATGTCGCAGCTCCGCGTTCCCAGGCCGTGAGCCTGGATGTGGCCAACATCGGTCGGCTGGGCGCCGGCATCGCGGAGTGTGCCACGCATGGCAGCGGCGAGCGCTTCGTCGCGGCGACCCACCAGCCGGCGATCGGTTACGGTGGCGCTGGCCGAGCCGATCACCTCGGCATAGATGCGGGCGCCGCGGCGGGTCGCTGACGATAGTTCTTCGAGCACCACGACGCCGGCCCCTTCGCCGAGCACCATGCCGGTGCGGCGCAGGTCGAACGGCCGGGCTGCCTGGGCCGGCGGGCAACCGTTCGGGTTGGCTAGCTCCTCGGTTTGGGCGGCGTGGATGGCCTTCATCGGGTGCAGCCGGGTGCCGGTGGCGCCGGCGACCATGATATCGGCACTGCCGCGGCTGATGATGTGCAGCGCCTCGCCGATCGCCAGGTTGCTGGCCGCCTCGCGATGCGTGATCGAGTTGCTGGGGCCGCGCATGTCGTTGTAGATGGCGATGTGGCTGGCCGGCATGTTCGGCAGATACTTGAGCAGCCACAGCGGCTGCATCTTCGCGAGTCCTTCGTCGCCCCAGCGCGAGAAATCGAAGCCGGTGCCGCGATCGGCGCACGTCTGGATGGCCGCTCCCATGTCCTCTGGGACGCTGAGCATGTAGTCGCTGCCGAACGCCACGCCGGCGCGCTCAGGGTCGAACGAGCCGGGGGTGAGTCCGGCGTCGGCAATGGCGCGCTGGGCCGCGGCGATGCCCATCTGCGACTCGCGGCACATGACCTTGAGTCCCTTGCGGATCGCCTTCTTCTTGTCGAGCTCCAGGGGGCCGAAGCCTTCGATGTCGCCGGTGAATTCGCGGGCCTCGCCGCCGAAGCCGGCCATTGCCAGCCCCGGCATGATCTGCAACGGCGCGATGCCACAACGGCCGGCGACGAGGGCGTCCCACATCGCTTCGGGCGAGTTGCCCAGCGGCGAGATCAAACCCAGGCCGGTGATCACCACGCGGCGCGGATGCGAGGAAACGGGCATGCGAGCATTCTAAGGCGAGAGTTCCGGGGGCGGAAGGCAATGGCTGGAATGACGAAATCCGAATGACGAATTGCTTGCAGTCGGGCTTCGTGATTCGAGCTTCGTTATTCGTCCCTTCCGCTAGTATCGCCCGCGGTAGTTCTGCGCACCGGCGGTCGTGGGAGTGCCGGCGCCTGGCGTGGGAGGCGGGGTGACCTGTCCCTTGCTCTCGACGAACACCAGCAGGTCGGCCCGCGCCGGAGCGCCGACCAGCGGCAGGTTCGATAGCACCCCCGGCTCGGTGGGCGTCGGCGGCGGCACGACGCCGAAGTCGATCACCAGCACCTGGTCGATCGGCCAGCGGAAGCGTTCGTGCAGCCGGCAGTGTGAGGCCTGCGGAACCTCGATCTTCGTGCGCTGCCGCGGAGCGGCGACCGTCGGCACGTCGATCATCACGCCGACCAGCTTTTCCAACTGGTCGATGTTGCACTTGATCACGGCGTCGACCGTGCGGCCGTCGAGCGACAACAACGGGTTCAGTTCGAGCGTAAAACCCTCGTCGAACTGGGCCGTGTCGTTCTGGTAGCCAGGCCAACCTTGCGGCTGCGGGATCACATCGCGCACATAGCTGCGGGCCCGCGTCACCGAAACGGTCGACGACTGGCCGTTGTTCACCACCAGTTGCGGCGAGCTGTGCTCGCGGTAGTCGCTGCGGCGGCGCATGTCGGCGATGATCAACGCCGCGTCTTCCTTCTGCACCAGCCAAGCCTGAATGCCCTGGCTTTGCACCGCCACAGGATGCAGCATCGGGTGCGCCTTGACGCGCCAATTGGGGCTGCCGACCGACGCCACGCGCAGGCCGAACACGTGCGACTCGGCCTCGGAATTCACGAACCGATCGACGACGTCGGAGACGATCGCGTGCATCTCGGGGGTGTGATACACCTTGATCGTGCGGCTGTTGGCGCTCAGCACCCCCAGCGGCTCGGAGTGCCACGCTTCGTAGCCGGTTTCGCGCAGAATCCAATCGACGATCGCCTGCTCGGGGCGGTTCGTGGCGGTAACGCGCAGCGTGTAGGGGCTGACGTTGTACTCGCGCCACACCTGGCCATGCTCGTTGGGCAGCGTCGCCGGTCCCTGCGATACCTGGGCCAACGGCCTGCGCGGCGCGCGAGCGATCGGCTTGATCGGCTCGATCGCATCGAGCCCCGACGAACCGTTGCCACCCGGCGCTGCGGTGCCTCCCGCGGGAGAGCGCCAACCAGGAACTCCGGCCGGAGCCGCTCCCGGCTGCGGCGCGGGTGCGGTGACCCCTTGAGGCAGCGTGGCCGGCGGCGCCGGGTTCTGCGCCAAGCTGCGCGCGACAACGACCATCGTCAGCAGCGACGCCGCGAGCGATATGCGAGCAGCCATGAGCCGAGCCTCCGTGCCGATACCCCGGGCGGATGTTCTTGGGGCACGGAGTATAGGGAAGCCGCGCCAAGCGCGGAAGAGCGGAAGCGGGCGGGAAAGACTGCCGGCGCCGCTAGCGGAACGAAGGAACCCACTGCCAAAACCAGCGCGACGCGCCAGCTGGCCAACATGATGCAAGTGCTGGCATAACACGATGTCCAAAACGGTGAACTGTTAGCCCCGAGCGCGAGCGAGGGGTTTTATGCGCACCCCGAAAGCGCAACGTCCAAGACCGCTCGCTCGCGCTCGCGGCTAGCAATCCCCTTGGAACGCCCGCATGATTGCACTTGCATCATGTTGTGGCGCGTCGGGCGGGGTAGTGTTTTGGCGAGCGCTACTCAACCAGCGACGACGGGTGCGGCACGCGATCGACGAGCGGCAGCACCTTCGGCTGATATACCGTCGTGTAGGCCACCGCCTTGCGGTGAGCATCGACGGCCGCCTGCGACTCCCAGTGCTCGCAGAGGATGAACACCTTGGGATCGTTCTGCGAGTGGTACACGTTGAACCGCTCGCAGCCCGGCTCCTTGCGCGACAATTGTGCCTGCTGCCGCAGCAGTCCTTCGACCGTCGCAACGTCGGCCTCGTTCTTGACGGTCAACACAACCAGCAGATGAATCATGGTGTGGTTCCTCGGGCGAAGGACGGGCGCGAGTCGGTATTGGAAGAGTGTAGCTGAATGCAGCAGTCAAGTAAGTTGCGTCGGGCAGACATTTTTGTCTGCCCTCATGGTGGCCAACGGCAGGCAGGAATGCCTGCCCCACGCGGCGTTACGCCCCCGCCTTGGTCGACGCAGCATCTTCGAGGATCGCGTTCATCCGCTCGACCAACCGGTGCGGATCGGCTAGGTAACCGTCGACCAGCATGCTCCCTTCGAACAGTTGTTCGCAGGCCCGTTCGAGGAACGGATCGTGGGCGTCGCGCTGCGCCAGCCGGGCAAGGTTCTGAACGAGCCGGTGCCGCGGGTTCAGCTCGAGCACGCGCCGCGGCAAGTCGGTGTTCTTCTGCATCATGCGCATGATCTTGTCGATATGGCCCGACTGCTGCGCGTCATCGCCCACCAGGCAGGCCGGCGAATCGACGAGCCGATCGCTGGGACGTACGTCAACGACTCGGTCGCCCAGAATCTCCTTGAACCGCACGATCACCGGGGCGATGTCAAGCTCGGGAACTTCGGGCTTCGCCTCCTCGGTTTTGTCCTTCTGGCCAAGATTCTTCAAATCGTCGGGCTTCACCTGATCGGCCGACAGCAACGGCCTGTCCTGGCACTTGCCCAAATTGCCGAGCACGAACTCGTCGGCCACCTCAGTGAGGTACAGCACCTCGATCTTCTTCTTGCGGAACAGTTCGAGCCGCGGATCGCGCAGCAGCGCTTCTCGACTGGCGCCGCTGAGATAATAGATGGCCGGCTGACCGACCGGCATCGCCTCGACATACTCGGCCAGGCTCACCAAGCCTTCGCCGTCGCTGTGCCGCGACGAGTTGAACCGCAGCAGGTGTTGGAACTTCTCGCGGTGCGACCAATCGTTACAACCTTCCTTGAGGATGCGGCCAAAGGTGCGCCAGAACTTTGCGTACTCCTCGGGCTTCTGTTTGGCCAGGTCCAACAAGTCGTCGAGCACGCGGCGAGTGAGCGCTTCGCGAATCTTGGCGACCAGCCGGTTCTCCTGCAGCGTTTCGCGCGAGACGTTCAGCGGCAGATCGTCGCTCTCGACCGCGCCGCGCACGAAGCGCAGGTACTCGGGCAGCAGTATCTTGTTTTCGCTGTCGATCAGCACTCGCTTCACGTACAGGTGCAGGCTCACCTCGCCGCGGCCGAAGCCCAGCGATTCGGGATTGCTCGCCGGCACGAACAACAGCGCCGAGTACTGCAACGGCGCGTCGGCCCCGAAGTGCATCGTGAGCAGCGGGTCTTCGACATCGTGGCCGACGAGCTTGAAGAATTCGTTGTATTGCTCGGGCTTAACCTGCGAAGGCGGCTCGCGCCACAGGGCCGAGGTTTGGTTGACGCGCGTGCCGTCGACGAGCACCGGGAAGGGGACGAAGTTCGAGTAGCGCTGGATGGCGGCTTTCAGCTCGTGTTCGTCGGCAAAGCGTTCATCGTCCTTTTTGAGATGGATTTCGATGCGTGTGCCGCGGGGACGGTCCTCGTCGAGCGTGACGAGCGAATAGCTTCCCAGGCCGTCGCTGGTCCATTCAACCGGTTTGGCATCGGGTCGGGCCGAGCGCGTCGTGAGCACCACGCGATCGGCAACCATGAATACCGAGTAGAACCCGACGCCGAAGCGGCCGATCAGGCTGAGTTGCTGCGAGCCGTCGCTCTTTTCCGTTTCGCCCGCCGGCTGCGCCTTGAGTTGCTCCAGGAACGACGCCGCCCCGCTATGGGCGATGGTGCCGATGTTCTCGTGGACTTCGTCGGCCGTCATGCCCACGCCGGAGTCGGCAACGACCAGCACCTTGCGATCGCCTTCGGAGCGCGTCTCGAGGCGAATCTCCAGCGGCAAGTCGGCGGTGTGGATTGCCGAGCCCGAGGCCTGCATGAACCGCACCTTTTCTAGGGCGTCGGTCGCGTTGGAGATCAGCTCACGGAGGAAGATTTCCTTCGACGTGTAGACCGAGTGGATCAGGATGTCGAGCAGTTGCTTGATCTCGGCCTTGAACTCGTGGCTCTTGGCCGGGGCGGTCGCGGTATCGGGCATGTTGCTGTGTGGGTAGTGATGGCAGGGGATAGCTTGAAACAAGAGTGCGAAAGCAAGCAGCGTGCCCCGGCGAGGTCGCGAACGCAATTACTTTGGCGCGATCGGTTTGGGACTTGGAGCTTGGGATTTGGGATTTCGGTCCCTCAGCCATTTTGGCAGTCCGATCGCAAACCCCCATCGGCAAGGCAAGGTTTTTCTGATCCCTACAGCCGTCACGACCGATACACCCGTTAAGGTTGCCTCTGAGTGTGTTCGAGAACGGGGGAGCAAGGCCATGTCGTTTCGCGTCCATCGATCGATCGCCGGGTTGCTTGTCGCCACGTGCCTGGGTTGCGCCACGGCCAAGCAGTCGGACACCGCCCGCACGGGGCTCGAGCAGTTGCTGATCTCGACGGCCGTCGACCGGTCGTTGAACCAGGTCGATCTGGCGCCGGTGCGATACGCCAAGGTATACCTCGACACGCAGTACCTCGACTGCGTCGACAAGAACTACGTGATCGTTTCGATGCACCATCGGCTGCTGGCCAACGGCTCGACGCTGGTGGGCAAGGCCGAGGATGCCGACGTCGTGGTCGAGGTCGGCAGCGGCGCCGTGGGGACCGACCGCAACGACCTGTTCCTGGGCATCCCGCAGATTCCGCTGCCGCCGCCGTCGCCGATCTCCGTTCCCAAGATGGCGCTGTTCGAGCGAACGAAAGCGATGGGGACCGCCAAGCTGCTCGTGATCGCCTACGATGTGAGGACCAAGCAGCCGGTGATTAACGGCGACTATTTGCTCGCCCGGTCGAATCACAACAACCTGAGCGTCATGGGTGGCGGCTCGCTGGTGCGCGGCGATGTGGCCGACGAAATCCGCTATCGCACCGGGCAAAGCGAAAACGGCCTCGACCTGCCCAATATCGCTCGGACTCAGCCGCAGCAGCAGCAACAGCAGGTGCAGATGGTGGCGATGGCCTCGCCGGTTGGGCAGCCCATGGCGCCAGCGGCCGGTGGCATGCCGGTTCAAGGCGCTGCGCCCGCCATGCAGCAGATGCCGCAACAAATGGCGCCGCAGGGAGCCGTCCCGCAGGCGCCTGCGCAGCAGCCACGGGCCATGCAGCCCTTCCCATATTAGAGCCTATCCGAAAACCGCCGCACCAAGGGGTTTCGCGTGGGGCAGGCATTCTTGCCTGCCGAGAAAAAGGGTCGCCGAAGGCAGGCAAGAATGCCTGCCCCACGCGGTTTTCGGATAGGCTCTTCGTCGCCGTCGCCGCGCGTCTCAACGCCGCGTGAAGTACACCGCCGGATCGTCAACGATCCACGGCGTCGACCAACTGTGGCCGTTGTCGAAGTTCGAGATGTTGAAGAAGACCGAGTGGAATCGCTCGCAGCGGAAGCCGTAGCAGTAATACGAGGCGAGTCGGTCGGAAGCCTGCAGGTCTTCAACGCCCTTGCGGGCGTAAAAGTGGATCTGGCCATCGGGGCTGAACGACATGCCCAGGGTCCACCAGCCGGATTCGGTGATCGCCGGACCGGGGACCTCGTGGCCGTACTGGTTGCCGCGGATCAGGATGATGCCTGAATCTTCCTTGCGCCCTCGGCCGTCGGCCTTGAGGAACTGGATGAAGAAGCCGGGCCAGTAGGCTTCCGACTTCTCGTCGCGCCCCGGCTTGCGACCGCGGCAGTCGGCACGGAAACCGAAGCTGCTGCCGGTGCGCTGCTCCCACTGGTCGAAGGGCGGTACGTAGACGCGCACCACGGCGCTCGGCGACCAGGCCGGCAGCATGTAGCCGTTGATCTTGGCCGCGACGTTCATGATCAGGTCGTCTTGCTGGTTCTCGTTGGTGACGAAGTTGGGCACGCCGGTGCGCAGCGATCGCATGAGCAGGGCGCCGTTGCTGCCGGACAGGCCCCCTTCGGGCGTCGGCACGCGACGGATGATGTCGGGCTGGCCGCGCAGGCCGCTCTCGTACACGCCGCCGCCTTTGGCGCGTCCCATCGGCGGTCGCTGCTGCTTGTCGATGTTGCTGCTGCTTTTGGGTTCGTTGGGCACGTACACCCATTCAGGGTCTTCGAAGTCGTCGACCACCACGGCGCGCGTGCCGGTGCCGGGGACGATCGGAGCGGCCGAGGCCCCTGTTGCCAGCGTCGACAGCAACATTACACCGCACATCCACCATCCGTGATTCATCGCCAGGTTCTCACTCCTTCAGGACTACGTAGTCGCCATGGGGGAGAAGATAAAATCTCGCCGCGCGGCTGTCGAGGTCACATGTTCGTCCTGTCATCCAGCCCTACCGTGCCCACCAGCGCGTCGAGCGCGGCGGCGATGACTGCGTTGTGCTCGCGGCTCTCGGCATACACGCGGCACAGGCGAAAACTCAGCGGCAACTGCCGGTACAGCTCGCTGTCGTCGAGCGGCCGCACCTCGTTGCGCGCAGGGTCGAATAAGAAGTTCACTCCCTGCGCAGCGCCGCGCGTGCCGGGGCGGTGCATGTGCCGCGGCACGTCGACACGCAGCGGCAGGTTGCGCAGTCCCGCAGGCAGCGCGTCGCGGAGTGCTTGCTCGAAGAACTCGGCCCGGCTGAAGATGCTGCCGGTCTCTGAGGCCGCGGGATCGAAGAACACCGTGCGCTCGGCGGCCATCTTCCAGCGAATCTCGCGGCGCAATAGCGCACTCCACCGCTCGCCCAGTTCGCGATGTCGGGTGTCGCTCGAGCGCGGCCAGCGTGCCACATCGACCAGCAGCGACCAATCGGTGAATTGCCGGTAGGCGTCGAGATGCTCCAAAGGATTGCCCGGAAAGAGCGCGTCGCCGCTGTCGGCAAACAGATCGGCCAGCGTCAGGTCGATCGACCTCACCGTGCGGTGGAAGTACAGGGTGCGGAACAGCTCGGCACGCACGCCCAGGAAGCGAACCAGGGCCGGCAATCCACGGGCGTGGATCGCCAATCCCGCGGGACTGAAGAAGCTGTAGTGCAGCAGGCGATCGAGATCGAACGCCCGGGCGCTGTAGCCCGAGGCGTAGGCGTCGCGGAGCACGAAGTCCATGTTGTCGACCGTGTACAGTCCCGCGAACAGGCTGCGCAGCAGTTCGAGCCAGCGCGGCGTCGCGGCAGCCGAGTCGGTCGCCGATTCGACCGCTCCGGGGCGCATGATCAGAAAGGCAATCTGCGCCGGGTCGATCGTTTCGTCGGCCCGCAGCGCGCCGTTGGGGTTGCGCCGTACGCGGCGCAGCAGCGGCCCCAGCTCGTCGGTGATGATCCGGCTGCCGAGCGTCTCGTGCGTCAGCCCGTAGCGGCGCAGGTAGTGCTCGTCGAAAAAGTGGCCGAACGGCCCGTGACCGACGTCGTGCAGCAGGGCCGCCAGGCGTGCCAGCGACTCGACATAGGCCCGGCTTGGCACATCGGGGCAGACTTCGGCCAGCGAGTCGTAAAGCGCCTCGACGGCGCGGCCGGCCAGGTGCATCGCGCCGAGCACGTGCTGAAAGCGGCTGTGCTCGGCCGACGGGAAGACCCAAAACGCTGTCTGCAGTTGGTAGATTTGGCGCAGCCGTTGCACCCACGGGTGGTCGATCACGTGGCGCTCGGCGACTTCGCCCGGTGAGTCGGCGTCGGTCGAGAAGGCCAGGTAGCCGTGGACCGGATCGTGGCTGAGTGCTTCGTGCTGGAAATCGTGCATGGCGGTGGAGTGCGTATTTCGCGCGGTCGGCGAGGCCGCGCGAGGCCGATCAGTATGGAATTAAATTCCTTAGCGGGTTAAACTTCCGGCCGTGTCTCGCTGGCGGCGGCGGGGAGCTGGCGACACGGATGTTGAATATAACGCCTACCCCGGTGGCACGTAGAGGCGCCCTGCTCCTGCTCTCGGAGAATCTGCATTGATGCACTCCACACCGCGCTGTATTCGCTTCCGATCTTTGGCGCTCGGCTTGCTGATCGCGTCGTTTCAAGGGGCACTAGCGGAAGCGGCGATGCCGCCGAGCGAGCAGGTGCTGCCGGCCGCCACGAAGGCGTACCTGTCGGTCCCCGACATGCCTAAGCTGCTCGCCGCCTGGCAGAGAACCCCGATCGGCCGCCTGTTGGACGACCCGGCAATGCAGCCGTTCCATGCGGACTTAAAGCGGCAGCTTCACGCCAAAGACCTGCTGATTGAGGACCGCGTCGGCATCACGTTCGGCGATTTGGAAAAGCTGCCGACCGGCGAAACCGCCGTCGCCTTGGTGCAGATGCCCGACGGTCGAGCGGCCGGCGTGGCACTGATCGACGTGACGAACAACCTGCAGGCTGCCGGCCAGATGTTGCAGAAGGTCGACGGCGTGCTGCAACGCAACGGCGCGAAGCGGTCGATGCACGCCAGCCGCTACGCCAACGCGCCGGTAACCGTGTACGACATCCCGCCGAAGGGCAAGCGCAAGCAGGCGGTCCAGGCGGTGTACGTGATCGAGAATGGCGTGCTTGGCATCTCCGATAATCTAGGCCTGCTCGATCAAGTGCTCAGCCGCCTGCGCACGCCGAAGCCCGATTCGCTGGCCAGCGTGGCTGCTTACCGAAACGTGAACGAGCGCTGCGCGAAGCAAGCCGCCGAGTTCGAGCCGCACCTGCGCTGGTGGGTCGACCCCGCCGCGGCGGGCGAGGCGATGCAGAACTCGTTGTCCCGCAAGCCGACGCGCGACCTCGTGGCGATCGCCAAGAAGGAAGGCTTCACCGCCATCCGCGCCATCGGCGGTTACGTCACCCTGGCCGCCGGACCGTACGGCGTGGTCCACCGCAGCAAGGTGTTCGCCCCGCCACCGTACGCCCGCGCGATGCGGATGCTCACGTTCCCCAATGCCAGCGTGCACGCGCCCGAGAGCTGGGTGCCCTCGGATGTGGCGAGCTACATGACCTTCCGCTGGGAGATGAACAACGCGTTCGACAACTTCGGCACCCTGTTCGACGAGATCGTCGGCGAAGGGGAGCAGGGTGTGTGGAACGACGTGATCGACAGCATGAAGACCGACCCCAACGGTCCGCAGATCGACGTAAAGCACGACCTGATTGCCCATCTGGGCACACGCTGCTCGATCCAGACCGACAATGTCGATCCGATCGGTCCGCACAGCCAGCGACGATTGTTCGCCGCCGAGACGACCAACGAACAGGCCGTCGCCGCCGCGGTCGACAAGCTGATGCAAAATGATCCGAGCGTCAAGCTGCGCACGTTCAAGTCGGGCGACACTGAATACAAAATCTACGAGATCATTCCCGAGGATCAGCAAGTGCCCGCTGTGCAGGTGCAGGTGGGTAACGAGCCGGCCGCTGCGGGTCAAGCCCATCCGCACATGCCGCACTCGGCCGTGACCGTAGGGCTCGGCTACCTGTTCGTCGCCTCGCACGTCGACCTACTCGAACAGATTCTCAGCCATCCAAGCGCCGAAAAGCCCCTCGATCCCGACGGCGACTACCAGCGTGTGATCGCGCAGTTCCCGAAGCTCAACGGCGGGCCGCACTCGGCCGAGGGCTTCACCCGCGACGACGAGCGGTTCCGCGTCAGCTACGAACTGATCCGTCAAGGCAAGCTACCCGAGGCCGACCTGCCACTGGCCGAGGCGGTAAACGCCATCTTCCAAAGCGAGACGCCCGAAGGCGAGGTACGCAAGCCAAAGATCGACGGCAGCAAGTTGCCCGACTTCGCCGTGGTGCGCAAGTACCTGAGCTTCGGCGGCTCGTTCGTGCAGAGCGAAGCGGACGGCTGGATGGTCGTCGGCTTCACGATGAACGACAAGAATGCCAACCAGGCAGCCCAGGCACGGGCCGATCGTGGCAACGTCGCCGAGTAAGAGGGCCGGCGGCCGCGGCCGTTAAGCAGTAGTTTCTAGGGCATTACGCGGCCCGCGTAGTTCGTTGGCCGCAGTGGTATTTGGTCTGTGGTGGTTTTGGCAAGTCGTCCCAGGCGGCCACGAGTTGTGAAAACCTCGCGCGGTGTCTCCAAAACAATCGCCGCAGATCGAGGATCGAGGCGTGCTTCTTGTCGGGGTTCCAAGGCGGTGCGGGTCGCCAACGAGGGCCCCGAGCCGCGTCGAGTGGGAATTGCACCAGTCGCAGCAGCGTGAGCGCGAGCATCTGCACCTGAAACGTGCGCAGGATCGGCTCCTTGGTCCAAGCACGACATTCCTCCATGCCGAGGCGTTGTTTGTGATCGCGAAACCCATCTTCCTGGCGAAAGC